>NZ_JBGLQV010000005.1:0-303231 GCF_041402525.1 Aeromonas sp. S18(2024) | reverse complement strand
ATAGCGCCGTGGAACCACCTGATCCCATGCCGAACTCAGAAGTGAAACGCGGTAGCGCCGATGGTAGTGTGGCATTCGCCATGCGAGAGTAGGACACTGCCAGGCACCCAATTAAACAGCGATGTGCAAAATCACATCACTGGCTGCGAGGATGACACCTCATAAAGAAGCAGCAACAGCTTTAGCGAAAGCTAACCGAATGCGGAGCGGTAGTTCAGTCGGTTAGAATACCGGCCTGTCACGCCGGGGGTCGCGGGTTCGAGTCCCGTCCGCTCCGCCACTAACAAGAAGCCCAGTCGACAGACTGGGCTTTTTTTCGTTTTTAAGGCCTTCCCGTTAGGGAAGGCTTTTTGTTTTCTGCGTATTCTTTCGCCTTTTTATGGCCAGTTCGACGATAGATAACGATTCCTGATGAGCTCGTATAATCTGCAGTTTGGCCTCAAATAGTCTCCAGTTGCTCGTTTTATCATCTTTTTTAAGGATGCCGGAGGGGCGGAAAGCGACTCTTGTGGCTGGTTTACTTTTGGCCGATCTAGGTCCGTGGCGCGTGATTAGGGTTGTATCTCGCTTATAACTCGGTAGAGTAAGGACATCTTGAGTTTGCCTGCTCCGCGCTCTCTTGTCGGAAACCAGGCGTAACTTGGCCAGTTTTTATCAACCTTACGTCAGTGGTATCGATATGGAACAAGTAAACAAGTCCACCTTTAGCGATGTACTGGAATATGTGCGTATGTCCCGTCGCCAGAACAAACTCAAGCGTGAAATTGCGGATAACGAGAAGAAGATCCGTGACAACCAGAAGCGTGTGCTGCTGCTCGACAACCTGAGCGATTACATCAAGCCGGGCATGAGCATCGATGAGGTGCAGGCCATCATCGCCAACATGCGCGCCGACTATGAAGAGCGTGTTGATGATCACATCATCAAAAATGCCGAGCTCTCCAAGGAGCGCAAGGATCTGAGCACCAAGCTCAAGAGCATGAGCTCTCACAAGTAAGCACGATTGAATTGAAAAACACCGGCCATTGGCCGGTGTTTTGCTATCAGCTCGGATCTCTGCAACTCCTGCAACAATCGACTCCCCTTTTTAGAATTGCCCTGTTACCATCATTCCAAAGCGGTTAATAGTTTCAAGCCATTGACTTGAAAAGACTAAGCTTGAGAGTAACACAATAAATTGCGCAACCATGGTGGGGCTGATATGGGCGCATCAAAGCAGATGGATTTGACACAAGTGGCATCTCAAGAATCATCCATACCGACCTCGGACGCGCATCCGAAACGCAAGCGTCGTTCCTGGTGGCGCTGGCTATTCTGTTTCCTCTTTTTATCATGCCTGGGAGCGGCGATAGCCCTGATCGGCTACGAGATGAAAACCTCGAAGCTGCAGTCCCGGGAGATCTCGCGCTATGCCGCCACCCTCACCTATCAGGTCGAGCCTGGGCCGAGCAAGCAGATTGCCTTTCCTGACGACGGTCCATTCGACAAGCGGCTGGGTTATGTGCTGCTGCCGATGATGCAGGAGCGCCTGTTGCAGCGCGGTTATCAGGTCAGTCAGCAGGTGCATTTCTCCGACGCACTGTATGACTATGCCAGCCGTGGCTTCTTCGTCCCCTATACCGAAAAGGTGCAGGCCGGGCTGACGCTTCACGATTGCCGCGCCGAGCCTTTCTATCAGTTCAAGTATCCGACCCACCATTACCCGGATTTTGCCTCGATCCCGCCGCTGATCATCCAGTCACTGTTGTTTATCGAGAACCGTGATCTGCTGAGCACCAAGGAGCCGCTGGCCAACCCGGCGGTGGATTGGCCACGTTTTGCCAAGGCGGCGCTCTCCCAGGTCGGCAAGGCGCTGGACATGCAGGAGCAGTCGGCCGGTGGCAGCACGCTCGCGACCCAGGTCGAGAAGTATCGCCACTCTCCGGATGGCCTGACTATTTCCCCGACCGAGAAGATCCGCCAGATGGCCTCCGCCAGTGTGCGGGCCTACCGGCTGGGGCCGGAGACTCTGGAAGCGCGCAAGCTGGTTGCCTGGGCCTACCTCAACTCGGTACCGCTCTCGGCGGCGCCCGGTTACGGTGAAGTTCATGGTCTGGGGGATGGGCTCTGGGTCTGGTTCGGTGCCGACGTCGACGAGGTAAACCGGCTGCTGGATCCGTCGCGCAACCAGGATTCCTCCCTGGCCGATCAGGGACTGGCCCTGCGCCAGGTGGTTTCGCTGATGATCGCTCACCGTCGTCCTTCCTACTATCTGGCGCAGGGGCGCGAGGCACTTGCCGAACTCACCGACAGTTATCTGCGTCTCTTCGTGCAGGAGGGGATGATCACCCCGCCGCTGATGGAGGCGGCGCTCAAGGCCAAGATCAGTTTCCGTGACTTCCTGCAGTCACCGGCGGTCACCAAGGTTAATAACAACAAGGGATTGCAGGTGGCCCGTACCCGCTTGAGCCGTCAGCTCGGGGTGCAGCTCTATGATCTGGATCGGATGGATCTGACCGCCGATACCAGCCTCAACATGCCGCTGCAGACCGAAGTGTCCCGTTATCTGCACCAGCTCGCCGATCCGGCATTTGCGGCCGAGGTCGGGCTGTTTGGCGAGCGCCTGCTGTCGCCGGAGAAGACGGGGGATGTGCGCTACAGCTTTACCCTGTTCGAGAAGTCTCCGGAAGGGTTCAAAGTACGGGTACAGACCGACAACACGGATCAGCCATTTGATATCAACGAGGGCTCCAAGCTGGAGCTGGGCTCTACCGCCAAGCTGCGGGTGTTGACCACCTATCTAGAGATAGTGGCCGAGCTGCACGACAGCTATGCCGGCATGCCCACCGCAAGCCTGCGCAAGCTGGCTGACGCCTCCCAGGACAATCTCAGCCGCTGGGCCATCTCCTACTTGATGACGGCCAAGGACAAGAGCCTGCCGGTGATGCTGGAGGCGGCGCTGGATCGCAAATACTCCGCCAGCCCCTATGAGGGTTTCTTTACCGGTGGCGGCATGCACACCTTCAACAACTTCCGCAAGGAGGACAACGGCCGGATCCCGCCCATCCGCGATGCGCTGCGCGAGTCCATCAACCTGCCGTTTGTCCGCCTGATGCGCGATATCGTGCGCTACAGCCTCTACAAGGAGGGGAATCGCGCCCAGTTGCTCAAGGATGACAAGGATCCCCGTCGTCAGGAGTATCTGGCCAAATTCGCCGACAAGGAGGGGCAGACTTATCTGCTACGCTTCTGGCGCAAATACCGCGGCAAGACCCCGGATGAGCAGCTGGATACCTTCCTCGACGGTCTGAAGCCCAGTGCGGTGCGACTGGCGGCGGTGCACCGCTACCTGTTGCCCAATGCCGACGAGGCCACGTTTGCCGCCTTCCTGGCCAAGCGACTGCCGCGGGAAAAGCTCAGCGACAAGCGGATCAACCAGCTCTATGTCAGCTATGGTCCGGGCAAGTATTCGCTGCCGGATCAGGGCTATATCGCCAGGGTTCACCCGCTGGAGCTGTGGCTGCTCGCCTACCTCAAGGAGTTTGACAAGGCGACCTTCGCCGATGCCGTGGCTGCCAGCCGCGACGAGCGTCAGGAGGTCTACAGCTGGCTGTTCAAGACTCGCCACCGCAGCGCCCGTGATACGCGGATCCGCACCATGCTGGAAGTCGAGGCCTTCCTCGATATTCATCAACGCTGGGCCAAGCTGGGCTATCCCTTTGATCACCTGGTGCCGTCGCTTGCGACCGCGCTGGGCAGCTCGGGGGACAGGCCTGCCGCGCTGGCAGAGCTGATGGGGATCATCCAGAACGGAGGCGTTAGGGCGCCGACCCTGCGCATCGAGCACCTCTCGTTTGCCAAGGACACGCCGTTCGAAACCGAGTTTACACCGGCCCAGAGCGAGGGGACCCGGGTGTTGCCTGCCGAGGTGGCGGCGGCCCTGCGCAATGCGTTGTCGAAGGTAGTGGAAGGGGGCACGGCACGGCGTATAGCCGGGGCCTTCGCCTTGCCCGATGGCACTGTGCTGCCGATGGGAGGCAAGACGGGGACGGGGGACAACCGGATCGAGACGGTGGGGCGTTATGGCAACGTGACCAGCTCGCTGGCCCGCAACCGTACCGCCACCTTTGTCTTCTATCTGGGAGACGACCATTTCGGCACCCTGACCGCCTATGTGCCGGGCAGCCAGTCCGACAAGTTCCGCTTTACCTCGGCGCTGCCGGTGCAGGTGCTCAAGGGGATGGCCCCCTTGCTGATGCCCTACCTGCAGCCTGGCTCACACACCCAGTGCCTCGCAGACCGCTGAGTCAGACTGGATTGGCATAGCAACATAACAAACGGGGGGAGGCCAGCTGGCCTCCCCCCGTTGCGTTGTGCCTCTCAGGCGATGAGGCAAGCAGGCATGTCAGGCGTTCAGGACGAATTGCTCGATCACTTGGGCGACGCCATCTTCATCGTTGCGCGCGGTGATGTGTTGTGCCAGCGCCTTGATCTCGTCGGTAGCGTTGCCCATGGCCACTCCAAGGCCGGCATATTCGATCATGTGGCGATCGTTGCCCGCATCCCCCACTGTGATCACCTGCTCCGCCGTCAGTCCGAGATGTTCGGCCAGCGCAGCGACTCCGGTTCCCTTGTTGCTCTGCTTGTTCATGAATTCGAGGAAGAAGGGTGCGCTCTGTACTACGGTGTAGCGCTCATGGAGTTCGCCTGGCAGGCGCTCGATGGCGCGGGCCAGCTGGGGCGGCTCGTCGATCATCATCACCTTCATGATCTGCTCATCGCTGGGCAGGGTGGCGAAATCCAGCAGATTGATGGGCATGCCGATAAGGCGTGACTCGTGTTCGGTGTAGGTGCTCACCTTGGGGCTGATGAGCCCCCGGGTCACCGAGAAACCGTGGATGTTGACTTCCAGCTCGTTGGCCAGCCTGGCGATGGCACTGGCATCGGCCCCGGTCAGCAGCTGGCTGCGGATGATGCGCTGATCGGCGACCTGTTGCACCAGGGCGCCGTTGTAGCAGATGACGTAATCATCCTGCCCGGTGAGGCCAAGCTCCGCCAGATAGTGGCTCATGCCCTCCAGCGGGCGACCGGAGGCCAGCACCACAGTGACCCCCTTGGCGCGGGCGGCCCGGATGGCGTCATGGGTGCGGGGGGTGATCTGGCCCTGCGGGTTGAGCAGGGTGCCATCCATATCCAATGCGATCAGCTTGTACATCTCTCACTACCTGAGTCTGGGTGGCCCGCCCTATGGGGCCAAGGAAGTGGCGAGTGTAGCGAAAATCGGCGGCGGGATCACGGCTGGCACTGCTGTGGCACGGGATGGATTACTTGCGCCTCTCGTAGGGGTTCATCAGCAATTGATCCTCGCGGATGCAGAAGTGGATGGGGCCGTGCTCGATATCGACCCGGTTGTGGTGGTGGGCCATCTCCACCTCGACACCGGGGAAGAGGTGTTGGGTGGCGATGATATCCATCTCGGCCATCAGTTTTTGCAGCTCTTCGTGATTGGCGGCCAGCTGGTCGCTGAGCTGATTCTGCTCGGCCAGCAGCTGGTCGCGGATGGGTTTGAGTTTGCGCAGTGTTTCCGGGTTGCGCTTGTCGCTCGGCAGTTGCACCAGTCGCATCACCAGCTCCTTGAGCTTGTCCAGCTGCTGTTGCCCGGCTTGCTGGCGTTGCTTGAGCTGCTGCTCTTGCTCCTTGTGGGTGAAGTAGCCCCCCAGGATCTGCAGCCGGGTCTGGTTGCCTGCCGAAGCGCCCAGTACGGGGGAGATGATGAGACGATTGGCAATGCTGAGCCCCCCCAGCAGATTGCCTTTGCGCATGGCGCTGTCGCCGACCCTGATATCCTGGCCGCTACGGCTGTAACAGTGGCTGAGCTGGCTCTGGATCTGGATATTGCCGCCCGCCGCCAGCTGGGTGTACTGGGCGTAGCTGGCGTGGATCTCTCCCTGGGCATTGAGCTGGCAGAGGTACTCCCCCTGCTCGTTGCGTCGCCCTATGATGCCGTGGCGCACCGTGATGCTGCCACCGGCTTCAATCAATCCCCCCTCGATAAAGCCGCCGACGACGATGTCGCCGCTGACGGACACCTTCATGCCCGGGTTGATATCGCCGCTGACGATCAGCCCCCCTTCGAAGGTGATATGGCCGTGGCGGGCATCCACCTGCTTGACGCTGAGCACCTCATCCACCTTCATGCCGGACTTCTCGCGGCAGGGTAGCCCGGCGCGGCTGGCGATCAGTAGATCGGGATCCTCCTGGGAGAGGAAGGTGCCTTCTCCCGCCATCATGGGGGAGTCCTTGCCATGTTTGGCGGGCAGCTCCTGCCCGGTCACGGTAAATCCCGGGATCCCCGCAGTTGCCGGGTGGCGGCGCATCAGCTGGGTACCCGCCTTGACGGTGACGATGGAGCCAAGATCCCGCAGGTCGACCTTGCCGTACTCCCGCTCCTGGGGTTTGAGGATGCGTTCGGCCGGCGTCTCCACCAGTCGTTCATAGCGGGTGTCCTGACCATTGACAGCTGGCTCGCCGCGGGCCACGACCAGTTTGAGCAGGCTGCCCGGGCTGGCCTCCTTGGCGGACTGGATGGCCTCCATGAGCAAGGGCTCGCTCACCCCCTGCTTGATCTCGCTCTGGGCGATCACCTCCTGCAGCTGCTCCAGCGTCAGGTACTTGCCACCCCAGTCGGCGGTGATCTGGGCAATGCCCTTCATCCGGTCTTTCTCCACCAGAATGGTCACCCTGGCATCGTGCCGCTGGGCGATGGGGATGGGGGTGGTAGAGACAGGGGCCGCCGGATCCGCCAGCAGGGTATTGAGCAGGGCGATGGCCTGCTTGATCCCCTCGGTGAGTGGTTGGTAGCGGCGACAGTTGGAGGCGAGCAGCAGGCTCTGCACATCCTGCTCGGTGACCGGTTTGGTAAGGCCGGCGGCGATACGCAGGCAGACCTGTTCCATGTCGCTTGATAGCAGCAGCCACTCTTTGCGTAACACTCGCTCTCCTTGCCGACTCAGGGGTGTTGGGCCCCGCTGGTCATTTACCAACCATTCAATGATGGATTATTCGATATGTGCCGGCAGTATCCAGAGATTTCTTCTGTTTGGTCAATGCATTAAGTGCGAATGAGTGATGCAGGCTGAAGAATTTCGGACGTCGGTGGAACGCGTATCCGCCCCCCAGGCAAGGGGACGGCAGAGCCCGTGGTCAGTGCCGCTGACGGCGTTGGCGGGTGGGGGATAGGAAATGCCTATGAGCGAAGTTGCGCCGTTCGGACCATGGTCAGATAGTCACCCAGTTCGGGCAGCCCTTGCAGGTGACGGCGCAGCATATCGAGAGCGGCGAAGGCGAGGATCTTGCGAAGGCTCTCCTGATCCGGATGGCTCGCCTTCAGCATCTGGCCAACCTGATGACCATCGGCGCAGAGCAGTAGCGGTACCCCGTCCGGGCCAGCCCGACCTATGGTGAGGCTCAGCCCGCTGGCGGAACCTGTCAGCTGCGCGAGATCGTCGCTCAGGGTGTGGCTGAAACCGGCTTCCAGCGCGGGGTGGTCATGACAGAGGGCGAGCAATGCACCCCGGCTCTCCCCTTCCTGCAGGGTGAGGGGGCGCTCCCCCAGCAGCGCCAGGATCTGCCGGGCGGGCTCCTCGTTGCCGCGGCCCACCAGCCAGGGTTGGATCTCCCCGAGCAGGCGCACCTCGGCGCCATTCATGTCTGCCGCGCTGGCACCGTGCCCAATGAGCTTCAATTCGATGAGGGGCATGGAGGAGCGGTAACCGAGCTCGATGCCGGCTGGCCAGGGGGCCGCATCCAGCTTGTCGCTGAGGGCTGATTCCGAGATGCCGAAGGTGTAGAAACGGCGCAGTTCGGTGTCCGTCTGCTCACCCGCAAGGGATTTGAGGCGCGGCAAAATCTGCTCGTGCACCATCTGCTTGAACTCGAACGGCACGCCCGGGGTGAAGAAGAGCCGGCTCTGGCTGTGGTTGCTGGTATGGCTGACCACAAAGCCACAGGCGGTACCGACTGGATTGTCGAGGAGCTCGCACCCTTGCGGCAGCCAGGCCTGCTTGGTGTTGCTCTGAGGCATGATCCTGCCCCGGCTGGCGTAGCGGACCTGGATGCTGGCGAGCCACTCGGGGAACAGGGTCAGCGGTTGCCCGAAAGCTTCGGCGGCCGCCTGGGCGGTGAGATCATCGGCGGTGGGACCCAGGCCCCCGCATACCAGCACCACATCGGCGCGGCTCGCGCTCTCCAGCAGTGCGGTTTTCAGATCGGCGAGGTTGTCCCCGACCGTGATGCGGCGGCGCACTTGCCAGCCCTGTTCCAGCAGCAGGGCGCTGAGCCAGGCGGCGTTGGTATCCACCACCAGTCCCGTCACTATCTCGTCTCCGGTGCTGATGATTTCGATGCGCATGGCGGGCTCCTCGGGGCTGGGGGGTAAAGGGGTCGTGAGCCGTGGCTGGCTATCAGGGTTTGTTGTGTTCGAAGTAGTAGCTGATCCGGGTACGCGGATTGAGGTACTCGAAGACGGCAGGGGGCAAGCGCTTGGGATGGATCACCTTGGCGATGGTCAGCTCGACCTGCTGCAGGTCGATGATGGCCGCCTCCTGGCGCGGAATGCGCGGGTCATACACCAGCACCGAGGGGTAGAGCAGACGGGAGGTATTCACCGACATCACCAGGCCGACCTGGCCGTTGGAGAGCTGCACCACGCTGCCTGGCGGGTAGATCCCCATCAGCCGGATCAGCATGCCGAGGTAGTCCGGATTGAACTGTGCCTTGCGCTGCTTGTAGAGGCCGCTCAGGGCCGAGTAGGGCACCTTGGCCTGGATATGGCAGAGATTGTCATACTCGTTGATCAGCGACACCATCTGGGTGAGGGAATCGAGCTGCCCCCCCTTGAGCCCTTCCGGCCCGCTGCCATCCAGGTATTCGTGATGGTGCAGCACGATGCCCTTCGCCTCGGCCGGGAAATCCTTGGCCAGGTTGAGCAGTTCCAGCCCGTAGCGCGGATGCTGGGCCATCAGGTTTTTTTCCGGCTTGGTGAGGGGCTCGGTCTTGCGCAAGATCTGGCTCGGGATCTTCAACTTGCCGATGTCGTGGAACAGGGCCCCCATGCCGATCTGGCGGATCTGCCCGGCGTCCATGCCGCACTCCCTGGCCAGCAGCATGCTGAGCACGCTGACGTTGAGGGAGTGGAAGTAGAGGTTGTTGCCATCCTCGCTGTCTGAGACCAGGTGCAGCACCATCTCGTCCACCGCCAGCAGCTGATCCGTCATGGCGTTGACCAGCTCCTGCGCCTCGCCGATGGCGTTGAGGGGGCGGGACTGGATCTTGCTCATCACGTTGCGCACTTGCGCCAGGGACTGCTGGAACTGTTTCTCGCACTGCTGCAGGTTGCGCCGGTACTGCTGCAACTGTTCGATGCGGCGCAGCTTCTCCTGTTGCATCTGGATCTGGCGCAGGGCTGTGTCCGGCCCTTCGCTCGCTTGTGCCTGAACCTGGCTCAACGGCTTGGGCGGCGCGTCGCTCTTGTCGGGGATGATGGTCACCAGCTTGAGGCCAAGCCGGCGAATGAGCTCGATCTCCTCTTCATTCTTGAGCTTGAAGCTGGAAAACAGGAAGGGGTGTTCGCGCCAACCCAGTGGCAGAGAGACGAAATTGCCGACCTGCAGTCGGTCTACGGAGATCTTGATACCAGTCATTGTCCAGGCTGCGAGAGACACACTGAGCCGTATGCTAGTCAAACGCGGGATCGAATACAAAAGGTATCTGATGACAGGTCAGGCGCTTTATTATAGGCTTCTGGATGTCCAGACATATTTACCGATGCAGTACAGGGAGTAAGCATGCCGATCAAGATTCCGGATCAGTTACCCGCCGCCGAGGTGCTGGGGCAGGAGAACATCTTCGTGATGACGGAGTCCCGGGCCGTCACCCAGAATATCCGCCCGCTGCGGGTATTGATCCTCAACCTGATGCCCAAGAAGATCGAAACCGAGATCCAGCTGATGCGGATGCTCTCCAACTCGCCGCTGCAGGTGGATGTGGATCTGCTGCGCATCGATGATCGGGAGTCGAAGAACACGCCCCGGGCGCATCTGGAGAACTTCTATCACGACTTCGAACAGGTGCGTGGCAACAACTATGACGGCATGATCATCACGGGGGCGCCGCTCGGGCTGGTGGAGTTCGAGGAGGTGGTCTACTGGCCGCGCATCGTCGAGATCATCGAGTGGTCCCATCAACACGTCACCTCCACCCTGTTTCTCTGCTGGGCTGTGCAGGCGGCGCTGAAAGCCCTCTATGGCATGGAGAAGCAGACCCATGGCGACAAGCTTTCCGGCGTCTATCGCCACCATCGCCTCGACGAGCACGAGCCGCTGCTGCGCGGCTTCGACGACGAGTTCGTGGCGCCTCACTCCCGCTATGCGGCGTTCGATGGCGACCTCATCCGCGCCCACACCGATCTGCAGATCTTTGCCGAATCAGAGGAGGCGGGGGTCTATCTGGCGGCGACCAAGGATTGTCGCCAGGTGTTTGTCACCGGCCATCCCGAATACGACGCCCTGACCCTGGATGGGGAGTATCAGCGGGATCTGGCAGCCGGGCTCGATCCCGCCATTCCGGTCAACTACTACCCGAACAATGATCCGAGCCAACCCCCGAGGGCCAGCTGGCGCAGCCATGGTCACCTGCTGTTTGCCAACTGGCTCAACTACTACGTCTACCAGCTCACCAGCTATCGGGTGGAAGATATCGGCAAGGTGTTTACCTACGAGAAGGGCGGCAACCAGTGATCAACCGCCAGCCAGCCTGAGGGTCAGGGCATCCAGCCAGTGGCGATGGCAGGCCAGGGCAAACGCCTTGGGTCTGCGGGCCCTGATGGCTGCCATGGCCTCTTCCTGGGATTGACCCAGGGAAATCAGCAGGGCGGCGGCAACCAGACCGGTGCGGCCGCTGCCGCCCTTGCAGTGAATGACCAGCTGCTTGCCATCGCCAAGCAGCTCGCGCAACTGCGGCAGCGTCTGCAACCAGGCCTGCTCGAATGCCGTGTCGGGGGCCTTGTCATCCTCGATGGGCAGATGGAACCAGCGCATGCCTTCACGCTCGACCTGTGCCCCCAGGTTGCCCAGGCCGTGGCTGATCAGCTCGGCCCCCGTCATCATGGTCACGACCCCATGAGCGCCGGCCAGCCTCAGCTGCTCGAGGGCCTGGGTCAGCGCAACCTGCTGGGTGCCCGGACAGGGGGTCAGCAGCAACTGGCCATCGACGCGGGGAACCTCCAGGCTCCAGAAGGGATGAGACGGGTGCATGGTGGATCCTCATGAATGGGGCGGGCCCGATGAATGGCGCCAAGCATAGGTGGGCCGGGCGCGATGTCAACGGTCGTTGTGTTTGCCCGGGTTTACGGGCAGAGTCTAAAAAATTTAGCGGTTCAAGGAGTTAAGATGAGAAACCTGGATCAACTGGATTTGGATATCCTGGCCCATCTGTTTCGCGATGCGGGCATGACCAACAAGGATCTGGCTGCCCTGGTGGGCGTGGCCCCCTCCACCTGCCTGGAGCGGGTGCGCAAGCTGCAGCAAGACGATGTCCTCAAGGGGGCACACTGCGAAGTGGACTACCAGGCTCTCGGTGGCCACATTCAGGCCATGGTCTCCCTGCAGCTGGCCCGCCACAGCCGCCAGATTATCGATGCCTTCCGCGATGCCATCCTGGCGCTGCCGGAGGTGATCAGCCTGTTCCACATGGGGGGCAAGGACGACTTTCTGGTGCACCTCTGCGTCGCCGATACCGAGCACCTGCGCAATTTCGTGTTCGATCACTTCACCTCTCGCGAAGAGGTAGTGCACCTCGAGACCTCCCTGGTGTTCGAGCACAAGTTCAGCCGCTCCCTGCCCTGTTTCCCCCAGTCCTAGAGCCGCCTCCAACAAGAAAAAACCGCCAAACGGCGGTTTTTTCTTATTCTGGCAACGGTCGCCTAGTTGGCGGCGGTACGCTGATCCGGCGCCGTCCGGTAGAGCCCTTGCTGATAGGCCATGCTGCCCCAGAGCACCAGCCCGAGGGCGGTCTCCTTCATCGCCTCCGGCTGCGGAGCCGGGGTCAGCTTCTCGCTGGCGGCGTCATAGACGAATCCTTCCGCCGTCCGTTCCGGCTGCAGGATCACCACATCCTTGCCACGCATCAGGGCGAAGTTCTTGTCGTACTGCATGATGGCCCGCCCCGGCCAGTCGGCGGGCATGCGGGTCAGATCCTTGCCGAGCATGGGATAGTCGGCGCTTATCCCCATCAGGGAGAGCAGGGTCGGCGCCATGTCGATCTGGCTGACGATCCGTTTGTCCTTCTTCGGCGCTATGCCATCCCCCAGGATGACCCCGGGAATATGGAAGCGGGGAATGGGCACCAGGCCGGCGCCGCTGATCCGGCTGTCGTGATCGGCGATGACCAGAAACAGGGTGTCTTTCCAGTAATCGGACTGCTTCGCCTTCTTGAAGAATTCGCCGATGGCGTAATCTGCGTACTTGGCCGCGTTGTTGCGGGTCTGCTTGGGCTGTTCATAGAGGGCGATGCGATTGTCAGGAAACTCGAACGGATCGTGGTTGCTTGAGCTGAACACCAGGCTGAAGAAGGGTTTGCCCTCCTTGTGCAGTGCCCGGAAGGTCTCGTCAGCCTTGGCCATCAGATCTTCGTCCGATGCGCCCCAGGAGCCCTTGAATACCGGATTGTCGAAGTCCTTCTGCTCGACGATAGTGGTGAAGCCATTGCCGAGAAAGAAGCTGCGCATATTGTCGAAATGACTCTCGCCGCCGTAGATGAAGCTGGTGTCGTAACCGCGCTGTTTGAGCAGATCCGCGATGGTGAAGAAGTTGGTCTGGCTCTTGCCCAGCTTGACCACCGCCTGGGCGGGGGTTGGCGTGAAGCCGGTCAGCACCGCCTCGATACCGCGCACCGAGCGGGTACCTGTGGCATAAAGCTGCTCGAATGCCCACCCCTCCTGCGACAGGGCATCGATATTGGGGGTGAGTGGCCGCCCGCCGAGGGAGCCGACAAACTGGGCTCCCAGGCTCTCCTGCAGCAGGATCACCAGATTCTTCGGCTGGCCGCCATAACTGGCTTCGTTGAAGGTCTGGCTGGGCAGGCTATCGGAGCTGAATTCGTGGGGGCCGCGGCCGCTCTCCTGGCGCACCAGCTCCAGGATCCGCTGGCGTGGCAGCTCGCCGTAAAACTGGCTGGCATCCTCTTCGGCCCCCATCTGCTTGATGGCGAAGAAGAGGGAGTAGGCGGAGTTGACGGTCAGGGAGTTGACCAGGGGATCATCGGCAAAGG
This sequence comes from Aeromonas sp. S18(2024), assembly GCF_041402525.1. Taxonomy (NCBI): domain Bacteria; kingdom Pseudomonadati; phylum Pseudomonadota; class Gammaproteobacteria; order Aeromonadales; family Aeromonadaceae; genus Aeromonas; species Aeromonas sp. S18(2024). The sequence continues at coordinate 289,926 of NZ_JBGLQV010000005.1, read as the reverse complement.
CCACCATGGCCGGATTCAGGGCGCGGTGCCCCAGGCTGGAGCGGGCACCGAGGAAACCGATGGCCAGGATCAGCAGGGCAAACGCCGGACGCAGATACCAGCGCGGGAAGCGGATGCCGCGCATCAGTCGGCCGCTGAGCCACCAGCTGCCCGTCAGCACGGCGCCGCTGAGCACCAGAGTCAGCAGCAGCTCTCCCTTGCGACCCGCCCACAGCATGGCGAACACCTCCTTCGGGTAGATGAGGTACTCCACATAGAGGCGATTGGGGCGTACCCCGTATTCACTGATGAAGGAGGGGGTGGAGATCTCGAGAAAGAGCATCAGCCAGAGCCCCAGGGTTAGCCAGACCCGCATCAGTTGCAGCCAGATCCTGCCGATGGCATGAGGGCCCGCCAGCAGCAGGGTCAGCATGGCGGGAACGCCCCAGACCCAGCAGAGAGTGGCGAAGTCGACTCTCAGCCCCTGCAGTAGCATCTCCTGCCAACCGGCGACGGCATCGACCCGCTCCAGCTGCCAGAGACCGAGGGCAATTCTGCCAAGGGTGAGCGAAAAAAGGGCGAGCGCACAGAAAACGGCAAAGGGCCAGAATGGCCCCAGCCGTTGCTTGAGGTTTGTCATAATTGTTCCTGAATGAGCCTGTAAACGTCTGTCCGCAGACGTTTTTTTATTTGTTGTGGCAATATGACAGGGGGGGCGCCGGAAGGTTGCATCCCGGTTTGAGAAAAGAGGTCATCCTCATGCCTCTTATGCAAAATTGTGAGTTTGATCGCCTCTGGTGGACAGCATATCCTGCTGTATGAAATGTGAGCTATGGCGCGAATGGGCGGTATATCCCTTCTTATAATGGCGAAAATTTCTCAATCGGAGCCGAAGGGATGCCGGTCTTTATCGATGTGGAATATTTGCAGGGATGGCGCCTGTTTGTCGTGCTCTCCGACGGTACCACGGGGGCGCTGGATCTCACTCCCTGGTGCACCCAGCCCCTGTTTGCGACGCTGGATTCGGAGCGGCGTGTTGCCCGTGTTTTCATCAACCGTTATCACCAGCTGGAGTGGCCAGCCGGTTGCACTCTGTCGGCCCACGAGGTCTACCACCTGATCATGCCCATCGACGAGCGGGAAGCCTTTAGTTAACAGGCTCTGCACTTGCTCTTCTTCCGTGCGTCGTTATGCCGGTCATCGCGAGTGACGGTTTCGCCCCGGTCACTTTCACCCTGTTTTCGAGAGCATGGCGAGCCTTGCGTTGCGTGCGCCCATGGGCGACTCCCGGGATAAGTCTGGCTAACCCACTGAGACAGATAACGTTTTCAGTCACAGACAGGCGCAGCCATGGGCCACTATCATGGCTGAAAACGGGTGCATCAGGCACTTGCGCTCACAGCGGGAACATAACAATGAAACAGGGAACGTTGCGTCATGGCGGCCTCATCGGAGCCGCCCTGCTACTTTCTGCCTGTGGTGGCAGCGGCACGGCGGGCGGGGAGGCTGGCACACCGGTCGTCACCCCTCCTATTGCCCATCCTCCCGTGGCAACGGCCAGTCGCGCCTGTTACGGGGATGATCAGCCAGCCTGCAACTTGCGCATCTATCAGGTGATGGTGGAGTCTTTCGTCGACGGAGACGGCAGCGCCAACTACGGCGTCGGCTACGGCCCCTCCCAGCACAACGGTGATCTGCAGGGGATCATCGACAGCCTGGACCACATCAAGAGCCTCAACGTCAACGCCATCTGGCTCACCCCTGTGTTCGACTCCTGCGCCGGGCAAGGCGGCGACGACAGGCTGGATGCCACCGGCTACTTCGCCTGTGACTTCTTCAACGTGGACCCCAACTTCGGCAGCAATGCCCAGCTCAAGCAGCTGGTGGATGGGGCGCACCAGCGCGGCCTCTACGTCTTCCTCGACGGCGTGTTCGGCCATGTCAACAAGGTGGGGGTGAGCAAGCCTTCGCCCGAGGGACGGCTGCCCGCCCTCAAGAGCGGCGGTGCCGGCTACCCGGGCCAGCTGGTGGATTACAGCCAGCCCGAGAGCCTGGCCTACTTCAAGGAGGTGGCCCGCTACTGGGTCGAGCAGTACGGCATCGACGGCTGGCGCCTCGATCAGGCTTATCAGCTCGGCCTCGATGAGTGGCGCGCCATTCGCGCCGAGGTGGCGCGAGTCAGTGTGGCCCGCAAGGCCGCCGGCCAGCAGTGGGGCACCCTCGGCTATATGGTCGGGGAAGTGTGGAAGGGGGCCGACGAGATCCGGGCCCAGGCGTATGGGCCGGGCGACAACCCGGCGCTCTCCTCGGCGTTCGATTTCCCGCTGCGCTACGGTCTGGTACAGGCGCTGGCGGTGGAGGAGTCCGGCAAGGGCGGCCAGGGGGCCAGTGTGCTCGACGCCAGCTGGAACAAGGTGGAGAACTACCCGAACCACGCCATGCCCAACCTGATGCTGGGTAACCACGATCTGGTGCGCTTCGGCGATCTGCTGGAGCGTGGCAACTTCAATCCGGCGGACTACTGGCAGCGCCACAAGGCGGCCTTCAGCTTTATGGCGGCCCGCTCCGGCCCTATCACCCTCTACTACGGCGAGGAGTTTGGCGACGAGGTACCCGGTTTTGCCAACCAGGTGACCACGGATTGTGCGGCCCGGGGGCTCTGTGACGATCACGTGGCCCGCAGCGACGGCAAGGTGCCCGGTGCCACCGGCTTTGTGCCGAGCGGTGAGCAGGTTGAACTCAAGCAGTGGCTTGGCGATCTGCTGGCCCTGCGCGCCGCCCGCCCCGCCCTCTATCAGGGAGAGCGGGTCAAGCTGGTGGCCGAGGGCAGCCTCTACGGCGACATCAAGCAGACGGCGACTGAACAGATTGTCTACTTGCTCAACGTCTCTACCACGCCTCTCAGTTACAACCTGCCAACCGGCAAGTTGCGCAGCGGCAGCGCCCTGGTGGATCTGCAAAGTGGCGAGAGCCTGGCTCTGGGCGGCGGCAGCGTGACGGTGGAACTGCCGCCTCTGACCGGCCGCTTCCTGTTGTTGCAATGATTCGGTTGTAATAACACGGCTGCAATGATGTCGGCACAATAACGAGAGGGCCCCATGACGGGGCCCTTGGCGTTTGCTCAGGCGGCCGCGCTCTGGCCCCGGTTCTCCAGGCGCTGGCGAAAGGCGCGGGCGAGGCGTTCATAGAGATCGGTTGCCTCCTTGTCTTCGATATCTCCCCTGATCCAGGGGTTGTCGATGATCTCCAGCAGCACGCAATCGCGCCCCTGCTGGCGCAGATCCACCCCGAACAGACCGTTGCCAAGCTGGTGGACGGCGCGGCGAGCGGTCTGCAGCACCCGCTCCGGCACCTCGGTGAGTGGCAGCGCCTCGATCCGGCTCATGTCGAGGGGGTGCTTGCGGCGGCGGATGCGGTTGCCGGGCTCGGGGCGATAGCGGCGGCAGGCAAACAACGGTGAGCCGTCGAGAAAGCCGATACGCCAGTCGAACTCGGCGGGGATCCGGCTCTGCACCAGCAGCAGGGCGGAGCGACCCAAGCCTTCATCCAGCAGGCGAGCAAGTTGCTGCTCGTCGCTGGCCATGGCAAGGTCGCGCCCCTGCGCACCGTCGGGCACCTTCACCATCAGTGGCAGGCCGAGCCGCTGCACCAGCTCGTCCACATGGTGGCGACCGCGGCGGGTCACCACCATGGTGGGGGGCATGGGCACGCCGCTGCGCACCATCAGCTCGTAGAGGTAGAGCTTGTTGCTGCAGGCCAGGATGGCGCGGGAGCTGTCGATCACCGGCATCTTGAGCTGCTCGGCGCGGCGGGCAAACTCGAAGGTGTAGTGGCCGACCGCCGTCTCGGCGCGCAGCCACAGGGTGTCGAACTCCGGCAGCCGTTCGATGGCCGACGGCGCCAGGATCTCGGCCTGGATCCCCTGGGCGGCGGCGGCCTCGATGAAGCGCGTCAGTGCCAATGCATCGCTGCTGGCGCGGCCGTCGGCGGGGTCGACCAGGATGGCGAGCTGATAGAGGGGGGCTGCCTGCTCCTCATCGCCGGTCCCCACCAGTGCCTGGGCGTGGTGCAACATCAGGGCTTGTTCGCTTTGGCTCAGCTCCAGGGGGGAGAGACTCTGCTGCTGGCGCACCGACCAGCCGTGGCGGCCGCGCTTGAGGGTCAACTCCTGCAGCGGCAGCTGGCTCAGGCCGTAGTAGTAGCGGGCCAGCCCTGCCAATTCGCTCTGTTCGCTCTGGCCGAAGATGGTGCGCACCCGGATCCTGTCCTCGCTTTGCTGGGCCAACCACCCTTGCAGCTTGCGCCACAGCTTGGCGGGCGGTTGCTGGGGTTGCAGCACGCTGATGGCCTGCAGGCCGGGCAGGCAGTGGTGACCGCGGGCCTGGGCCAGCAAAGAGCAGTAATAACCCGCGCTCAGGTGATCCAGATTGCGACAGAGGTTGATGATGCGGGGGCGCCCGCCGGTAGTCGGCACGCCGTGTTGCAGGTAGGTGCGGGCGGTCAGCAGATAGTCGGCATGGCAGGGCCAGTCGCCCAGCTCTTCGACGATGACATAGGTACTCATATTTTCGGCTCCACAGAAAGGACTGCCTGACACGGCAGGATCCCCAGTGGGCTTCGATGCACCGACAAGCACGACAATGGCGCGAGGGGAAACAAGAGGTTACAGTGCCTAATATCTGCCTTGGTAACTTGTGATACAAGTCGCATTTTTGGTGCTGAAGATAAATAACCGAACAAGGACTCCCCGTGTTGACCGTACGAGCGGCCCGAACCGATGATGTGGGCGCCATCGTTAAGCTGGAGCGTTACTGCTTCCCCCCCGAAATCGCCTTCGGCCGCAGCCGCTGGCACTATCTGCTCACCCGGGCCAGGGGGCGTACCCTGCTGCTGCTGGATGAGAAGGAGCAACTGATGGGTTATCTCAGCCTGCTGGAGCACAGGGGCTGGGATCGACTGGTGGTGCAGACCCTGGCCATCCGCTGGACGGTGCGCCGTCTCGGCTGGGCCCGCCGTCTGCTGGAGCAGGTGATCCTCGAGGGGCGGGAGGCCGGCTGGAGGGCCATCCGGCTTGAGGTCGGCGAGAGCAACGAGGCCGCGCTGGCCCTCTATCAGGGACTCGGATTCAGGTTGCAGCAGAGGCTGCCGGATTACTATGGCCATGGCCAGCATGCCCGGCGGTTGGTATTACCGCTGAGGGAAGAGGGGGCCAGCGGCCAAACGCGAGAACACCAGAGTGAGGCGGCACCCACCGCCGAAGGAAAGGGGCGGGAGCGTCGGGATGAGCTGCGATAACTGCCTGGCCACCGCCATCAAGGCCAAGCTGGGGCGCTGCCCCGTGTGCGCCGCCCAGACCTTTGCCATCGGTCTCGCCGGCTGGCTGGCCTGGTGGTGGTTTGGCGCCGACAGCTCGGTCAATGCCCTCACCAGCATGCTGTTTGCCCTTGCGGGATCGGGCCTGTTTGCGCTGCACCTGCTGGTGTTTCTCTGGCGCAAGGGGACGGGCCGCGAGCTGGATGAAGAATGACATCGAATGGGTTCAAGAAGACAGATAACAATGGAGGTTCAGATGATAGCAATGGTAACGGGCGCGTCGTCCGGATTCGGGGCGGCCATCAGCCGCCTGCTGGTGCAATCGGGCTACCGGGTGATAGGCACCGGTCGCCGCGGTGAGCGCCTGGCGGCACTGGCGGACGAACTGGGGCCAGACTTTATGCCGCTGGTGTTCGACGTGCAGGACAAGGCCGCGACCCGGGCCGCCATTGAGGGGCTGCCTGCCGCTTGGTGTGAGGTGGATCTGCTGGTCAACAATGCCGGACTGGCCCTGGGGCTGGAGCCTGCCCACAAGGCACATCTTGAAGACTGGGAGCAGATGATCGCCACCAACATCAGCGGCCTCACCCTGCTGACCCGGCTGCTGCTGCCGGGCATGGTCGAGCGCAATCGCGGTCACGTCATCAACATCGGTTCCATCGCCGGCACCTATCCCTATCCGGGCGGCAACGTCTACGGCGCCACCAAGGCGTTCGTGAAGCAGTTCAGCCTGAACCTGCGCGCCGATCTGGCGGGCACCGCCATCCGGGTCACCAATGTGGAGCCCGGCCTGTGCGGCGGTACCGAGTTCTCCAACGTGCGCTTTCACGGTGACGATGCCAAGGCGGCCACCGTCTATCAGGGGGTCGAGGCAATCCAGCCGGAGGACATCGCCAATACCGTGCTCTGGGTCAGCCAGCAGCCCCCTCACGTCAACATCAACCGGATCGAGATCATGCCGGTGGCCCAGACCTCGGGCCCGCTCCATATCAGCCGTCGCTGAATCACGGTGGCGTCGAGCAAATGAAAGGAGGCACCCGAGGGTGCCTCCTTGCTTTGGTGAGCCCCTTACAGGCTCATGATCTTCTTGAACTCCTCTTCCGAGTACTTTTTCTCCGTGCTCTTGGTGAGGTCTGTCATCAGCTTGTAGCGCAGATCCTTCGCCATCTGGTAGGTCTGCTCCAGCTGGCCGTAGGAGTAGTCGGAGGCCAGTTCCACCGCCGTAGCCTGGTCTTTGCTGTAGGCCTGTTTCAGCGTCTGATCGAGCAGCGCCACCTCCTTGTAGAGTTTGGCACTTTCCTTCTGCCAGACGCCCCGCAGCAGCGGCAGGTACTTGTCCGGATTGGTGCCGGCCAGCGCAGTCAGGCTGCGGAACTGCCAGTAGGCGGAGTCGTCGGAATAGGTGTCGCTGCCGGTGCGATAGGGCAGGGGATAGGATTGCAAGGTGTTGTAGAGCGGCACCATCACGGATTCCGCGAGCACGCCATAGCTTTGCCAAATCAACCCTTGGAACTCCCTGGGCATCTCCTTGCGCAGCTGGATGACGTGGGATTCGAGCTGGCGATCGATGCGGATCGGCCGCTCCGCCTTGCCGGCCAGCGGCGTCCCCTCATAGGTGGCGCTTAGCACCCTGGCCACATCGGCCACGGCGATGGGGGCATCGGGTTTCATGAAGAGCGGGTACTGCTCCTGGCGGGTCGGCTGCTTGTGAGAGGCAGTCAGCATCTGCTGGCCGAGCCACTCCCGATCCACGTTGTAGGGGTCGGCCACCACGCCGAACGCCTTGGCGAAGTTGAACGATGCCGGGTCGGCCTTGTCCAGCAGCTTGTGCTGTTGCACGAACTCCAGCAGCTTGGGCGAGTGCAGCACATCCGGGCTGTCCAGATTGACGCCGTGGATGCGCAGGCCGTTGGCCACCATGGCATAGCTGTCATCCGGCACCCGCACCGCGATCCAGTGGTGGCCCGATCCTATCTCCATCAACCAGGCCTCGTTCACATCCGCCAGATAGAGGCTGTTGCCCTCACCGGCACCATATTTCTCTACATAGTCGCCGAGCAGTTTGACCCCCTCCTTCGCGCTCCTGGCCTGGGGCAGGATCAGGGTGGGGATGATGGCCTCGATGACCCCCTTCTCGATCAGCGGATCGGCCTTCTTGGCGCGTTCGTTGACCTCGGCACTGGTGGTGGCCGAGATGGCGACGTTGAACTCGTTGATACCGCGCTCCTCGTAATACTTGCCAGTCGGATCCAGGGTGACGGCATCCCAGTCATGGATCGAGGAGTAGGCCAGGAAGGCCTTGGGCATGGGTACTTCCAGCCCGTTGCCCAGTCGCCAGACCTTCTCCTCGTTCTGCTTGGCGGGGTGGAAGGCGAGGTACTTGTTCCAGTTGTTGATGCCGAAGTCTTCGTTTCTGGCGATCATCACGCTGCCATCCGTGCTGGCGCCCTTGCCGACGATAAGGCCGGTGCAGGCATCGGCACTGGTGCCAAGCAGGGTGAACAGGGTGGCGGAGAGCAGGGTCAGAGAGTGTTTTTTCATAGAGTTGCCCGAGTCATTGTGGTGGGTAAAAATCAGGCGGTGGGATGGATAGCTGTTGCCGCAGGCCAGAGGCGGCACAGGCAGGTGCCGGTGAATAGGTCTGTAAATTTATCAATATGCAAACATTTCATCCATAACACTGCTTGCAGGTCATATTCTGCGCTAAGGATTGTATTTCGTTGTGGTCATTTATTTTGTGATCTTGGCGCCAATCCCCGATTTTTGACACCGCTGCCAGCGGATGGCGGATCCCGAGGGGAAAACCAGGGGGCTGAGGAGTCATGATTCTGACGCCGCTGAGCCTGCCATCCGGTGCATTCCCCATGTCGGCAGGCTTGTGGGCCCGTTTGCCAAGTTGGCCTGTAACTTGCTGGTTTTATTGACAATGGTGAGGCCTGACGCCTCACGTCACCGAATCAGCCCACCCGTCATGCAGACTGGAGCCCTTTTTATGGATATCAAACCCTACAGCCAGCAGCTTGCCCAGAGCGCCTCCAACTCCCGCGCCCTTGCCACCCTCAGCAGTGCCGGGGCGGGTGGTCAGGGGGGCGGCTGGGAAGAGCTGGTCAGCCTCTCCTCCCAGCGGATCACCGGTCAGGCCCAGCAGGTGCTGACCTATGAGCACCTGGCGAAGAACAGCAAGCTGCCTCCCGCGCTGGACATGAGCTCCGACAAGGGGGCCGTGATGCAACAGCTGGTGGACAAGGCGCTGGGATTTGATCGCAAGAAGTACAACGAGCTGGAAGAGCAGCTCCAGACGATCGCCGGCGACAAGACCCTGACCGCCGAGGAGCGGGAGCAGCAGGGCAAGACGCTCAAGGAGCAGCAGGAGGCGATGCTCAAGGAGGCCATGGATCGCCTGACCGGCAAGACGAGCAAGAGCGAGACAACTACAACGGTATGAGTTTGCCGTTGCCGGATGCCCGCCAGCCTTGCCGGCTTCGGCCAGCTTCGGCCAGCTTCGGCCAGCATCGGCCACCGGCGGGCAAGATACTGCCACCCGTTTTGACCTCACTTCTCTGCAGGCGCACAATGTTCCGGCATCGTTCAAGCCGAGGAGTCCGCCGTGTACAACTTCCAATATGCCAATCCGACCCGCATCTGCTTCGGTGAAGGTCAGATCGCCAGCCTGCCGGCGTTGATCCCGCCGGGTAGCCGTCTGCTGGTGCTCTACGGGGGCGGCAGCATCCGGCAAAACGGCGTCTATGAGCAGATCCGCCAGGCCTTGGCCGGCATGGAGTGGCAGGAGTTCTCCGGCATCAGCGCCAATCCCAGATACGAGCGTCTGATGGAGGCGGTCGAGTTGGTCAAGCGCGAGCGCATCGACTTTCTGCTGGCGGTCGGGGGCGGCTCAGTGGTGGATGGCACCAAGTTTGTTGCCGCGGCGGCCTGCTACGAAGGGGATGACCCCTGGGATATCTGTGCCAACCAGGCGGACGTCGCCAGGGCGTTGCCCCTGGGCTGCGTACTGACCCTGCCGGCCACCGGCTCCGAGAGTAATCCGACCGCAGTGGTGAGCCGGGGGGATGCCAAGATCTCCTTCAGAAGCCCACTGGTGCAGCCACAATTTGCGGTGCTCGATCCCGCCACCACCTACAGCCTGCCCGCCCGCCAGACCGGCAACGGGGTGGTGGATGCCTTCGTCCACGTCACCGAGCAGTACCTCACCTTCCCGGTTGGGGGCGAGGTGCAGGACAGGCTGGCGGAGGCCCTGCTGCAGGTACTGGTGGATAACGGCCCCAGGGCGCTGCAGGAGCCGGATAACTATCAGGTACGCGCCAACCTGATGTGGGCCGCCAGTCTGGCGCTCAATGGCCTCATCGGCTGCGGGGTGCCGCAGGATTGGGCGAGCCACGCCATCGGCCACCAGCTGACGGCGCTCTACGGGTTGGATCATGGCCAGAGTCTGGCGGTGGTGCTGCCCTCGCTGCTGCGGGAGCGGGCGGCCCAGAAGCAGGAGAAGCTCGCCCAGTTTGCCGAGCGGGTATGGCACTCGACCCGGGAAGACAAGGCGCTGCGCATCGAGGAGGCGATCATCCGCACCGAGCAGTTCTTCCAGCAGATGGGGCTGCCGACCAGGCTGGCCGCTTACGATCTCGGCGAGAGCTGCATCCCCGCCATCTGCTCCAACCTCAAACGGGTGGGGCGCACCGCCCTGGGGGAACAGCAGGACATAGACACGGACGTGGTGGCGCGGATCCTGGTTCGAGCGCTGTGAGCCCGTCAGGCAAGTGCACAACGACAAGGGCCGCATCATGCGGCCCTTGTTGCATCTCGAGATTCGATTACTCGGTTCTGGCCTTGAGATAGCCGGCGTAATCGGGGATCTGCACGCTGAATTTTTGCTGCATGTGGGGGCTGTCCATGATGAAGTCGGCGGTCGCCTCGTTGGTGGCCACCGGGATGTTCCACACCGCCGCCAGGCGCAGCAGGGCCTTCACGTCCGGATCGTGGGGCACCGCATTGAGGGGATCCCAGAAGAAGATCAGCACGTCTATCTTGCCCTCGGCGATCAGGGCGCCGAGTTGCTGGTCACCGCCCATGGGGCCGGAGAAGAGGCAGGTGATGGGCAACTGGGCATTTTTGCCGAGCATGGTGCCCGTGGTGCCGGTGGCATAGAGATGGTGGAGCTTGAGCTCCTCCTTGCGGCGCATCACCCAGTTCAGCAGGGCGGTCTTCATGTTGTCGTGAGCCACCAGGGCGACCCGCTTGTGAGGGGCCATCTCGCGTGCGATCTGTTCCATGGAAAATGTCCGTAATCATATGATGAGAAGAGAGGCGTATCCTAAACGAAAGCCGTGGCGCTTGCTGTACCGGTCGCGCTAACTGTGATCCTGGCGGACAGTTTTGCGGGCCGGCAAACGAAGACACCCGCCGTAGCGGGTGTCGGGTGGCATGCATGAGGCGCTCTCAGGAGTCGTGATGCAGTTGGGATTGCTGGTAGTTCTCCAGGCCGATGCGATCGATGAGATCGAGCTGGGTCTCCAGCCAGTCCACATGCTCCTCTTCATCTTCCAGTATGTCCTGGAACAGGTCGCGGCTGACGTAGTCCTGCACCGACTCGGCGTAGGCGATGGCCACCCTGAGATCGGGGATGGCGTCCAGCTCCAGCGACAGGTCGCAGCGCAGCATCTCCTCCACCGTCTCACCGATGCGCAGCTTGCCCAGATCCTGCAGGTTGGGCAGCCCTTCCAGAAACAGGATCCGCTTGACCAGTTCGTCGGCGTGCTTCATCTCATCGATGGACTCGTGATACTCCTTGTGCCCGAGCGCCTTGAGGCCCCAGTCATCGTAGATACGAGCGTGGAGGAAGTATTGGTTGATGGCAATCAGCTCATTGGCCAGCACCTTGTTGAGGTGGGCAATGATCTTGGGATCTCCTTTCATCGACAGTGCTCCTTGGTTCGTGCCTGCGGCTTCGATCGTTAGAGCTTAGTCGAGAAAAGTGACAAAAGAAGGTCAGACGAGCCTGCTCGTCTGATGGGAGGGGTGAGTCGGCAAAGCCGACAGATGGCCGGATCAAGCCACTTCGTAGTAGAGCGGAGGTTGCTCCTTGGCCAGTTTGTCGAGCTCGGTGGCGATGATCTCCATGGTCATGCGCACACACTTGCCACACTGGGCGCCGACTTCCAGCTCCTGCTTGAGCTGGCGAAACTCGCCGCTGCCTGCCTGTACCGCCTTGCGGATCTGGGTATCTGTGATGCCACGGCACAAACAGACATACATAGTGATTACCTCATGCTGCAATTGAGGGAAATCTAAATGATAATGGTTTGTAATGCAAATAACCATTGGTAATAAGTTGCTCCGCTTGCCACTCATCCACCCCTTGGGGACAATGCCCTGTCACAGAGGGGGATCATCATGCTCAAGAAACTGTTCGGCGCCCTGTTCGGGAGCCAGTCACCGCAAGCCGCCGAGGTCACGCCCACCGAATACGCCGGTTATCTTATCTACCCCGAGCCCATGGCGGAGGGAGGCCAGTACCGGCTGGCAGGCCGCATCACCAAAGAGGTGGACGGTGTCCTGCTGACCCACCGCTTCATCCGCTCCGATCTGTTTGCCAACCCGGCCGATGCTGAACGCTTCATGGTGCAGAAGGCCCACATCTTCATCGACCAGATGGGGGAGCGCATGTTCGAGCCCAGGGTCAAACCGGGCGACAACACCGCATCATGACGCCATCAGAGGTGGGAGACTTGCGCCAATGCCTGGCCCGTACCGGTGAGCGGCGGCTGATCTGGCTGGAGGGGGAGCAGACCGACTGTATCGCCCGTGCCGATGCCCTGCTCGGCGAGGCTGTCTTTTGGCTCGGGGAGGGGCCTGTCTGTCATAACCCCCTGCCGGCAGCCAAGGCGTTGCAGCGACTCGGGCAGGAGTGCGACACCCTGGTGCTCAACGCCTTCAGCGGCTTTCACCCCGACGCCTTCGGGGCGTTGGCCGGTACCCTGCGCGCTGGCGGCTTGCTGCTGTTGCTGACTCCGCCGAGGGCGCAATGGCCCGGCTACCCGGACTCGGATCGGGTGCGGCTGGTGGCCCGGCCCGAAGAGGCCGCGCAGGCGGGGCACGGCTTTATCGCCCGGCTGGTGCGGTTGCTGGAAGGGGATCCGGCGCTCTCTTTGCTGCCCCCGGACGATGGCGAGCCCTGGCAGCCGTTGGGGCCCGATCGTCCCTTGAGCGACGATCAGGCCCTTGCCCTGCCCGCCATCCACAAGGTGCTGCACGGCCATCGTCGCCGTCCGTTGGTGCTGAGCGCCGACCGTGGCCGTGGCAAGAGCAGCCTGTTGGGGATCGCCGCCGCCGAATTACTGCGTGACCAGCCCGACCTGCAGATAATTGTGACGGCCCCCTCCCAGGGGACGGTCGCCACCCTGTTTGACCACGCGGCCAAAAGGCTTGGCACCACGGTGGAGAAGCTGGCGGGCATTGCGTATTGCTCGCCGGATCGGCTGGTACACGAGGGGCTGCAGCCCGATCTGCTGCTGGTGGACGAAGCCGCCGCCATCCCGACCCCTCTGCTGGAGGCCATGCTGGCCCGTCACAGCCGCATCGTCTTCGCCACCACGGAGCACGGTTACGAGGGGACGGGGCGTGGCTTTCATCTGCGCTTCAAGCGGGTGCTGGACAGGGAGACGCCGGACTGGCAGGAAGTTCACCTGGCCTCGCCAATCCGCTGGAGTGCCCGGGATCCGCTGGAGCCGCTGGTGTTTCGCCTGCTCGGCCTCAACGCCGAGGTGGCAGCTCCCTTGCCGCCGACTCATCCGCGCTGGCGGATGATCGCGCAAGACGTGTTGGCAAAGGACGAAACGCTGCTCAACCAGATATTCGGCCTGCTGGTGCTGGCTCACTACCAGACTACGCCAAGTGATCTCAGAGCTCTGCTGGAGAGCCCAAGCCTCGATATCCACCTGCTGGAAGAGGCGCAGAGCTTGCTTGGGGTGGCTTTGGTAGCGCGGGAGGGCCAGATAGAACCCGAGCTGGCGGAGGCGATCTGGGCTGGCCGGCGGCGACCGCGCGGTCATCTGCTGCCCCAGTCATTGCTGGCCCACGCGGGGTGCAAGACGGCTGGGGAGCGCAGCTACGCCAGGGTGATGCGCATCGCCATCCATCCCGAGCTTCATCGCCATGGTCTCGGCTCGCTGTTGCTTGGCCAACTGGAGGCGCACTACCGCCAGGCGGGCCTCGACTACCTCGGCTCCGCCTTCTCGGCCAGCGCCGATCTGCTGCCGTTCTGGCGCAAGGCGGGGCTGGTGGCGCTGCGCATCGGGTTGCAGCGGGATGCCGCCAGCGGCAGCCACGCCGCCCTGCTGCTCAAGGCGCTCAAGCCGGAACATGAGCCCGAGCTGGCCCTGTGGCGACGGCGTTTCGTGGCCCAGTTGCCGACCCTGCTGGCGGGGGAGCTCAAGGGGCTGGACCCAGAGCTGGTGTGGCAGTGTGTGCAGGGCAGCGAGCCTGTCTCGGGTGAGCCGGATGCGTTCGTGTGTGATGAGCTGGCCTGCTTTGCTCACCATCACAAGCCGTTCGAGCTGTGTCAGCCCAGCCTGCAGCGCTGGCTGGCGGGCAATATTGACCGGCTCGCGCCGCTAATGGCCGACGAGCGCCATCTGCTGATCGCCACCATCTGGCAATATGCAGACTGGACCCGTCTGGCCGGCCGGCTGCAACTGGCGGGCAAGCCTGCGCTTATCAAGGCGCTGCGTGCCCTGCTGGCCCGTCTGCTGTAACCGTTGGCAACTTCCCCTTCAACGAAAACGACCCGCCAATTGGCGGGTCGTTTGTCATATCAGGTGGCCATGGCGGCGTTGGTCGCAGACTCCGGCGCTTGCTGCTCTACCGGTGGTGCGACGGCTGGCTCGGGTTCTTGCGGTTTCACCGGTGGCGCGACGGCCGGCTCGGATTCTTGCGGTTTTACCGGCGGCGCGACGGCCGGCTCTGATTCTTGCGGTTTTACCGGTGGCGTAACAGCTGGTTCGGATTCTTGCTGCTTTACCGGCGGGCGACGACTGGCTCGGATTCTTGCTGCTTCACCGGTGGTGTGACCGCCGGTTTGGGCTGCTTGATGCAGGGATGCCGGGTACTCAGGGTGCTCAGTGGCTCGCAGGGGACGGGCAGACCGATGGGAACCGGGTCGCCGAGAAACTTGGGCCCCTTGTCCAGCACATAGAGATCGAGCAGCCCCATCACCCTGGCAAACACCTCCCGGATCCGGGTGCGGATCCCCTGATAGGCGCTGGGGTCCTCGGCGTTGAAGCCGATGGCGTTGATGCCGAAGTGGTGGGCGATGAAGATGGCTCGCTCATTGTGAAAGCCCTGGGAAACTACGGTGAAGCGCTCCTGGCCGAACACCTCCTTGGCCCGTACCACGGAATCCAGCGTGCGGAATCCGGCGAAGTCCATGTAGATGGCAGCTGCCGGGATGCCCGCCTTGATCAGGGCGCGGCGCATCTGGCGCGGTTCGTTGTATTGCAAGGTGGCGTTGTCGCCGGAGACCAGGATGTAATCCACCTTGGCGTTGTTGTATAGCTCGGCCGCGGCCTTGATGCGGTACTTGAAGTAGTGGTTGGGGCCGCCACCTGCAAGGTATTTGGAGGTACCCAGCACCACGGCTACCGGGTTGTATGGCACCTCGCTCACCTCGTCATAGGTGTATTGGCGGGTGTCGGAGACAATCCACTCGCCATAGGCCAGCAGCGAGGCAATCAGCGCCAGCAGCAACAGCAGGGAGGCGAGGAGGATCTTGGCAAACTTCTTCATGCGCGGTGCGATTCGGGTCTGAAGTTGAAGTGGTTTTCGGCATTCTATTACAACTCGGGGGCGGGCGTCAGACTTGATAGCAAGGGGTTGTCTGGCTGGGGCAGGGCTTGTCGCAGCGGCAGAGGATAAAAAGGGGACAGCCATGGCTGTCCCCTTGTGTATCAAATGAATCAGTGCACGGAGTCATTCCCCTTGCAGGCGTCGGACTCCTTGTTGGCCTGCCACCAGGGCAGCAGTTCCCTGTTCAGCCAGGTCTGATAGGCGGCACTGTCGCTGGCGATCAGTCGATCCATCTCCCCCTCGAAGTCACTCAAAGCCTGCTGGCGATCCGGGTTGCGCAGGGCCTGCGCCAGGGCCAGCCAACTGGCGTTGCGACCGGTGTCGTTCAGGAAGCGGTGAACGGTATAGGACCAGGAGTAGACCATGTCGCCGCCCTGATCGTAATCGAGGTGGAGGATCTCCCCCAGGGTTGGCTGCCGGTCGGCGGGGCGGCCGGCTACATTGTCCAGACCGCGGGCGAAGCACTGGCCGTGGGCGATGTACTCCGCCAGCCCCTCCGCCCACCAGGTGGTGCGGTTGAGGGGGTACTGGCCGAAGCTGCCGTACTGGTTGAAGCGGGCATCCAGATAGTGGACGTATTCGTGGCGCAGGTTCCACACCTGGAAGGCGGGGCGCTTCCACTCCGCCTCATAGGCGAAGAAGCGGGCCTGGTTGCCCGGACGAGCCGGATCCCCTTCGATATAGATGCCGCCATTGTCGGTGGAGACCCCGAACAGGGCGCCGCCGTAGCGGTTCCAGTCGGCGGAGGAGTCGAAGATCACCAGCTCGAGGGTCTCGTTGTGATCGTCGGCCACCGGTTGCCAGCCTGTCTCCATCTGCTGGTGGAACTGCTGCTCCTCCGCCCCCAGCTCGCGGCAGATCTCCTCGGCCTGGGCCTGGGTCAGATCCTGGGCCCGCAGGCGCAGGGTGGGTGAGCAGGTGTGTTCGAACGGCAGTATGTCCTCCATCCGGATGGGGGTGCAGAGTCCGGCGAAGTCACCGCTGATGCAGGCCTCGCTGGTGCGATCCGTGTAGGTGAGGTAGTAGCTGGAGAGGGTCAGGGAGACATCCTCCAGCAGCGTGGCCGGGTGGGGGCCGCCCGGGATCAGGCCGTGGTGACGCATGATGGCGATGACATCGCGGTCCAGCAGCTGGCGATAGCGGGCCGCCTCGTCCGGTCGGCTGTAGCTCATCATCCGGTAGAGGCGGCTGTGGGCGTCGAGGATGTTGTTGAAGACAAACAGATCCCGCGACCCGTCACGCTGTTTCCAGAGCGCCAGCTCGCTCATGCCCAGTTGGCGCAGGCTCTGGCGCAGAGAGGGCTCCTGTGCCATGAAGGTGGCGCTGAAATCGGCCTGCTGGCCGGCGTTGGCGCTCTGGTCGATCAGGTTGAGCAGCTCGAAGATGCCGTCAGCCCACGGCTTGTGGCCATTGATCAGGACGGCATGCTGCGCCGCGTAGGCGAGCGCCCGGTTGAGCTGGACCAGCATGGGGCCGGCGCTCTGGCGAAACGCACTTTGCTCCAGCTGCCCCTGGGCGGCGACGCTCCAGGCCTCCAGCACGGTACCGGCCTGATCCTGCGGTTCGGCGGTGAGCAGCAGGGGGTGATCGAGCAGCGCCATCATCACGGCCGCGAGTTCCCGGGCTACCTGATCGCTCTCCCGGCGCACACCGTCATGGTAGTTGTGGGCGCGCACATAGTAGAGCAGCTTGTCCATGGCCGGGTGGGTCGGCTGGTTGGCGGCCAGCAGGGCGCGCATGCCGCGCACCACCGCCATCAGCTTGGCGTCGTCGTGGCCATAATCGGCCTGCCAGGCGGGACTGTTCTGGCCGCTGACATCGGTGACCAGCTGCGCCGCGTCGGCATCCAGCAGCGTAGTGTCGGGCTGATCCGGCTCGCC
This sequence comes from Aeromonas sp. S18(2024), assembly GCF_041402525.1. Classification (NCBI taxonomy): domain Bacteria; kingdom Pseudomonadati; phylum Pseudomonadota; class Gammaproteobacteria; order Aeromonadales; family Aeromonadaceae; genus Aeromonas; species Aeromonas sp. S18(2024). The sequence continues at coordinate 272,899 of NZ_JBGLQV010000005.1, read as the reverse complement.
GCAGGGACGGCCATTGGGGCGGTGGCACGCCAGTAGCTCCTCCTTGCTGGCCAGTACGATGGGGCGCTGTATCACCCGGCTCTCCTGCCACTCGTCGGTCTCCGGCAGGGGTTGCCACTCACGGCCGCTGACCGGGTTCTGATAGCCCGTGTCTTTCAGGGTCACCATCACCTCGCTGCCGGCCGGAATGACCTGGCGGCAGAGGCGGTAACGAACGGTGTTCTCCCCCTCCTGGCGCTCCATGGGCTCGTCACACTCCTGCTGGATGGCGGCGGCCTGCTCCAGCTGCCAGCGATAGCTGCGCCAGACGTGCAGCTCGCTGACCTGGCTGGCCGCCAGGCTGCCGGGGACGGGCTGCAGGCGGAAGAACACCTGCTCCAGTCGGCCATCCCGCTCACTCGGGGTCTCCTCCTTCACTTCCAGCTGTTGCCAATCCTGCGGCTGATAGTGCCACTCGGGATCGGCGCAGCGCCCCCGGGCGTTCAGTTCGCAGCGATCCAGCTCCTGCTCGGTATGACCCAGCAAGACGGGTTCGGGTAGGGGGAAGCGATCCGTGCGGGAGGCGGTCGGCGTGCCGGCCAGCTGTTCCCATCGCCCCTCCTTGAGGCCATAGCCGTAGTCGTAGCTGGTGGCGGGCACCGCCTTGCCGGCCGGCACTCGCTGCTCGCAGCTGAGATAGCGGATTTGCCAGCCCGCCTCGACCCGCAATTTGGGTTCGCTGCAGTGATTTTCAGCCAGCGAGGCGAGATCGCTCTCCTGCCAGTCGAAGCGACGATAGACCCTGAGTTGCTGATAGGGGGCATCTGCGTCGCGTGCCTTGAGTTCGTAGGTCACCTCGGTAACGCGGGGGGCGAGCTGGCGGTTTGATTCACCGGTCAGCCGGTAGTCTTGCCAGTCGGTGGGGGAGTAGTCGGCCTGTGCCTGGGCGGCAACAAGCAGCGGGGTGGCCAGCAGCCACCACCTTGAGCCTGAACGAGTCATTGTTATCCCTTCGTTTTTTATTGTCTACGTGGTGAAGGGAGGGCAATCTACTAGGCCCCAAAAGGATATCAACTGTAAATTAACACACTGAAAAATAGATAAAATTTATATCATACGCCAGTTTGTGACTCGGACGGGGCTTGATTGAAAGTAAAGACTCACATGCGGCTTTTTTGAACGATGGGTAAAAACATAAAATGTGATAAACATCACATTTCATGTCCTGTCTCCCACGTGGATCCGGGCCGTGTGGGCCAGATGCTGACGGGAGGGCTTCAGGTTGCCGCCGAGATCGGGCCAGGGCAGCCAGTGATCCGGCACCATAAAGCCGGGCAGGGAAGCCTTGATCCAGGCGACCAGTTCGGCATGGGGAACGGGGTCTCCGTGCCAGTCGATAAAGGCGGCGGGGCGCTGCCCCCACTCATCGTTCGGCACCGGCACCACCAGCGCCTGGGCGATGGCGGGGTGATCCACCAGCCGCTGCTCTATGGTTTCGGGCTGGATGTTCTCCCCGCCCGAGATGAAGAGGTTGTCAAGCCGCCCCTCCACCACCAGCTCGCCGTTCGGGGTGAGGTGCCCCTTGTCGCGGGTGTGGAACCAGCCGTCCTGATCGAGGGGCAGTTCCAGCGCGCCATCACGGTAGTAACCGGCAAACAGGGTGGCGCCGCGCACGCAGATTTCCTGTCCCTTGATGCACAACTCCCGCCCCGGCAGCGGGCGGCCCACCATCCCCGCCCAGGCAGGCAGAGCGGTACAGACCTGGCTGCCCATCTCGGAGAGGCCGTAGCTCACCTTGGGGGTGAGCCCCATGGCGGCGAGGCGCTCGACCAGCGGCTGCGGGATGGCGGCGCCGCCGAGCAGCAGCTCGCGCAATCGGGAGCGTGCAGGATCAAAGCCCCGGGCCAGCAGGCGCCAGAGCTGGGTCGGTACCAGGGACAGGTGGGTGATGGGCTGGCGCTCGAGCCGTGCCTCGAGGGGGCGGCTGCGATCGTCCAGCACCAGGGCGGCTCCCGCCAGAAAGACCCGAAACAGAATGGCGTAACCGCCGACATGAAACAGCGGCAGGGAGAGCAGCCAGCCACACTCTTCGTCGAGGGGAATGAGGGCTGCGGAGCCCCGTGCCGAGGCCAGATGGTTGGCCAGCCGGTGCATCACAGCTTTCGGTGTGCCACTGGAGCCCGAGGTGAGGATCATGTTGTTGAGCTGGGTTGGCTCAAGCGGCCACTCGTCATCACCTGCTGCCAGCTCGCGGCTGAAATCGAGCCGTAGCGCTTGCCAGTCACCGCTCGGCATGTCGCCCGCCGACCAGAAGGCCCGGGCGTCGAGGCGGCTGGCCAGCTCGGCTTGTCGGGTGAGCGGAAAGGCGGGATTGAGCGGACAGAACACGATACCGCTGCGCACGCAGGCCCAGGCCAGCAGCACATCCTCCAGCGCGCCGCGCACCACGGCGGCCAGATGATCCCCGCGGGTGAGGCCGGCACGGGCGAGCTGGTCGCACAGGCTGTTGAGGCGCCGATCGAGCGTCCGGTAGCTCAGCGGGGTGTCGGTGTGGATGGCGATGCGATGGGGGGCGAGCCTTGCCCAGTGGCGTACTGGGCAAGTCTCCTGCATTGGGGCGGGGAAATCAGTCACGGTAAAACAGGGTCTCCAGGGCGCCGGTGTCCGGCTCCCCGGCTTCGTTTAACAGATCCGCCGCCATCCAGCGACGGGTATCCAGCCCGGGGGCCTGCTCCGGGGCCCACTCTCCGGCGAGGTGGAACAGCTGGTTCAGGCCAAGGCCGGATTCGAAACAGGAGGAGATGATCACCTTGAGTCGCAGCTCGCGGGCGCGGCTGATCAGCGCCTCGCAGCGTTCCAGCGAGCCGAGCAGCATGGGCTTGAGCACCAGGGCGCGCAGCTGCGGGATGGGCTCCCATGGTTTGCCCTGGGCCAGCAGCTCGTCCAGCGCCACCGGCATGCCGGTGCGGTTGGCGACAAAAGCGATGTCGGCGAAATCGGCGCAGGGGTCTTCCAGATACTCGATCCGGTTCGGGTCCAGATGGCCGCAGAAGGTCCAGGCCTCCTCGCGGGTCCAGCCCTGGTTGGCATCCAGCACCAGCTTGAGGGTCGGAATGCGGTCGCACAGCAGCCGGATCAGCGCCAGCTCGTCCCGCATGGGATAGCGGGCCACCTTCAGCTTGGCCTTGTTGGGAGTGCGATGGAGCCACTCTTTCCAGTGTTTCAGCAACTCTTGGGGGGAGCCCTGAATAAGGGGATAGGGTTCGGGCAGGGGGGGCGTCTGTGCGGGCCAGACCCGGCGGGCACAGTCGAAGCCAAATTGCACCGAAGGCAGGCGCGGGGCTATGGGCTGCCCCGCGGCCAGTTGTTCCAGACAGGCGATGGCCTCGGCGTGTGCCTCGGCCAGGGTCTCTTTGGAGAAACCGGGCAGGGGGGCTATCTCCCCCCAGCCGTCGCCAACGCGGACCAGCAAGCCCTCGCGCGCCACCTCCACCTTGCCGTGAAAGGTCAGGGGCTGGGTAAAAGGCAGTCGGTAGCGATAGAGGGCGAGTGTCATCAGGGGTTCCGCTTGTATTTGGAGAAGTCGGGGCGGCGCTTTTCGTTGAAGGCATTGCGCCCTTCCTGACCCTCTTCGGTCATGTAGAACAGCATGGTGGCATTGCCCGCCAGCTCCTGCAAGCCCGCCTGACCATCGCAGTCGGCGTTCAGCGCGGCTTTCAGACAGCGCAGGGCCATCGGGCTGTGTTGCAGCATCTCGCGGCACCAGCGCACGGTTTCACGCTCCAGCTCGGCGACCGGTACCACGGTATTGACCAGTCCCATGTCGAGGGCCTGCTTGGCGTCATACAGACGGCACAGGAACCAGATCTCGCGAGCCTTCTTCTGGCCGACGATGCGTGCCATGTAGGAGGCACCCCAGCCGCCGTCGAAGGAGCCTACTTTCGGACCGGTCTGGCCGAACATGGCGTTGTCCGCGGCGATGGTCAGATCACACATCATGTGCAGCACATGGCCGCCGCCGACGGCGTAGCCGGCCACCATGGCCACCACGGGTTTCGGGCAGGTGCGGATGTCGCGCTGGAAGTCGAGCACGTTGAGGTGATGAGTCCCCTCGTCGTCGCGGTAGCCGCCGTAGTCGCCCCGGATCTTCTGGTCGCCACCGGCGCAGAAGGCCTTCTCGCCGAAGCCGGTCAGGATGATGGTGCCGACCTGATCGTCATAGCGGGCATCGGCCAGCGCCTGCAGCATCTCTTTCACGGTGCGGGGGCGGAAGGCGTTGCGTACCTGGGGACGGTTAATGGTGATCTTGGCAATGCCATCGCCGGACTTGTGATAGAGGATGTCCTCGTAACCGGCGGAGCAATCGCGCCACTCGACAGGTGCGTACAGTTCCGCTTCCGTCATTGCCTCAATCATGGTTTTTTCCTTCTAGTCTGTTCGAGCGAAAATGGAGCAATCACGGCCTGCTGGACAGGTGCGTACCGTTCCGCTTCCGTCATTGCTTCAATCATGACTCTTCTCTTCTGGTTGGTTGACCCACTTCGCAAGGAACCGGGCAAAGATCTCGGGCTGGCTGGCGTGCAGGTTGTGGCCGCCATCCAGTACCAAGTGGTTGATTTTGCGATGCTGACTCGCCAGCTGGCAAGCCAGGTGGTGGAATTTCTGATCCCGCTTGCCGCTCACATAGGTGACCGGCAATTCGGCCTTTGCCAGCCAGGGGGCGAGATCGGGCTGTTGCCCCAGCGAGGTGGCGCGCAGCATGGTGGCGATGGCGCCCCCCCGGTTGCCGAGGCGACGGGCGATCTGGCGGGCTCGGGCCGTTTCGTCCAGATCGGCAAAGACCCCCTGCCGGTACCAGTCCGCCAACACGTCGGCAAGCGGCTCGCGCTCGAAGCGCATCGCCCACCCCTCGTCATGGGCGATGCGGGCGGCCCGCTCGGCAGCAGGCAGACCGGGATGGCAGTTCTCCAGCAGCAGGGCCTGCAAACCATTCGGGGAGCGGCTGGCGTGATAGAGGGCGAGGCGCCCGCCGAGGGAATAGCCCGCCAGCAGATAGTGCTCGATATCGTGGGCGGCCAGCTCGTCACAGAGCCAGCGATGGGCCTCGTCAAAGCCGTTCACCCGCACAGCGTGGTTGCAGCCGTGGCCCGGCAGGTCGAGGGCCACGCAGCGGATGGCGGGCAGGCGGTCGATCACCGGCTGCCAGTCAGCGGCATCCCCCAGCAGGCCGTGCAGCAGCACCAGGGAGCGCGGCCGTTGGGCCTGTTCAGGCGCCACGGATGGCGGCCCCCAGTGCCTTGATATCATCGGCCACCTGTTCGCTCGGCACCCGGATCTCGATCAGGGTGACGCCGGCACCAAGCGCCTCGGTATAGGCCTGCTCGAACTCGGCCAGGCTGTCCGGCGCACGATAGGCGAGGCCGAACATGGCGGCGGCATGCTCAAAACTGAGGCCATGGGGCAGCCGATAGTAGCTCTCCAGCAGCTCCCCTTCGGTGGGCACCGGCAGCATGCGAAAGATGCTGCCACCATCGTTGTTGAGCAGGATCACCACCAGCGGTCGGCTGGCCTTGCCGAGCAGGGCCAGGCTGTTGAGATCGTGCAGGGCGCTGAGATCCCCGAGCAGCAGGGTGGTGGGCTCGGCGCTGCCCTGCTCGACCGATTGCGCGAAGCCGTAGGCGGTGGCAATGAGGCCATCGATGCCGGAGGCGCCGCGGTTGGTCATCACCCGGCTCGGCCCCTGGCCTGGAATGCCCAGCATATCCATCAGCCGGGCCGGCATGCTGTTGCCGACAAACAGCTGACCCCGGATCAGCCGGTTGAGGCGATGGCATACCCCCAGCTCGGAGAAGCGCTCGCAGGCGGCGGCGATTTGCCGACTCGCCTTTTGTTGCAGGGCCTCCAGTCGGTGCCAGGGAGTCGCCGTGGCTGCGACCGGATGAGTCGCCACGAAGGCGCGGGCGCTGCACAGCAGGCGGTTGCGCAGCCGGTAGTCGGGGTCGAGCCGGGCCGGCTGCGGATCCACCAGCCAATAATCCTGCCAAGGGTGGCTCTTGATAAACTGGCCGAGCCGCTTGGAGACCAGACGGGCGCCAAATTGCAGCAAGACCTCGGCGCGCCCCAGTTCGGCGACGAATTCGGGATCGTTGAGCGCCAAATCCATGTGAATGAGGTTGCGGGCATCGAAGCGGATCTGGCTCTGGATATCCGCCAGCAGGGGCCAACCGAGGCGCTCGGCCAGCTCTACCACCGCCTGTGCCTGCTCGGGGTGGGTGATCCGCCCGGCGATGATGACGCCGCGCTTGCCCTGCAGCTCGCTCCAGCCGGCCTGGGGCGGGCAGCTCTGCTCACCCAGCTGCCAGGGGCTCCAGGGACGAGCCGAGGTGAGCCAGTCGCCGAGGGGGGCCAGATAGGCGGCAAAATCCTGATACTGGTCGCCGGGGTAGAGGGGCTCGGGATACATGCAGTTGATGTGTACCACCCCCGGCGTGCGCGCTTGTTGCGCCAGCGCCTGATCCACCGAGCTCAGCACGAAAGCGGCGGGGATGGTGGGGGTGGGGCTTGGCAGGCTCTGCTGAAAAACGGGGTAGTGGCCGAAGATCCCCTGCTGATCGATGGCCTGGTTGGCGCCGTTGTCGATGAGCTCGTGGGGGCGGTCGGCGGAGAGAATGATGAGCGGCACACCGGTGAGCTGGGCCTCGGCCACCGCGGGCCAGAGGTTGGCGACCGCGGTGCCCGACGTCATGATCACTGCCACCGGCCGGTTGCTGCCCTTGGCCAGCCCCAGCGCCATGAAGCCCAGACCCCGCTCGTCGAAATGCAGATGGCGGCGAAACCCGGAGTGGGCGGCGGCGGCCATGGTGAGCGGGGCGCTGCGCGAACCCGGGGCCAGCGCGATATCGCGCACCCCGAGGCGATAAAGCTCCTCCAGTAGCAGGGAGGACCAGACATGGTTGAAGGTGGCGTGCTGAGTGGGAAAGACGGTGCTCGCAAACACTTCACTGGCGGACATAAGCGCTCTCGCGGGTTGGAAAGAGGATGAACGGCTATCCCAGCAGGGAGAGCACATTGGCGATCTTGTTGTCGAGCTCGGCCCACTCGGCGGCGGGCTCGGAACCTGCCACTATGCCAGCGCCGGCAAACAGGGTGACGCTGCCAGGCTGGATGCGGGCACTGCGAATGGCGACGGCAAACTCCGAAGTCTCCCGGCTCAACATGCCGCAGGCCCCGGCATACCAGCCGCGCTCGTAGGGTTCGTTTTCGCGGATGAAAGCCAGCGCCGCTTCGCGCGGGGCGCCGCCCACAGCAGGGGTCGGGTGCAGGGCTTCGAGCAGCTGCCAGTCGCAGACGCCGGGCTTGAGCTCGGCCTCGATGTCGCATTTGAGGTGCTGCAGCAGGCGCAGCTTCAGGATGCGCGGCTCGGTCAGGGTGGCGTCGTGGGCCAGCTGGGCCAGGCGGCTCAGGATGTCGGCATGCACCAGCCGATTCTCCAGCCGGTTCTTGCTGTCGGCCAGCAGCTCGGCGGCCAGGGCTGCATCGGTCGCCTCGTCGCCGGAACGGCGGATGGTGCCTGCCAGCGCCTCGCTAAAGAGGTGGCGATCCTCGCGTCGGTAAAGGCGCTCGGGGGAGCAGGCGATAAAGGCCTGCTCGGGGGAAAACTGGAAGCCGAAGTGGAAGCAGTCCTGGGCATGGCCGATCCACTGGTTGAGCATGACCCAGGGGCAGACATCCTCGCCGCCTTGGTGGCTGGTCAGCACGCTCTCGCGGGAGAGCACCACCTTGGGGGTGTGGGCCTGAAATTCGGGGGAGGTGACCTGCTCCACCAGGCGCTGCCACTGGGCCGGCTCAGGGCAATCCTGACGCTGCCAGCGCTGCTTTTGCAGCTGGGCCAGGGGCGCTTCCGGCTGCAGGGCGTCGAGGGCGGCTTCGGCGGCGGCCAGCTCTGACTCGAGGTTCTCTTTGGTCAGCCAGAGATTGAGGCAGAGGCTGACACACTCGCCGCGGCGCACCAGCTCGATGCGGGGCAGCACGAAGCGGCAGGCGCCAAACCCTTGCCAGCCCGGCTGGGCCGGATCGAACGCCACGCCGCCATAGTAGCGGGGGCTGTCGTCATGATACTGGCTGGTGTTGGTGCAGACCTGGCGGATGGCATCGGGCTCGGTCAGCTCGTGGATGGCGCCCAGGGCAACATACTCGGGGCGATCCTGGCCACGGGCGTGCCAATAGATGCGGGGGTAGAGAGTCTGCGCCGCGAGCCAGCCCAGGAAGGATCGAACCTCGATCCCTACGCGCAGTCGTACGAAGCCGCTGACGTTGTTGTGACGCAGGGCGTCCAGTTGTTGCTTGATATGGGTCTGAGCCAACATGGATGTAGTGTCTGAACCGGGTAGTAACGACCGATCCCGTAGCAGGATGCCGTAGGTTTATGCCAAAGGGCGATGATTTCCTATATATTATCTGCCCATTCGTCCATGTAAATCGCCCGAGGGAGCTTCACTTCCGGGGCCCAGTATACCCAAATCCGGTTCGATAACCCTTAACACGATCAATATCCGATTGTTTGGCCATCACAATATGACAAATACCTTATCAACATGGTTGCTGGCGGCTCGTTTGCGAACATTGCCGCTCGCCTGCTCGTCCATTCTCCTGGGTTCCGGGCTGGCCGCCAGCCGCGGCGCCTTCGACGGCACCATCATGGCGCTCTCCCTGCTGACCGCCATCCTGCTGCAGATCCTCTCCAATCTGGCCAACGACTACGGCGATGCGGTCTCCGGTGCGGACAATGGCGAGCGGATCGGTCCCCAGCGGGCCGTGGTATCCGGCCTCATCACCCGCAAGCAGATGTGCGTGGCGATGGCGCTGACCGCGCTGGCGGCGGTGGCGAGCGGCCTGTTGCTGCTGGGCTGCGCCTTCGGCGGCCAGTGGCTGCAGATCCTGGCGTTTGTGGTGCTGGGCGGGGCGGCCATCGTCGCGGCGGTGACCTACACGGTGGGCAAGACGCCTTACGGTTATCGCGGCTTTGGCGATATCTCGGTGTTCCTCTTCTTCGGCCTGCTGGGGGTGCTCGGCTCCTACTACCTCTTTACCAAGACCCTGCAGTGGGATCTGCTGTTGCCCGCGGCCGCCTGTGGCCTGCTGGCCACCGCCGTGCTCAACATCAACAACGTGCGCGACATCGAAACCGATGCCGCCAGCGGCAAGATCACCCTGGCAGTGCGCCTCGGTCGCAATCGCGCCATCGCCTATCACTGGGTGCTGCTGGGATCTGCCGTGCTGGCGACCGTACTCTTCATCCTGACCCAGCCGGCCAGCTTCTGGCCCTGGATCTTCCTGCCGGCCATGAAGCCACTGACCGATGCGGCCAGGACACTGCGAGAGAGTTTCGATGGCGAGGTGCTGACAGGCGCCCTCAAGAAGACCGCCATCAGCGCCTTCCTCTACAGCCTGTTGCTCTCCATCGGGCTGGCGCTCTCCTGAGTCGCGACCCGTTTTGGCAATGAAAAAGGGCTCCCGGACGGGGGCCCTTTTTGCTGGCTGGGGTATGCTGCCTTGCATGCCACCCACCAAGCAGGGAAAGCCGCCATGCGCGACTCACTCAGAGAGAAAATCATCCAGGTCTGCCACCAGAAAATTGCGCAAAAGGGGGAGGCGGTCGGGCTCTCCTTCTATGCCTTCTTCGCCAACAAGAATGAGGATCCCGAGTTGTTGATGGAGGCGGCGACCTGGTGGATCCAGACCCACAGGCTCGATCACTTCGAAAAGGCCAGCAAGATCCTCCGGCTGGTCGAAGCGATGAAATAGCCGGACTGAAGCAGCAAGGGCTCCCCATCGGGAGCCCTTGCTATTGAATGGCGTTGTCATTCGGTCGCGAGAGTGGGGTCTAGCCGATCTCCGCCAGTTTGGGGGCGCGGCGGGAGAAGATCAGGCTGTCCAGCAGCCAGATGGCGACCATGGAGGCGCCTACCAGCGGGAAGCAGATGCCGAGCAGGATCAGCAGGGCGATGGCGCCACGCATGGGGGGGAGGCTGGCGGGCAGCGGCGGGGCGGCCAGGCGGCCCTGCGGGCGACGGCACCACCAGATCCACAGGCCGCTCACCGCGCTGGCCAGCACCATCAGGCAGATGAGCAGCATGGCGAGCTGGTGAGGCCAGCCATAGAGCTTGCCCATGTGCAGCATGACGCCAGTCTCCACCGTTTTGGCCACCGGGCCGTAATCCTGCCAGCGCACGTCGGCCAGCACCTTGCCGCTGTATTGATCGATGTGCAGGGTGGCGTCGTTGCGCGGGTCGTCGGCAAACAGGGCGATGGTGAAGACACCGCTATCCCCCGCCGGCGGCGTGATGCTGTAACCTGGGCTGACCCCGCGTTTGTGGGCAATCTCCACCACCTGTTGCAGCGGGATGCGCCGGCTGGCCATTACCACGCCGTCGTGGGTACTGCCATGGTCCATGGCGCCGTGATCATGGCCCTCTTCCACCATCTTGGAATCCGGCATGGGGGTATTTTCCACCGCCCAGGGCACTGTCTGCTCATGAGCCTGGTTGAGGCTGCGGGCAAGGGGGGCCGATTTGGGCACCTGGTTCCACATGGCGGCGGGGAAGCGGTTCCACACATTGGCAAACTGATCGCCCCAGAAACCGGTCCAGGTCATGCCGCTCAGCAGCAACAGCAGCAGGAAGCCGGCCCCCCAGAAGCCGACCACGGCGTGCAGGTCACGCCACCAGAGGCGGCCACGTTGGTGCATTCTGGGCCAGAGGATGCCGCCCATGCCCGGTCCCTTGCGTGGCCACCAGAGATAGAGGCCGCTGATGAGCAACACCAGCCCCCAGCCGGCGGCCAGCTCGATCAGCCGATCCCCCGTGGTGCCGAGCAGCAGATCGGCGTGCAGGGCGCGCGCCACCGCCTGCAGGTTCCACTTGTTGTCCATGGTGCCGAGCAGGTTGCCGCTGGCGGGATCCATGAACAGGGTCAGCTCCTGGCCCTGTTGCATGACGATGAGCTGGGCGCTGGCATCAGGGCTGGTTGGCGGCAGGTATTTGCGCAGGCTGGCATCCGGCATGGCGGCCATCGCTCGGGTCAGCAGTTCATCGGCACTCAGAGTCTGGGCCGTCGGGGTCACCTTCATCAGCTCGGGGTACATGAGGTTGTCGAGCTGGGGCTTGAACAGATAGATGATGCCGGTCAGGGAGAGCAGGATCAGGAAGGGGGCGACAAACAACCCGGCATAAAAGTGCCAGCGCCAGATCCGTTGGTAGTAATGGGCATCCCTGTTTTTCATCTCGGTTCCTTGTATCGATGACCAACATTCCTGCTGGTGGAGTGTTTTATGGTCGCGGATGATAACAGCAACGTTTTGTTAACGGCAATGCCACATCTCTGGTCGGCCCCTTGGATGAAATGAAAAGAGATTGTTGATAAAGATCATAATGAGTGGAAGCAAGGGGGCGCCATGGGGTCAGCGGCAGTATGGGAACCTGGTGATGTTTTCGATGTTGTAGATTTTTTGATGTAAATCATTATCTTATAAAAAAACACCGGAATGGCGCCAGTCAGGGAGGAGCGGAATGCAGCCGCACGGCAAGTTTGCAATGGAACGCAGGGGGCAGATGCTGATCTGCCGCCCGAGTGGTGCCTTCAATCTGGCGGGCGCCATGGCCTACGAGGCCCGCTTCCGCGATGTGTTGGCGGAACTGCAAGGCGGCCCCTGGGGCATAGTCGAGGTTATCACCGAATTCGAGGCGGCCGGCCCCGAAGTGCTGCACCGCTTTCATCGCCAGTTTGACTGGTGCGCCGGCAGCGGTTGCCAGTATCTGGCGGTAGTGTTGTCGGGAGGCTTCAAGCGTTATCTGGCCGATCAGGTCTTCGCCGGCGTGCCCTTCAGGGCGGTGCACTATTGCGAGTGCGAACAGGCGGCCATCACCTGGCTCGAGGCGCAACTGGCCTGCTCACCCTCCTAATCGAGTCTGATAAACCACTTGTTGCGTTCGTCGATGCAGTCGGGTTCGCCCATTTCGAATTCGCGGCAGATCAGGGGGCGCACATCATAGATGCGACACATCATGGTATTGCGATCGAGCGCCGCGCACCAGCCATCGTCCAGCCGCTGCATCACGGGTACTTCGCCCTCCCGCTCTTCGATGTAGCGATCCGGCACCCCTGTGTCGGTCAGCAGCATTACTTCCAGGCGGCAGCAGCAGGCTTCGCAGTTCTGGCAGCTTATCTGTGGCTCAGTTGTCCGGGTCATGGTCTCTGTCTTGTCGTCTTGCGACCTTGGTGAAAATGAAACAGGCGCCATGCCGGCGCCTGTGCTCGTCGGGCTTAGCCCAGTTTGCGGGCGCGGTAGCTGCGTCCCTTGATCTTGCCTTCCTGCAGCCGCTTGAGCGCCGCCTTGGCCACGCTCTGCTTGACCGCAACGTAGGAGTACTGCTCGGCGATCTGGATCTTGCCCACATCTGCCCCGGCAATACCACCCTCGCCGGTCAGGGCGCCCAGGATATCCCCAGCCCGCACCTTGGTCTTGCGACCCGCGTCGATGGAGAGCGTCACCATCTGGGGCGCAAGCGGCTTGATAGTGCGGCCGATGGCATCGAGATCGCCTTGTAGCAGCGGTGCCTGCTGGTACTCCTCGATGAGGTTGACGCGCTGCGCTTCGTTCGGCTGATAGAGGCTCAGGGCCAGACCCTGCTGCCCGGCGCGGCCGGTGCGGCCGATACGGTGCACATGCACCTCGGGGTCATAGGTGAGCTCATAGTTGATGACGGCGCCCAGCTCCTTGATGTCGAGGCCGCGGGCCGCCACGTCGGTGGCCACCAGTATGGTGGCGCTGCCGTTGGCAAAGCGCACCAGCACCTGATCCCGCTCGCGCTGCTCCAGATCGCCGTTCAGCGCCAGCGCCGAGAAGCCCTTGGCGGCCAGGTGGTCGGCCACATCGTTACAGGCGCGCTTGGTGTTGCAGAACACCACGCAGGAGGCCGGTTGATAGTGGCTGAGCAGCCAGGTGAGGGCGTCGAGACGCTGGCCGGCCGGCACTTCATAGAGCTTCTGTTCGATGGCGCTCTCCTGGTGCAGGGACTCCACGCTCACCTCGACCGGGTTGCGCTGCACGCCACGACTCATCTGGGCGATCCCCTCCGGATAGGTAGCGGAGAAGAGCAGGGTCTGGCGATCCCGCGGCGCATAACCGATGACCCGGTTGATGTCTTCGCCAAAGCCCATGTCCAGCATGCGATCAGCCTCGTCCAGCACCAGCGTCTTGAGGCAATCCAGATCGAGGGTGCCCTGCTCCAGATGCTTGAGCACCCGGCCCGGGGTGCCGACGGCGATGTGGGCACCAAAGCCCAGGGTGGCCGACTGCGGTGCGGTCGGGGTGCCGCCGCACAGGGTCACCAGTTTGACGTTGGGCAGGGTGCGGGCCAGACGACGGATCTCGGTGGCTACCTGATCCGCCAGTTCGCGGGTCGGGCAGAGCACCAGTGCCTGCACCTCGAGCCGGTTGACGTCGAGGCTGGCCAGCAGGCCGAGACCGAAGGCGGCGGTCTTGCCGCTGCCGGTTTTTGCCTTGGCGATCAAGTCTTTGCCATCGAGCACCAGAGGCAGGCTCTGGGCCTGGATCGGGGTCATCTGCAGATAACCCAGGCTGGCGAGGTTCTCTTGCAGGGCGGAGGGGAGGTTCAGGCTGCTAAATTCGCTGTTGTTCACAAAAGGACTCTATTTCACGGAAAACGGGGTGCGCGGCGCGCAAGGGGGCGCATCATACCAGAATGTGACGTCCGATGTGGCGGAAATTTGAACGGTTGACCGAGGGGCTGTTGATGGTGTCATTGGTTTATCTGCCAGAGTTTGATGGCACGCCAACGGCAGCTGCGAAGAAATTAAATAAAAGGTGTTTGGTTATATAAGATAAACGTTTTGCTGATGTCTTGTTTAAATAAAGGAATGTTTCGGCGCCTGTTTAAACAGGGTTAAAAATATCAAAGGTCAATAAATGTTATCTGATTAATAATTTATCGTATTGAATTTGCACGATTTTGGTGTTTTTTGCTCAGGGTGTTAAAAACGGATTTTTCAAGATTAATTTAAAAACGTTTTTACCATAGCAAGCTCCCGCTTATTGAGTGGGAGTGTGATGATTCTCTGATTTTTAAATATACGAATCTCTATGATGGCGCCGGTCGAAAATTACAATTCACCCAGGTGCTACAGGTTATGGAATATCTTCACTTCGTGCTCGGACTCGTGATGGTCCTTGCGCTCTCGCTGCTGGTCAACCGCCACAACTGGAAACAGATCAAGGTGCGCTACATCATCCAGCTGCTGGTGGTCGAGCTGGCGCTGGCCTGGTTCATGCTGAACTCGGAAGTGGGTCTGGCGGTGGTGGGCGGTTTTGCTGCCGGTTTCACCAAGCTGATGGAGTTTGCCAAACAGGGAACCGACTTCGTGTTCGGCGGCCTGGTCAACGAGGGGGCTTTCTCCTTCTTCCTGATGGTGCTGATGCCCATCGTCTTCATCTCCGTGCTGATCGGCATCCTGCAGTACATCCGTCTGCTGCCGCTGGTCATTCGCGGCATCGGTACCGTGCTGGCCAAAATCAACGGCATGGGCAAGCTGGAATCCTTCAACGCCATTAGCGCCATGATTGTCGGCCAGTCTGAAAACTTCATTGCGCTCAAGAAGATACTGCCGCACCTCAACGAGAAGCAAATGTACACCCTGGCGGCGACCGCCATGTCCACCGTCTCCATGTCCATCGTCGGCGCCTACATGCAGCTGATCGAGCCGCGTTACGTGGTGGCCGCTCTGGTGCTCAACATGTTCAGCACCTTCGTGGTGTTGTCCCTCATCAACCCCTACGAGCCGGACAACACGGTGACCGACGCCAAGGCGCTGGCCGAGGGGGACGAGCACCACACCCCGAAGAAGGAGAACTTCTTCGAGATGCTGGGGGAGTACATCATGGCTGGTTTCACCGTGGCGGTCATAGTCGGGGCCATGCTGGTGGGCTTCATCGCCCTGATCGCCCTCATCAACTACCTGTTCGAGATGGCGTTTGGCGTCAACTTCCAGCACGTCATGGGCTACATTTTCTATCCCATCGCCTGGATCCTGGGCATCCCGGGCAGTGAAGCGCTGCAGGCGGGCTCCATCATGGCGACCAAGCTGGTGACCAACGAGTTTGTGGCCATGATGGATCTGGGCAAGATCGCCGCCGATCTCTCGCCGCGCACCGTCGGCATCCTCTCCATCTTCATGGTCTCGTTCGCCAACTTCAGCTCCATCGGCATCATCGCCGGTGCGGTGAAAGCGCTCAACGAAGAGAAGGGCAACATGGTCTCCCGCTTCGGCCTCAAGCTGGTCTACGGCTCCACCCTGGTGAGCCTGCTCTCCGCCGTGATCGCAGGCATCATGATCTGATCATTCGCTGCCTTGCGATTGTCAGGCCCCCGGCTTTTCGGCCGGGGGCTTTTTCATAGGCGCCAGCCGCACCACCAACCCGCCACCAGCAGGGTGAGGGTGCAAAAACCGGTCTCGAGGGCGCCGCCACTTTTAAGGGGCCAGCCCGGCAACCGGTAGCGCCGCTTGCCGGGCCACAGCAGCGGAATACCGGCCGGAGTGAGCCAGTCCCCCAGCAGATGGCTGAGATAGCCGACGATCAGGGCATCCTTGACACCAACCGGCAGGGTATCGGGGGGAAGGCTCTGGTTCAGCCCCCAGATGGCCACAGCCACCGCCAGCAGACTGTGGGTGAAGCCGCGATGACCGAACAGCCGGGATAGCGGTTTCGAGATCCACGGCAGCCGCTGTCCCAGCACAGATTTGGGGTGATCGAGATCCGGCAGCAGGGCGCTGGCCAGTGCCGCGGGAATGGCGTGCCACAGGCTGGCATCGGCCAGGGCCGGGGTGAGCTGGAATTTGTGGGCGAGCAGGGTGCAGGTAACGGAAAACAGCAGGTGCCCTTGGGCGGTCATGGTTGTCACGGCGTGGAGAAACGGCGGCGCATCTTACCTGTGTCACCGGGGATTGCAGCAAAAAACCGGGGCCGGCAGGCCGGCCCGGTCACTCGTTGCGCGGATCTTCCACCTTGATGTGAAGGGGCACCCGTTTTTTGCCGAACACCATGGCCCGCAGCAGATCGCTGCGGGTGAGGCGATCGGTCAGGATCACCACGGCGGCATGGACGCCCACCGCCGCCATCAGGGTGTTGGCGATGACGCCGTGCAGCTCCTCCAGCCAATCCTCGCCCCAGAAAGCATCCCAGGTAGTGAGCCAGCCGGTGACGATAGTGCCGAGCAGCGACAGCAACAGCAGCCAGATCATCAGGGCGCCGGCCGGATTGTGCCCGAGGTAATAGGGATGGCGTCCCTGCAGCAGCTGGCGCAAATAGGCGCGCACCCTGGCCGGGGTGGGCCACCACTGGCCGAAGCGGGCATAGTAGGAGCCGACCAGCCCCCACAATAGCCGGATCAGCAGCAGGGCACCCAGGGCATAGCCGACATATCTGTGGTTGCGGCTGCCCTCTTCCAGCACGAAGAAGTTAAGCAGACAGAGGGTGACCGTCAGCCAGTGAAATACCCTGATGACGGGGTCCCAGACCCAGGTTTCAGTCCAGTTGGTCATGGCAAGGCTCCATAGAGAGGGCCGCGGGGTGCGGCCCGTCGGGACGTCAGTTGTCGATCTCTTCTTTCACTTTCTTGAGATCGGTCGGGTCGAAGTAGATCTCGACACGGCGCTTCTCCTTGTCCCAACCGTAGATCTCGTAGCAGTTGGTGTCGGTGACCTTGAACTTCTTGATCTCGTAACCCATCGCCTTGATCTGCTGCTGGGCATCGGCCTCGCTCAGCCAGCTGGCCTTGTCGGTCTGGGTACACTGGGGTTCGGCCAGGGCGGCGGCACTGAACAGGGGGATCAGCAACAACAGGGGGGAGAGTTTCATCACAGGCTCCTTGTGGATGTCAGTCAAACATCCACAAGGCTAGTTCGTGAGGCTTAAGAAAGAATTAAGCGCGAAACGGGCGGAGGGCTTTTTTGCAGGCAGCGGGGCAGAGTGCCAGGGTCACCCCAGCTTGCCGCGGATCAGCCACTTGTCGAGGGCGTTGGCGAAACGCTGCTTGTCGGCGGCGTTGAGGGGGGCCGGGCCGCCAGTCTGGACCCCGGCCGAGCGCAGCTCCTCCATGAAGTTGCGCATGCCGAGCCGCGCCTTGATGGTCTCGCGGGTGTAGATCTCGCCGCGGGGATTGAGCGCCTCGCCGCCGGCTTCGATCACCCAGGAGGCGAGGGGGATGTCCCCCGTTATCACCAGATCGCCGGGTTGGACTTGCTGGGCGATGACATGATCCGCCACGTCGAATCCCTTCTCCACCTGCTGGGTCTTGATAAAGGGGGAGGGTGGCACCCGCAGCCCCTGATTGGCTACCAGGGTGGTCACCACCTGGGCGCGGTGAGCGGCGCGGTAGAGGATCTCCTTGATGGGAATGGGGCAGGCATCGGCATCAACCCAGATCGGCATGGCGTGGTTTCCTGTAGGCAAAAAAACGCGAGCGGGCATGGTATCACAGGGGCGGGCTGAGTCGGGGCAGCCTTTGGTGTAAGCTGGGCGCCAGCGATTGAATCAGCGAGGAGAAGAGATGGATCGGGTGCCCAGTGATGTGATTTATGCCCTGACCCTGGATGGCAAGGGGGGCATGACCCCGCTTGCAGCAGGCAGCGAGGTGCCGGCGGAGGAACCCGGCTGGTTGCATCTGGATTACGGCAATCCGGAGGCGGCACGCTGGCTGTTGCAGACCCCGCTGCTGAGCGATGCGGCGCGCGAATCCCTGCTCGGCCAGAGCAACCGCCCCAAGCTGGTGCGGATGGGGGAGACTGTGCTGCTGATCCTGCGCGGCATCAATCACAACAAGGAGCACAGGCCAGAGGAGATGGTGGCCCTGCGCATCTTCATCACCCCTGATCTCATCATCAGCAGCCGGCGCCGGCCGTTGCTGTCGGAGCAGGACGTGTTCAACCAGCTCAAGCTGGGGGGCGGCGCCGACACCCCGGCCGACTGGCTGGTGGAGGTGTGTGATGCCCTGACCGATCGGGCTGGGGAGTTTGTCGAGGAGTTGCACGACCAGATCCTCGATCTGGAGGAGCAGGTGTTGACGCGGGATCTGCCCGCCAATGGCCGGCTGGCGCTGATCCGCAAGCAGCTCATCATGATCCGTCGCTACCTCTCGCCCCAGCGGGATCTGGTAGCGCGGCTGGCCAACGAGAAGATCAGCTGGCTGGACGAGGACGACAGGCGCCGCCTGCTCGACATCGCCGATCGGTTGCGGCGCTGGCTCGACGATCTGGATGCCGGGGTGGCGCGTACCGCCGTGCTGGCGGACGAGATCAACAACCTGATGGCGGAGGCGACCAACCGCCGCGCCTACCAGATGTCGGTGATGGCGCTGCTGTTTTTGCCCGCCAGCTTCCTGACCGGCCTGTTCGGCATCAACCTGGGGGGGATCCCGGGGGCTGACAGCCCGACCGCCTTCTGGATCTTCTGCGGTTCCCTGACCGCGCTGGCTGTCGGGTTGGCGGTCTGGCTCAAGCACAAACGCTGGTGGTGACCCATGAACCTGACCATGTGGCAATCCATCGGCCTCACCCTGCTGCTGTTGCTGGCCCATGCCCTGCTGCGGCGGATCATTCGCAAGAGCCTGCTGGCGCTGGCCCAGACCAAGCAGGTAAGCGAGAACCGGGTCATCTACGTGGCCCATGTGTTCCACTTCCTGCAAGGGTGCGCCACCCTGCTGATCCTGGCCGGGGTGTGGGGGCTCGACTTCTCCCGGCTGGTGGTGCTGGCCTCCTCCTTCTTCGCCGTGCTGGGGGTGGCCATGGTGGCCCAGTGGTCGATCCTCTCCAACATCACCGCCAGCATCACCATCTTCTTCGCCTTCCCCTACCGGATTGGCGACCGGATCCGCATCCTCGACAAGGATGACTCCGTCACCGGCGTCATCACCGAGATAGGTCTCTTCTATGTGCGGGTGCGCGATGACAACGGCGATCTGGTCACCTATCCCGCCAACCTGATCCTGCAAAAACCGGTCAGGCGACTGGAGGGCAAGGAGCCGGAACCGCTGCAACCGGAATGAAAAAAGGCTCCTTCGGGAGCCTTTTTCTGGTTGGGGGCGCTCAGCGCTCGAAGAAGCGGTAGAGGTGTTCTACCTGCACCGGGCAGTCCGCCACCAGGTGGACATGCTCGCGGGCCTGTTCAACCGTGCCGAAGCTGATGGGGCAACCCAGGGTGTCAGTCAGCTCGAACAGAGAGCCATCCTTGCCGCGAAACTCGATGATCCAGCCGGGAATGGCAATGTCGTGCAGGATCTCGGCCTCTTGCAGGGTCTGTTGCTGATAGAGCTTGCGAAGTTCACTGACGGTCATGATGCGCTCCTGTGGAGGAATATCCCTCTTCAGTTTATGTCCGGCACCAAAGAGCCGCAAAGGGCTCACCCTCGCAGGCACTCCCAGGCCCAGCGGATGCGCATGAAGGCCTCTGCATCTCCGCCCCGATCCGGGTGATGACGCAGTGCCAGTACCCGCCAGCGCTGGCGGATGGTCTCCCGGGTCGCATCGGCCGCAAGCCCGAACAGGGCCAGCGCTTCCCGCCGGTTCTCCTCGCCATCCAAGCCTCGCCAGAAGCGGTTGAGCAGTGCCTCTACCTCCTCCCGGTCGGTCTGCCAGAACACCTGCCAGTCGCAGTAGTAGTCGCGAAGAGAGTGGTTGTGCGCCATTGCCTTTTCATCCATCGACTTGCCAGCACGAGCCTCCAGCCGGATATCCAAGGTGCTGATCACCAGCCACCATCCCTCCTCATAAAGCTCCTCCTGTAGCTGGTAGAGGGCGTTCATGATGAGGAAGTTGACCCGAAACAGCTGCAGTTGCTCATCCTCGGCCAGGGTGGGGATGGCCCCCTGCCGGCGCAGTTCGGCCAGCAACTCGTGCACCTTGTAGCTGCCGCTCGCCTGTTGCAGCAGTGCCAGCAGGGGAGCGAGCAGCGGGTTGCCTGGAGGCGTGCCGGTGCTCACGGCAAGGGGTTCTCTTTTGGCGGTTGCAGGGCGATCAGTAACTCACCGGCATCCGGGCTGACCGGCCCCGTCACTATTTGCGGCGTACCCTTGGCATCCAGCACGAATAGCGGGATGGCGCCCGGGTTGGCCTCCTGATATTGCGCCCAGTCGAACGCCTCGCTCAGGCGGGTCCCCTTGATCTGGCCGCCGCGGCTCAGCAGGCTGCTCAGGCGGGCGTAGGTGACCTCTGGCCCGAACAGGTTCTGGCGGGCGCGGAAGGTGGCGCTCTCCCGATTCGCCTTGCCGTGCTGTTCGCTGGAACGCAGGGAGTAGACCCTCTCCTCCCCGTAGAGGTGGGCAAAATGCAGCACCCCGAGGGCGTTGTTGTGGCGGTTGGGGGAGAGGGCCAGCACGTTGCTGATGCTGGTGAGGGGCAGATGCAGCTCGGCATGTTCCGACTGGGGATTGCCGAAGTAGCAGGGCAAGTTGCTCATGCGCGCCTGGCGGCAGAACTCCCAGGCCGGGTCGCAGAGCTGAACCGGCACCCCCTGGTCCGCCAGCGCCTTGCCGATGGCCCGCGCCACCGAGTTGGCACCTATGATGAGCAGGGTGTTGGGGGCGCTTTGGCGCATCTGGAGCAGCTCCGCCAGCGGTGCCGAGGTGAGGCTCTGCAGCACCACGGTGGAGATGATCACCGCAAACACCAGGGGCACCAGCTTGTCCGCATCCGGGATACCTGCTTCATGCAGGCTGATGGCAAAGGAGGCGCTGACCGCCGCCGCCACTATGCCGCGCGGTGCGATCCAGCCGAGCAGGGCCCGCGCGCGCCAGGAGAGATCCGATCCCCAGGTCGAGACCAGGATGCAGAGTGGGCGGGCGATGAATTGCACCACGCACAGCAGCGCCAGTACCATGGGGCCGAGCTGCCAGAGCTGGGCCAGATCGAGGCGGGCCGCCAGCAGGATGAACAGGCTGGAGATGAGAATGACGGCGAGGTCCTCCTTGAAGGCCAGCACCTCCTCCAGATCCAGCCCCTCCTGATTGGCGAGCCAGATGCCGAACACGGTCACCGCCAGCAGGCCGGATTCGTGGCTGAGCCAGTCGGAGAAGGTGAAGGTGATCAGCACCAGCGCCAGCACACCGAACTTGTGCAAGGTGACCGGCAGCCAGTCCTTGCGCATGAGCAGGGTGGTGAACCAGCCTGCCGCCACCCCGGTCAGGGTGCCGATGCCCACCGTCTTGGCCAGGGCCAGCAGGGTGTGGCTGACCAGATCCCCCTGGCTGCCGAGGCGCACCGCCTCGAACACCAGCACCGCAAACAGGGCGCCGATGGGGTCGATGACGATCCCCTCCCAGCGCAGGATGCGGTCCACCTCCCGGGTGGGACGGATCACGTTGAGCATGGGGGCGATCACGGTCGGCCCCGTCACCACCAGCACGGCGCCGAGCACCATGGCGACCCGCCAGTCCAGTCCCAGCAGGAAGTAACCGGCGCTGCCGATGACGGCGAAGCTCACCAGCATGCCGGTGGAGCAGAGGTTGCGTACCACCTTGCCGATCCCCTTGAGCTCCTTCAGGTGCAGGGTCAACGCCCCCTCGAACAAGATGATGGCGACCGACAGCGATACCAGCGGGAATAGCAGATCCCCGAGCAGGGCATCCGGGTCGAGCAGGCCGCTGACCGGCCCCAGCGTGAGGCCGGTGAGCAGCAAAAACAGGATGGCAGGCACCCGCAGCGACCAGGCAAGCCATTGGGCCAGCACGGAGACCAGAGCGATGCCAGCCAGGGAGAGAGCGATCATGAAGACCTCGATTCAGGAGATGGACCTGGAGCTAGTGTAGTGGGGTTCATGGTCGGATTGACACCCCGTAGAGTGAGGAACAGCGACGATGACAGGGAGAAAACGGCAATGGAAGGTGCCGGAAAAAGGGAGGGCGACTCCTTGTCGCCTGGCTCGGGCCGCAGGGCCTGATTAGATGGGGCTTTCCTTGTGGAGATCGTTGACGCAGTCTGCGATCGCCAGCACCAGTGCGGAGCGCACCATCTGATCGAGTCGGTTGAGTTGCATCTGGTAGAAGGGCCAATCCGCTTCGTCGGCGGGGGGCTCCTGGGAGAGCATGCTGCCGGAGTTGATGCCGTGCAGGCGCTCGAGCAGATCACGAACCGGTTTGTCGCAGAATCGGTAGTCCTTGGGGTCGCGCACCAGAAAATCGCGGAACTTCAGATAGGCTTCAAGATCTTGATAACGTTCGAGGGAGATGAGGCCGAGGGCGAAGATGAGCTTGAGCCGTACCTCCAGCTGACCGAGGGGGCCGCTCTGGTTGAGCAAGGGTTCGATGGCGTATTTGACGGCGTACTCCTCCTGACGAAAGGCTTGTCGCATCAGGGAGTCGACCGCTTCTTCCAGGATGGTGACGGCTTCGAGAAAGAAGCCTCGGGGGCCATCCTGCTCGTTTAGTCGTTCCAGTACTTCATCTTCCTGGTGTGTGGTCATAACTTCATTGGGTCCTGCTGACTTGGGAGAGAGAAGGCCTCTCTCCCGGTTGCTGTCATATGGGGCGTATTGGCCGATCCTTCAATGGCTTGTGATCACAGCAAGCGCCCCTCCGATCACTTCATGCTCTCGTAACGGGCGACGATGGTGCCCACTATCTCACTGTCGGCCTCCAGCCCGGTCACCCGGGCCAGTGCCCTGGCCGGGCCCAGATCCGCCAGCAGGGTCTGCAATTCCACCGCCTGGGGATCATCGGCGTTGCGATAGTGCAGCGCCGCGGCGATCCCCTCCTGCAGGTGATCATTGGGCAGGCCGTACTCCAGGGTGCCGAGCAGTGGCTTCACCAGCCTGTCCCCTGCCGCCAGCTTGCGCAGCGGCTGACGGCCAACCCGGTCGATCTCGTCCACCAGATAGGGGTTGGCAAAACGGGCCAGGATCTTTTCGATATAGGCGGCGTGCAGACGTGGGTCGAAGCCGTAGCGTTTCACCAGCACGGCACCGCTCTCCTCCATGGCGCGGCGCACCTTGCTGCGGATCACCGGATCCTCGATCGCCTCGCGTACGGTGCGATAGCCCCTGAGTTTGCCGAGGTAGGCGGTGACGATGTGGCCGGTGTTGAGGGTGAACAGCTTGCGCTCGACGAAGGCCATCAGGTTGTCGGTGGGCTCCATGCCTGCTACCTGGGGCAGCTCGCCCTTGAACTGGGTCTGGTCGACGATCCACTCGCTGAAGCTCTCCACCGTTACCTCCAGTGGATCGTCGTTGGCCGCGGCCGTGGGCGGGACTATGCGATCCACCGCCGAGTCGACGAAACCGACGCAGGATTCGAGGGTGGCATGATACGCGACAGGCAGATACTTGAGTACCTCCTGCTTGAGGTGGCTGGTGCCGCGCACCATGTTTTCACAGGCGATGATGTTGAGCGGAGTCAGGTTACCGGCATCGAAGCGTGCCTGTAGCCCCTTGGCCAGGGTGCTGGCAATCTTGTCCAGAATGTTGGGGCCGACCGCCGTGGTCACCAGATCGGCGGTGATGAGACGGGCGATCACCTCATGACCGGCGGAGCTGACGGCGGCGACGTTGCGCACCACGTCCAGCTTCTGGTCTGCCCCCACCACGTGGACCCTGTACTCCTGACGGTGGTTGAGCTGGTCGATCAGGGTCTCGTTGACGTCGGCGAAGGTGACCTGGTGGCTGGCATCCGCCAGCAGTTTGCCGATGAAGCCACGACCGATATTGCCTGCACCAAAATGTAAAGTTTTCATGATGTTAACCTCTATAACCAAAGACGATGAAGGATGATTAGGCGGCCTGTTCGGCACCCAGCAGATCCAGGAACTCCTGGGGATCCGTGGTGCTGGCCAACTGGTCGATGAGACCGGGTTCATCCAGTGCATTGGTCAGGCGGGTTATCACCTGAATGTGTTCGTCGTTGCGGGCGGCGATGCCGATCACCAGGCGTGCCACCTCGTCCGCCGCCTCACCGAACGGAACGCCGGCCGGATACTGACAGATGACGATGCCGGTACGCTTGACGTGCTCCTTGGCGGCGATGGTGCCGTGGGGCACGGCGATGGACTCGCCGAGATAGGTGGAGACCAGCTGCTCGCGCTCCAGCATGGCGTTGACGTAGTCCGGTGCCACATAGCCCCGCTCCGCCAGCAGCCTGCCGGCCGCCAGGATGGCCTCTTCCTTGTTGTCGGCCTTGAGGCCCAGATGCACGTCCTGCAGGCTCAGGGTGAAGACTTCCGGCTCCTGCTGCTCATAGTTGTCATCGTTGGCAGCCACCAGCAGCTTGGGGTTGGCCACGTCGTCGTTGGCGGCGCGGGCCTGGGTCAGGCTTTGTACCAGCTCCTGATAGAGCGCGTTGTCGAGGAAGTTGGTGAGCGAGATGTGGTGAGCATTCGGCGCATGGCGGCGGGCCCGCTCGGTCAAATCCTTGTGGGTGATGACCCAGTCCACCTGATCATCGAGCTGATCGATGGCGCGGTTGGTCACGCTGATATCGAGACCGGCGGCCTGCACCCGCTTGCGCAGCATGCCGGCACCCATGGCGCTGGAGCCCATGCCCGCATCGCAGGCAACCACGATATTGCGTACCGCCATCAGTTCGCCATTGCTCTTCTTGGCGGGGGCGCTTTCCGGTTTGCCGCCTTTCATGGCTTTCATCTTGCGAGTGGCTTCATCCAGCGCATCGGCCTCGTCGGCTTCCGGCTGCTGGGCACGGACAAAGACGGCGGCGACCAGGAAGGAGACGGTAGTAGCGGCGGCGATGGAGAGCAGCACGCCCACCAGGGAAGCCTTGGGTGTCATCAGCAGCACGGCGAAGATGGAGCCCGGAGACGCCGGGGAGACCAGACCCGCGTTGAACAGGGTCAGGGTGAAGACCCCTGTCATGCCACCGGCGATGACGGCCAGAATGAGGCGCGGATTCATCAGTACGTACGGGAAGTAGATCTCGTGGATGCCACCGAAGAAGTGGATGATGGAGGCGCCGGCGGCAGATTGCTTGGCGGCGCCGCGACCGAACACCATGTAGGCCAGCAGCACGCCCATGCCAGGGCCCGGATTCGCTTCGATCAGGAAGAAGATGGAGCGACCCTGCTCGGTGGCCTGCTGGATCCCCAGCGGCGAGAAGATGCCGTGGTTGATGGCGTTGTTGAGGAACAGGATCTTGGCCGGTTCGACGAAGATGGAAGTGAGGGGCAGCAGGTTGTTGTCAACCAGGAAGCCGACACCGCCCGCCAGCATGCCGGAGAGCACCTTGACGAAGGGACCGATCACGAAGAAGGCGAGGATGGCCAGCAACATGCCGATGAGACCGGCGGAGAAGTTGTTGACCAGCATCTCGAAACCGCTCTTGACGCGTCCGTCCATCGCCTTGTCGAAGCGCTTGATGGCCCAGCCGCCGAGGGGGCCAACCATCATGGCACCCATGAACATGGGGATGTCGGTACCGACGATGACCCCCATGGTGGTGATGGCGCCCACCACGCCGCCCCGCTCACCACCCATCAGCTTGCCGCCGGTGTAGCCAATCAGCAGCGGCAGCAGGTAGGTGATCATGGGACCGACCAGCTTGGCCAAGGTTTCGCTCGGCAGCCAGCCGGTGGGGATGAAGAGGGCGGTAATGAACCCCCAGGCGATGAAGGCGCCTATGTTGGGCATGACCATATTGGACAGGAAGCGTCCAAAATTCTGTATCTTGACTTTGGTATCCGGTGATAACATGACGGCACCCCGTTTTAAGCCTGTTTGATTGAAAGTAGTAGTCGGGATGACGGGTTTTGCCGAACCCCCATCCCTAGTCGTCTAAGCAACTTCAATCTACCAGCTTGCGATCAAATTAGGCTGAAAACGGGGTGTCTTGTGATCTACATCTCACATACCCCGGGGTGGCACATCTATTCATAGTGACGCCGATCACATTAAATTTATGTAATTCGGCTACATTTCGACATTTCCTGTTTTTTACTCCCATTTTTTGTGATCGATATCACCATTTATCGTTTGCGCAAGATACTGAAATAGATGATCTGTATCACAAATTTAATTTTTGCATCCAAACGAGGCTTGCTGGCGAGTGCAACTATTCGGGGTGGTAGCAATCGATTTCTGGCGATCAAATCCTGCTCACCAATGAATCAATAAATTTGTAACTCACTTTCAGTTTTTGCCCTAAGTAACTAGGTCTCGTTCGTTTAGCATCAGGTGTTACTTGCAGAGGGGAGAAAGGGATTTATGTGAGCGTCGATTTCTCTTGCCAAAGGCCGTTTGATGAGGGCGATGAGAGAGAGCATCGAGGTTCGTGGAAGGCCCATAAAAAAACCGCCAGCAGGCGGTTTTTTTATGGGCTTTTTATCACAGGGGGCGTTAGTAGAAGCCGGCGTCCTCGGGGGAGGGGCGGGTCTTGAAGCGGCGGTGCAGCCACATGTATTGCTCCGGCGCCTGCCGAACGGCGGCTTCTATTTCCCTGTTGGCACGGGCGGCATCGGCCAGGTCATCGCCAGTGGGGTAATCGGCCAGCGGTGCCCCTATGTGCAGGGTGTAGCCCTCTTTGGTGCGGATGTTGTAGCAGGGCAGGGTGACGGTGGTCTTCACCCGCGCCAGGGTGGCGGTGCCTGTGATGGTGGCGGCCTGCTCCACCGCGAAGTAGGGTACGAACACGCTGGCATGAGCACCGTAGTCGTGATCCGGCGCGTACCAGAGCGCATCGCCGTTGCGCAGCGCCTTGATCATCCCCTTCACGTCGGTGCGATCCACCAGGTATTTGTTGGAGGCACAGCGGCCATGGTACTGGGCATATTCCAGCACCGGGTTGGTGTTGGGGCGATAGACGCCGACCCCGGGACGTACCAGACCGAAGCAGCGGGCATTGAGCTCCAGAGTCAGGAAATGACAGGAGAGCAACAGCATGCCCTGGCCCTGTTCCACGGCGGCGATGACGTGCTCTTCTCCTTCTACCTTCATCAGATTGCGCATCCGCCAGTCCGGCCAGAACCAGGCGATGCCCACTTCGAAGATGGCGCAGCCGACGCTCTCGAAATTCTGCACAAGCAGCTTCTCCCGCTGATCCTTGGTCAGCTCGGGCATTGCCAGCTCCAGATTGCGGCGGGCAATTCTGACCCGCGATTTGAGCACCTTGGCGGCGAGACGACCGAGGTGGCGCCCCAGCCACATCTGGCTGCGCCACGGCAGCAGTGTCAGCAGCCAAAGCAGGGAGAGGCCGAACCAGCTGGCCCAGTAACGGGGATGAAACAGGCGGGGCTCAAGGCGGGGAGCGTTGTCGTGTGCCATGGCTAATCTCTTGTTCGCAAACACAATCGGGAGATTCTATCCGAAAAGGGGGCGAGTGGGCGAATGGCCGTGCGCTGGTCAGAGGGGTCGTTGCGTCCGCTTTACGTGACAAGGGTTGGCAACCGCGTTCGGCTTTTTCTACACCGGCTAAAAGAGTGTGATAAAATCGGCGGCTGATTTTTCAGGTTTTGAGAGTCTATACAGATGAAGATCACCCTGCCCGAGTTTGAAAAAGCCCGCATTCTGGTCGTTGGCGATGTCATGCTTGACCGCTATTGGCATGGCCCCACCGGCCGGATCTCGCCCGAGGCACCGGTGCCCGTGGTCAAGGTTGAGCACATCGAGGAGCGCCCTGGCGGCGCTGCCAACGTGGCCCTCAACTCCGCCGCGCTGGGTGCCCAGGCTGTGCTGCTGGGCCTGACCGGTCAGGATGAGGCGGCCGATGCCCTGGCTGGCCAGATGGCCGGCGTCAAGGTCGCCTGTGACTTCGTGCGTCTGGCCGACTATCCGACCATCACCAAGCTGCGGGTGCTGTCGCGCAACCAGCAGTTGCTGCGCCTCGACTTTGAAGAGGGCTTCCATGCGGTCGATGCGTCCCTGCTGATGGGCAAGGTGGAGCAGGCGCTGCCGAACTCCGACGTGATGATCCTCTCCGACTACGGCAAGGGTGCCCTCAACGACGTGCCCGGCATGATCAAGCGTGCCCGCGCCGCCGGTATCCCGGTGCTGGTCGATCCCAAGGGAACCGACTTCGAGAAGTATCGTGGTGCCACCCTGCTGACCCCCAACATGTCCGAGTTCGAGGCCGTGGTAGGTAAGGTGAAGAGTGAAGACGAGCTGGTCGCCAAAGGCCTGGAACTGGTCAAGCGTTTCGAGCTGGATGCCCTGCTGGTGACCCGTTCCGAAAACGGCATGACCCTGATCCGCGAAGGGCAGCCCGAGCTGCACCTGCCGGCCCAGGCTCACGAGGTCTATGACGTCACCGGTGCCGGCGATACCGTGATCTCCACCCTGGCTACCTCACTGGCGGCAGGCAAGAGCCTGGATGAAGCCTGTGCCCTGGCCAACACGGCTGCCGGCATCGTGGTCGGCAAACTGGGTACCTCCACCGTCAGCCCGGTGGAGCTCGCCAACGCGCTCTACACCGAGCAGGAAACCGGCTTCGGCGTCATGTCCGAGGCCCAGCTGAAGGTGGCCGTGCGCGCCGCCCGCCTGCGCGGCGAGAAGGTGGTGATGACCAATGGCTGCTTCGACATCCTGCATGCCGGTCATGTCTCCTATCTGGCCAATGCCGGCAAGCTGGGGGATCGCCTGATCGTGGCGGTCAACACCGACGAGTCGGTGCGCCGCCTCAAGGGACCGGGTCGTCCGGTCAACCCCACCGAGCGTCGCATGGCGGTGCTGGCTGCGCTGGGTGCCGTGGACTGGGTGGTGCCGTTTGGTGAAGACACGCCGCAGCGTCTGATCGCCGAGATCCTGCCAGACCTGCTGGTCAAGGGTGGCGACTACAAGCCGGAAGAGATCGCCGGTTACGCCGAGGTGACTGCCAACGGTGGCGAAGTGCGTGTTCTCAACTTCGAAGACGGCTGCTCCACTACCGACATCATCAAGACCATCCGCGAACGCGGTTAAGGTCGAGCGGGGCCCGCTAAGGCTGGCCCGGCTTCCTGACCTGGCAACGGGCAGCAAAAAGGCGACCTTGTGGTCGCCTTTTTCATATCCGGGTCATGCTATCAGGCCTTGGGTTTGGCGCTGGCGGGCATCAGTCCCTGGTTCACTTCCACCAGATCCTGCTCTTCCAGGATGCCGGCCGCCTGTTTCAGGCTCAGGATGTTGAGGATGTAGTTGTAACGGGCGGCAGAAAGTTTCTGCTTGGCGTCGTACAGCTTGCGGGTGGAGTCCAGCACGTCGACGATGGTACGGGTACCGACCTCATAACCGGCTTCGGTCGCCTTCAGGGCGCTGTCGGCGGAGATGACGGACTGGCTGTAGGCACGTACCGAGCCGATGCTGGCGTTCACGTTGTTGTAGGAAGAGCGCACAGTGCTCTGCACCGAGCGGAAGTTCTTCTCCAGCAACTCGCTTGCGGCCACATAGTTGAACTGTGCCTGTTTGACCTGGGAGCTGGTGGCGCCGCCGCTGTAGATGGGCAGCTTGAAGGTCAGCCCGACATTGGCCTGGTTG
The DNA here is from genome assembly GCF_041402525.1 of Aeromonas sp. S18(2024). NCBI lineage: Bacteria > Pseudomonadati > Pseudomonadota > Gammaproteobacteria > Aeromonadales > Aeromonadaceae > Aeromonas > Aeromonas sp. S18(2024). Next base: position 243,411 of record NZ_JBGLQV010000005.1, on the reverse strand, counting down.
CCATTGCTCTCGGGGTTGATCACTTCATCCTTGTAGTCGGTGTTGCTGGCGGAGAGACCGGCACCCAGATCCAGAGTCGGTTCGTGGCCGGTCTTGGCCAGATCGATCTGTTCCTTGGCGATGTCTTTCGCGATGCGGGCACTGTGCAGTTGCAGGTTCTTGTCCAGCGCCAGCTCCAGCCACTTGTCGGAGCCAAAAGCGGTCTTCTGCGGGCTGAAGCGTTCGGTGTTGAGCACATCCAGCGAACGATGGTCGATACCGGTCAGCTCGCGCAGGGTCTCGTAGCTGTTGTCCAGCTCGTTCTCGGCGCTGATCTCGTCCGCCAGCGCCTGGTCACGGGAGGCTTCGGCTTCATGCACGTCGGTGATGGCGGTCAGACCCACCTCGAAACGCTGCTGGGTTTGCTCCAGCTGACGCTCTACGGCCACCTTGTTGGCACGCACGAACTCCAGGGTGTCCATCGCCTTGAGTACGTTGAAATAGGCCTGGGCGGTACGCAGCATCAGGTTCTGGATTTCAAGGTTGTAGGCGACGTCAGACTGGGTGGCACTCTTTTCGGTCAGATCCAGGTTGACCCAGTTGCTGCGACGATAGATGGACTGATCCAGAGAGAGGGAGCCGCTGGCGGTGGTACCGGTCTGGGTATCGTTCTTGTTCTGCAGGTAGTTCAGACCAGCGCCCAGATTGATCTGGGGCAACAGGGCTGCGCGGGATTCATTGATCTTCTCGAAGGCTTGGTCGCGTACTGCCTTGGATTGCAGCAACTGCGGGTCTTTGAGCTGGGCCTGTTGGTAGATGTCGAGCAGGTTCTCGGCATGGGCACCGGCACTGACGCCCAGCAACACCATGACGGACAAGAGTGTTCTTTTCATAGATCGTTTTAACCTTATGTAGTAACCCAAAATGGTTGCTGGAAGAGGGCAAATATTGTCACCGACCAAGCTTGATTGCAGCTTAATCACTCTACTAGTTAGCAAAATTTAATGCCAAGAGTCTCCGGTCCAGTGACGGGAACGTCAAGAACCGAACGCTATTTTCTCCCCCCTGTGCCTAGCCAAATGGTCTGTGGCTGCTAAAATCCACCCCTCATTGACCTTGGTGCAGAGAGTGAATGAATGTTCATTCATGTTCCTCGGATTTTATGGTCAAACAGATTCAAGTCAAGCTGACGGGAGCCTCGAATGTCACAGCATCCCCTGCCGCAGGATCGGCACTATGCCGCCGAAGACGTAAAAATAATTTCAAAATCATCGGGTTATAACGGCTTCTTCAAGGTGAACGTTTATCGTTTGCAGCACAGGTTATTTGCTGGTGGCTGGAATCAACCCATAGTCCGCGAGCTGTTCGAGCGGGGCCACGCCGCCGCGCTGCTCCCTTATGATCCGGTACGCGACCAGATTGTGCTGGTGGAGCAGTTCCGCATCGGCGCCATGGAAACCAGTCGCACCCCCTGGCTGCTGGAGCTGGTGGCCGGCATCATAGATGAAGGGGAGACTGCCGAGGCCGTGGTACGTCGCGAAGCGGTGGAAGAGGCAGGCATCGAGGTGGGTCGCTGCGAGCACGCCATCAGCTATCTGGTGAGTCCGGGTGGCAGCACGGAGCGGATCGAGGTCTATGTGGGCGAGGTGGATGCCAGCAAGGCCGAGGGACTGCACGGTCTGGCGGAAGAGGGGGAAGATATCCGGGTGCACGTGGTGAGCCGCGAGCAGGCCTATGCCTGGCTCAAGGAGGGGCGCATCGACAACGCCGCCTCCGTCATCGCCCTGCAGTGGCTGGCTCTCAATCATGGCGAGCTGCGCGCCCGCTGGTTGGCGGATCGCTGAGATGGCGATGACCCGGCTTCAGGCCAGCATTCACATGCCAGATCTGCTCGCCTGCGAGTTCAACTACCCGTGGGATTGGATTGATGGAGCTGCAACATGTCGTTAGTCCAGAGCCCGTTCAAACGCTATGTACCTGATTTGATGTCCTTGCAGCGCACCTGCGAGGTCAACTACATGGCGCTGATGAAGCTGTTGCCCCCGGGTGGAGAGGTAGGGGCCGAGCGGCGCTACCGGGTCGGCAACGATCTGCAGTTCCAGCTCACCGTCTGTGGCGAGAGTCGCTTCACCTGCGAGGTGTTGCTGAGCCAGCACAACCCCGAATTGCCCGAATATCTGCAGGCGCAAATAGAGATTCGTTTGTATCATGATGTGCGAATGGCGGAAGTGTGTGCAACGCAACAGATTTCTCGTTTGCAACCACGTTATGATTATCCCAATAAAAAGATGCACCAGCGGGATGAAAAGGAGCAGGTAAATCTGTTTCTGGCCGAATGGCTGAAATTTTGTCTCAGACATGGTACCAGTCCGATCAATATCTCCAGTTGAACAAATATAAAGAAGCGTGATTTTGGAAACAGAGCTACCTCAGGCGCAGGACGGCAGTGTGCACCTGCTGCAAATTACCGATACCCATCTTTTCGCCAGCGCCGAGGGTCGGCTGCTGGCTGTGCGCACCGCAGAGAGCCTGGCCGCCGTGCTGGAGCAGGTGCAGGCCAACGCCCACCCTTACGACCTGATCCTGGCCACCGGCGATCTGTCGCAGGACCACAGTCCGGAGTCCTACCAGCGCTTCGCCACCATGATGGCGCCGCTCTCCCGCCCCATCTACTGGCTGCCCGGCAACCATGACGACAGCCCCCTGATGACGGAGCACCTGCATGCCGCCGGGATCAGCGAGGCCAAGCAGCTGGTGGGGGAACACTGGCAGGTGATCCTGCTCGACACCCAGGTGCGCGGCAAACCCCACGGCATGATCGGGGATCACCAGCTGGAGGCTCTCGACAACGCCCTGCGCCAATATCCGGATCGTCACGCCCTCATCGCCCTGCACCATCAGGCGGTGCCGGTGGGCTGCGCCTGGCTGGATCAGCATAACCTCAAAAACGCCGACGACCTGTTTGCCGTACTTGCCCGTCACCCGCAGCAGAAGACCATACTGTTTGGCCACGTCCATCAGGAGTTTGACGAGGTGCATCGCGGGGTGCGGCTGATTTCCAGTCCCTCCACCTGCATCCAGTTCAAGCCGCTCTCCGATGGTTTCGCGCTGGACGAGTCCGGCCCGGGCTGGCGCTACCTCACCCTCTACCCGGATGGCCGCATCGCCAGCCAGGTGTGGCGTCTGCCGGTCGGCCAGTTCGTGCCCGACCCCAATGCCACCGGTTACTGAGGAGCACTGCATGAAGCCCGTCCTCCTCTACCTGCACGGTTTCAACTCCTCACCGGGTTCCGCCAAGGCCCAGCAGATGGCGGCCTGGGTGGCAGAACACAGGCCCGATATCGAGGTGGTGATCCCGGCCCAGCCCAATACTCCGGCGGCGGCCTGGGCGGCCATCGAGCAGACCATCGCGGATCTTGTGGCTCGCCATGGCGTTGCGCTGCGGCTCGGCGCCGTGGGCAGCTCTCTCGGCGGCTTTATGGCGACCAGAGTCAGTGAGTTGTATGGTTGCCGCGCGGCCCTGATCAATCCGGCGGTGCGTCCCCATGAGCTGCTCTGCGACTATCTTGGCCCCCAAACCAATCCTTATACCAACGAGCGCTACGAGCTGTTGCCGGCGCACATGGACGAACTGAGAGCGCTGGCGGTGCCGGTGACCGCCCCCGGGCGGCTCTGGGTGCTGCAACAGCAGGAAGATGAGGTGCTGGACTATCGCAAGGCACTGGAGGAGTACCGCTTCGCTCGTCTGTCGCTGGAGTGCGGCGGCAACCACGCCTTCGTGGCGTTCGAGCGCTACCCCGCCCAAATCGTCCGCTTCCTCGGGCTCTGATCATGCCACCGCCGCTGGCCGCCTTTCTGGAACAGGTACTGGCCACGGCGCAGGCGGGGCTCACCTACTCCAAAGACCCTTTCGATATCGGCCGCTTCGAGGCGCTGAGAGCGGCCACGGCAGCCCTTATCGCCAGCCAGAGCGAGCTGGCCCCCGAGGCCATCGGCGACTGGATCGCCCTCGACACTGGCTATCCCACCCCCAAGCTGGATGTGCGTGCTTTCATCGTGGATGAGGCAAGACGGATCCTGCTGGTGCAGGAGCGCAGCGACGGCGGCTGGACCCTGCCGGGTGGCTGGTGCGATATCGGCGACTCGCCGGCAGCTGCCGTGGTGCGGGAAGTGGTGGAAGAGACCGGCCTCGAGTGCCGGGCGGTGCAACTGCTGGCCCTGTTCGACAAGCTCAAACACCCCCATCCGCCCCAGCTGCCCCACGCTCACAAGGCTTTCTTCCTGTGCGAGGTGACCGGCGGCCAGCTGCTCACCGAAACCGATGAAACCCGGGGGGCAGCTTATTTTCCCATCGAGGCACTGCCCCCACTCTCCCGCCACCGGGTGGTGGAATCCCAGCTGCATACCCTGCACCGGCATGTGCAAGAGGGGCGGGGCGATACCCTGTTCGATTGATTCACTCGGCACGTAGACTGGCGGCAAGGAGGCAAGATGATCAAGCGTATCGGCAATACTCCCATTCAGGCTAAGCACAAGGCGCGGGGCCTTGGTGCTGGAACTCAGCTTGCCGTACGGCATGGTGATGCCCCGCCAATGAGTCAAAAGCGGGCCGCGCGCCTATTCAGATCAAGCTTTCTGTGCGGGGCGTTTGTCCTGATCCCGCCTAGCAGTTAAGATTCCCTCCAAACGTCAATTCGCAAGGCCCTCCATGTCTACTCAATACAATGCGGATGCCATTGAGGTCCTCAATGGCCTTGAACCGGTGCGTCGTCGCCCCGGCATGTATACCGACACCACCCGGCCCAATCATCTCGGCCAGGAGGTCATCGACAACAGCGTCGACGAGGCGCTGGCGGGGCATGCCCGCAATCTGGAGGTGATCCTCCACGAGGATCAGTCCCTCGAGGTGATCGACGATGGCCGCGGCATGCCGGTCGACATCCACCCGGAGGAAGGGGTGTGCGGGGTGGAGCTGATCCTCTGCAAGCTGCACGCGGGGGGCAAGTTCTCCAACAAGAACTACCAGTTCTCCGGCGGTCTGCACGGGGTGGGGATCTCGGTCGTGAACGCGCTGTCCGATCGGGTCGAGGTGACGGTGCGCCGCGACGGCCAGGTCTATGACATCGCCTTCGAGCGTGGCGACAAGGTGCAGGAACTGACCATCACAGGCACTTGCGGGCGTCGCAACACCGGCACCCGGGTGCGTTTCTGGCCGCAGGCGAGCTATTTCGACTCCCCCAGGTTCTCGGTTTCCAAGCTCGAACACCTGCTCAAGGCCAAGGCCGTGCTCTGCCCTGGCCTCACCATCAAGTTCCTCGACAAGAACACCGGCATCAAGCTTGAGTGGTGCTACGAAGACGGCCTCAAGGATTATTTGATCGACGCGGTCAAGCAGTTCACCTGCCTGCCGGAGCAGCCCTTCGTCGGCACCTTCAGCACCGATCAGTCGGCGGTGGACTGGGCCCTGTGCTGGTTGCCGGAAGGGGGCGAATGCCTCGCCGAATCCTATGTGAACCTGATCCCCACCGCCCAGGGCGGTACCCACGTCAACGGCCTGCGTCAGGGCCTGCTCGACGCCATGCGCGAGTTTTGCGAGTTCCGCAACCTGTTGCCGCGCGGGGTCAAGCTGACCCCGGAAGACATCTGGGATCGCTGCGCCTACATCCTCTCCATCAAGATGCAGGATCCGCAGTTTGCCGGTCAGACCAAGGAGCGGCTGTCGTCGCGCCAGAGCTCGGCGTTCGTCTCCGGCGTGGTGAAGGATGCCTTCAGCCTTTACTTGAACAGCAACACCGAGCTGGCGGAACAGCTGGCCGAGCTCTGCATCTCCAGCGCCCAGCGCCGGATGCGCGCCGCCAAGACGGTGGTACGCAAGAAGATTACCCAGGGCCCGGCGCTGCCCGGCAAGCTGACCGATTGTGGCTGCGCCGACCCCATGCAGGGTGAGCTGTTCCTGGTGGAGGGTGACTCTGCGGGGGGCAGCGCCAAGCAGGCGCGGGATCGCGAGTTCCAGGCCATCATGCCCCTGCGCGGCAAGATCCTGAACACCTGGGAGGTGGAGGCCGGTCAGGTGCTCGCCTCGCAAGAAGTGCACGACATCTCGGTGGCCATCGGGCTCGATCCCGACTCCAACGATCTCAGTGGCCTGCGTTATGGCAAGGTGTGCATCCTGGCGGATGCGGACTCGGACGGTCTGCACATCGCCACCCTGCTCTGCGCCCTGTTTGTGAAGCACTTCCGCGCCCTGGTGGAACAGGGCCACGTCTATGTGGCCATGCCGCCCCTGTATCGTATCGATATCGGCAAGGAGGTGTTCTACGCCCTCGACGAGGACGAGAAGAACGGCGTGTTGCAGCGGGTCGAGGCCGAGAAGAAGAAGGGCAAGGTGATGGTGACCCGATTCAAGGGCCTGGGCGAGATGAACCCCAAGCAGCTGCGGGAAACCACCATGGATCCCAACACCCGTCGCCTGGTGCAGCTCACCATGGACGAAGGGGAAGAGACGCTGCAGCTGATGGACATGCTGCTGGCCAAGAAGCGCGCCAGTGATCGCCGCGAATGGCTGGAAGAGAAGGGCAACCTCGCCGAAGTGTGAGAGCCGGACAAGGAGCACTGATGATAGCCAATACCCCGGAACCCCCTTACTACGCGGTGATCTTCACCTCGCAGCGCACCGATGTGGATGAGGGCTACGCCGCCATGGCCGAACGCATGCTGGCACTGGCCCGCACCCAGCCGGGTTTTCTCGGTGTGGAGTCGGCCCGTGACGGGGTGGGCATCACTGTCTCCTACTGGCGCGATCTCGAGTCGATCCGTCACTGGAAGGGCGATCTCGAGCACCAGGAGGCCCAGCGCCTCGGCCGCGAGCAGTGGTATCGCACCTTCAAGACACGCATTGCAAGGGTGGAGCGCGATTACGGTCTGTAACGCGCCCTTGCCCACGATTTTGGCGGCCACGGCCGCGACCCAAATAACCAAGAGAAGCACCACATGAGTGATCTAGAGCTCAGTCTGGACGGGGTAGAGCGCCAGCCCATGCGCGCCTTTACCGAGCAGGCTTACCTGAACTACTCCATGTACGTCATCATGGACAGGGCCCTGCCCCATATCGGCGACGGCCTCAAGCCCGTGCAGCGGCGCATCATCTACGCCATGAGCGAGCTGGGGCTCTCCGCCCTCTCCAAGCACAAGAAGTCGGCCCGTACCGTGGGTGACGTACTCGGTAAGTACCATCCCCACGGCGACAGCGCCTGTTACGAAGCCATGGTGCTGATGGCCCAGCCTTTCTCCTACCGCTACCCGCTGGTGGATGGTCAGGGCAACTGGGGGGCGCCGGACGATCCCAAATCCTTCGCCGCCATGCGTTATACCGAGGCGCGCCTGTCGCGCTTCTCCGAGCTGCTGCTCTCCGAGCTGGGGCAGGGCACGGTGGAGTGGACGCCGAACTTCGACGGCACCATGAAAGAACCCGTGGTGCTGCCAGCTCGCCTGCCGCACATCCTGCTCAACGGGGTGACCGGCATCGCGGTGGGCATGGCGACCGACATCCCGCCCCACAACGCCCGCGAAGTGGCCCACGCCTGCGTCGAGCTCCTGGACAACCCCACTGCCGGGCTGGATGCCTTGATGGCGCACATCCAGGGGCCGGATTACCCGACCAACGCCGAGATCATCACTCCCCGCGACGACATCCGCAAAATCTACGAGACCGGCAAGGGCTCCATCAAGCAGCGGGCGGTGTGGAGCGAGGAGGATGGCGACATCGTCATCACGGCGCTGCCCCATCAGGCCTCCGGCGCCAAGATCATGGAGCAGATCGCCGCCCAGATGGTGGCCAAGAAGCTGCCGATGGTCACCGACCTGCGGGATGAGTCGGACCATGAGAACCCGACCCGTCTGGTGATCGTGCCGCGCTCCAACCGGGTGGACGTGGAGGGGCTGATGGCCCACCTGTTCGCCACCACGGATCTGGAGAAGAACTACCGGGTCAACCTCAACATCCTGGGTCTGGACAACCGTCCCCAGGTCAAAGACCTCAAGACTATCCTCACCGAGTGGCTGAGCTTCCGCCGCGAGACGGTGCGCCGCCGCCTGCAGTATCGCCTCGACAAGGTGCTGGCTCGCCTGCACATCCTCGAAGGCTTGCTCATCGCCTACCTCAATATCGACGAGGTGATCGAGATCATCCGCACCGAGGAGGAGCCGGGCCGGGTGATGATGGAGCGCTTCAACATCAGCGAGACCCAGGCCGAGGCGATCCTCGAGCTGAAACTGCGCCACCTGGCCAAGCTCGAAGAGTTCAAGCTGCGTGCCGAACAGAATGAGCTGGCGGAAGAGCGCGACAAGCTGGAACTCATCCTGGGTTCCGAGCGCCGTCTCAGCACCCTGCTCAAGAAAGAGATCCTGGCGGACGCCGAGAAGTACGGCGACGATCGCCGCACCCCGCTGGTGGAGCGCGCCACCGCCGTGGCCCTGACCGAGAAGGAGCTTACTCCGAGCGAACCGGTCACAGTGATCCTCTCCGACAAAGGCTGGGTGCGCGCCGCCAAGGGCCACGATGTGGATGCCGAGGGGCTCTCCTACAAGGCGGGGGATAGCTATCTCACCCACGCCTGCGGTCGCAGTAACCAGCAGGCGGTGTTCCTCTCCACCCTGGGACGTACCTATTCCCTCGAGGCCCACACTCTGCCATCCGCCCGCAGCCAGGGCGAGCCGCTCACCGGCCGCTTTGCGCTGGGGGCCGGCGAAGAGGTACGCCATCTGGTGATGGGCAACGAGGGCGAACCGTATCTGATCGCGAGCGATGCAGGTTACGGCTTCGTCTGCAAATATGACGACCTGATTGGCAAGAACAAGAACGGCAAGGCGCTGCTGACCGTACCGGAAGGGGGCCTGGTCATGGCGCCCCAGAAGATAGGCGCGCCGGACACCGATCTCTGCATGGCCATCTCCAACGAGGGGCGCATGCTGCTGTTCCCGCTGAGCACATTGCCGGTGCTCGGCAAGGGTAAGGGCAACAAGCTGATCAGCATCCCCTCGGCCCGCGTGAAGGCGCGGGAGGAGTTTGTGGTGATGGCCGCCGTCATCCCCCAGGGCCAATCGGTCACCCTGTTTGCCGGCAAGCGCAAGCTGACCCTCAAACCCTCCGATCTCGACTACTACCGTGGCGAGCGCGGTCGCCGCGGCGCCAAGCTGCCCCGCGGTTTGCAGCGTGTCGATCGCATCGAGATTGAACCCGTCGCCGGCGCCGAGCCGGTAGCCGGGGAAAATCAGGAAGGGTAATTAATATAGAAGGGCGCAAAAGCGCCCTTCTTATTTGATAGGAATTATGTGTTAGCCCATATTTTATTTGATTCAATAATAATGGACTCACGCTCTTTCTGGTATGCTTTTTTATGTGACAGCCAAGCGTCAAAATTATTATTGTTTATCAAGTAGTCTATGTATTTGTTGATTAACCAAATGTCGTTGATTATTTCTCTTATGTAATGCTGAGATGAATTCTTAGTGAGAAATATGGAGTCAATATTAATTAATATGTTCTCTTTTGAATCATTTAAAAAATCATCAGAATCTGCATTTTTTATTTTTAGAAGAATTTTTCTTACAAAGGGAAGTGCGGACACTATATGTTCAGAACGTTCTTTTACCAATAAGTAATCCTCATTGCTACATGCGGTTATTGATTTACTTAGTTCGATAGTGTAATCCAATGTAATAAAGAAATCTTCAGCTCTACCATCTACTTTTTGTAGCTGAAGATCCATGTTCATAAACATCTCTGCATAATCATCATCCCACCCATTATGAAGGGCTTCGAAGAGATCATCGAAAAACTCTTTTGTAGATTTGCGTTGTAAGCATAAAAATCGAGAGCGTGAATCTCTGCCGAAAGCATTCTTCAGATGCGATTTAATCCATTTTATATGAATTTTTGTATGTATAGCTTTATCTATTAAATTGTCATATGTGGTTTGGTCACGCCACTGTGATGCGGATGCCTCAGCTGCTTTTGCCGCTCTAGATGCAGCAAAAGCAGAATAACCAGTGAATATGGCTGCGGGGATGGTTGCTAATCCAGATACCCATGCACCAGCGTTGGCAACTCCTTGTCCATGCCAATCAATTCCTTTCCACCAATTACATAGCTCTGATGGTGTTATGAAAATAAGCATTCCAATTATTAACCCAAAAAGAAATGCAAACGAGAATCCTTGAAAAATGATTATCCAGTGCTGTTTCATGCTTGTTTCCAAGAGTTATCAAGATGGTGAGTGCGATTCTCGCCATAGTGTACCTCTGTATGGGTCTTGCCTGAAACCGTGAGAGGCTGGATTGCAGGGCTGTAGGTTTGATTAGCGAAGCGTAATCAGACGTTCGCGAAAACAAGTTACCGCAAGGTTACCGGTCATCCATCAGATCTTCTTTTCCATTGGCATGGAGTCTGCGGTGCGATCGATTACGCTGCGGCTCGATATGGTTTTTGTTGCCAGGTAAGAGGGATAGTAGCAAAGCGATTCCGATTCTTGCCGTCGTCATATATAGCGGGTTCTGTTCGGGCGTCTTTAAGGGCATGATGGTTAAGTGCCAATCGAATCAAATGTTGGCGTTGTTGATGCAAGGAAGGTGAGAGGATGAGAGTTGCCCTGTTTTTGTTGTGTGCTGCCTGGCTATTGCCGCTGCATGCCGAGACCCGTGAACCTGTGCAGGCGGGGACCATGGCCAACCAGCAACTGATCCGGGATGCCATGGTCGGTGTCGCGGGCTGGGTGGCAACCAAGGGTTGCGAGGCGCCGGAACGTTTTGTGCCCGCCGTGCTGCAACTGCCCAAGGGGGAGCCGGGTAGTCGCTACTGGCAGGAGCGTTGGACGGTGACGGGCTGCGGCACCGAGTATCCCGTGGTCATCGATTTTCGCGAGACAGGGATGGATAGCGCCATGTGGACCATCACCCCTTGACTCTGCCAACTTCCTGCCCGGGGCCTAAACTGGAAGGGGACACCCCAGTGCCAGGAGGCCAATCATGGAAACAGAAAAAGCCATCGGGCTTATCGAGGCTCACGGGATCTTTCACGGGGATCACTACAGCTTCAACAGCGACGATTTTGTGCAGTGGTGCGAGGAGGATGCCCAGCAGACCCTCACGCTGGAGCAGGCCAATCAGGACCTCTCGCCGTTTTGCATCCGGGTTGGTTACTCGGAGCCGGTGCGGATGTGGCGCTACTACCTGACCTGATCAGGTCAGGCTGCGCCACCACAGATAACAAGAAGGAGCCGATAAGGCTCCTTCTTCAATTTTGGCGTGTCGGCTCAGGGCGCGGGAGCGCTGGCTTCACTCCGCCAGTCGTATCAGAGGTGTATGACGTAGTGAAATGGTCAGGCGGGGATCCGGCCGTTGCGCACCAGGGCCCGCCGGATATTGCGGCACATCTTGCCAAAGCTGGATAGCTCGTCAAAGGTGGGCGGGATGCCGCGATTGATCTGGTATTGCCAGTAGCAGAGCTCGGTATCGACCAGTTCCATCAGTTTCTTCGGGCAGCCGATGCAGGTGTTGTCGGGGCCGCATTTGAAGGTGTCGGCCTGATAGAGGGGGAACTCCTGTTTGACGGCATCAATGATCTGCTGCATCGCGGTAATGCGATCCGGTTTTCTGCTCATCTTGTCAAATACCCCACTTCATATCAGGCGGGAATTATAAACGCTGAGCCTGGTGGCACAATTGCGCAAAGGGGGTAGACAAGATGACTGGATATATCCAGAGCTTTTGTTGGGGAGGCTGTTTATCACGAAATGCCGATGATAGTGAACGTAACGAGTCGATTTAATCTGTCTGTTAAATTATCAATTGATTAATAACCTCTCATCTCATTCCAACGGGTAGCGTATTTCCGGGTTTCTCTTTTCTATATTGAGTGACGACCCCTGACCTTAATCTCTTGAATACAGATGGATATAAAAGGTTGGCCATCAGTTGGTCATCTTGCGGCCAGGAACAGGGGCATATGATGGTCCTTGATAAGGGGAGGAGGGGGAACCAAGCTGATTGCAAGTGCAACAAAATTTAACATGGACTGATGGCCATCCGTTGGTGAAATCACCCGGTAGGCGGATGATTTATTATATTTTTTTGTATTGAATAAGTTGCCAAATATCAATAAATACAAAGCGTTACGCTTGATGTTATTATGTTTACACTTTATTTGGCTGCGCTTGGCTCTATGCCGTGACGGGGCGAGCGTCACTCCCGTTACAAAAAGAGTTGTATAAAATGTTATCAAGATCCCAGTTTACTTATCTGGCGTATTGAACCCGGATGCCTTCTGTTCATAATGAGCTGGTCATATCGACATTTTATTTTCAACTGGGTGGGCACCATGAATCGCACATTCACTTCCTGCAAATGGTTCAATCTTGATCGCAAGATAGCCTTCTTCTTCCCAATCAAATAAGCCTTCCGTTGTGGGCCGGCGGCCCCTTCTGCGCATCTTCCTGTGCTGACATTCTGTTTCTGAAATCTGGTTTGTCGCCATATGTAGCCAAACCGGGTCTCTATTTATCTATTTTCCTGCGCATCCTTTAATTTGCGCCGGATGGCGATCCTGTTCGCCAAATAATGCCGAGGTTTACCATGGAACATTTCAAACACCTGCCCGAGCCGTTTCGCATTCGTGTCATTGAGCCGGTAAAACGCACTACTCGTGACTACCGCGAGGCCGCCATCAAGCAGGCCGGTATGAACCCCTTCCTGCTCGACAGCGAAGACGTCTTTATCGATCTGCTGACTGACAGCGGCACCGGCGCCATCACCCAGGACATGCAGGCGGCCATGATGCGCGGCGACGAAGCTTATAGCGGCAGCCGCAGCTTCCACGCCCTGCGCAAGGCAGTGCAGGAGATCTTCGGCTACGAGCTGACCATCCCGACTCACCAGGGGCGCGGCGCCGAGCAGATCTATATTCCGGTTCTCATCAAGAAGCGTGAGCAGGAGAAGGGGCTGGATCGCAGCAAGATGGTGGCGCTCTCCAACTACTTCTTCGACACCACCCAGGGCCATACCCAGATCAACTGCTGCGTAGCAAAGAACGTCTATACCAAGGAAGCGTTCGACACCAGCGTCACCGCCGATTTCAAGGGTAATTTCGATCTCGACAAGCTGGAGGCGGCAATCCTGGAAGCGGGTCCGGCCAACGTGCCCTATATCGTCAGCACCATCACCTGCAACTCGGCCGGGGGCCAGCCGGTCTCCATTGCCAACCTCAAGGCGGTTTATGCCATCGCCCGTCAATACGAGATCCCGGTGATCATGGACTCCGCCCGTTTCGCCGAGAACGCCTATTTCATCCAGCAGCGCGAGCCCGGCTACGCCGACTGGAGCATCGAGCAGATCACTCGTGAGGCCTACAAGTATGCCGACGGCCTCGCCATGTCCGCCAAGAAGGACGCCATGGTGCAGATGGGCGGCCTGCTCTGCTTCAAGGACGAGTCGATGCTGGACGTCTACAACGAGTGCCGCACCCTGTGCGTGGTACAGGAGGGCTTCCCCACCTATGGCGGTCTGGAAGGGGGCGCTATGGAGCGGCTGGCGGTCGGCCTGCGCGACGGCATGCGCCAGGACTGGCTCGCCTACCGCATCCAGCAGGTGCAGTACCTGGTGGATGGGCTGGAGGCGATCGGCGTGGTCTGCCAGCAGGCAGGGGGTCACGCGGCTTTCGTCGATGCGGGCAAGCTGCTGCCCCACATCCCGGCGGATCAGTTCCCGGCCCACGCTCTGGCCTGCGAGCTCTACAAGGTCGCCGGCATCCGCGCGGTCGAGATAGGCTCCCTGCTGCAGGGCCGTGACCCGGCCACCGGCAAGCAGATGGCCTGCCCGGCCGAGCTGCTGCGCCTGACCATACCGCGCGCCACCTACACACAGACCCACATGGACTTCATCATTGAGGCTTTCCAGGAGGTCAAAAAGAACGCCGCCAATATCAAGGGGCTGACCTTCACCTACGAGCCGCCGGTACTGCGTCACTTCACCGCCCGGCTTGAAGAGGTGGCGCCAAATACGGCGACGACGGCCAGACAGCTGGCCGAAGCATAACAACCAATAAGCAAAGCAAGGCACAGAAGATTCTGTGCCTTTTTTGAATCTGCATTCAGGGAATAAGACAGGGGGGGAATACGATGGCCAAAAATCCATCCATAGTGGGGGGCGCTTGTATCATAGCGAGCGTCTGTGTCGGGGCAGGGATGCTGGGGCTGCCCAGCGCCGGGGCGGGGGCCTGGGCCAGCTGGTCCACTCTGGTCATCACCCTGACCATGATAGTGATGACGGTCTCGGGCTGGATGCTGCTGGAGGCATTCAAAGGCTACGAGCTGACCGTCTCCTTCAATACGGTGACCCGGGATCTGCTGGGATCCAGGGTCAATATGTTCAACAACCTGGCGGTCTATTTTGTCGGCGGGATCCTGCTCTACGCCTATATCACCTCGTCCGGGCTGATCCTGCATGGGCTGCTCGGCATCGACAGCAAGATCGCCTCCGTGCTGTTTGTGCTGCTCTTCTCCAGTCTGGTGTGGCACTCGACCCGGGCGGTGGACCGGATCTCGGTGGTGCTGATCGCCTTCATGCTGTTGAGCTTCGTGTTCGGGGTCTCCGGGCTGGCGATGCGGGTCAATGTGGATCAGCTGTTTGACTCCATGCACCAGGAGATGGGGTATGCCCCCTACGCCCTGGCCCTGCTGCCGGTGGCGCTGACCTCGTTCGGTTATCACCACTCGGTGGCCTCGATGCGGGCCTATTACGGGAGCGAACACAAGGCCAAGAGGGCCATTCTGGGGGGCACCCTGATCGCCCTCGGTTTCTACATCCTCTGGTTGGTGAGCATCTTCGGCAACCTGCCGCGCCAGCAGTTTGGCCCCGTCATCGCTCAAGGGGGCGAGGTGGATGCGCTGCTCAATGCGCTGGGATCGGTGATCGACTCCCGCAGGGTCGACCATGCGGTGCACGCCTTCTCCATGGCGGCGATTCTCTCCTCCTTTATCGGGGTGGGGCTCGGGGTATTTGATTACCTGGCGGATCTGTTCAAGTTCGACAACAGTCGCCGTGGCCGCGCCAAGTCGTGGGCGGTGACCTTTCTGCCGCCGCTCCTGATGTCACTCCTGTTTCCATTCGGCTTTATCATCGCCATCGGTTACGCCGGAGCGGCCGCCACCGTCTGGACCTGCATAGTCCCGGCCCTGCTGGTGATGAAGGCGCGCAAGGCGGAAGGGGGAGATCAGGGCTTCGTGGCACCGGGCGGCCAGGGCATGGTGATGGGGGTGATCCTGTTTGGCATCCTGATCGCGCTGTTCCATATGCTCAATATGGCAAACCTGCTGCCCATCTTCACCGGGTAGTGGCGCAGGCAGAAATCGGATAGCACAACGCCCGGCAAGCCGGGCGTTGTTATAAGGAGAGAGGGGAGGTAACAGGCAAGATGGATTCGTTAAGCGGCAACATGAGATCTGTTACCCAGCCAACGGATCAATAAATCATGGCCAATTTAATTTCATCCGGGAGATGACGATATTTCCCCCGCACTCCCTTCTGGCCAAATTATTTTTTCATCAACTTTTCAAATTCTGCCTTATCGATTCCTTTCTCAATACCAGACATGGCCTTCTGCACTTCAGGAGCGGAAAACAATTCGCTGGCGGCGACCTGACCCAATAACTGGAAGCTGGTACTGATGGTATTGGTCCCTTCATAAGTCAGTGCTTTGGTTGCCTGATCCCGGCATGAACTGGTCAATAATTTGGTAAAGAGTTTGCCCAGCGTGGCATTGGAATCATCCAGTTCTTTTTGTGATACGTTGCTGATGGATTTGACGGCAGGGTGTGCCGATGCCGAGGCGAACATCCACTTGACGAGAGACGTTCTGTCATCTTTTGTTGTTGATTCTACAAGGCATTTCGCAAGATCATCCCCATAGGGGCCGGCATTGGCGGTGTGCGACAGGAAAAGAGCTGCGATGATCGCCAAGTATTTCATTTTCATGATGTGTCTCATGGATAATAGTGGATAGGACTTGGATTAATGCACTGAACTGTGAGTGTGAATCACGGGCATATTAATCGAGAGCATACCAAAATCAAATGGCTCCCTTTTGTGACCGATATCCTCCTTCCTGCGGCTTCTCTCAGTGTTTATTTATTCCGTGCTGTGATGAAAAATACCAGTCATTCGATGTGTGCTGATCTCTAGGCCTGTTTTTGATCTCGGGGGGAAATATTGTGCTGGTTGCCGGATAGCACAACGCCCGGCAAGCCGGGCGTTGGATTACAAAGAGAGCCGCCTGTTGGCAGGCTGGCCATCAGAAGTCGTGATAGAGGGGCCAACCGAGCAGCGGGTGCTTGATACCGGCGCGCATCTCGAAGCTGTCGAGTTTCTCCGGCGAGGCGCTCTCTTTTTGCAGCAGCTGGTACTGGCGCACAAAGCCGAGGGTATGGAGGAGGTTGGGCACAAAGCCCGGGCTCAGCTCCTGGCGGATCGCCGCGGCCATGTCGGCGGGCAGTTCGCCAAGCATCAGGGCGAGCTGGGTCGCCAGATGGTCGGTGTCGTACCACTCCTCCTTGAGCTTAATCTCCCGCGCCAGCTTACGCTTGAGATCCTGCTTCACCTTGAGCGGGGCGGCGCCACTGCCTTTGCCGCAGAGAATGCGATAGAGCAGGGCCTCGGCCAGCTTGTCTTCCATGGTGGGGTGATCGTTCTCGCTGGCGAAGAAGTGCTGGTCGATAAGCCCCATCAATCGGTTCTTGTTGTGCTCGGCCAGCGCCTTCTCGTACTCCTGCCACCCCTGCCACTCCTCCACATCGGGGGGGCTGGAGATCTTGTCCAGCAGGCGTGCATCCACATCACCGTAGAGGCTGTTGCCGGTCTGCCTGGGGCTGACGGTGATGAGCATCGACCAGCCTTTCTGGAACGGCTTGATGGGCCCCTCCGGCGCCTGCAACAGGGCCAGCGCCTTGGCCGGATCCCGCTGGGAGAGCTCCTGCAACCCTAAGCTCACCACACCGATGACGTCGTGGGCGGCCTGTTCCAGCAGGTGCATCTTGTACTTGTTGTAGTACTTGTCGGCGAATTTGAGGCTCATCAGCACCGCCTTGCCCTTGATGGCGGCCAGTTGCTGTTGGCTCAAACGCTCGTTGTCGCGGCCAAAGCGCAGCACCTGGGTGAGAAAGGGGCCCTGGTTGGCATCGCGAATGACTAACTGCATGAATGGGCTCCTTAATCCAGAAAGCTGAACATGTCGTCGACGTCGCCGTACTCGTCTTCCTCGACCTTGTTCTTCTCTTTGGCCTGCATCACCAGCTCGGCGGCGAACTTGTTGATGATGCCGTCCCAGGTGGAGTGTTCATTGCGCAGCAGCGCCTTGATGGATTTTTCCACCTCGGGGGCCAGCTCGCGAATGAGCATCAGCAGGCTTCTCGGGTCATCCAGGGCGTAGTCGTGGACATCCTCGCTCTGCTGGCGTTCGCTGTAGCGCAGGGACTCTTCGAGATCTTCCTCCTCGGCGTGCAGCACGTCGCGATAGCCTTCGTCATCCTCGTAGCGATCGCCGCGATAGAACTCGATAAAGGGGATGGCGAGGTAGAAGAGGCCGGCCGGGTCTTCGGCCACGCACTCGA
Organism: Aeromonas sp. S18(2024); assembly: GCF_041402525.1. NCBI lineage: Bacteria > Pseudomonadati > Pseudomonadota > Gammaproteobacteria > Aeromonadales > Aeromonadaceae > Aeromonas > Aeromonas sp. S18(2024). The sequence continues at coordinate 225,778 of NZ_JBGLQV010000005.1, read as the reverse complement.
GGATCTCGCGCTGCTTGGCTTCGCTCTCCTGAGTGCGGATCAGGTAGTTGAGGAAGTCGAAGGTGTGCTGCTGCAACTCGTCGGCGTTGTTCTTGATCGCCTCTTCCCAGTAGAGGGGCTGCTGGCAGACGATGTCGCGGATCCGCTCCGGGGTCATCAGCTCGGAGATGATGGAGGGGAAGGAGATGTCGTGCTGGCCGTTGATCTGGGTCAGGGTGACGATATCAATGTTTTCAATCACTTCTGCCAGCTGATCGTCAGACATGGTCTTGGCGATCAGCTCGAACTTCTCGCTGGCCTGCTTCGGCTCGACCACGGCCAGCTCTTTGATCTCGATGGCGGTAATTTCTATCAGACTGTTGTTCATGCGTTGCCCCAATTAGAAACGTACTTCGTCGTACATATCCTGATCGCCGTCGTCGTGTTCATCGCCATTGTAGTCGGCGTCGGCATCTTCCCCGTCTTCATCCTCGTCGTCGCGCAGCTCATAGTCATCATCGGCACGGCGGCTGCCGCGTGGCAGCGGATTGTCGAGCTGGAACAGCACGGCGCAGGCTTCCATCAGCTGATCTTCGCTCTGGGCGCGCACCGCTTTGACCAGCGGCAGTTCGGCGTTGCTGAACGCCACCGACACCTTGAACTCGTCCCAGGAGGGCTGCTCGCCACTGGTGAGCCAGCGGGTCCACTGCGGTTTGGCCTTGGGCGGAAACTGCACCCGACCATAGAGGGCGAGCGGCAGGTATTCGGGCATAAACTCCAGCATGCTCATGTCGGCCAGCAGCAGGGCCTTCATCTTGCCGGTGAACTGTTCCAGCGCCTTGGGATCGTCCTGATCCCGGTAGGATTCGATATTTTCACTGGCATCGCTCAAGAGGGTCTTGAGTCGTGCCTGATCCCATTTTTTTTGCATGATGCCTCAGGGGTAGAATTGGTCCCACATCTCCTGCATGGCAGAAGCGGGATCGGTCACGATAACGTTGTTGAAATCCTTGATAAAAGCGGCCCGCTGCTTTGGATCGGACAGCACTTCATAGGCCTGCTTTATCTGGTGCAGCTTGATGGCAGCCTGCTCTTTCTCGTCGTCAGTGGCCCCGATCAGCTTGTCGGGGTGGTACTGGTTCGACAGCCGTCGATAGGCTTTCTTGATGTCGTTTTCACTGGCGTTGGACTTGACGCCCAGCACCCGAAAGTAGTTGTTCATGGCAGATCCTGCCTCACTGGCATCTTGGAATTCACACTGCGGGTGCCTGGTCGGGCTTGGCAAACCAGGCACGGCAAAAACCCGTCATTTTAACGGAAACGGATCCGCACCGCCACGCATTGGCGATGATATGGCGAGCAAGTTGCATCACCGGGCTCGTTGGCAGGCGGACGAATGGCGTCAGACACAGCGTAAGTGCCGATTGTTACCATTCTGGCAATGGCGAGAGGTGCTATCTGTGACGGCGGTTGAAAAAATGCCCGGCATGGCCGGGCATTTGCAATTGGCGTGGCGCCGGGTTAGTGAAGGCTCGCCCACCACAGGCGCAGCGTCAGCCCGAGCCCCGAACTCCAGCCCGTGGTGCTGCTTACCAGCTCTCCATCCTTGACGATGAGGAAGGTGGGGGTCACCCCCACCTGCCAGCGGGCGGCGAGCGCTCCCGATTCGTCATTGTGGGTGGGAAAGGTGAGCCCCTTCTTCGCCATCCCTTCACGCAGTTGGGCGTCGCTGCCGGAGCGTTGCGCCACTGTCAGCACGTTCTCCCCCTCCTGCCACAGGGTCTCCACAGTCGGCGTGGTGTAACGGCATACCCCGCACCAGCTGGCCCAGTAGTAGACCAGCAGCGGCTTGCCCCGGCTCAGTGTTGCCAGATCCGTGGTGGTGCCATCCTGCAGGGTAATGGGGGCGCTCATGGCTCCCTCAGGCAGGGTGGGACTGCGCCACAAATCCAGCAGGGTGGAGATAACCAGCGCCATCAGCAACAGCCAGAGCGCCTCCTTGCCCCAGCGTTGCCAGCGGGGCCGGGTGGGTGTGGTCGCCATGATTTACCCCAGCTTGGCCAGCTCGTCTTTTACCAGCTGCTCCAGCTCCTCATAGGGGATGGCCCCCGGTACCAGCTGGTTGCCGATCAGGGTTGCCGGCGTGCCCTGCACCCCCAGGATGGTGCCGATGCGCAAGCTGTTGCGCAGCTCCTCGGTCGTCTTGGCATCGGGCTTGAGCGCCGTGTTGCCGGTGGCGGCCAGCGCCTTGTTGATGTCCGCCTCGGTCAACATGCCCTGCTTGCTCATCAGCTTGTCGTGCAGGGTGAGGAAGCGAGCCGGATCCTGTTGCCACAGGGTCAGGCTGTACTGGGCCGCCTTGGCGGAGCTCTGCCCCTTGAATGGCAGCAGCTTGATCACCAGCCCCAGATCGTTGGGGTAGGCCTTGAGCAGCTTGGCAACCTGGGGATCGAACTGCTTGCAGTAGGGGCAGTTGTAGTCGGTGAACAGCACCAGGGTCAGCTTGGGATTTTTGGCGCCAAGGCGCGGGCTGGTGGTGCTGTTGAACAGCACATCCTTGTTGCCCTTGATGAAGTCGCCGAGCTGGGCTGCCTGGGCCGCGGCGTTCTGCTTCTCCCAGGATTCGGCCGCCTCGTCGAGGATCTTGGGGTTGGCGACCAGGGTTTCGCGAATGAGCTCCTTGATGCGCGCCTCCTGCTCCGGGGTAAAGGGCGCGGCGTGCAGGGACGGCGCCGTCAGCATGCCGGCAGAGAGGGCGGTAAACAGGGCGAGGGTGCTGAGAGTCGGTTTCATGAGGTTCTCCTTAGAATCGGGTTATGCCGGGGCGGATGAGGCCCGCCTGGCTCAACAGAGTAAGCAGGTCGTCCTGATCGAGCAGGGGCGAGAGGGTCTCCCCCTGTGGCAGGCCGGGGCCGTAAATCTGGTTGAAAGGGACGGCTGCGGCGCCGCGCTTGCGCAGGAAGGCGGCTATGGCGTCGTCGGGTCTGCTCCAGTCGCCGCGCAGGGCCACCACATCGGGGGCCGAGAGGGCGGTTTGTACCTCATCGCGCAGCAACACGTTGTATTTGTTGGCCTTGCAGGTCACGCACCAGTCGGCGGTGACATCGACGAAGACCCGTTTCTTCTGGGCCAGCGCCGCAGTGATGGCTTGCTCCGAGAGAGGCTTCCAGACTACCCGATCGACGCTGTTGCTGCCCTGAACGGTGAACGCACCTCCCAGCAGCAGGGCTCCGCCGATGAGGGCCGAGAGGGAGAGGGCAAGGGTGAAGCCCCGGATGCCGTAACGCCAGATGATACCTACCAGCAGCACCAACACCATGACCACCATCAGCCAGCCGGTGGTCGTGCTGCCCAGATGATTGCCGAGCAGGCTGGTGAGCCAGAGGCTGGAGCCCAGCATCATCAGCCCGAGCAGGAGGCGCAGGTGGCTCATCCAGCGGCCGGGTTTGGGCAGCCAGAGCGCGATGCGCGGCACGGCCGCCACCAGCAGCCAGGGCAGGCTCATGCCGATCCCAAGTGCCGTGAAGACGAGCCAGAGCTGGCCGAGCGGCGCCGCCAGCGCAAACGCCACAGCTGTGCCGAGGAAGGGGGCCGAGCAGGGGGTGGCCAGCAGGGTGGCAAAGCTCCCTTGCAGGAAGTGGCCACCCAGACCCTGGCCACCGCGGGTGGCGAGCCGGGTGGTGAGGGAACTGGGCAGACGGATCTCGAACAACCCCAGCAGATTGGCGCAAAACAGCAGGGTCACCAGCACCATGAAGCCGATGAACGTCGGGCTCTGGAACTGGATGCCCCAGCCGACCGCCCCCTGCGTAGCGCGCAGCAGGCTGCTCATGGCTGCCAGCACCCAGAAAGAGGTGACGATGCCTGCGCTGGCGGCGAGAAACTGCTTGCGCACATCGCTTTGTTTTTGCTCTTGGTGTTGCAGCACGGAACCCAGCTTGAGGGCCAGCACCGGCAGCACGCAGGGCATCAGGTTGAGGATGAGGCCGCCAAGCAGCGCCGCCCCCAGCAACCAGAACAGGGGCTGGCTCGGTTCGGGCAGGTTCAGGGGCTCGCCGATGGGGGCCTGGCCCTGCCAGGCCTGCTCCCCGCTGGTGAGTAACACTCCGAGCGCCTTGCCGCGCAAGTCAGGTGCATCCCCCTGCCAGCCATCGCTGACCGGGACGCGAGCGATCAGGGTGGTCTCCTTCACTTCAAGCTCGGGCTTGCCGAATTCCGCCCCTTCAAGGGTATCGATAAAGAGCGCCGGTGTTTGCCAACCGGCGGGCCGCTCGGCCATCAGTTGCAGCTGGTTTTGCTGATAACCCAGGCTGATCCGGATATCGGGGGGCAGTGGCTGGGGCAGGTTGCTCGCCGCCTTCGCATAGGCAAAATCAAAGCCGGCCGGCGCCTCGCCTCCGGCCGCGAGGGTGAAGGGGTAGTCGGTGAGGATGCAGACATTGCTGCAGGTCGAGAGGCGCAGGGTCCCCTTGAGCGGCTTGTCAGCGGGATAGTTCAGGCTGAGCGGGAAGCTTACGCTCTTTTCGTAACCCTGGGTGCTGAGGCCGGCCACCTCGAAATGGCGCGGCGCGGGCCAGCGCCACTGGAACGCCTCGACCGGCTCGTCCCACAGGATCTGGGGCGCAATCCCCCCTTCACCCGGGCTGTGCCAATAGGTTTTCCAGCCTGACTCGAGTTCGACATCGAGCAGGATGCGGGCCTTCTCCGGTGCGCTGCGGTCGGCCTGCAGCCGCACCCTGGCGTGATCGTTCTGGGGGCTGGTGAGCCAGCCCGTGTCGCTGGCCAATCCTATGGATTGCCACAGCAAGCAACCCAGCAGCAGGGTTGCCTTGAAGAGATTTGACATCTGTTTGGTCTCGCAAAAATGAGTGATGACTGACGAAGAACGCAGCCGGGCTCATTCCCGCCAGACGCAGAGGGTGAGGTGCAGACGCCGCTCCGGCGGCGAGATGGCCCTGGGGGGCGGCAAGGGTGGCGTGTAGCGCCAGAGCGGCGCCAGCAGGGCGATCAGCAGTGCGACGGCAAAGAAGATCTGTTCGATGCAGAGCAGGGTGGTGGCACTCAGCCATTTGCCATTGAGCTGGCAACTGGTGTGTTGCGGACTGGGGCTGGCCTCGGCCTGCTCGTCGTCCGTCACCTGGGTGAGCTGGATCTGGCAGCCGATGGCCTGATCGAGCAGGGCCAGCCGGGCCAGCGGCTGGGCCGCACAGTTGAGCACCAGCAGGCAGACCAGCAGCAGTAGGTGTTTCGCCACGCGTTGTTGGTGAATCATACTCGCCCCGTCCATCAAGATGGCCACATCCTAGCGAGCAATGGCAAGCGGGGCAAGCCGAGGCCCCGGCCGTGGCGGTGAGCCTGGTCAGTTCTGTCTGGCGAACGCTTGTTCGCTAAAAGGGGGATCAGTATACTGCGCCGAGTTCAAATTCGAGGTGTTCGATGCTCAAACTTGCCCGTGTGCTGCTGCTTGGTCTGCTGCTCGTCTTCTGGTTCCTGTTCGGTCTGCTGCTCTGTCTGGCCCGTCCGCGTCACCCCAACAACGTCTATGTATTTGCCCGCATGTATCACGCGGTGTGCCCGCTGATCGGGATCCGGGTCAAGGTGATGGTGGATGAGGCGGTCAAGTCGGTGGGGCCGGCGGTCTATGTCTGCAACCACCAGAGCAACTACGACATCTTCACCGTGACCGGCGCCGTGCAACCCGGCGTGGTGGCGGTGGGCAAGAAGAGTCTGCTGTGGCTGCCCTTCTTCGGCCTCATCTTCTGGCTCTCCGGCAACGTACTGATCGACAGATCCAACCGTTCCCGCGCCATTGGCACCATTGGCCAGGTGGTGGATCGCATCAAGGCGCGCGGCACCTCCATCTGGATGTTCCCGGAGGGGACCCGCTCCCAGGGGCGTGGCCTGCTGCCGTTCAAGGCTGGCGCCTTCCATACTGCCGTGCAGGCCGAGGTACCCGTGGTGCCCATCGTCTGCTCCAGCTACTTTGGCCAGATCGACCTCAATCGCTGGGACAACGGCGAGGTGCTGCTGGAGGTGATGGCTCCGGTATGCAGCAAGGAACACGGCGCCGCCGGCATCCGTGAGCTGTCCGAGGTCTGCCGTAGCCGGATGGAGGAGAAGCTGGCCGAACTGGACAGCAAGCTCGGCCACCACAAGGCCGCATGACGCCTCGTCGCGCAAAATGAAGGGGAGCCGCTGGCTCCCTTTTTTTATTGGTGAATTTCACCATTTTGTTGGTGATATTCGCTAACTCATTGCCGGTCATTCGGTACCATCAATTCCCATCTCATTGTAAAACAACATAAAAATATCTTGGCACGGCACTTGTAATGCTCTGAGAAGAGCTAACCATCCCATCAACAAGGAGCCAGACCATGAGCGTATTCAGCCGCCTGACCGACGTGATCAATGCCAACCTGCACAGCCTGCTCGACAAGAGCGAAGAGCCGGAAAAGATGTTGCGCCTAATGATCGAGGAGATGGAGCAGGTCCAGGTCGAGATGCGTACCCAGGCCGCCCGCATCATCGCCGAACAGAAACAGCTGGAGCGGCACCAGCAGACATTGCAGCACCAGATCCAGGAGTGGTCGACCAAGGCCGAGCTTGCCCTGCAGAAGGGGCGTGAGGATCTGGCTCGCGCCGCCCTCACCGAGAAGCTGGCCGAGGTCAGGCGTTGTGAGCAACTGGAGCAGGACAAGGCCCGGGTAGCCGAGGTGCTGACCCAGCTGACCGCCGACAGCGAGCGGCTGGCGGCCAAGCTGACCGAGGCCCGCGAGAAGCAGAAAATGCTGACCCTGCGCGAACAAACTGCCCACAGCCGGCTGCGGGCCCGCGCCCAGGTCGACAACCAGCGGATGCATGAGCTGATGGCCCGTTTCGACGGTTTTCAGGGGCGGATCGATCAGCTGGAAGCCCAGCTTGAAGCGGCGACCCTGGGCCAAAATCCTTCGCTCGAGGCACAGTTCCGCGAGCTGGAGCTCAATGACGAGATAGAGCGTGAGCTGGCTCGCCTGAAAGGCCAGAAGGCGGAGGTGTGATCATGCGCCCCTGGCCCAAGGATCTGGTGCATCGCAAACTGACCGGGGTGTGCGCCGGGATTGCCAATCGGCTGGGGGTCTCCCGTGTCACGGTGCGAATCGTGGCACTGATCGCCCTGATCCTGCTGCCGCCGGTGACTCTGGCCGCCTATCTGCTGGCAGTGCTGGTGATGCCACCCCGTTATGAATTGAAACGCTGGCTGGATTGACCGCAGGGTCAGCGAGTCGGCCTCATCCTCTGTAAGGAGCAAGATATGCTGGAATTTTTCGTATTGCTGGTGGTGTTGGTGATCATGGCGCTGACCGGCTTTACCCTGATTGCCATGTTGCTGGTCAGCGGTTTGTTCGTGCTGCTGGGAGCCCTGGGCGGCATGCTTGCTCTCATCATCAAGCTGGCGCCCTGGCTGCTGCTGGTACTGGTGGTCTGCTGGCTCATCAGCAACCGCAAGCGCCGCACCAACACCTACCTCTAGTTGTCATACGTTGTTAATGCTTCCCGAACTCCCTTTGTTGGCCACTCAATAGAGTGGCCTTTTTTATGTTGGCGCTCAAACGTGCCGGGATTGCCACTCCCGATACCAAGCCGGCCAGAAGGCGGGCTCCTGCATCAGCCGCTCCTTGACCGTTTTGGGCTGCTGCTTGAGACGGTATTCGATGCGCAGGGCCGTGCCCTTGTCTGCTACCTGCTGTTGCCATGCCAGGACAAGCGGCCCCTTGCCACGCAGGGCACGGGATCCCTTGCCACTTTGGTGTTGGCGCAGGCGGCGACCCGGATCCGTGCTGATCCCGGTGTAAAGGGCTCCTGTGGCCGTGCGCACCATATAGACGAACCAGTCGGTGGGCGGGGAGGAAGATAAGGCGGGCTGTGCCGCGGATTTTTTCATTCGTGCTCTCTGTGCCAAACTCAAGGCTAACCTTGGGAGGTGCAATGCGATTCTGGCTCTGGTTGTGGTTCCTACTGGCGACACCCGCGATGGGAGAGACGCTCCGTCTCTACGATTACCATCAGCATCCCCCTTTCAACACCGGGCCTGATGCGGGGATGAGTCGGGAGCTGGTCAAGTATCTCAATGAAAAGCTGGGGGGTGAACCCAGAATAGAACTCTGGCCGGTCAATCGTGCCAGACTGGCGCTGGAGATGTCGGATCCCGGCTTCGACTGCCTGGTTGCCTGGGTCAATCCGGCCTGGATGGGAGATCCCATGCGCGAACGCTACCTCTGGACCCTGCCCATCATGCGCGATACCAACGAACTCATCTCCAGCGTGAACAAGCCGGTCATCTATCACGGGCCGGATTCACTCAAGGGGCTGGTGTTCGGGGGCGTCGAGGGGTATCGCTACCAGGGTATTGATGAGGCCGTGGCGAGGGGAGAGGTCATTCGCCATGATTCCAAGAAGGTGAAGAGCAATTTCAGCATGCTGGTGCGGGGCCGTATTGATGTGACCCTGGTCCCGGGCTCGGCGCTGGCCTTCTTCACCCGGGATCCTGCGTTCGAGGGCAAGCTGTTCGTCTCTCCCTTTGCCCAGTCCACCTATTCCCGCCATATATTGCTGCCCAAGTCTCGCCGCGATCTGCATACCAGATTGAACGACATCGCCGAGCAGATGGACAGGGATCCCCGCTGGCACCAGGTTCTGGAGTCCTACCGCACCGCCCCCTGAGGTCGTCTGAGGCGATGCAGCGGCAGCAGGCTGACCAGCAGGCCGGCCCAGACGAAGGCAAATCCCACCGATTTCACCGGATCCGGCGTCTCGCCAAACCAGTAGATGGCGATCAGGAAGGCGAGGCTCGGCTCGATATATTGCAACAATCCCACCGTGCTCATCCGGGTTCTGGCGACGGCGTAGCAGAACAATCCCACCGGCAGCAGGGTAGCGGGAGCACTGCCGATCAGCAGCAGCTTGTCGGTCAGATCGCCATTGACAAACATTCCCTCGCCCTGCCACGCCAGCAGGCCGATCAGCAACAGGGCGACGGGCAGCTGCACCAGCGCTTCAAGGTAGAGGCAGGTGCCGGTGTCGTAGTGGATCTTCTTCTTGATGAGGCCATAGAGGGCGAAGTTGGCACCCATGATGAGGGAGAACCAGGGCAACTGGCCGTAGCAAAACAGCATGTAGGCGAGCCCCGCCAGCGCCAGGGCGACCGCCAGGTGCTTCTGCGGGGTGAGCCTCTCTTTGAGGAAGAGCACGGCGAACACGATATTGAACAGCGGTGTCATGAAGAAGGCGAGGCTGGTTGCCAGCACCTGGCCGGTGGTCAGGCACCAGGTGAACATGCACCAGCTGATGGACATGACGGGGCCCGCCAGCAGGATGAGGCCAAGCTGGCGTGGCTCGCCGCGCAGGCTGGCCCAGGGAACCTTGTGACCGATCAGCACGAACAGGGCACCCAGCAGCACCACGGACCAGAGCACCCGGTGAGAGATGAGCTCCCACATGTTGACCTCGGGCATGAACTGATAATAGAGCGGCAGCATGCCCCACAGAATGAAGGAGAGGGCGGCCGTGCCTGTACCTAGCCAGTTTTTCATGATCACCTGTTTATTAAATTAAACGCGCGTTGAGATGATATGTGTCTCGTTTGGCTTTCACAAGAGGGAAACCGGGAAAAGCTGTTACTATGAGCCCCATGCAACGTATCGATATCCTGTTTGAGCAAATCAGGGCCTGCCGTCTGTGCGAAGCCCATCTGCCGCTAGGGCCGCGCCCGGTGATCCGGGGGGCCGGGAGTGCTCGTCTGCTGATCATCGGCCAGGCGCCCGGTACCCGGGTTCATGCCAGCGGCATCCCCTGGGACGACGCGTCCGGCGACCGGCTGCGTCACTGGCTCGGAGTGGACAAGGCCACCTTCTACGATGAATCCCGCATCGCCATCATGCCGATGGGCCTCTGCTACCCCGGCAAGGGCAAGTCGGGGGATCTGCCGCCTCGGCCCGAGTGTGCCCCGACCTGGCACGACAAGGTGCTGATGTTGCTGCCCAATATCGAGCTGACCCTGCTCATCGGCCAGTACGCGCAAAACTATTATCTGCGCGAGTCGGGCAAGGGGTCGCTGACCGAAACAGTGCGCAGCTGGGCAGAGTACGGGCCCGGCTGGCTGCCGTTACCGCACCCTTCACCGCGTAACACCTTCTGGCTCAGGAAAAATCCCTGGTTCGAGCAGGATGTGCTCCCGCACCTGAGGAAGAGGGTCGCTCCCCTGCTGGTGTGACCCTCGGTTTTGTTCAGACCGCAGGTTCGGCCAGCGGTTTTGGCTTGCCACGGGCCATGGCCACCAGCGGCAATATGATGCACAGACAGCCCAGCAGCAGCGGCAGGCCGGGCTGCTCGTCAAACAGCCACACCCCGATGGCGACAGCCATCAACAGGCCCGTATATTCCGCCGAGGCGATCTTGCTCGCCTCCGCCTTGCGATAGGCCATCACGCACAATCCGGCATAGACCATGATGAGTGCCGACGAGCCGAAGGCTGGCCACCACATCTGCCACTGCCACTCTCCCCCTTCCCAGAAGGCCAGCGCCAGGATGAAGGGCATGCTCAGCACATTGGTGAAGAACAGGGTCTGGGCGATGGGCTGCTTGAGCGGGATCCGCTTGATCAGCAAATTGTTGACCGCCATGGAGAGCGCCACCCCGAGTGCCGCGAGTGCAGCCCAGTTCACCTCGGTCGGGCGCAGCACGATGAGCACCCCGACGAAGCCGATAAAGGCCGTCAACACCTTCTGGCGCGAGATGGCCTCCCCCGCCAGCCATACCGCCAGCGGCACCATCATCAGGGGCGCAGCGTAGAAGAGGGCGTTGGCGGTGGCGAGTGGCAAGCGGGTGAGGGCGATCACCATCAGGCAGACGCCGACCGCCCAGATGTGGGCACGCAGCAGATGCCACTTGAGCGCCACCGGCGGGTGGCGACGCCACGACCAGAGCAGCCAGGGGGCCAGCAGGATGGCGGCAGAGAGCTGGCGGAAAAAGACAAACTGAAAGACGGGCTGGCTCGGTTCCAGCACCTTGACCAGCGCATCAGAAAAAACCGCCACCATGTTGCCCAGCACCAGATAGAGGATGCCGATCCCGACTGCATTCATACCGCCTCCCGTTTCAGAGTAGAGAAGGGTAGCTCGGGCGCAGTTATCCAGTAAAATGATAAAAAATAACCATCTATGAGATTTTTGGATAATGAAATTGCCCCCCCTGCGCGCCGTCCAATATTTTGAGGCGGTTGCCCGTTTGTTGAGCTTCTCCCGCGCCGCCCTTGAGCTCAACGTCAGCCAGAGCGCGGTCAGCCACCAGATCCGCTTGCTGGAGGATTTTCTGGGGGAGCGGCTGCTGCTGCGTCAGGGGCGAGCGCTGTCATTGACGCCGCAAGGGGAGGTCTATTTCGAGGGCATTGCTGCGGGCCTGGCCCAGATTGCCCAGTGCAGCGAGCAACTGCGTGGTGGCGGCGAGATGCGGCTGCGCCTCGCGGTCTACAGCTCGTTTGCGGTGAAGTGGCTGATCCCGCGCCTGGCCGGTCTGCGCCAACTCTACCCCGAACTGGATCTGAGCCTGGAGATGGTGGCAGAGGATCCCGAGCTTTCTGATCGGGTGGCGGATTGCTTCATCACCGTCTCCCCCGAGGGGCGTGGCTATGTCCACGATCTGCTCTATCGGGAGCGGTTGATGCCGGTGTGCAGCCGGCGCCTGTGGCAGCAGGTGGAGGGGGAGTGGCCGGCAGCCCTGTGGCAGCTGCCGTTGCTCTCCATCCAGGCGATTTACAGGGAGAAGGGGGAGGATTGGCGACGCTGGGCGGAGGCGGGCGGGCTGATGATTGCGCCCGAGGCAAGAATGCACCACTTCAGCCATATCCTGCTGGCGCTGGAGGCGGCCAACTGGGATCAGGGGGTGGCGCTCATCAACGATTACATGCTGCAGCCGGAGGATCCCCGTCTGGTGCGCTTGCCGCTGCATGCCCTCGAGACCGGGGACAACTTCTACTTTGTCTGCAAGCGCTCGCGGGCCCATGAGCCCGCCATCAACCGGCTGCGCCAGTGGCTCTGGCAGGAGGCGCAGGCCAGCCTGCGCCCCGGGGAGACGGAGCCGCTCAGGCGCGTTTGAACTGTGCTCTGGATAAAGAGACTGGATGGCCGAGGGGCCGATCCCGGGCGTGCCCTGATAGCGGTGGAGAGTCCACCGCTATCAGGAGGTGCGATGTTTAAGCGCGTTTGAACTGGCTCAGGATAAAGAGGCTGGTGGCGCAGACGACGACCGATGGACCGGCCGGGGTGTCCTGATACCAAGAGAGGGTGAGGCCGCCCAGTACCGCCAGGCAGCCGATCAGCGCGGCAAAGCCGGCCATCTGCTCCGGCGTCTGGCTGAAGCGGCGAGCGGTGGCAGCGGGAATGATCAAGAGCGAGGTGATGATCAGAGCCCCGACAAACTTCATCGCCACGGCGATCACCAGGCCAATCAGCAACATCAGCACGCAGCGCAGCACATCGACCCGGATCCCTTCAACCCGCGCCAGCTCCTCCGAGATGGTCATGGAGAGCAGGGGATCCCACAATCGCCACAGGGTGAGCAGCACCAGGGCGCCGCCACCATAGATCCAGATCAGGTCCATCGGCTGCACCGAGAGCAGGTCACCGAACAGGTAGGCCATCAGATCGACCCGCACGTTGTCCATAAAGCTCAAGGTAACCAGACCCAGCGACAGTGCGCTGTGGGCCAGGATGCCGAGCAGGGTGTCGGTGGCCACCTGCTGGTTGCGGCTCATGATCACCAGCAGCATGGCCATGGCGAGGCAGCAGACCACCACCGCCAGGGTGAGATCCACTTGCAGCAGGATACCCAGCGCGATGCCGAACAGGCAGGCGTGGGAGAGGGTGTCGCCGAAATAGGCCATCTTGCGCCATACCACGAAGCTGCCGAGGGGGCCGGCCAGCAGGGCGATGCCGAGACCTGCCGCGAGGGCATATAACAGAAAGCTGTCCACTTGAAGGTCCTATTGCTTGCGCTATTTGTTGCGAGAGGGCAGGCGAATGACGGGAGCCTGCGGTTCATGATGATGGTGTTCGCCGTCGCAGTGGTGATGGTGGGTGTAGACCGCCAGTACCTCCTGCTCGGGCCGCCCGAACAGACGGGCAAATTCGGGGTGGCGCGCCACGCTCTCCGGCTCGCCATGGCAGCAGACGTGGCGATTGAGGCAGATCACCTCGTGGGTGCTGGCCATCACCAGGTGCAGGTCGTGGGAGACCATCAGCACGGCGCAGTTGAGCTCGGCGGCCAGCTGACCGATGAGGGCATAGAGCTCGATCTGGCCGTTGATGTCGACCCCCTGTACCGGTTCGTCCAGTACCAGCAGCTCGGGTTTGACCAGCAGGGCGCGGGCCAGCAGCACCCGCTGCATCTCGCCGCCTGAGAGTTTCTGCATTCGGTTGTCCAGCAACTCCTGGGCGCCGACTCGGCCCAGTGCCTCCTCAATGGAGAGGCGACTGTTTTTGCCCAGTTGCAGGAAGCGGCGAACCGTCAGCGGCAGGGTGGGATCGAGATAGAGGCGCTGGGGGACATAACCGACCCGTAAATCACGGCTACGGTTGATCTCGCCGGAATCCGGGGTGAGCAGGCCCAGCACCAGTTTGCTCAGGGTGCTTTTGCCTGCCCCGTTGGGGCCGACCAGGGTGGTAATTTTGCCTTTATTGAGGGAAAAGGAGACCTTGTCGAGCACAGAGCGTCCATCGAACGACAGACTGACCTCTTTCAGCTCCACCAGTTGGGTCATGACAACTCCGGGGTTTACAGCCAGTGAGAGTTATAATATAACAAAAAAATTGGTTTGTTATATTATCACAATGACACCTGCTGACGAGACCCTCAATGCGAATTCTTGCCCTGATCACTGCCCTGCTGGCAGTGAGTTTGCCCGTTCGTGCCCTCGAGGTACTGACTACCATCAAGCCCCTCGGTTTTATCGCCGCCGCCATCACTGACGGCGTGAGCGAGCCCAAGGTTCTGCTGCCCACCGGCGCGTCTCCTCATGATTTCTCCCTGCGTCCTTCCGATATTCGCAGCATTAATGGCGCCGATCTGGTGGTGTGGGTTGGCCCTGAACTGGAAGGCTTCATGGCCAAACCACTGGCCAACCACTCTCATGTGTTGACCCTGACCCAGGTCGAGGGCATGCCGCTGTTTGATTACGCCAAGCAGGAGGGGCACGAAGAGCACGCAGATGAAGAACATGAAGGTCATGACCACGATGGCCATGAGGGACATCACCACGAGGGCATCGATCCCCACCTCTGGCTGGGACCGACCCAGGCCAAGGTCATCGCTCGCGCCATCGCCGTCGAGCTCGGCAAGCAGGATCCGGCCAACAAGTCTCGTTATGAGGCCAATCTCGCCGCCTTTGATGCCAAGGTCGATGCCAAGGACAAGATCATTGCCGAACAGATGAAGGCGGTGAACCAGAAGGGATATTTCGTGTTCCATGAAGCCTATGGCTACTGGGAGCGCCACTACGGCATGAGTTCGAAGGGCCACTTCACCGTGAGTCCGGAACGCCGCCCGGGAGCCAGGACGCTGGTGGAGATCCGCAAGGCGCTGGAAGAGAAGCAGGCCAGTTGCATCTATGCCGAACCGCAGTTTTCCCCCGCCGTCATAGAGTCGGTAGCCCGCAATACCGGGGCCAGGGTATTGCTGCTGGACGAAGTGGGTGAGCAGGTGCCGCTCGGTCCGGATGGCTATCCCCAGTTCATGCAGCAATTGGCGGATGCCTTCGCCCAGTGCCGTTAAGCCTGTCCTTGTCGCGATAGCGCTTGGCCCGCCTACTATACTGACCTCCAGCATCTGGCATGGAGTGTCCGGTATGAAATGGTGGCTCGTCCCTGCCTGCGCGTTGGCCCTTTTGGGGAACAATGTGCAGGCCTCTCGTCTCTCTGACTATATCGCCAGCCCCGAATTGCAGGCCAAGTTGCAGGAGGTGTATGGCGGCAGGGCGATCCAGCGGGCCGAGGCATTCTCCCGCCTGCTTGCGCCGCGGGCCGGCACCACGGATCAGCAAAAGCTCGAGCTGGTGAACAATTACTTCAACAATCTGACCTACAGCGATGATCCCAAGCTGTGGGGGATGGAGGATTACTGGGCCAATCCGCTGGAATTTATCGGCGCCCGCGGTGGAGACTGCGAGGACTACAGCATTTCCAAATACTACACACTCATGGAGCTGGGGGTAGCGGAGGGGAAGTTGCGGTTGGCCTACGTCAAGGCGGTGAGATACAACCAGTTTCACATGGTGACGCTTTATTTTCCGACCCCCAAATCAGACCCGTTAGTGCTCGACAATATCAACAGCCGGATCCTGCCAGGCAGCAAGCGCACCGATCTTATTCCCGTCTACAGCTTCGATGCCAAAAGCATCTGGATCATGAAGTCCCGTCGGGAGGGGACCCTGGCGGGGAGCGCAGACAGGCTGGCGCAGTGGACTGCCATGAAGACCCGCTTCTCCAGCGAACATCTGCGCACGCCACGCCGTCAGTTATAGTTTCCCGGCCGCTTTCAACTCGGCAAAATAACGCGCCGCACCGGGGTGTTGTTCAATGCTCAGCACAGGACCCGTCTTGTTGCGGGCCCGATAAAACATATTGGCATAGCCATAGGTCTGTTCATTGAACTTGGTTTGCTGGTCCACCATGGCCTTGGTCAGCTGGTAAACTGCCTCTTCCGGCATAGTGGCATTGGTGACCAGAGTGGCGGCGATGGCGAAGGTCGGGGTCGGCTTGAGATTGCCCGGATAGATGCGGGCTGGTATTTGACTGCGCTGGTAGTATTTGACGTCTTGGATCAGTTGTTCCCTGAGCTCACCATCTACCGGCAAGAAACTAATGGCGCAGCGTTTGGCGGCATTGAGTACATGGCGGTTCGGATGGCCCATGACGACGGCGAAGGCATCTATCTGTTTGCTGCACAGGGACTCGGGCAGGTTCGCCATGCTCTTGAGGTCGAGATCCTGCTCTTTTATTCCCAGCAGGTTGAACAGCGCCAGAGCGGTTTGGCGGGTACCGGAGTTTTTCAATCCCATGTCGATGGGGGCAAGTTTGAGCTGCTCCAGTTTGGTGATATCACCATCGGCGCGGATCACTATGGTAAAAGGCTCAGCATGAGTGGCGAACAAGGCTCGCAACTCGGGTTGTGGCTTGCCGGTGAAAGGGCCTGCGCCCTGGCTGGCCTGGTAGAGCCAGTCTGACTGCACCATGGCGTAAGAGACGTCGCTGCTCTTCAGGCGCTGCAAGTTCTCCAGTGAGCCGGAGGTGGCTTGCAACTGGCAGTTCAACTGCGGAGCCAGGCGACAAAATTCCCCCATGATTTGATGGTATATCCCCTGTTCACCCCCAGTGCCAATGGTGACGGAGGCTGCCGTGGCAGCCGGTTGCCAAAGCAGGGCCAATAATAGGCTTATCCTTCTCATGATTGAACCTCCCTGGCATATCCGTCGATCCCCCAACTGCGCAACTTGTCTACTTCAGCCAGCTCGCCCGCCTCGGCCAACAGGGTGTAACCGGTTGCATGCATGGTTTGCGAGACCAGATGCCAGTAAATAGGAGCCTCCGTTATCTGGCAACAGATAAACACGGGATTGAGAGGATCGAGTTGATTGAGGGTGTCCGCATTGAGAGGAATGGCGCTGAAAGCGAGTTCAACCCCCTGCTCTTGCAGTGAGAGCAAGAGGGACTGCCCTTGATTCGGAAAGGCGGGGAGATCCCAGCGCCAATCCAGTGTCTTGCCACGGCCCTGGGTCAGCAAGGGGGCTATTTCCGGCCATTGTGGGTGGTTGAGCAGGGAAAGCGGCAAAGAGATGCCCTCGACGTTTTGTTGTAGCCATGGAGCCAGGGCCGCTTCGATAACTGAGAGCTCACTGTCGGCTGACACTGTTTGCTCAGGCAGGAATCGTTGATAGAGGGGGATCTCTCCCTGGGTCGAGAAAAATGTTTGCAGATAGCCTCCTCTAGCTTGTGAAACCATTCCATGCAACGGAACGTGAGGTGTCATAGGAAGCTGTTTACCCAGTTGGGTGATCTTGAGGCGTTGTTGCAGCAGATCCCGTTTTCGTTCCGAGATCAGTTGATTGATGGAGGATGTCACTTCTCTGAGATCGTGCAGCCAGGGGGTGGACAAGGTGTTGTTGTACTGATGCTTGCGAAGCCGGCCAAGTTGCAGGTTGATATCTGTCAGTGGTCGCAGCAGTCGCTTGCAGGCCCAGGAGATCGCCAGGGTAAAAACCAGCAGCCCTGCCAGCAAGGCAAAGCCGGTGCGGCTGATGGCATTCCAAAGATGCTGATAGGCATAACCACTGTGTCCTTCCAGCGTCAGTGTGCCCAGTATGCGCCAACCATCGGTCAGCTCTTGTTCGCTCCTGACAGGTGGCATGTCAATGGCCGAAGGGAGCCAGGACGGCACATTCTGCTGGGAGGATTGAAATACCTTGTTGAGCAGTATTTGGCCATCGGGATCAACCAGGGTCACAGCGCTGACAAAACCGCCATCGAACATGGCATTGACGATGGTTTCGGCCAGTACCTTGTCATCGTTGAGCAGGGTGCCCTGCAGTACCAGACCCAGGGCGGTAATCGCCGTCTCCAGATTGGCCGACATCTGGTCGATGATGGATTGGCGGACGGTCGTGATCTCAAGCAGAAGCAGCAGAACGGCACCGATTAGAAACAGAACGAAAATCATTCTGTTTAACAATTTGGCTAGCGACATATCCACTCCATGGAAAAGTTATTGCAACATTTATGTGCCTTGTTCCGAATCGAGTCTGACCCAGTTCTTAAAAATAAGAAAAAATCGTTAAAAAAGGCGATCATTTCTGCCCATAAGGGAAGGTTATGCATAAAATGTGAGGTTCATGCAGATTGCGATGAACTTTTTGTATCTTTATTTGTCCAAAAATCAGTTTTATACGGTTTTGTCACAACTGACATCGCAACTCACACTATTTAGATCTAAACACAGGATAGCGGATGAAACGTCTCCGTCCCTTGGTCGCGCAGGCTGCCAACTGGGAACCACCGGTTCCCCGCAAACACTTTTATGCCATGGTAATGCTGACGGCCATGACCCTTTCAGCCGTCGCATTGCTCCCGGCACCAGGCGATATCCTGGAACGGCCGTTGCGCCTTGAGTTGCCAATTGATACTGCCGGTACGGCAACCAACGAAAACAACACCGACTTCAACGAAATCCCGGATCACGAGCTGGTTGAGCCGAGCACACCCGAAGATGACATCCCGGTCGATACCACCCCACAATGGCAGGATTATCAGGTCCGCAGTGGCGAGAATCTGACGGCGATCTTTAACAATCTGGGACTCTCTACCACCACCCTTTACAAGGTGCTGGATGCTGACAACAAGAACTATCTGGCTCGTCTCAAACCCGGGCAAAATATCGAGCTGCTGATCGATCAGGACAACATACTGCAGCAACTTAAGATCCGTCTGAATATCAAGCAAACACTGGTAATGTCGCGCAGCGATGATGCCTACACCTCCTCCATGCTCAACGAAAAGGTGGAGTGGCAGCCGCAGCGTTACAACGGGGTGATCAACGGCAGCTTCTATGTCAGTGCACGTAATGCTGGCATTCCGGCCAACCACATCCAGAAGATCGCAAACCTGTTTCAATGGCGGCTCAACTTTGCCAAGGACTTGAAAAAGGGCGACAAATTCAAGGTGCTGGTGCGTCAGGAGACGGTTGAAGGCAAGGGCACGGGCAACAGCCAGCTGCTGGGAGTCGAAGTGACCAGTCAGGGCAAGACGGTATCGGCCTGGCTTGCCGGAGATGGCAACTATTACGATGGTGAGGGTAACAGTCTGGAGCGCGGTTTCCGCCGTTATCCCACCCACAGCCGTTACCGGATCAGCTCCAACTTCAACCCGGCGCGCAAACACCCTGTAACGGGGGCTATCCGTCCCCATGAAGGCACCGACTTTGCTTTGCCGATAGGGACGCCAGTGTTGGCAACCGGTGATGGCGTCGTCCAGAAGGCGACCAGTCACCCGCTGGCGGGCACCTATATCGTCATCAAACATGGACGTACCCTAGCGACCCGCTATCTGCACCTGAGCAAGCTGCTGGTCAAGCCGGGCCAACGGGTGAAGATGGGCGACAAGATTGGCCTGTCGGGCAATACCGGCCGCTCTACCGGTGCCCACCTGCACTACGAGCTGCGCATCAACAACCGTCCGGTCAACGCCATGACCGCCAAGTTGCCAATGGCAGAGGCGCTCAGTGGTAAGGAACGTCGTCAGTTCCTGGCCCAGGTGAAGAGTTATCGCAAGGAGCTGGAGGCGAGTTGATATCGTCTCTTGCTGACGCAATAAAAAGGCCCCGCCACACAGGCGGGGCCTTTTTATTGGGAGGTGGGGCCGGATCAGTAACCCTTGTCGAAATCGATCTTGCCCTCCAGCGGTTGACCGTCGATGAAGCGGATATAGTTGCGCACGAAGATCTGGGCCACATCTTCCGGGAAACTGTAGGCGCCGTTGTGCGGGGTCACGATCAGATTGGGCTGCCCCCAAAGCGGGCTATCAGCCGGCAGGGGCTCCTGTTCGAACACATCCAGTACCGCCATGGCCAGCTTGCCGGTGCGCAGGGCAGTAAGCAGATCATCGGATTGGACCGCGCTGCCACGTCCCACATTGAACAAGATAGCCCCCGGCTTGCAGTGTTCGAAACGGGCCGCATTGAAGAGATGGCGAGTTTCCCGCGTGGCAGGCAGCACGCTGACGATGACATCGGCCTGGGCCAGCAGCTTGTTCAGGGCTGGGAGCTGATAGACCTGCTCAAATCCGGCTCGTTCCCGCCCGGATCGGCTGATGCCGAGCACCTTCATCCCAAAGTGTCTGCCGGTATGGGCGATATGTTGGCCAATGCTGCCGGTACCCAGGATCAGCATGGTGCGCCCCTTGAGACCCTGATAGGAGTGGCTCTGCCACAGGCGTTGCTTCTGTTGCTCCCGGTAGAGCGGCAGTTGACGCATCAGGCTGAGCAGATGGCCGAACACATATTCGCTCATCAGCGGTCCGAAGATGTCGCGTACATTGGTGAGCTGGTAATCTCGACGGCTACCCGCCTCCAGCAAGACGTCGACCCCCGCATAGGTGGATTGCAACCAGGTCAGCTTGCGGGCTTTGGTGATCAGGGGTTTGGCGCGGGCCGGTTCCGCCATCAGGATATGGGCTTCACCGATCAGTTTTTCCGCATCGGCCTGATTATCTGCCCGCAGAATGCGCAGGTGAGGGAGGTTGGCGGCCTTGAGCAGACGTTCGTAGTGAGCATTATCCTGGCTGAGCAAAAGAAGGGTGCGTTGGCTCATACTCTTGTTCCTTATCAGAATTCGCGGCGCAACGAGATGTCGCCCTTGCCCTCATCTTACCCGAGTTGATGTTGCAACATAGCCGACCAGGGCGCATTTTCGTTTTCGCCACGTCCTGTGTGGGCTACAATCTGCCCCACATTTTGCAAAGGATCCGACTCCAGTGTTTGGTGACAAGTTTTATAAGCGACTGGCCGAGCTACAGCCTTGGCAGCAGACCGTCTACACCCTGGCGCTGGCAGAGCGCATGTACCCCAACTATGCCCTGTTCAGCCAGGCCTCCGGTTTTGGCAATGCCGCTTCTTTCCGGCATGCGCTGGATCAGATGTGGAACTACCTCACCGTCAAGGGATCTCGGGTCAATCTGGGGGCAATTCTCGAAGATTTCGAGTCGCACATTCCGGATCCCCGCAAGTTTGAATCTTACGGTGCCTACCCGGCGCTGGATGCCTGTGTGGCGCTGGGTTGTGCCTACAACTCTGTCATTTGCCGGGTGGGGGAAGAGGCCAATGACGCCAGCCATGCCTCGGTTGGTACCGTAGCCGGCTTTATCGATATGCTGGAAGAGCGCGAGCTGACCGAAGAGGAGCTCTACGAGCACGAATACATGGAGGCCGAGCTGGAGTTTCAGGTTGAACTACTCAAGCGGGTTGCCCACGAGCGCGACAGTGATCGCATCCTTGCCATCAAGAAGTTTGCCTCCCAGGGGGGCGTTTCCAACATAGGCATCAGCCTGGAAGAGTAATCTCTCTTTAGTTCGAGGTGACACCTTCGTCACTCAATCAAAAAGCCAGTCATTCTCCTGACTGGCTTTTTTTATCGAGTTTTTATTTACCGACTCAAGGTATAGCCTTAAGTCAGAGGGAGGGGTGACTGGCGCGCCATATGTTGTTGCTTGCGAAGATTTCCAACGCACCAGGATGAACATGACTCAACTACTCCGGCGACGGCTCATGGGGCCTTTGAGCAAGCCTGTGACAACCTGGATGGAGCAGTACCAACCAGAGTGGAGTTTATTCATGAAAATAACTGGAAATTCATTTTAATGACTAGGTTATCGGTAGTGAATGGGGATGGAAAAGGCGCATGGAAATTGTGCGCCTTCGTTTTTCGTTTCGGTATTTCCGTTGTATTGAGCAACAAGAAACGATTTTCCATCAGTTGTTACGCGTTATAGACTCAAACAAAAGCAATACTGTGGACTTTTTAACCATGAGTGACGTAATTAAGAAGTTTCTGAAACTGGAGGCTGCCTCCGGGATTATTCTGATCATGGCGGCATTGCTGGCAATGGTATTGGCCAACACAGGATTGGCTGGTGGGTATCAGGCATTCCTCGATACCCAGGTACAGGTACGTATCTCCGCCCTTGACATCAACAAGCCGCTGCTGCTCTGGATCAACGATGGCCTGATGGCGATTTTCTTCCTGCTGGTTGGTCTGGAAGTCAAACGCGAAATGCTGGAAGGTGCGCTCTCGTCCCGTGTGCAGGCGACCTTCCCGGCCATTGCGGCCGTAGGCGGCATGCTGGCTCCGGCCCTCATCTATGCCTTCTTCAACTATTCGGACGAAGTAGCCCGTGCAGGCTGGGCGATCCCTGCCGCTACCGATATTGCATTTGCCCTTGGCGTGATGGCGCTGCTGGGCAAGCGAGTGCCGGTGAGCCTGAAAGTGTTCCTGCTGGCGCTGGCGATCATGGATGACCTGGGGGTCATCATCATCATTGCGCTCTTCTATACCCAACAGCTGTCGTTGGCAGCGCTGGCTGTAGGCATCATGGCGACCCTGCTCCTGTTCTGGATGAACCGCCGTGGCGAGGACAGGATTAGCCTCTACATGGTGGTGGGTCTGGTACTTTGGGTGGCTGTGCTCAAGTCCGGTGTTCATGCGACTCTGGCTGGTGTGGTGGTGGGCTTCATGATCCCGCTCAATGGCAAGCGTTATGCGTCGCCGCTCAAGCATCTGGAGCATGCGCTGCACCCTTGGTCCGCCTTCCTGATCCTGCCGCTGTTTGCCTTTGCCAACGCCGGGGTCTCGCTGGAGGGGATTGGTCTCTCCTCCCTGATGAGCCCGGTGCCCATGGGGATCATGCTGGGATTGTTTGTTGGCAAGCCGCTCGGGGTGTTTACCATCAGCTGGTTGTCGGTCAAGCTGGGGATCGCTCAGTTGCCGAATGGAGTCAATTTCAAACAGATTTTTGCGGTCAGCATTCTCTGTGGTATCGGTTTTACCATGTCGATGTTTATCGCATCGCTGGCCTTCGAGCATGGCGGGATGGATTATGGCAGTTACTCCCGTCTCGGGATCCTGGCGGGTTCCACCATGGCAGCGCTGGTTGGCTATCTGGCACTGCGGTTGTCTCTTCCCAAGGGGGAGGGAGATCAAAATGCGGAGGGATTATGAAAACACCATGGTTGTTACTGTTGCTGGCCAGCCCCCTTGTCTGGGCTGATGGTCTGGAAGAGTGCAAGCGGGACGCAGCCTCGGCCAGCTGTTCTACCTACCTGAACGGAGTAGTGGACAGCGCCCTGCTGCTCGGTGACAAACAGGCCAAGGCCCGTTTCGGAGAAACCTTCTATGAACGGGCCCTGAGCAGCCGGGCAGGGGAGCGGCTCAAGCACGCCAACAAGCGCTATTGTGGTGATCGACAGCCGGATAAAGATCGTCTCAAGGCCAGCTTGATGGAGCAGTTTACCTTGAACAAGGTTGACTCGGTCAGCGACATGTATGACATTCTGGCGGTTGAACTCAGCTGCTACCGGAGCCCGCGAAAAGCGGTAACCCCATCGGATGTCACACCTTAACTACAACCACCTCTATTATTTCTGGATGACTCAAAAGAAGGGCTCCGTTACCCAGGCAGCGGAAGCCCTTTTTTTGACACCACAAACCGTGACCGGCCAGATCAAGCTGCTGGAGCAGCGCCTGGGTGGCAAACTGCTCAAGCGCAAGGGCCGTTCCCTCGAAGCGACCGAACTTGGCCAACTGGTTTTTCGCTATGCCGACAAGATGTTCAGCCTCTCCTACGAGATGCTGGATATCGTCAACTATCGCAAGGAGAGCCAGATCCTGTTCGACGTTGGTATTGCCGATGCCCTCTCCAAACGCCTCGCCAGCCGGGTGCTGCTATCTGTCATCCCCAACGATGGCTCCATTCATCTGCGCTGTTTCGAATCGACCCACGAACTACTGCTGGAGCAGCTCAGTGAGCACAAGCTCGACATGATCCTCTCCGACTGTCCGGTGGATTCCAGCCAGCACGCGGGGCTGCTCTCCAAGCGGCTCGGGGGCTGTGGTGTCAGCTTCTTCTGCAAGGCGCCGTTGCCCGAGAAACCCTTTCCGGCCTGTCTGGAGGAGCGCAAGCTGCTTATTCCCGGACGCCGTACCGCCATGGGACGTCAACTGACCCAGTGGTTCGAGCAGCAGGGGGTATCGCCGAGTATCCTGGGTGAGTTCGACGATGCGGCCCTGATGAAGGCATTCGGTTTCTTCAATCAGGGTATCTTCATGGCTCCCACCATCTACCGGGAGGAGATCCTGGAGGGGGAAGAGGTGATGTTGCTGGGGGAAACCCAGGATTTGACGGAGGAGTACTACGTCATCTTCGCCGAGCGGATGATCCAGCACCCCGCAGTCAAACGGGTATGCGAGAGTGATTTCACCTCCCTGTTTGCCGGGCAGGAGAACTTCTCGGCGATCCAGCCTGCCACCCTGTCGTTTTAAAACGGCTCGTCACCACGTATCATCGCCGACTGGCAGAGGAGACATTTGATGCAACTGGAAGAGATGGAAGCCAAAGCCGGTCAGGCGGTGGCGCTTCTCAAGGCGCTGGCCAATGAACGCAGGCTGTTTATCCTGTGCCAGCTACTGGAGCGAGAGCTGTCGGTCGGGGAGCTTAACGAGCGGTTGGGGCTGAGTCAGTCTGCCCTGTCACAGCACCTGGCTTTGTTGCGGCGGGATGAATTGGTCACGACCAGAAAAGAGGCCCAGACGGTCTTCTATTCGCTGCGTAGCCATGAGGTGCGCGAGGTGATCAGTTTGCTGCATCGACTCTACTGCAGTGAAGAGAAATAAAAAACCGGCACAATGGCCGGTTTTTTCAGCTTTGGTCAGCGTGAGCTGATTAAGCCATAGCTTTGATCTGGGCAGACAGGCGGCTCTTGTGACGAGCAGCTTTGTTCTTGTGGATCAGGCCTTTGGTCGCCATGCGATCCATGATCGGCTGAGCAACAGCGAAAGCAGCAACAGCAGCAGCTTTATCGCCAGAGGCGATGGCAGCAATTACTTTTTTCAGGTAGGTACGGGTCATGGAACGACGGCTGGCGTTGTGCTGACGGCGTTTTTCTGCCTGAATCGCGCGCTTCTTAGCAGATTTGATGTTAGCCAAGGTAAAACTCCTAAAACTGTCTTAGCGAGTGTATTGAAAAGGCCCAGAAATATGCCTTCCCAACCACATATTGTCAAATGATTTGTGCAAATAAACACCGCCCCCCGGTGGTGTGTCAGATGGGAGACGGTTAAACTGTCGGCCGATTCTAGCAGCATTCTTTTCATTCTGACAGTTCCAGAGGCCCCGTCTTGAGTAAGAAATTGATCAAATCCGGCATGATAGTGTCCGGAATGACGTTGGCATCCCGTGTGATGGGGCTGATCCGCGATGTGGTCATCGCGAATCTGCTCGGTGCCGGGGTGGCTGCCGACGTCTTCTTCTTCGCCAATCGCATTCCCAATTTTCTGCGCCGTCTGTTCGCCGAAGGGGCTTTCAACCAGGCGTTTGTTCCCGTGATGACGGAGTACAAAAAAAACGGTGACGAGCGGGAGGTGCGCGAGTTGCTGGCCGCCGTAGCGGGCACCCTGGGGGGAATAGTTACCGTGGTGACCCTGCTCGGCGTGGTGGGATCGGGCGTACTGACCGCCATCTTTGGCTGGGGCTGGTTCTGGGACTGGTTGCACGGCGGACCTGCCGCCGAGAAGTTCGAGCTGGCCAGTCTGATGCTCAAGATAACCTTCCCCTATCTCTGGTTCATCACCTTTACCGCCATGGCGGGGGCCATTCTCAATACCTTCGGCCGTTTTGCCGTCTCGTCCTTTACCCCGGTATTTCTCAACATCACCATGATTGCGGCCGCCTGGTGGATAGCGCCCATGATGGAGAAGCCCGAGCTCTCGCTGGCGATAGGGGTATTTTTGGGCGGCTTGGTTCAATTTTTGTTCCAGTTCCCATTTTTACGGCAAATCAACATGCTGGTCTGGCCCAAGTGGGGATGGCATCACCCCGGTGTAGTGAAGATCCGCACCCTGATGATCCCGGCGTTATTCGGGGTCTCGGTCAGCCAGATCAACCTGCTGATCAACACCATGCTGGCTTCTTTCCTGGCTACCGGTGCCATCAGCTACCTCTACTATTCTGATCGTCTGCTGGAATTCCCCCTCGGCCTGTTTGCTGTGGCTATCAGCACAGT
Organism: Aeromonas sp. S18(2024); assembly: GCF_041402525.1. Taxonomy (NCBI): domain Bacteria; kingdom Pseudomonadati; phylum Pseudomonadota; class Gammaproteobacteria; order Aeromonadales; family Aeromonadaceae; genus Aeromonas; species Aeromonas sp. S18(2024). The sequence continues at coordinate 199,951 of NZ_JBGLQV010000005.1, read as the reverse complement.
GATCCTGCCTGCCTTGTCGAAGAAACATGTGGATGCCGACCCGGCCGATTTCTCCCGCACCATGGATTGGGGGGTGCGGATGGTGGTGCTGCTTGGCTTGCCCGCCATGGTGGGGATTGCTGTGATGCGTGAGCCCATACTGCGGGTACTGTTCATGCGCGGCGAGTTCGGGCTGCACGAGGTGAGCATGTCCAGCGCGAGTCTGCTGGCTTCCACCACAGGCCTGCTGTCGCTGATGTTGATCAAGGTGCTGGCGCCGGGTTACTACGCCCGTCAGGACACCAAAACCCCGGTACGCATCGGCATCATGGCCATGGTGGCCAACATGGTGTGCAACCTCATCTTTATTTATCCCCTGGGCTATGTGGGGTTGGCGCTGGCAACCGCCTGTTCCGGCACCCTGAACGCGGCCTTGCTGTTCAAGGGGTTGTATCAGCAGAGCGTCTACCGTCCATCCCGCCAGACCGGAGTGTTCTGTCTCAAATTGCTGGTGGCGACCCTGCTGATGGGGGGCGTGCTGGCTTATCTGTCGCCGGATCTGGCCCAGTGGGGCGCCTGGGGCATGGGCAAGGCCACCCTGGAACTGGCCATGTTGCTCTCCCTGGGGGCTGCCATCTATGCGGTGGCGCTGTTGGCGCTGGGAATTCGGCCAAGACACCTGAAATCGGGGCATGAGGGCTGATCCTGATTGCTGCCTGATATATAATCCGGCGATTTTCATAACAGCAACGTACAAGGCACCGATGGAGCTTATTCGCGGCATTCATAATCTCAAGCCCCGTCACCGGGGATGTGTATTGACCATTGGCAACTTTGATGGGGTTCATCAGGGTCACCATGCGGTACTGGCACGTCTCAAGGAGAAAGCGGCCCATCTGGGATTGCCCGCCTGCGTCATGCTGTTTGAGCCCCAGCCGCTGGAGCTGTTTGCTGGCGCTGCGGCCCCGGCCCGGCTCAGCCGGTTGCGGGAAAAGTATGAAGCGCTCAAGGGGCTGCAGATCGATCGCCTGCTCTGCGTGCGCTTCAGCCACCATTTTGCCGGACAGGCGGCGTCTACCTTCATCGAGCAACTGCTGGTCGAGAAACTCGGCGTGCGTTACCTGGTGGTCGGCGATGACTTTCGCTTCGGCAAGGGGCGGGAAGGGGATTTTCACCTGCTGGAAGAGGCGGGCCGCCGCTTCGGTTTCGAAGTGATCAGCACCCAAAGTTTCCAGCTGTCCCGCCAACGGGTGAGCAGCACCCTGGTGCGCGAAGCCCTCAAGGCTGGCCGGATGGCCGAGGTGGAGCTGATGCTTGGCCGCCCCTATACCATCAGCGGCAGGGTGGCCCACGGCGACAAGCTGGGGCGCACCATAGGTTTTCCTACCGCCAATCTGGCCCTCAAGCGCCAGGTTATCCCGGTCGGTGGCGTGTTCGCGGTGGAAGTGTTATGTTCCGGCAAGACCTTCCCCGGTGTCGCCAATGTGGGTGTACGGCCTACCTTGAGCGGTACACAAGCTAGATTGGAAGTACATCTATTTGATTTTTCTGGTGATCTATATGGTCAACAGGTCAAGGTGCTGCTTCGCCACAAGCTGCGCGAAGAGCAGAAGTTTGCCTCTTTCTCTGCCTTGAAAGAGCAAATCGAACGAGATGCCCTGGCGGCCCGAGCCTGGTTCGGGCTGCCACAATTTCATTTACCCAGCACTCTTTTAGAAAAGAAGGGAACCCAGGACTGATGAGCGACTATAAACACACCCTGAATCTTCCGGAAACCGAGTTTCCGATGCGTGGCGATCTGGCCAAGCGCGAACCCAACATGCTCAAGCGTTGGTACGATCAGGATCTCTACGGCGCTATTCGCCGCGCCAAAGCGGGCAAGCCTTCTTTCATTCTGCACGATGGCCCCCCCTATGCGAACGGCAACATTCACATCGGTCACTCGGTCAACAAGATCCTCAAAGACATCATCATCAAGTCCAAGGGCCTGTCCGGCTTCGATTCCCCCTATGTCCCGGGTTGGGACTGCCACGGTCTGCCCATCGAACTGAAAGTGGAAGGCATGGTCGGCAAGCCGGGCGAGAAGGTTTCCGCCGCCGAGTTCCGCGCCGAGTGCCGCAAGTATGCCAAGACCCAGATCGAGGCCCAGAAGGCCGACTTCATCCGCCTGGGTGTGCTGGGTGACTGGGAACACCCCTATCTGACCATGGATTTTGGCACTGAAGCCAACATCATCCGCTCCATGGCCAAGATCGTCGAGAATGGCCACCTGCACAAGGGCTCCAAGCCGGTGCACTGGTGTACCGATTGCGGCTCTGCCCTTGCTGAAGCTGAAGTGGAGTACTACGACAAGAACTCCCCCTCCATCGACGTGCGCTTCAAGGCCGTCGACGAGGCTGCCGTGGCTGCCAAGTTTGACTGCGCCGAAGGGCACACCGGCAAGGGCACTCTCTCTGCGGTGATCTGGACCACCACCCCGTGGACCCTGCCGGCCAACCGCGCCATCGCCATGCACGCCGATCTCGACTATGCCCTGGTGCAGGTCGAAGGGGACAACCCCGAGCGCCTGATCCTGGCTGCCGAGCTGGTCAAGGATGTGATGGATCGTGCCGGCATCGAGCACTACCACAACCTGGGTTACGCCAAGGGGGCGGCCCTCGAGCTGCTGCGCTTCAACCACCCCTTCTACAGCTTCGACGTGCCTGTGGTGCTGGGTGATCACGTCACCCTGGATGCCGGTACCGGCGCCGTTCACACAGCTCCGGGCCATGGTCAGGAAGACTTCGTGGTCGGCCAGAAATACGGTCTGGAAGTGGCCAACCCGGTGGGCAGCAACGGCGTCTACCTGCCGGATACCGAACTGTTTGCCGGCCAGCATGTCTTCAAGGCCAATGCGGCCGTGGTCGAGGTGCTGACCGAGCGTGGCGCCCTGCTGCATCACAAGGTGTTCAACCACTCCTACCCCCACTGCTGGCGCCACAAGACTCCGATCATCTTCCGTGCCACCCCGCAGTGGTTCATCAGCATGGATCAGAACGGCCTGCGCAAGCGCGCCCTGGAAGAGATCGATCGCATCGAGAAGGATGGCATCGCTCAGCACGGCCAGAGCGGCTGGGTCCCGGCATGGGGCAAGAACCGCATCCAGGCCATGGTGGAAGGTCGTCCGGACTGGTGTATCTCCCGTCAGCGCACCTGGGGTGTGCCCATCTCGCTGTTCGTCCACAAAGAGACTCAGGAGCTGCACCCGGAATCCGTGCGCCTGATGCATGAAGTGGCCAAGCGGGTCGAGCAATCCGGCATTCAGGCCTGGTGGGATCTGGACAAGGCCGAGCTGCTCGGCGCCGATGCCGATCTGTACGACAAGGTGCCCGACACCCTGGACGTCTGGTTCGACTCCGGCTCTACCCACGCCTCCGTGGTCGACGCTCGTCCCGAGTTCAACGGCAAACCGGCCGACATGTATCTGGAAGGCTCTGACCAGCACCGTGGCTGGTTCATGTCCTCCCTGATGATCGGCGTGGCGATGAAGGACAAGGCCCCCTACAACCAGGTGCTGACCCACGGCTTCACCGTGGACGGTCAGGGCCGCAAGATGTCCAAGTCCATCGGCAACGTGGTGAGCCCCCAGGACGTGATGAACAAGCTGGGTGCCGACATCCTGCGTCTGTGGGTTGCCAGCACCGACTACACCGGCGAGATGACCGTCTCCGACGAGATCCTCAAGCGCTCCGCCGACGCCTATCGTCGCATCCGCAACACTGCCCGCTTCCTGCTGGCCAACCTGAACGGCTTCAACCCGGCGACCGATATGGTCGCGCCTGCCGACATGGTCGTAGTGGATCGCTGGGCCGTGGGCCGTGCCAAGGCAGTACAGGCCGAGATCGTGGCGGCGTTCGACGAGTACAACTTCCATGGCGTGACCCAGAAGCTGATGCAGTTCTGCTCCATCGAGATGGGCTCCTTCTATCTGGATGTCATCAAGGACCGTCAGTACACCGCCAAGGCGGACAGCCTGGCCCGCCGCTCCTGCCAGACTGCTCTCTATCACATCGCCGAGGCCATGGTGCGCTGGATGGCACCCATCATGAGCTTCACCGCCGACGAGATCTGGGCACTGCTGCCGGGCGAGCGTGGCGAGTTCGTGTTCACCGAGGAGTGGTACGACGGCCTGTTTGGGCTGGAAGCGGGTGAAGTGCTGAACGACGAGTTCTGGGCCGAGATCCTCACTGTGCGTGGTGAAGTGAACAAGGCGCTGGAAGCCGCCCGTGGCGAGAAGCGCATCGGTGGCTCCCTGCAGGCCGAAGTGACCCTGTTCGCCAAGCCGGAGCTGGCTGCCCGCCTCAACACCCTGGCCGACGAGCTGCGCTTCGTGCTGCTCACCTCCAAGGCCAAGGTGGTCGTGGCCGATGCGGCTCCGGAAGGGACTGTAGCGACCGAGCGTGATGACCTGTGGCTGAGCGTGGCCCAGTCTGCCGCCGCCAAGTGCGACCGCTGCTGGCACCATGTGGAAGACGTGGGTACCATCGCCGGTCACGAAGAGATCTGTGGCCGCTGTGTCACCAACGTCGAGGGTGACGGCGAAACTCGTCAATTTGCCTGATGAACATGACTCACCATAAAAGCGGCCTGCGTTGGCTGTGGCTGGCGGTGCTGGCCTTCATACTGGACCAGGCGAGCAAGCTCGCCGTGGTCAAGTTGCTGCCATTTGGCTACCCGGGGGTGGAGATCACCCCCTTCTTCAATCTGGTCCACGTCTACAACAAGGGCGCAGCGTTCAGCTTTCTGGCCGATCAGGGGGGCTGGCAGCGCTGGTTCTTCGCCGTGCTGGCCTTTGCCATCTGCGGTCTGCTGATCCACTGGCTGCGCAAGCAGTCGGTGACCGAGCGCTGGAGCGGTATCGCCTACAGCCTCATCATCGGCGGGGCGCTCGGCAATGTGTTTGACCGGCTGGTGCTGGGCCATGTGGTCGATTTCCTCGACTTCTACTGGGGCCGGGCCCACTGGCCGGCCTTCAATCTGGCCGATACCTTCATCTTCATCGGCGCCGCCATGATAGTGCTGGACGGCTTTCGCTCATCCAAGGGTGAGAAAGGCGAGAAAAAGGGGGCGGCATGAGCCGACAGATTGGTGCTGACAGCAGCGTGCTGTTTCATTTCGCCATCAAGCTGGAAGATGGTTCGGTTGCCGACAGCACGGCACTGCACGGCAAGCCGGCCCGTCTGCGGATGGGGGATGGCAGCCTGACTTCGAGCTTCGAGCAGTGTCTGCTCGGCCTGGGCGAAGGGGAGAACAAGAGCTTTACCCTGGCCCCTGAACAGGCCTTTGGTCTCTCCAACCCTGACAACATCTACCATCTGGACAGAGCCAAGTTTGGTACCGATGCGGAGCCGAAAGTCGGCACCATCATCCTGTTCGACCAGCCCAACGGTAGCGAGCTGCCCGGCATCATTCGGGCGGTGGAAGGGATGTCGGTGACGGTCGATTTCAACCACCCGCTGGCCGGTCATACGGTCACCTTCGAGGTGGAGATCCTGGGCGTTGACGACGAGGAGAAAGTGCTCTGATGGATATTTTGCTGGCCAATCCCCGCGGCTTTTGCGCCGGTGTAGACCGCGCCATCAGCATCGTCGAGAGCGCACTGGAGAAGTTCGGTGCCCCCATCTATGTCCGCCATGAGGTGGTGCACAACCGCTATGTGGTGAACAAGCTCAAGGATGCCGGAGCTGTGTTCGTCGAGGAGCTGGATGAGGTGCCGGACGACAGCATCGTTATCTTCTCCGCCCACGGCGTCGCCAAGACGGTGCGCGAGATGGCCAAGTCCCGTGCTCTCAAGGTGTTTGATGCCACCTGCCCGCTGGTGACCAAGGTGCACATGGAGGTCCATCGCGCCAGCCGCAAGGGCTCCGAAGCCGTGCTCATCGGTCACGCCGGCCACCCCGAGGTGATCGGCACCATGGGACAGTACGAGAACCGCGAGGGGGGCATGTATCTGGTGGAGACGCCGGATGACGTAGCCAAACTCCAGGTGAAGAACCCGGATGATCTCTGCTTCGTCACCCAGACCACCCTCAGCATGGACGAGACCGCCGAGGTGATTGATGCCCTGCGCCAGCACTTCCCCAAGATCCAGGGGCCGCGCAAGGATGATATCTGCTACGCCACCCAAAACCGTCAGGACGCGGTACGGGAGATGGCGGAGCTGGTCGATGCCATGCTGGTGGTGGGTTCCCGCAACTCCTCCAATTCCAATCGGCTGCGCGAGCTGGCCGAAAAGGTGGGCACCAAGGCCTATCTCATCGATGATGCTTCCATGATCGATGCCGCCTGGCTGGACGGTGTGAAGGCGATCGGTGTGACTGCCGGGGCTTCGGCACCCGAGGTGCTGGTGCAGAGCGTCATCACCCGCCTTCGCGAGCTGGGGGGCAAGATGGTGGCCGAACACCCGGGTCGCGAAGAGAATGTGGTGTTCGAGGTACCGCCCGAGCTGCGCATCATCTGACGCGTCTCATCCTCGCCGGATGACCATGTATTGCCAAAGCCACCTTTTCGAGGTGGCTTTTTGTTTTTGGTTCCAACGAGTCCTTTGTGCACGTTCGCGACCAGATCGCAGCGAAAATTGATGATGTAGCTCGAAATTTTGAATAGACAGGATTGAAACCCAATGTGTCCGGCATAGACTGCCTGCAAGCCCCTACTCTGGCTGAACACACATGGAGCTGTGTCTGCATCCCCGGAACAAATCAGAGCGAAACAGGATGTTTTTGCGTTCAGGTTTTAGCCTTGTCGAGCTGATGGTTACCATAGCGCTCGTCTCTCTCTTGCTGACGCTGGGAGTGCCCTCCTTCAACTCTCTGCTGCGCAGCATGACGCTCAATACCCAGGCCAACAACTTTGTGGCAGCTATCAACCTTGCCCGTTCCGAAGCCATTCGCCGCAATGCGGCGGTGACCCTGTCCGCCTCGGCCGAGAACCTGACCCAGCATCACTGGGAGGCCGGTTGGCAGATCTGGGTCGATGGCAATGGCAACGGCAGGCTCGATAACGGCGAGTTGCTGCGGGGTTTCCCCGATATGGAGACAGGTACCCTGAGCAGCAATACCTCTCTGTTGCGCTTCAGTGGCGACGGTTTTCTCGATGGCCGCTCACAGGCATCGCAGGTGTTTGCCCTGCGCCCGGAAGGGTGCCGCAACGAGGCGGCCCGCGATATCACCATCACTGCGGCAGGTCGCCCTTCCATCGCCGAGGTACGTTGCCCATGACACGACAACAGGGCTTGTCACTGCTTGAAATCATGATCTCGGTGCTGGTGCTCTCCATCGGCATTCTGGGCATGGCGACCCTGCAGCTGCAGGCACTCAAGAGCAATCAGTCTGCCCTGACGCGCACCGAAGCGACCCAGTACGCCTACATGATCAACGACATGATGCGGGCCAATCGCAGTGCGGCCCTGATCGGGCAATACAACATCGATCTGGGCGAGACGGTCTCGGGCAGTTCCATGGCGGTACAGGACTTGCTGCACTGGAAGCGGGTATTGAGCGAGCTGCCGGGTGGCGATGGTGCCGTGGCGGTCAGCGCCGGAAGGGCCACCATCACCATTCAGTGGGATAGCAGCCGGCTGGCCACCGATCCTGCATCGCGCAGCATGACCCTTAGGACGGATCTATGAGCAGGGCCGGTTTGCCACTACGTCAGCGCGGGATTGGCCTGGTCGAGGTGATGATCGCCCTGGTGCTCTCCTTGGTGACTGTGGGGGTCATCATTCAGGTATTTCTTGGCAATCACAAAACCTATCTCACTGGCGAGGCCATTGCCCGGGTACAGGAAGACAGCCGGTTTGCCATCAATCTGCTGCAAAAAGAGTTGCGGATGGTGGGCTATCAGGGGTGCCTCAGCAAACAGGGGGTCAATATCACCAATACCCTCAACAACAACGCGGCACTGCCCTACAACTTCACTACCTTTTTGCGTGGCTATGACAATGTGACGGCCACCTTGCCAGCCCCTCTTTCTGCCCTGTTCACGGGAGCCGAGCCCAGGCCCATGCCGGGTAGCGATGTGCTGCTGGTGCAGGGGCCTACCGGTGTCGGTATCCCTGTGGTGCGCAACAACAGCGCTGCCCAGCTGTTTGTCCAGCATCTCTCCAGCAAGGTGGATTATTGCGGCACCGGCAAGCAGGGTTACAGCGATCTGTGCGAGGGAGACATCGTCATGGTCTCCGATTGCCAGAAGGCGAGGATCTTCCAGATCACCCAGACCCAGGTGGTCGGCGGGGGGGACGAGGTCAATATCGGCCACTCCAATGACAACAAATTCACGCCAGGCAATGCCACCAGCTCCTGGGGCGGTGCAAGCAGCCCGGTCGAGGAGCGCTTCGGCCCGGGCTCGACACTGAACCGGGTGGAAACCCGCCTCTACTATATTGCTCGCCCTTCGGCCAACAGCCCCTACGCCCTCTATCGCAAGAGTGGGGTTGCCATCGGTATGCCCCTTATCGAAGGGGTGGCCAATATGCAGCTCACGTTCGGGGAGGATCAGAACCGGGATCGGGCGACGGATCGCTATGTGAGCGCCGCCAGCAATCCAAACTGGGACAACGTCCTGGGGATTGGGGTGCAGCTTCTGATGCGCAGCAATCAGGGCAATGTGGTGTCGGCCCCGCAAGCCCTGAGCTTTGCCGGCACCACCTTCCAGGCGACCGATCGCAACTGGTACTGGGTAGCCGAGACCACGGTCGCGCTGCGTAACCGGTTACCTTGAGGAGCCCAGTCATGATGCATCGACAACAGGGGATGGCGCTGGTGATCAGCCTGATTTTTCTGGTCATGGTAAGCCTGCTGGGCATGGCCGGCATGCGGGGCGCGCAGCTGCAGGAGAAGATGGCCGGCAACCAGAAGGAGGCATTGCAAGCGCTGCAGGCGGCGGAAGCGGGATTGCGCGCCGCCGAACGCTATATCGAGGCTGGTAACTCGGGTCCTTATGACAACAGCGCGGGCCTGTATGAATTTGTCGATACTGCGGTGGATCCCGCATCACCCTCCACATCCTGGCGCACCTATGCCAACAGCGGTCTGGCGGGGCGTGCCCCCGAATACTTTATCGAACGGCTGCCCTATACCCAGGGGGGCAGCGAGAATCTGGCGGTCGATGAGCCCATCAGCGAGCGTCGCCTCTATCGCATCACGGCAAGGGGATTTGGTCTCTCGGACGAGAGCCGGGTGCTGTTGCAATCGACCTATAGTCGCTAGGAGGCGAGGTATGGGCAAACTCGGTTTTGGACTCTCGGTGATGCTCTGCTGCGCTTCGGCGCAGGCGGCGCTCGATATTGCCCAGGTTCCCCTCTATCTCGGCACCCGAGCCGATCCCAATATCATGTTTACTCTGGATGATTCGGGCTCGATGCATTTCGAGATCATGCCCGAGTCCTTGATCGAGAACGATGCACGCTATGTCTATCCACGTGCCAGCCAGGTCTACGGAAGTGATGATTACGACAACTATACGATCACCTTTGCCAGCGACAATGCCCGCAATGCCTACGTGCGCTCCAGCCATAACAACAAGCTCTATTACAACCCGCAGCTGACCTATCGTCCCTGGGCCAATGCGGATGGCTCCTTGATGGCCAATGCCAAAGTGACCTGTGCCCCTCACAACCCTATGAAGACGGCGGCCGGTTGTCGCGACCTGACTCAAACCAATCGAGCATGGTGGGCCATCTATTACACCGAGTTTTCTCCTTATTATTACAACCAAGACGAGAGTTTCTGGCCGGCTGTCTATTTTGACTACAAGGGAAGTGGCAATGTATTCAACGCCAAGAACTATACCCGGGTGGTGATAAACAAAGCGGTGGCCACCATCTATGACGGTCGCCCCAATCGCAGTGACTGCAAAAATGCGCCCGTTTGTACCTATGACGAGGAAATTCAGAACTTTGCCAACTGGTACACCTATTATCGTTCGCGGATCCTGGCGGCCCGGGCCGGAGTAGGAAGAGCCTTCGCCAGCCAGGGGGAGGCCATTCGGGTCGGCTTTGCCACCATCAATGCCAGCGGCAGCGTGATCCGCGGTGTCACCCCTTTTTCAGGTACTGATCGAACCGCTTTTTTCGATGAGCTGTATGGCCGCGACATTCCGGCGAAGGGGACACCGCTGCGCACCAGCCTGAAAGAGGTAGGGGAGTATTTTTCCCGCAGTGACAATAACGGCCCCTGGTCTGCCCGTGCCGGCAGCACACTTCCTCATCTGACCTGCCGCCAGAGCTACAACATTCTGATGACGGATGGCTACTGGAACGGTGATTCGCCATCGGTCGGCGATCAGGACCAGGATGGCATCAAGAACACCCTGGCGGACGTGGCCTACAAATACTGGAAAACGGATCTGCGTCGCGACCTGGCCAACAAGGTGCCGACCAGCACGGCAGACCCTGCCAACTGGCAGCATCTGGTCAACTTTACCGTAGGGCTTGGGGTCAACGGTTCGCTCAATCCTGCCAACGGTATCCCGGGCAGCTGGCCGAATCCTTATGATTCCGATGAGTTCAAGATCGACGATTTGTGGCATGCGGCCGTCAACAGCAAGGGGAGTTTCTTCAGCGCGGCGGATCCGGATACCTTCGCCGAGGCCCTGAGCAGTACTTTGGCACAGATTGCCGCCCGCAACAGCTCCGCCAGTTCGGTAACGGCCAACGCCACCCGTCTCGACAGCAACACCCATATCTACCAGGCCCGTTACAACAGCGGTGACTGGTCGGGACAACTGGTCTCGATCCCGCTTAACAGTGATGGCTCTCTGGGGAATATCGCCTGGGATGCCGCCACCCAGATACCGGAGCCTTCGGCACGCAGCATCTTCACCCGGCAAGGCGGGGCCGGCATCGCCTTCACCTGGGAGGCGCTTAACAATACCAACCGCACCCTGCTCAATATTGCCGGTGACAATCTGGGAGAAAGCCGGGTCGCCTATCTGCGCGGTGAGCGCGGTGGCGAGCAGCGCAATGGCGGGGTATTTCGTAATCGCAGCGATCTGCTCGGTGACATCATCAACTCGGATCCCGTCTATGTGGGCAAGCGCGATTACGGCTACAGCAGCGCGACTGGCCTGACCCAGACCGAGCGGGAGAGCTATCAGGCGTTCCTCAGCTCGACGGCGATCGCCCGTCGCCCGCCCATGCTCTATGTCGGTGCCAATGACGGCATGCTGCACGGCTTTCGGGTGGCCGACGGTGTCGAGCAACTGGCCTATATCCCGGCCAGCCTGCTGGGGGAACTGCCCCAGCTGACCAGGCCGGATTACAACCACCGCTACTATGTGGACGGGACGCCCAGGGTCGGGGATGCCTATCTGGGGAGTCGCTGGAAGACCCTCTTGCTGGGCTCTACCGGAGCGGGAGGCAAGGCGGTGTTCGCCATCGATGTGACCGCACCGAACAACTTCACCGCTGACAAGATGCTGTGGGAGTTCACCCATTCCGAGATGGGGATCGCGTTGGCCGCCCCGACGCTGGTACGGGTCAAGGCCGACAACAAGTGGGTCGCCCTGGTGGCCAACGGGTACAACAGTAACAGCCAGACGGCACGGCTGTTTGTGCTGGATTTGGCGACCGGCGCCGTTATCAAGGAGATCGACACCCAGGTAGGCTCGGCCAGCGAGCCCAATGGCCTCTCTTCGCCATTGCCTGTGGATGAGGATGGCGATCGGGTGGTCGACTATGTCTATGCTGGCGATTTGCAGGGTAATCTCTGGAAATTCGACCTGAGGGACAACAACAGCGCCCAATGGGGAATCGCGTTCAAGGCCGGCAATAAACCCAAGCCGCTGTTCCAGGCTTGCGATGGCGCCTGCTCGGCCAGCACACGCCAGCCCATCACCATGCGGCCGCTGGCGATCCGCCATCCCAGGGGAGGGATCATGGTGCTGATGGGCACGGGCAGCTATTTTACCAATGATGACAAGTCATTGCCCACCAATCCAAGATTGGAGGCCGTCTACGGCATCTGGGATACGGGGACGGAGGTGAGCCGCAGCCAGTTGTTGCAGCAGAGCATTACCCATGAATTCGTGGCCAATGGCACCACCATCAAGTTCAATGTGCGGGTGGTCTCCAGCAGGGATGTCAATTACACCAGCCAGAAGGGCTGGTATCTGGTGTTGAAATCACCCGGGCTGAGCAAGGGGGTCGGGGAGCGAGCCGTTTCCGAGATGTTGTACCGCCACAAGCGGCTCATCTTCAACACCTTGATACCGTCGGCTGATGCCTGCGATTTTGGTGGCCGCTCCTGGCTGATGGAGCTGGATCCTGTTTCGGGCGCCCGCCTCACCTACTCGGTATTCGACGTCAATGGCGACGGAGCCGTCAACGATGATGACTATGTCGGGATCAAGGATGAGGCTGGCAATGACATCAAGGTGCCGGTCAGTGGCAAGCAATTTGACGAGCTCACCACGACGCCAAGCGTAGTGGAGGATGCCGATATGGAGCGTAAATACATCAGCGGCTCCAGCGGCAACATCTCGGTCACGCTGGAAGAGGGGGCGGGCGATCTGGGTGGTCGTCAGTCCTGGTTGCAACTGGAGTAGAGGCTGGAATGGAACGTGGATTTACCCTGATTGAGTTGATGATAGTGGTGGTCGTGGTCGCCATTCTGGCTGCGATCGCATATCCCAGTTACAACAACTACATGGCGTCCGCCAAGCGGGCCGAAGCCAAAGCGACTTTGCTGGAAGCCGCGCAATATCTGGAGCGGGAGTTTACCGCCAATGGCAATTACGACACTGGCAACCTGGCCTCTGCCGGCTTGGCAACCCTGCCCAGGGACGGTGGTACGGCTTATTACAATCTGGCGCTCAATGCCAGCGGGGCCCGTTATACTCTGACGGCTATTCCGACCGGTGTGATGAATGGCGACCCCTGTGGATTGTTGACTCTCGATCAGAGCGGGCAGCAGGGGGTATCGCGTGCCACCATGACAACGGCCGAATGCTGGTAAAACTTATTTCCAGCACTCGGTCGGGGTCTTGATGTCGGCCTTGTTGATGGTCAGGCTGTCGCAACTGGTGCTGCCGGACTTGTCGCCGACCTGGGCACCCTTGCTGGTTGCAACCAGGGTGTATGCGGTGGCAGTGGCGCCTGAAATGGTGAAGGTATAGTAATCGCTGGTCGGGTTGCCCACATTGGCTACAGCACTGCTGTAGCTGGCATTGGAGATGCGGAACTCTTCCTGTTTGAGCTGCATGGTCAGCAACCCCTTGACGGCTTCAGCCCGACGGGATTTACGCAGACCATCTGTAAAACTGGGGTAGGCGACAGCGGCAATGATGGCGACGATGGCGACTACCACCATCAATTCCAGCAGGGTAATGCCTGATTGTTTGATTCTCATGGGGGCGGCAGGGTTCGTTAAACAGATAGATACTATAGGATAGTACTGACACCACACTCTACTGGCATGTGCGAAAAGAAAGGAGTCTTTAGCCAATGGAATGCGCAGAGTGCCGCTCCGCCGGTTTTACCATGATTGAATTGATGATTGCCCTGGCGCTGGTCGCGTTGCTCCTGACCGTGGCGATCCCCAGCTATCAGTCTTTGCGCCAGGAACAAATGGTCAAAGCAGCCACCCAGGCTGTATACACGGATGTGATGCTGCTCAAGTCAGAAGCGATCAAACGTAATCGCACCTTGCAGTTTATTATCTTCAACAGCGGCACCAGTAACTGGTGTTATCGAATCCATATTGATGGTAGCTGCAGCAGTTGCAGCGATTCCTGCTCAAGCATTGAGGGACGCAAGGGGGCCGATGCCAGCGAATACCCCGGTATCAGCCTGGTGGCCAGTTACAGTGAATCGGTGACCAATGTCAGGCCTCTAAGTATCTCGCCCAGAAGGGCCACCTTGGCGGCGGGGAATATTGCCATTTCGTCCGGTACCTACTCCATGCAGGTCAAGACCAATAATGTCGGGCGTGTGCGCACCTGTGGTGTCAGCAATGTCAGTGGAGTGCCTGCATGTTGAAAGCACCAAGGGGATTCAACGTGGTGGAGCTGATGGTGGCCATGGTCGCGGGTCTGTTTCTGGTCGCCGCAGTGACATCTTTGTTTGCCACCATCCTCAAGGCCAATCAAACATCCATGCAGGTGAGTCGCCTCAATCAGGAGCTGCAGAGCATCACTGACATGATAGCCCGTGACGTGCAGCGAACCGGTTACGATCAGGGGGCGACTGCATTTCTTGGGGCGGCATCGGGAGCCAGATCCCCGTTTTATTTCGATACGAGCAGCGATCTGATGAATGAGACCGTCAGTGGTTCCAAGATTTATCGCTGCATCAGACTGAAATACGATGATGATAACAACGGGTCTCTTGGCTCTGATGAAACCTTTATTTACAGCTATGACAGTGCTGACAAAGGGGTGCAGCTTGGCACCAGTTGCAGCACTGGCAACCTGCTCAGCACCGACAACACCATAGAGGTAACCGATCTGACCTTCTCGCTGTTTGGCAGTAGCGCCTCGGCCGGCGCGAGGACGGTGCGCATGGCCATCTCGGGTCAGTACAAGGCGAACTCCGCACTCAAACTCACCCTGCAGCGCGATATCAAGCTGCGCAACGACGGGTATTGATGCCATGAAACGTCATCTCGGCTTTACTACCTTCACCATCACCCTGCTGCTTATCGTGATCCTGCTTGGCATCTCGTTGCTGGTGGGCAAACTGATGGTGGCGGATCGTCGTGTCAGCCTCAACGAGGTGCAGTATCGCCAGGCGCTGGCGTTGGCCGAACTGGGGGTGTCGGACGGGGTCGGGCGGCTTGCGCAGGATGCCACTTGGCGTACCCCTAGCAGCGGTGTTTCCGTCACCGTATCGGCCGGCAATTACACCCTCTTTGCGCTGGATGAACCGGCTGTGATCGTGGGGGGGGCGAGTGTAACACCGGTGAAAATACGCACCCAGGCGACCCTGGTTGATGCGACGGCCAATGCCGAGGTTGAGGTAAAGGCTATCAAGATAAGCGTATTGGCCGGCACCCCGGCCGCCCCCCTGACGGTAGCTGGTGGCATGGCCGTATCCGGCAACTTTACCGTGGTGGCTAATCCTAACGGAGGGGGACCTGGAGTGCCGCTCTCCATCTGGACCAACGGTAATGTGGACCTGACAAATGGCTCCGGTCAGACCTGCCATCAGGGGGACTACAGCGGAGGCTGCAGCGCCAACATCAGCCAGAAGGGCGACAAACAATCGGACATCAAGGACAACGATACCGACTTCCCCACGGATCTGGTCTGGTATCTGTTCAACGAGAATGATGATGCTGCCGGCTGGGCCAATCTGGAGTCTCGGGCGGTGCAACTGCTGACCAATTGCGATTCACTCTCGACCGCCTCGCGCGGTCTCATCATCGTCGATGGTGATTGCAAACCGGGTGGGTCGATCGGTTCGATCGCTGCGCCGGTCGTGCTTATCATACGCAACGGCAACCTGATGGTGAACGGGAATGCGACCCTGTACGGACTGGTGTTCGCCTACTCAGCCACGCCCGCTACAGCCACCACCGACGTCAGCCTGAAGGGGGGAGCAATCGTCAACGGCGCTGTAGTAGCCAACTATCAGCTGGGCAAGACGGCCAATGGGACCTTCGATGCCAAGTATGATCAGGCGGTGTTGAGCAATATTGAAAATGGGGCGGCGTTTCAGAGCATCAATCTGGTGCCTGGTAGCTGGCGGGACTGGTAGGAGCATCTATGAAACCGCACAAGGGATTTGGGCTGTTGGAGATTTTGATCACCCTGGTTCTGCTTGGGGTGGGTGTGGCAGGTCTGGTGGCCATGTCTCGCTCATTGCTCAATACCTCCCAGGATAGTCGCCGCTACGAGGTGGCCATGCGGCTGGCCGAGTCACAACTCGATGCGTTTCGCACCTTCAACGGGGTGGTGAGTGCGGTTTCGCCGCTCACGGCCTACAACAACATAACGGCGGGCACCAGTTCGGCCACTCCCGCCGATGGCGGGGGGACTTATGCCCTGAGTTGGACCGTCAGCAACCAGTACTGGAATGGTTCTGCCTGGCAGACCACGATCCCGGCGGGTTATTTGTTCTCCTATCCTGGCCGAAAGGTAGTCAATGTGACCGTCAGCTGGAGCGACAGCGTCGGGCAGGCTCATTCCTTGCTGCTCTCCGGGGCCGTGTCGCCGGCGGAGTCGCTGACTCAGAATCAGTTCAACGGCGGGCTGGATACCAGTCGCGAGCCGCCCCACGTGGTCTATACCCCCGGAGTTGCGCCTGATGTCATCTCCATCCAGATCGATCAGGAGGGTCGCAAGCAGGAGACCAGCAAGCCGCTGCCGACCGTGACTTCCAAGGATGGTGCGGTTGGCAAGCTGGTGCAGTTCGAGACGGTCACCTACAAGCCCGACAATGGCGGCAACACCCAGCAGGTGCTGCAGGATCTGGCCTCGGTTTCTTGCTCCTGTACCTATGGCTCGAGCATAAACGCTTATCTGCCCGGCCAGGCCACCCTGACCAGCAGCAATTTGCTTTATTGGAATGCGGGTTCCCAGGTGATCAAGCAGACAGGGGTACTCAACAGCAGCGTCAAGGATCAACCGGCCCTCTGTACCAGTTGCTGCAAGGATCACTTCGATGGCAGTGGCAGCAGTTTCGACCAGTTTTACTCGCCGCTTCATACCAGCCGGCAGCGCTACAGCAGCTCCCTTTCATCGGTCAATAGCGGGAATTATGTCGATGCCTGCCGCTTTGTCCGGCTCGATGGCTACTATCGTCCCCTGCCGGACTGGAATCTGATCAAAGTCATAGTGACCAGCGCCGACTTCCTCGCCAAGGCTGAGAACCAGACCAGCTACCAGAACTACATCAAGTACGTTGTTACCACTTATGTTACCTGGCAGAAGAACACTCTCAACTGGACTTCGAATCCCACGGCAACGCCCCCCTCGATCATTGAATTTGCCGACTGGCTGCCTACCAACGCGGCAGCGGGAGGAGACACCAGCACCAAGATCACCATGAACACGGGGACGGCCCAGCTGATTGCCCGCGGTATCTATGTGGATGTGCTCTCACCAGACAATCTCGCGAAGCTTGATCTGACATCACAGGATTTGTTGGCCCGAATCCCGTTTCAGGACATCAACCTGACCATGCTGGCGGAGTGGAGCCTGGTGCCCCTGAATGGCCAGCTCACCGGCAGTACCTCTGATTACGTGGGAGTGACCAACGAGACGGTCAAGACGGTGGTTGATCTCAGCAACTACTACTTCGGCAGTTACAGCCGTGGCTATTTGTCGGCCAAGAAGAGCACCAAGGATGCGTCCAACGTGTTGCAGAGCGCCTCGATCAAGGTAACCGCCTATCAGGGGAACTCGGGGATCACCGCTTCGCTCATCTCTCCGGTGGATCAGAGCGAGGCCAAGAGTGCCACCATGCCGGTGGCGATCGATACCAGTTCCCAGACGGTGCCGACCCTGACCGTATCGGGACGAATCGAGTGTCTTGAACAGGGCAATGGGCAAAATGCCACTCCAGAGTCCTGTAAGGCCAACACGTTCAGCGGGCTGACAGTCACTACGACAACCACGGGAGCCACCTGTCGTATCGATGTGCCAAAAACCAACAACCAGCCCGCTACATACGTTTGTTCTGCTGCACAAAACAGTAATCTGGTTGTGAATTTATCCTATAGCGCTCAGGGCAATAAAACCTACTTGTTGAAGCCGGCCTCCCTCAGTATCGCCATGACGCCGCCTGCCAGCGGCCAGGTGATCACGGGCCCCTGTGCCCTGCTGGTGGACAACGGAGTCAGCAATGCGGCGAACCTGACTTGTACCCCCTGAACCTCGGGCGCTGGCACAGCCAGCGCCTTTTCTTTATCATTCCCCATCATTTTTGATTTTAAGATGCATCGCCATGGCAAAAGCCCTCTCTCTGATGCTTGCCCAGTTGAATCTGACGGTAGGCGCCATCGAAGAAAACTGTGACAAGTTACTGGCTGCGGCCGCCGAGGCAGAGCGGCAAGAGGCCGATCTGCTGGTCTGCTCCGAGCTCGCATTGACCGGCTATCCGCCGGAAGATCTGCTGCTGCGCAGTGATCTCATGCTCCGGGTTGATGCCGCGCTGGCCCGCCTTGCTGCCTGGGCAGGCAACTGCGCCATTCTGGTGGGGCACCCCTGGCGGGAAGGAGAGACACTCTACAACGCCGCCTCCCTCTACGAGCAGGGCAAGCTGGTGGCACGTTACTTCAAGCAGGATCTGCCCAACTACGGAGTGTTTGACGAGAAGCGTTACTTCACGGCAGGTACAGAGACGTGCGTGGTACCATTCCGTGGTCATCAGTTGGGTCTGCTTATCTGCGAAGACCTCTGGCAGCCGGGGCCGGCGCTGGCCGCCAGGGCGGCGGGAGCCGAGCTGCTGCTCACCATCAATGCCTCACCCTACGATCAGGAGAAACCCTGGATCCGCCGCGAGTTGATGGCGGAGCGCTGCGATCAGACCGGCGTACCGCTGATTTACCTCAATCAGGTGTGTGGCCAGGATGAGCTGATCTTCGACGGCTGCTCAAAAGTCTTCAATAGCCATGGCGAGCTGACTCACAGGCTGGCGCCGTTTGCCGAAGAGCTGGCGCTGGTACGCTTTGCCGATGGTGAGCCGGTGAAAGAGCGGGAACCGGCTGCGCCGCTGAATCCTTTGGCCGAAACCTATCAGGCGCTGGTACTGGCGGTACGCGATTACGTTACCAAAAACGGCTTTCAGGGCGCAGTGCTGGGGCTTTCCGGCGGTATCGACTCTGCCCTGACTCTAGCGATTGCGGCCGATGCCATCGGTGCCGATAAGGTGCAGGCGGTGATGATGCCATTTCGCTATACCGCCCAGATGAGCGTGGAAGATGCCAAGGAGCAGGCCGAGCGGATGGGTGTTGAATTCAACATCATCTCCATCGAGCCCATGTTCGAAGGGTTTATGGGTCAGCTGGCTCCCCTGTTTGAAGGCACTGCTCGCGATACCACCGAAGAGAACCTGCAGGCTCGCTGCCGCGGTGTGCTCTTGATGGCGCTCTCCAACAAGCGTCGTCGCATTGTGCTCACCACCGGCAACAAGAGCGAGATGGCGGTGGGTTATGCCACCCTGTATGGCGACATGGCCGGCGGTTTCGACGTGCTTAAAGACGTGCCCAAGACCCTGGTCTTCAAACTGTGCGAATACCGTAATTCGGTCGATTATGTGATCCCCCAGCGGGTCATCGACCGTCCCCCTTCGGCAGAATTGGCGCCGGATCAGGTGGATCAGGACAGCCTGCCTCCCTATGACATCCTGGATGCCATCCTCAAGCGCTACGTCGAAGAGGATGCCTCGGTCGCCGACATGGTGGCCGAAGGGTTCGAAGAGGCGGTGGTGCGCAAGGTGATCCGTCTGGTGGATCTCAACGAATACAAGCGCCGTCAGGCCGCAGTCGGTCCCCGCATCACGGCCCGCAACTTTGGTAAGGATCGCCGTTACCCCATCACATCCGGGTTTGGCAAACAGAACTGGTAAGGAGTCACCATGAAGAAGATTGAAGCCATCATCAAACCGTTCAAGCTGGACGATGTGCGCGAGGCTCTGGCCGAGATTGGCATCAACGGCATGACGGTATCCGAAGTCAAGGGTTTTGGCCGCCAGAAGGGGCACACCGAGCTTTATCGCGGTGCCGAATACATGGTGGACTTTCTGCCGAAAGTGAAGCTGGAACTGGTGGTGCAGGATGAGGATCTCGATGCCTGCCTGGAAGCGATCCAGAACACAGCCCGCACCGGCAAGATTGGTGACGGCAAGATCTTCGTCTGTGACGTGGAGCGGGTCATTCGTATCCGTACTGGCGAAGAGAACGAAGACGCCATCTGATGTGGATGCGCCTCGTTGTGGTGGCAGGCCTGTTGGCTGGCCTGACCGCCTGTAGTAGCCGGCCGCCGGCCCAGCCGGAAAACCTGTGCCAGATCTTTCGCGAGAAGCCTGACTGGCATGAGGCGGCCCTCAAGATGAACGAGAAGTGGGGAACTCCGATCCAGGTGGTCATGGCCATGATGTATCAGGAGTCCTCCTTCGTACATGACGCCCAGCCGCCCATGGAGTATTTCCTCTTCATCCCGACCGGGCGGGCCAGTTCCGCCTATGGCTACGCTCAGGTGAAAGATGAAACCTGGGCCGATTACCAGCGGGAAACCGGCAACAGCTGGAGTGACCGGGACGATTTTGCCGACGCCATCGATTTTATGGGCTGGTACACTCACAAGGCCCAGCGGTTGAACGGCACCTCCAAGTGGGATGCGTATGGCCAGTATCTCAACTATCACGAAGGGTGGGGTGGCTACCGGCGTGGCAGCTATCGAAGCAAGGGCTGGTTGATGAAAACCTCCCGCAAGGTAGAGGCCCGTGCCCAACGCTACGGCGCCCAGTATCGACAATGCAAGGATCAGCTCTCCACCGGAGGCTGGTTCTGGTAACCCAATCAGGAGTCAGAAATGCCGTTATTGGACAGTTTTACCGTTGACCACACCCGTATGGAAGCCCCTGCGGTACGCGTGGCCAAGACCATGCAGACCCCGAACAAGGACACCATTACCGTGTTCGACCTGCGTTTCTGTGTGCCCAACCAGGAGATCCTCTCCGAGCGTGGCATCCATACCCTCGAGCACCTGTTTGCCGGTTTCATGCGGGATCACCTGAACGGTAATGGGGTCGAGATCATCGACATCTCCCCCATGGGCTGTCGTACCGGTTTCTACATGAGCCTGATTGGTGCGCCGGACGAGGCGCGGGTGGGTGCTGCTTGGCAGGCGGCCATGAACGACGTGCTGACCGTGCAGGATCAGAAGCAGATCCCCGAGCTTAACGAATACCAGTGCGGTACCTTCAGCATGCACTCTCTGGAAGAGGCGCACGCCATTGCCCGTCACGTGCTGGAGCGGGGTATCGGGGTCAACCACAACGACGAGCTTGCCCTGCCCGAAGAGAAGCTCAAGAGCCTCTAAGGCATATGCCTCGTAAATCAATCCAGAGAAGCCGGTCAGCACTGCTGCCCGGCTTTTTTATTGGTACTGATGCGGACAGACAGGCAGCTTGTTCAGCGGGAGTTCTCTGGTAGCATGGTGTTCGACTGAACAAGAAAAGAGGGATGCTATGAGCATGAAAGGAGTCTTGCTGCGTTGGTTGGCCCGTTACGACGCATGGTGCGAAGAGTGGGGGCTCACACCGCAAAACCGGCGCTGCTGCACGCCGGTGCGTTACGATGAGGAGTCATCAAAAGATCAGTCGGAAAAGACCTCTTCTTCCTCTAGTCAAAATTGCGAGTCACGGCACCGGTAACGCTGTTGTACTCAAAGCCGAGGCCGTTTTCATAATCTGAACCAGTCTGGAAGCGACCCATCGAGTCGCGCAGGATATAGCGGCAGTTGTAATGCATCTCATCACCCTCCTCCTCATCAGGATGTCCCGGGCCAACCATGTCCGAAAGATAGTCCGCCTGCTTTTTGATCTCATCAGGTTGGTTGGTAGAAGCTACCGTCTGGTCGCCATCAAGGAGGTCGGTAAACAGCAAACGGCAATCCGATTGATTGCTGACCGAGATATGGTTTCCTGAACCGGGCTGATAGGGAGTATTGGCGGGTTGGTTGTAATCCTCTTCGGAACCTGACGGCCATCCGTAGCGATTGATGTCCGACTTGCCCTCCCCATGGCTCCCCAAATTGTAAAGTGCGACCGCCTCTCCCTTGGTGGCAACAGCCCATCCTGCATGGGCCAGCTGCACCGCACTGGCAAAACTACCCGCCGTCGCCGCGACACTGCTTCTTAACGCATCATCCTTGATATTGATAAAACGGGGCAGGGCGATGACTGCCAGAATACCCAGCACTATGATGACCAGTACCAGTTCAATCAGGGTAAAACCATGGTGTCTGTGTTTCATTGTGTTGAATGACCCATTAAATACCGCAAATAGGTGTAGTGATATGCAGCTGATTGACAGTCATTGCCATCTCGACTTTCCCGTCTTCGACAAGGACAGGGAGGTGTTACTGGCTCATTGTCGGCAGCTTGGGATCCGGGAGTATATCATCCCTGCCATCGCTGAGGATAACTGGGAGCGGGTAATGGCTTTGGCAGGCCAGCATGCCGATATTTTCTATGGCTTGGGCATTCACCCCTGGTATGCCGGCGCACAGCAGAAAGGGGTGATGGAACGGCTGCGGATGCTGGTGGCTCGTCGCCCGACCGGGCTGGTGGCGATAGGCGAGTGCGGGCTGGATCTGCGTTCCCATGTTCCCCAAGAGGGGCAGATGGATCTATTTGAGGCGCAAGTCAGGCTGGCTTGTGAATATGAGCTGCCATTGATCGTGCATTCGGTACGGGCCAATGACACGGTTGCCAAGCTATTGCGCCGTTTCAAACCAGCCAGGGGTGGGGTGATTCATGCGTTCAGCGGCTCCCGGCAGCAAGCCGACACTTTCTGGCAGATGGGATTTCGCTTGGGGGTCGGTGGGGTGATCAGTTATGAGCGGGCCAACAAGACCCGTGAGGCATTTCGTGATATGCCGCTTTCATCTCTGTTGCTGGAAACCGATGCGCCCGACATGCCGTTGCAAGGGGACCAGGGGCAGCGCAATACCCCGGCGTCATTAGTAAAAATAGTGACTACTCTGGCTTCAATAAGAGAGGAAGGCATGTTGGATGTTGCAAGGGTGTTGCATGAATCTACCCTTGAACTTTTCCATCCTGAACGTCAATGCTGAAACATATATGCAACAAGGCTTTTGGGCGGCAGAAAAAAAAATGAGCGTAAAAATCGTTTGCTGTCTACTTTTGTGACAATCGATCATTTTGACACTGATAAAATGTGACCAGCATTCTATTTTAAAGGCCTTTAATTAGTATAATGCGCTCCCCTTGATTAGCGGCTTGAGGTTACAAGTTGCTAACAAGATAGGTGCTACTAGAGGAAGATAATAATGAGCTTAATCATGGGTCTGGTGGGGATGGCAACGCTCGTCCTTATCGCGGTGCTGTTCTCCAGCAATCGCAAGGCAATTAACGTACGTACCGTACTGGGTGCGTTCGCAATTCAAGCCGGTCTGGGCGCTTTCGTGCTCTATGTACCGGTAGGTCGCGATATTCTGGTGGGCGTATCCGACGCCGTATCCAGTGTGATCAGCTATGGCCAGAACGGCATCGACTTCCTGTTCGGTGGTCTGGTCAGCAACAAGATGTTTGAAGTATTCGGCGGCGGTGGCTTCGTGTTTGCTTTCCGTGTTCTGCCGGTCATCATCTTCTTCTCTTCCCTGATCGCAGTGCTCTATTATCTGGGCATCATGCAGGTGGTGATCAAGCTGCTGGGCGGTGGCCTGCAGAAAGTGCTGGGTACCTCCCGCACCGAATCCCTCTCTGCTACTGCCAACATCTTCGTGGGCCAGACTGAAGCCCCGCTGGTAGTTCGTCCTTACATCTCCAAGATGACCGACTCCGAGCTGTTTGCCGTCATGTGTGGTGGTCTGGCTTCCGTAGCCGGCTCCGTACTGGCCGGTTACGCCTCCATGGGCGTCAAGATGGAGTACCTGATTGCCGCATCCTTCATGGCTGCTCCGGGTGGTCTGCTGTTCGCCAAACTGCTGGTGCCCGAAACCGAGACCCCGAACTACGATGAAAGCGCCGCCGATGCCGAGCTGGATGACAAGCCGGCCAACGTGATCGACGCTGCCGCTGCCGGTGCCTCTGCCGGTATGCAACTGGCTCTGAACGTAGGTGCCATGCTGCTGGCGTTCATCGGCCTGATCGCCATGATCAACGGTATCTTCTCCGGTGTGGGTGGCTGGTTTGGCATGCCTGAGCTCTCTCTGGAGCTTATTCTGGGCTGGATCTTCTCCCCGCTGGCCTTCCTGATCGGTGTGCCCTGGAACGAAGCCGTGGTTGCCGGTTCCTTCATCGGCCAGAAGCTGGTGGTGAACGAATTCGTGGCGTACCTGAACTTTGCTCCGTACCTGAAAGATGAGCTGCTGATCAATGGCGCCGTCATGTCCGATCACACCAAGGCCATCATCTCCTTCGCTCTGTGCGGTTTCGCCAACCTCTCCTCTGTTGCCATCCTGCTGGGTGGTCTGGGGTCCATGGCACCGAACCGCCGTGGCACCATTGCACGATTTGGTCTGAAAGCCGTACTGGCCGGCTCTCTGTCCAACCTGATGTCTGCCACTATTGCAGGCTTCTTCCTGGCGCTGTCCGGCATGTAATATCGCCTGACCAGACAGGTATAAACACAAACGCCACGGCATCTGCCGTGGCGTTTGTGTATGGGACGGTGACAACCGTTTTCCTATCTAAACTAATAATAAAATGAGTCAAATCGGAGGTTTTATGAATGAAGTGCTACTGGCGATGGTGGCCGGCTTTATCGTTGGCTTGTTGTTTTCTTTCCTCAAATTGCCCATTCCTGCGCCGCCGGTCTTGTCCGGGGTGATGGGGATCGTGGGGGTCTACCTGGGTGGCTTGGCCTACTCCTGGATCCTCACCCGTTTCTTCTCGTAAGGCTTTTTCTACCAGGGTTTGCCAGATGTGAGATACCTCTGAAAATGGCAAATCCGGCTTGCAAACACGGGGTATCTCGGCTGAAATAGGCATTGCCAGCAGGGTGCTGGCATTGACTAATGCCCGATGAAATCGGGTGTTGGCGGTCAAATGGAATTGATTGGGAAGTCGGGTCAGATGTTGTCGGCCTTTCTCAAGTCTTCATGGAACCAAGTCCGCACTTTTGTAAGAAAGTGACAGGGCTCTTGCCTTATTTGCAGCCAGCTATGCCTCTGCATACGCGCTGTAATTCCATTCCCGTATCCTTGGGAGTCGAGTCTTGCCGGTTGCGTTGCAACAAGCGGGCCTTTGCCCCGGGATCCGGACTACTTAGAGACTTTGGAGAACAGAATGACTGATCTGAAACTGGCCGCCCAGCGCGCCCTGAACCTGATGGACCTGACTACCCTGAACGACGATGACACCGATCAGAAAGTGATCGACCTGTGTCACAAGGCCAAGTCTCCGGCTGGTCTGACCGCCGCCGTCTGTATCTATCCCCGTTTCATTCCCATCGCTCGCAAGACCCTGCGTGACATCGGCGCTGCCGACGTGCGCATTGCGACCGTGACCAACTTCCCCCATGGCAACGACGATATCGAGATCGCCGTGGCCGAAACCCGCGCCGCCGTCGCTTACGGTGCCGACGAAGTGGACGTGGTGTTCCCGTACCGCGCCTTCATGGCGGGCAATGAACAGATTGGTTTCGATCTGGTCAAAGCCTGTAAGGAAGCCTGTGGCGCCGATGTGCTGCTGAAAGTGATCATCGAGACCGGCGAGTTGAAGGAAGAGGCGTTGATCCGTCGCGCTTCCGAGATCTGTATCGATTCCGGTGCCGACTTCATCAAGACCTCCACCGGCAAGGTGCCGGTCAATGCGACTCCGGAAGCGGCGCGCATCATGATGGAAGTGATCAAGGCCAAGAACCCGAAAGTGGGCTTCAAGCCTGCCGGTGGCGTGAAAGACGCGGCCGTTGCCGGCCAGTACCTCGCCATGGCCGAAGAGATCCTGGGCAAGGACTGGGTATCCGCCCGTACCTTCCGCTTCGGTGCCTCCAGTCTGCTGGCCAGCCTGCTGGCGACCCTGGGTCACGGCGAAAAGCCGGCCAATACCAGCGGTTACTAAGTTGACCCGAGAGGGCGAGCCCGGCTCGCCCTGTTATGCCCGGCCACATGGCCTGTGGCAGGGCGTCCGGCTTTTGTAACGCCAGTCATGGCGGAGGGAATGAAAGATGTTTTTGCCTCAAGAAATTATTCGCAAGAAGCGCAACGGCGAAGCGCTCAGTACCCAAGAGATTCAATTCTTCGTTCAGGGCATTACCAACAACACCATCGGCGAGGGCCAGATCGCGGCACTGGCGATGGCAGTCTATTTCCAGGATATGACCATGGATGAGCGGGTTGCCCTGACCTGCGCCATGCGCGACTCCGGCATGGTGCTGACCTGGGATCACCTGAACCTGGGTGGCCCCATCGTCGACAAGCACTCCACCGGTGGTGTGGGTGATGTCGTCTCCCTGATGCTTGGCCCCATGGTCGCCGCCTGCGGCGGTTTCGTACCTATGATCTCCGGCCGTGGTCTGGGCCACACCGGCGGTACCCTGGACAAGCTGGATGCCATCCCTGGCTACCAGACTTCAGTCGACAACGACCGTTTCCTGAAGGTGGTGAAAGAGGCGGGTGTCGCCATCATCGGCCAGACCGGCGATCTGGCCCCTGCCGACAAGCGTATCTATGCGGTGCGTGATATCACAGCCACCGTCGAATCCATCGCCATGATCACCGGCTCCATCCTCTCCAAGAAGCTCGCCTCCGGGCTGGAAGCGCTGGTGATGGACGTCAAGGTGGGCTCAGGTGCCTTCATGCCGACCTTTGAGGCGTCCGAAGAGCTGGCGAAGAGCATCGTCGCCGTGGCCAATGGGGCCGGTTGCCGCACTTCTGCCTTGCTGACCGACATGAACCAGGTGCTGGCCTCCAGCGCCGGCAACGCGGTGGAAGTACGCGAGGCGGTGCGCTACCTGACCGGTGAATACCGCAACCCGCGGATCCACGAAGTAACCATGGCCCTGTGTACCGAGATGTTGATCTCCGCCGGGCTTGCCAGCAATGATGTCGATGCCCGCGCCAAGCTGCAGGCAGTGCTGGACAACGGCAAGGCGGCCGAGATCTTCGGCCGCATGGTGACCGGTCTGGGTGGCCCGTCCGACTTCATGGAACGTTATGACGCTTACCTGCCCAAGGCTGCCATCGTGCGCCCGGTTTACGCGGCCAACGCCGGTTTCGTCACCGCCATGGATACCCGCGAACTGGGTCTGGCCGTGGTCGCCATGGGCGGCGGTCGTCGCGCAGCCGGTGACAAACTCGATTACGCGGTCGGTCTGACCGACTTTATTCGCCTGGGTCAGAGCGTCGATGCAGACAAGCCACTCGCCCTGATCCACGCTCAAACTGAAGAGCAATTCGCTCAGGCTGCCGGCATGGTGCAGGCAGCCGTCAAGATCGGTGATACCCGACCAGAGGCGCTGCCCGAGGTCTACCGTCGCATCGGTCTGGCTGATTTGTAACAAGGGGAAGTCCCATGAAACGTACCTTTATTCTGATGATGGACTCTTTCGGTATTGGCGCTGCCGCCGATGCCGACAAGTTCGGAGATGTGGGCGCCAACACCCTTGGCCATATCGCCAAAGCCTGTGCCTCCGGCGAGATTGAGGGTCGTGGCCCGCTCAACCTGCCGAACCTCAACAAGCTGGGTCTGGGCCACGCAGGTGAACTCGCTTCCGGCACCTTCCCGGCGGGTCTGAACAAGGAGATCGAGGTGGTCGGTGCCTACGGTTTCGCCCAGGAGCTCTCCTCCGGCAAGGACACCCCGTCCGGTCACTGGGAGATTGCTGGCGTGCCCGTGCTGTTCGAGTGGGGCTACTTCAAGGATCACCAGAACAGCTTCCCGCAGGAGCTGCTGGACGCCATTGTCGAGAAGGCCGGTCTGCCCGGGTATCTGGGCAACTGCCACGCCTCCGGCACCCAGGTGCTGGACGACCTGGGCGAAGAGCACATGCGCACCGGCAAACCGATCCTCTACACCTCTGCCGACTCCGTGTTCCAGATTGCCTGCCACGAAGAGACCTACGGCCTCGAGAAGCTCTATGAGCTGTGCCACATCGTGCGCGAGCTGCTGGAGCCCTACAATATCGGCCGTGTCATTGCCCGTCCGTTCGTGGGCAGTGGCAAGGGGGACTTCAAGCGCACCGGCAACCGTCACGACTACTCGGTACTGCCGCCGGCGCCGACCGTGCTGGACTACATGAAAGAAGCGGGTGGCCAGGTGGTTTCCATCGGCAAGATCGCCGACATCTATGCCCAGCAGGGCATCACCAAGCAGGTGAAGGGCACCGGCCTGACCGAGCTGTGGGATCGTACCCTGGAAGAGGTGAAGGCCGCCGGTGACAACACCATCGTCTTCACCAACTTCGTCGACTTCGACTCCTCCTACGGTCACCGCCGTGACGTGAAGGGCTACGCCGATGCACTGGAGTATTTCGACTCCCGTCTGCCGGAGCTGTTCGAGCTGATGCAGGATGGTGACGTGGTGGTACTGACCGCCGACCACGGTTGCGACCCGACCTGGAGCGGCACCGACCACACCCGTGAATACATTCCGGTGCTGTTCTACGGCAAGCCGGTAAAGGCTGGCAGCGTCGGCCGTCGCGACACTTTCGCCGACATCGGCCAGAGCATCGCGGCCTACCACGGTCTGCCCAAGCTGGCATACGGTACCAGCTTCCTGTAAGTTACCCGCCCGCCGCCTCGGCGGCGGGCAAACCAATAAAGACAATAAAACTCAACCCAGTGTGAAGGAATCAAGAGAATGGCAACTCCTCATATCAATGCGAAAGATGGTGCGTTTGCAGATACCGTACTGATGCCGGGCGACCCCCTGCGTGCCAAGTACATCGCCGAGACTTTCCTGGAGAACGTCGAGCAGATCTGCGACGTGCGCAACATGTTCGGGTTCACCGGTACCTACAAGGGCCGTCGTATCTCCGTCATGGGTCACGGCATGGGTATCCCGTCCTGCTCCATCTATGCAAAAGAGCTGATCACCGACTACGGTGTGAAAACCCTGATCCGCGTGGGCTCCTGCGGCGCCGTACGTGAAGATGTGAAACTGCGTGACGTGGTGATCGGTATGGGTGCCTGCACCGATTCCAAGGTGAACCGTCTGCGCTTCAAGGATCACGACTTCGCCGCCATCGCCGACTTCGATCTGGTTGCCAATGCCGTACAGGCCGCCAAGAACAAGGGCGTGGCCGTGCGCGTAGGCAACATCTTCTCCGCCGACCTGTTCTACACCCCGGACCCCTCCATGTTCGACGTCATGGAAAAATACGGCATCCTGGGTGTCGAGATGGAAGCTGCCGGTATCTACGGCGTGGCTGCCGAGTATGGCGCCAAGGCACTGACCATCTGCACCGTCTCCGACCATATCCGTACCGGTGAGCAGACCACTTCCGAAGAGCGTCAGCTGACCTTCAACGACATGATCGAAATCGCGCTGGATTCCGTCCTGCTGGGCGACAAGTAATCCCTTCGCGTATGAAAAAGGCGGCCTTCTGGCCGCCTTTTTGCATTTCTGAAGCAGGGGTTAGAGGTCGAGTACGAAGCGTCCCTTACCGGCCTGTTTGGCCCGGTACATGGCGGCATCGGCTCGATTCAGCAGATCATCGATCCGGGAGTGCCGACCCGAGCGGCAGAGTGCCCCGCCTATGCTGCCGGCAAGGGAGAGCTGATGGCCCGCGACATCGGCGGGCACGGCCATGGCGGCCAGCAAGCGATCGCACAGGGCGGGCAGCTCCTGTTCGGGATGGTGCAGGGCGGGCAGTACGACGGTGAACTCGTCGCCGGCAAGACGAGCCACCATGTCGCCGGGGCGGACTTCCGATGTCAGCACGCTGGCGAAGCGTTGCAGCAGGGCGTCGCCGACGTGATGGCCCAGCCGATCATTGATCTGCTTGAAACCGTCCAGGTCGAGAAACAGCAGACCGAGCGACTCCGCACTGTAATGTACTCGCTCCAGTTCGCGGGCCAGGCGCAGGGTGAAGGCACGCCGGTTCGGCAGCCCGGTGAGGGGATCGTGGGCCGCCTCGTGCTCAAGCTGAGCCTGCAATGCCTTGTACTCGGTGATGTCGGTGCCGAGGATATAGACGCCCTGTTCATCGCTGCGACTCGGGATCATGGTGATGCGCAGATCTCGCTCTCCGATGGGTAGTGTAAAGCGGGACTCGAAGCTGAGTTGCTCGCCGGCCTGTGCGCGCTCGAGATAGGCTTGGGCGCGCTGATAGCTGGTTTCACCCATGCTGTCTCGCAGGCTCGTGCCAAACAGCAAATCGGAAGCCAGCCCGAAGTAGCGACAGTAAGCCTGATTGGCGAACAGATAGCGACCGTTCGGTGCCACCATGCTGATGGTGACAGGCAGGCCGTCGGTGATGGCGCGCAGCCGGGCCCGGCCACGCTCGATTTCGGCCTGCACCCGGCGACGGGCCGTGATGTCGTGTAGAAAAAGGGCCAGGCGAACCTTGTCATCGAAGCGGTAACGCTCGGCAATAACCTCGACCGGGAGACGCCGCCCGTCACGGGTATGGATGTCACACTCTAGACGCCGCGGCTGATCGCCGGAAATCGGCAGCTGGGTGAACAGGGGATGATTCTCTTCAAGCAGGCGAGCCAGGGGCTGACCCAGCATCTCTTCGGCTTGCCAGCCAAGCAGGGTGGTGGAGGCAGGGTTCCAGCCGGTGATGGTGAGTGCCTCGTCGAGCTCGAGAAAGGCATTGCTGGTGTGCTCCAGCATATGCTGCAGGCGTCGCTGCTCTCGCCACAGGCTTTGCTGTACGGCACTGCGTTCGTTCATTTCCCGATGCAACTGCACCACTGTTTCCGACAGTTCGTGAGTGCGTTCGCGCACCTGCTGCTCCAGCCCTTGCTGCAGGGTGAGCAGTTCGGCTTCGGCCTGCTTGCGTTCGCTGAGATCGGCGAACACGGCGATCATATGGGGGGCCACGGTACG
Organism: Aeromonas sp. S18(2024); assembly: GCF_041402525.1. Taxonomy (NCBI): domain Bacteria; kingdom Pseudomonadati; phylum Pseudomonadota; class Gammaproteobacteria; order Aeromonadales; family Aeromonadaceae; genus Aeromonas; species Aeromonas sp. S18(2024). The sequence goes on along the minus strand of NZ_JBGLQV010000005.1, from coordinate 169,305 downwards.
GCTCTCGCACAGGGCGACGCTGAGCTGCACCCAGCACAGGGAGCCATCGGCGCGGATCATCCGCTTCTCCAGCCGATAGTCCTGGCGCCGCCCCGCGATCAGCGCTTCAAACAGGGGGAGCTCCCGGACCAGATCTTCGGGATGAGTCATGTCATGCCAGGTGAGCCCGAGCATCGCTTGTTCGCTGTAGCCAAGCAGTCTCTCCAGCCCCGGGTTGGCCCGCAACCACTGTCCCTCAAGGGAGGAGAGGGCCATGCCGACCGATGACTGGTTGAAGGTGAGAGTGAAGAGGTGTTCCTTGTCTTCCAGTATCTGGTTCAGACTGCGTACCTGATGGCGTCGCTCCAGATCGTGCAGGGTGTTCTCCACCAGGCGGCCGAAGTCGTCCAGATCCTGACATTGGGCCTGGTCGAGTTGGCGGGGGTGCTGATCGACCAGGCAGAGGGTGCCGAGCACCACGCCGTCGAGGGCCCGCAGCGGACGGCCGGCATAGAAGACCACGTGAGGCGCTTCTGTCACCAGCGGATTGTCGGCGAAGCGCGGGTCACGCCTGGCATCGGGCACCTGCATGATGTCGGGACGCAGGATGGCGTGGCCGCAGAAGGAGTGTTCCCGGCTGATCTCGCACATCTCCACTCCGCTTTTGGAGAGGAACCACTGCCGATCCACATCGGTCAGGGAGACCATGGCAATCGGCAGCGAGAAGTGTCGGGTGATGAGGCGGGTCAAGCGATCCAGTTGATCGATGGGTTCCCGGTCGAGCAGGCCAAGGATGCGCAGTCGCTCCAGTCGACTCTTCTCATCCAGTGGCAGAGGGGGGGCAATCATGCAGCGCTCCTGCTGTTGGTATTGCCATGGTTATATACAAGGTTACCAATAGGGTCTACTCACCTTGCGGCGGATCGACCGGTTTGCTCTTCTTCTTGTGCTTGCGAACCCGCATATAGTTGCGACGCACTCCATAGGAGAGGAGCAGGCCTGCCAGCAGGGCCACCAACAGCATCAGCCGCTGTTTCTCCTGCGTTACCTTGAGTCGGGTGTCCTTGTCCGCCAGCAACTGCTGCTCTTCCAGGGTGATGCGCAGGTAGCCGAGGGTTTGATCACCATCCAGGATCTCCTGCACGTATTGGGTGCGTCCCTTGCCCTGTTCCGGCACCGACTTGTTGTCACTGCCGATGGGCAGCAGGCTCTCCAGTGGCATGGCCTGTTCCGACTGGGCGAGAGGAATGCCGCGGGCATCGTACAGAGTGACATCGAGGATCTCCGGCTCGGCCGCCAGATCCCGGGCCAGCCGCTCCAGTTCGCCGGTTTTATCTTCCTTGAGCCAGCGTTTCATGTCGCGAGCCGCATAGGCCACCAGTGCCTGGGCACGGTTGCGTGCTTCGCTGTGCAGGGCAGCCTGGCTTTCGCCCTGCATATGGATGAGCACGCCCAGCACCCAGCATCCGAGCAAAATACCGGCGCCCAGACTGAGAACACGTTTGATGGGAAGATGACGCTGCAAGCCGAGGCCTCATGATGACTAGGAGTGGCGGGATCTTGGCGCTTGCCTGTACAAAAAGCAATACGCTACTCTGGGCCGGCACTATTAACCCCCAGATCACCAAGGAAGGCGTACCCCCTATGTTGTTGTCCCAGCTCCCCCCATTGTTGTCCGATTGGCCTGCGCTGTTGTCTCACTCTTCCTGCTGGCAGCTGGAAGGCGAGACCTTGCAGCCTGCGAGCGTGCCCTTGTCGGCCGCCTGGCTGGTGCTGTTTGGTAAGGGACTGGGCCCCGATCATCTGGCCAGGGTGGCAACCTTGCTGGCGGCTAATGGGATGGAGGCCAGCCTCTATCCGCCGACCGAAGTGGCGGGTGTGCCGCTCATGCTGCTTGGCACGGCACGTTTCAGCCAGGAGCTGGTGATGCAGCTCAAACAGGAAGAGTGGGACATCGATCTCTGTCATCTGCCAGCATTGCCGACCCTGAGCGAACCCGGCTTGCTGGTGATGGACATGGACTCTACCGCCATTTGCATCGAATGTATCGACGAGATAGCCCGGCTGGCCGGTGTCGGGGAACAGGTAGCTGCCGTAACGGCCGCCGCCATGCAGGGCAAGCTGGAGTTTGCCGACAGCCTGCGCAACCGGGTCGCCCTGCTGGCAGGTGCTCCCGTCGCCATTCTCGACGAGGTGGCTGCCGACATGCCCTGGATGCCGGGACTGCAACTGATGGTGGATACCCTGAAGAAGGCTGGCTGGAAGGTGGCGATCGCCTCGGGCGGATTCACCCGTTTTGCCGGCGAGCTACAACGGGCGCTGGGGCTGGATGCCATCTTCGCCAACGAGCTGGCGGTGGAAGGGGAACGGCTGACCGGCCAGGTCAGCGGTCGTATTGTGGATGCCGGCGTCAAGGCGGAGGTGTTGCAGCAGCTGGCGCAGGAGTTTGGTGTGCCCGCATCCCAAACCGTGGCCATCGGCGATGGCGCCAACGATCTCAAGATGATGGGGGTTGCCGGGCTGGGTATTGCCATTCACGCCAAGCCGCTGGTGCGGGCCGAGGCCGCCGCCACCCTCAATCATCACGATCTGGAAGGGGTGATCTGTCTGCTGGGCGCGCTGGCCTGTCGCGATCGTCGCTGGAGTTTCTGATATCCCTTATGTCAGGGCGGTGGTACACCGCTCCCTACGTCATGGAGGACGTAACAGTCACATGGAGCTGATGCAACAATCTCTGTTTATTCCCTGTGGCGAACATCAACTGCATGTTCGCCACATCCAACCGGGCATCGCTGTGCATGGCGAGCCGATCCTGATGGTGCACGGCGCCATCGAGAATGGCCGGATCTTCTACACCGAATCGGGCAAGGGACTGGCCTGTTTCCTGGCCCGTCACGGCTATCAGGTCTATGTGGCCGATCTGCGGGGCCGTGGCCTGAGTACGCCAGCCATCGCCGAGCAGGCCGGCCATGGCCAGCATGAACTGATCACCGAGGATTTGCCCGCGTTGCACCGCTGGGTGGCCGAGCGCCATTCAGGCTTCAAGGTGCACTGGGTCGCTCACTCCTGGGGCGGCGTCATCATGGCTTCGACCCTGGTCCGTTTTCCCGAATTGGCCCGGCAGGTGGCCAGTCTGCTGTTTTTCGGCACCAAGCGGGGCGTCTCGGTACAAAATCCGGAGCGCTGGCTGAAAGTGGATCTGATCTGGAACCGGCTGGCCCCCTGGTTGGCCAGGCGCCGTGGTTTTCTGGCGGCGCGCAATCTGAAGATAGGTGCCGATGACGAGCCGCTGCGCTACCTGCAAGAGACCATTCCCTGGGTCAAATGCGGCCCCTGGCTGGATCCCCACGATGGCTTTGCCTATGACGAGGCGGCGGCCCGGGTGAACTGGCCACCGCTCTGGATGATTTCGGCCAAGGCCGACAAGGTGCTGGGACATCCCACCGATGTGCGCCGCTTCAGTGACGAGATGGGGTTGGCGGCGCGCCACACCCGGCTGGGGCGGGACAACGGCAATCGCCTCGACTATGACCATATCAACATGCTGACGGCGCCACAGGCTCAGGAGGATCACTTCCCCCAGATCCTGGCGTGGTTGCAGGACCCGCAGGCGGCTTGATGAAGGCCGGGAATGAAACAATGGCGGGCCTGTGCCCGCCATTGGTTGCTTGCCGATTTGCCTGAGCGATGTCCGGAGTTAACTGGCTCGCCTGTATGAGCGTTTAGTGGCTGGGGGGCGCAATGCCAAGGCGGAACAGCGTGGCCCGGGTGGTATCGGTCAGCTCGCCAACGCCGACCACGCTCCACAACTCCTCTTCCAGCTTGCGCGCCTTGTGGATGGCGAACTTGGCGATGTAGTCGAGCTCGTTGGCGATGAAGTTGGTATCGGGGCGTCCGGTACGGGAGATACCGACCAGTACCGAATAGAACTCCCCTCTCTTTAGCGCCAGCTCGATGAAGGCGCGCTTCTCCTGTGCGCTGGCAAAACTGCTGGCCAACCGGCTGTCAAACACCGGGAGGCCGGTATTGGTCTGCTCGCAGGCGATGTAGACCTCATCCTCCTTCGGTTTGTCTTCCCGCTCTATGGCCCGCAGCGGGTTCATCAGCAACTCCTTGAGCAGCCCCCCCTGAAAGAGAGGATAGAGGTTGTCCTGGTCCGGCAATTCAGCACAGGCTTCAAGCAGCTGGTGAAGGCTGCGTGGTTGCAGCGATTTGCCGATTGATGCCGGTTTGGGGGCGCCTTTCAACTTGTTGATATAGACCGGCGAGTTGAACAGGTGATGGGTATAGATGTTGCGAAGCGCCCGAGCCAGCCCCCGGTAACGCCGCTGCTCCTGCGCTGCCTTGAGCTTGTTCTGGTTGCTCTCTATCAGCAGGCTGAAGAACTGGCGGCCGGTGTGGCGATCCGAATCCCCCTCAATACACAGATGCAGCACGGTACGGGTCGTGTTGAGGCTGACCAGACGGTAGGAGAGACGCTGCAGATCCATGCTCTTGGAGAGCTCCTGCAGACGGGGCAGCGCTATGGTCACCACATCATTCTTTTCGCCGTCGAAGGCCTCTTCCAGCTCTATCTGCAGGCCGTGGGTCGAGATGTCCCGGGTCCAGCCCAGCCAGGATTTGCCCTTGTGATGGATGGCAACCGCCGTCTTGTGGATGTAGCGCAGCTCTTTGCGAAGCTGGACATAGTGCAGGGTTTCGATTTCGAACGGGGCCGCTTTCTGGTCGTGAGCATAGCAGTGCAGCTCGTTGGCATTCTCGTTGAGTGCCTCCTGCGGGCGGAACTCGTCGCGCTGGGACTCCTGGGTAATGTCCTGCAGCAGGCCGACGTAGCCAATCTGTTTGAGCCGCTCGGTCAGCAATATGTCCTGTAGTTGCGGGTTGTCCTGCCCCTGCAGTTGACCGATATCCGCCTCAACCAGATCGCATGCCTCCAGGGTGAACTTGTAGACCCGCCAGCTGGGCCGCCGTGAGCCCACCTGGAAGAACAGGGATTTCAGGCCGCTTTGCTGCAGCTCCTCGGCGCTCGCCGAGAAGAAGTAGATATGGCTGCGTACCGTATGGGTGAAGGCGTAGATCAGGGTTTCGCTGGTGGAGCCCGAGGGGGGACAGAGCTGCTTCATCCGTTCGGCGAAGAACAGGCTCGCCAGGGTGTCGCGGTTTTTCTCGTCTCGCCAGTACTCCAGCAGGTGCTGGTTGTTCTCGGTACGCAGGGCGATTTCCAGAGACGGGCTGTCTCCCTTGCCGAAAAACAGCGGCATGCCGGTCATGCGTGGCAGGTAGAACTGCTCATATCCCTTGATGATGGCGGCGGAGAGCAGATAGTCGACACTGACCCGGTACCGTGCCTTGTTGGCTTCGATGAACTCCTCAAGGAAGGTATCGAAGGCGGAGTGTTCACCGGTGCGCACCAGACGCAGCCAGTACTTCCCCTCCTTGCTCTCCTCGCCGAGGATCTGGTAGCTGACGGGCTGGTGCAGGACGGGGTTGGGGTTGTCCCGTTCCAGTCCGGTGAAGAAGACCTCCACCTGGGCTCCGGTCAGGTAGTTGGGCAGGTAGGGGACGGAGACGCGCATGCCCCCCAGCGACAGATCCGAGCTCTTGGCAAACAGCTTTTCACCATCCTGAAACTTGATCAGCAGGGGGGAGCTGAAGTGCATCCGCTCCTGACGGCGGCCGTAATAACTGGCAAAGGAGATGGTGTTGACATCGTATTGCCGGAAAGGGCTCGCGGGAGGGGTGAGCTGGCTGTCTGAGCGGGCATGGTGTTGCCGCAGCCACTGCTGCATGGCTTCATAGACACCCAGGGTATAGATGTCGCGATAGAGATAGCACTGGGACTGGAACAAGCCTGCCGCCTCGGTGGGCATGAAGTGGGTGATCCCCTCAAACTCGTGCACCTGGCATTCCTCCCCCAGCTCGTCGCGCATGTCGATGACCCTGCGGCAGGGGGAGCATTTGCGTTTGAGCTCCATTTTGATCAGAAAACGGCTGTTGCTGTTTTCCTCCTGGGTCAGGCGGTTGAAGATCTCTTCGAAATCCTTCTCCCGCAGCAAGGGGACGAGTTGTTCAATCAGATGTTGCTGATGCGCTGAATCCATGTGTTCCTGCCACGGAAATCCATTTTTCCGATTCTGGGTTTGATCTGTGGGTTGCAAACAAGTATATCAAGCAGGAATTCATCCTGTCCCCGAGTTATCAATGGCTAAAAATAAAACTGCTTATGTATGTTCCGAATGTGGTGCCGACTTCACACGCTGGCAAGGCCAATGCAGCGAGTGCAAGGAGTGGAATACCATCACCGAGGTGCGCCTCGGCTCGATGCCGCCCGCTGGCAAGAGCGCCCGTTACACCGGTTATGCCGGTGCCATCGGCAGCCAGGTTCAGACATTGGCAGAGATAGCCACCACTGAAATTCCCCGTTTTACCTCAGGTTTCAAGGAGCTGGACCGCGTGCTCGGTGGCGGTGTGGTGCCGGGATCGGCCATTTTGATAGGCGGCAATCCGGGGGCGGGCAAGTCCACCCTGCTGCTGCAGACCATGTGCGGCCTGGCGGAGCGCATGAAGACCCTGTATGTCACCGGGGAGGAGTCTCTGCAGCAAGTGGCCATGCGTGCCAACCGCCTGGGGCTTCCCACCGACAAGCTGCGCATGCTCTCGGAAACCAGCGTCGAGCAAATTTGCCTGATCGCCCAGCAGGAACAGCCCCAGATCATGGTCATCGACTCCATCCAGGTGATGCATGTGGCAGATGTCCAGTCGGCGCCGGGTTCTGTCTCCCAGGTGCGGGAAGCGGCCGCCTTGTTGACCCGCTATGCCAAGCAAAACCACGTGGCCATCTTCATGGTGGGCCATGTCACCAAGGATGGCACCCTGGCGGGCCCCAAGGTGCTGGAACATTGCATCGACTGTTCCGTGCTGCTGGACGGGGGGCACGACTCCCGTTTTCGCACCCTGCGCTCCCACAAGAATCGCTTCGGGGCGGTCAACGAGCTCGGCGTGTTTGCCATGACCGGGCAGGGGATGCGGGAAGTCAGCAACCCTTCCGCCATTTTCCTTAGCCGCGGTGAAGAGCAGGCCCCAGGTTCCATCGTCATGGTGATCTGGGAGGGAACCCGTCCCCTGCTGGTGGAACTGCAGGCGCTGGTGGATTATTCCCAGCTCTCCAACCCGCGCCGGGTGGCGGTGGGGATGGATCACAACCGTCTCGCACTGCTGCTGGCGGTGCTGCATCGCCACGGTGGCTTGCAGATGGCGGATCAGGATGTGTTCATCAACGTGGTTGGGGGCGTCAAGGTCGAAGAGACCAGTGCGGATCTGGCCCTGCTGCTGGCCATGGTTTCCAGTTTCCGCGATCAGGCGCTGCCCAAGGATCTGGTGGTTTTCGGGGAGGTGGGGCTATCCGGCGAAATCCGTCCGGTACCGTCCGGCCAGGAGCGATTGCAGGAGGCAGCCAAACATGGCTTCCGCCGCGCCATCGTGCCCCACGCCAACGCCCCCAAGCATCCCATCGAGGGGATGGAAGTGGTGCCGGTGAAGAAGCTGGCCGATGCGCTGGAAGCCTTGTAACCATATTGAATCACAATAAAAAAGAGCGCTTTGGCGCTCTTTTTTATTGTCGGAACGGCTCTGCCATCAAGGCTGGTTGTGCTCAAGGTGCTCGCTTAGCAGTTGCTCCAGTTCCCGGTGGAGCAGTTCTTCATCACCCACGTTGAGTTCAATCATCCGCTTGAGGTGGGTGGCGCTGTCGATATCGATGTGATGGCAGTAGAAACCCAGCTTCTTGCTGGCAGTATGGGTCAATTCGACTTGCATCTTTATCTCGATGTCGCTGCCACTCAGGACAAAACTTATCTGGTATTCCTTGTTGTCATGCTCTTCCCAGTCATCGGGCCTTATCAGCAGAGCACCCTGCAAGGAGACGTCGACCAGCTGAGTCTGCCACTTCTCTTCCCCTTGAGTTAGTTCAGCCGTGGTCAAATAGAGGATCCGTGCAAAACGGCGGCGCTCAGACATGCTCATCTCCTGTATGCAATTGCTGTAGACGCTGGGTCACTGTTCTGAGTGTAATCGACCTTGACCGCCAGTATCTTGAACTTGCTCCAAAAATGGGCTCAGGCCTGCTGGGCACTCAAAGATTCCACTATATGCAGCGCCTTGACCAGGCGATCCTCCTGCTTGAATCGCTCCTCAAGCACCGGACCCAACTGGTTGAGGTCTTCATCCAGCAGCAGCAACTGCGCTTCGTCGGCTTCACTGTACTTGTCGTTGAACTCGAGGGCGAACTCGGTGCTGGTGCGGATGTGGGGGTAGATGCGTTTGGCCAGCTCCAGGGTCTCTCCGCTGGCCTGTTCGAAGGCGGTGACAACGTGGTGATAAATCTCGAAATGACCTGCACTGACGTAATCGACCAACTTGTCACAGAAGTGCTGCAGTTCTTCTGGTTTGGGCAGGCAGCGTTGCTTGGCGCGCGCCGGGGTGAGGCCGGCCAGCCTCATGTATTCGACCAGCAAGGCTTGCCTTTCATCCAGCCAGTCGTCGATTGCCTTATGTTTGCCTGCCAGCGCCTGTTTGGTCTGTTCCAGTTTCGTCAACATAATCCCTCCATGGGACAAGGCCGGGCGATTGATGGGACTCCCAAGCCGTTTGAGCCGTGACCTCACCTATAACTATGGAAAATCTGTCCGACCGTCAATAGGCTTGCCCGGATATTGTGCATTGGTGAAGAATCAGACGACCCGTGTTGGCAGGGCTAGCAGGTTTCAGGCCTGTCCGCGCTTTTTGGCATGTGTAATGTGACTATTTCCGCAGATCTTGATGAAAACCCCAGCGTTTAACGTCTCCTGGTCGATAAAGCCTTTGCCTGGGCGTTTTTTTTTGCATAGAGTGACCCAGCGCTAAATGCCCGATCATAAAGGAAATGTTATGAACAAAGCTCAACTTGTCGATGCAATTGCCGCCAAAGCAGATCTGAGCAAGGCTCAGGCCAAAGTGGCTCTGGAAGAGATCATCAATGGTATTACCCAGAGCCTGAAAGAAGGTGACGCTGTGCAACTGGTTGGTTTTGGCACCTTCAAGGTCACCCACCGTGCTGGCCGTACCGGTCGCAACCCGCAAACTGGTAAAGAGATCCAGATTGCTGCTGCCAACGTGCCTTCATTTGTGGCTGGCAAGGCTCTGAAAGACGCTGTCAAGTAAGTCCGAAAGTCCAATTCTGTCCAATGCCAGTCAGCTTGCTGACTGGCATTGTTTTTATCTGCCCCCGTGAAATAGCGCCTTCTAGCCTGATCGGCTCACCTTATGGGGGACAGACCCGACTGATCATGGTGAACCCCTCGTCTGAAGGTGCCAGCTGCACAGTAACCTCCCCGAGTTCGGCCAGATCGGCGACATGGGTTCCCCCGCAAGGGATAGTGACCTCTTGCCCATCCAGTGTGCAGTGCCAGTAGCGCGAATCGATGATCGCCTCGCCAGCCCGGCTGCGGCGGATTCTGCCACCAACGGCCAACCACTTGCCCAGCTGCTGGTTGATACTGGCTTCAATATGGGCGAGGTCGGTCAGCAGAGCCTCACCGTTGACTCCCTTCTTGCGCAGGCTCTTGCCGATGCGGTATTGATCGTGGCAGCCCATGGGCTCGACCCGTGACGCCTGCATGGCGAGGCGTTCGAAATCGGGCTGAGCCAGTGCGTCCCGCTCACTCACCTCTTTTCTCCAGTACGGGATAAGTGCCCGGTTGAGGGCCAGTGCCGCTAGATGACAGCCGCTGTGGCCCAGGCTCAGGGCATAGCGGGCACCGTCATCCACCCGCAGTTCGACCAGGGTACCAGCAGCCAAGGTGTGGCAGCCCGCCAGCGGATGCACCACTACGAAGGCCCACCCCTCGGTGCCCCGTTTGACCGGGATGTCCTGATCCACGAACAACTTACCCTCCGGGCTGATGGCGCCCATGCGGCATGGGCCCACAGCCGCTTCGCCACCCTCCCAATGGGCTGTACCCACATCACCCGGTTGATCGGGCCAGAGATGGCTCTGGGGGTGAAATGGAGTGAGATCGGTGACCAGCAGGCTGGTCTCGCCATTTTGGCAATAGAGTACTTTGGCCTGCTCACAGAGATGGTCCAGCATGAAGCTGGTTCGGGTATGTTCCATGGAAAGGCTCCCGTTGTGAAATGAATAGGGGGGAAGGTGGCAGCATACGCCAAAGCGAGCAGGGGCTCATTAACCGACGTTAATGAGCCCCTGCGTTTTTCCATGGTGAACGCTAGATCATGGCGACCAGCAGATAGGCATTGAGCCCTATCACCAGAGCCACAATGAGGCGTCCGAGCGCCTGGGTGACGGGGTGGTTGCGATGCTCGCCCATCAGTGCCCGATCGCCGGTCAGCATCAACAGGGGGATCAGGGCCAGTGCGATACCGAAGCTCAGGATCACCTGGCTCAGTACCAGGATCTCGGTGGTGTTGAGCCCCATGGCGATTACCACGAAGGCGGGGGTCATGGTGATGGCGCGTCGCAGCCAGAGCGGGATGGTAAAGCGCACGAAGCCCTGCATCACCACCTGGCCTGCCAGGGTACCGACCACGGTGGAGGAGATGCCGGACGCCACCAGTGACAGACCAAACAGGGTCGCCGCAGCTTGTCCCAATAGTGGCGTCAGGGTCTGGTAGGCGGACTCCAGCTCGGCCACCTGCTGGTTGCCGGAGCTGTGGAAGGCGGCAGCCGCCATCGCCATCATGGCCAGGTTGACGAAGCCGGCGATGGTCATGGCGATGGCCACGTCGATCCGGGTGGTGTGCAGCCGCTGGGGGACCGAGCCCCGATCCTGGGTGTGCTGGGTCAGCGCCGAGTGCAGGTAGATGACGTGGGGCATCACGGTGGCGCCGAGCACCCCGGCCGCCAGATAGACGGCGTCGCTGTTGGGCAGGCCGGGGAAGAGGGCCCCTTCCAGCAGGCTGGGCAGATGGGGGCGGGAGAACACCAGCTCGACGATGTAGGCCGCCGCCACGAACAGCAGCAGGCCGCCCACCACGAACTCCAGCGGTTTCTGGCCGCGGGACTGCAGCATCAGGATCCCCCAGGTGACCACGGCGGTGATGCCGGCCCCTTCCAGCAGGGTGACGCCGAGCAGCAGCTTGAAGCCGACCGCGGCCCCGATGAATTCGGCCAGATCGGTGGCCATGGCGATGATCTCCGCCTGCACCCAGTAAGCCCAGACCGCCGGCTTGGGCAGCCGATCGCGAATGTGTTCCGCCAGGTTCTTGCCGGTGACGATGCCGAGCTTGGCCGACAGGGTCTGCACTACCATGGCCATCAGATTGGCCCACACCACCACCCACAGCAGTTGATAGCCGAAAGTGGATCCCGCCTGGATATTGGTGGCGAAGTTGCCGGGATCTATGTAACCGATGGCAGCGATAAAGGCCGGCCCGAGCAGGGTCAGCTTGAATTTGCGGGCCGGAATGGCCGTGGTCAGTGCGGGTTGCATGGCATCACCCTCCATAAGGATATGGAGAAAGAATAGATCTAAATGATAACTATTATCAATTGATGTTTTGTATCATACCAATAGGGAAAAACATTTGAGGCGGTGAGTTGCAGTGACGGGCGCGATTTCGTACAATATGCCGCCCTAGAAAAGCAGCGACTAAACACCTTTATGTTCCTTGCCTCCGAGGTCTGGCTGCACCTGGGCGGAGGCTGAATTAATCCGTAAGGAGCTAAAATGCGTCATTACGAAATCGTCTTCATGGTTCATCCGGACCAGAGCGAGCAAGTACCCGGCATGATCGAGCGTTACACCGGCGCCATCACCACCTCCGGTGGTACCATTCATCGCCTGGAAGATTGGGGCCGTCGTCAGCTGGCTTACCCGATCGACAAACTGCACAAAGCCCACTACGTTCTGATGAACGTAGAAGCAGAGCAAGCCGTTATCGATGAGCTGGAAACCAGCTTCCGCTTCAACGATGCCGTTATCCGCAACATGATCATGCGCACCAAGCACGCCGTGACCGAAGTTTCTCCGATGGCCAAGGCCAAAGAAGAGCGCTTCTCCCGTCGTGACGACGAGCGCCGCGAAGAAGCTACTGAAGCTGCTTCCGAAGAGTAATTCTGGATCACTGACTAGAGGATAAAGGCCATGGCACGTTATTTCCGTCGTCGTAAGTTCTGCCGCTTCACCGCCGAGAACGTTACCGAGATCGACTACAAAGATATCGTTACTCTGAAAAACTACATCACTGAATCTGGCAAGATCGTACCGAGCCGTATCACCGGTACCCGCGCCAAGTATCAGCGTCAGCTGGCACGCGCCATCAAGCGTGCTCGTTACCTGGCTCTGCTGCCGTACACCGATCTGCACAACAAGTAAGAATCGGTCCGGCGCTTAAGCCTAACTCAACGAAATTTATAGAGGAAAGGTAATGCAAGTTATCCTGCTCGACAAAATCGCCAAACTGGGCGGTCTGGGTGACCAAGTTTCCGTGAAAGCTGGTTATGCCCGTAACTATCTGATCCCGCAAGGCAAAGCTGTTATGGCCACCAAGGCCAACATCGAAGCCTTCGGTGCTCGTCGCGCTGAGCTGGAAGCCAAACTGGCTGCCAACAAAGCTGCTGCCGAAGAGCGCGCTGCCAAGCTGGGTGAACTGGCTGCCGTTGTTATCGCTTCCAAAGCTGGTGACGAAGGTAAACTGTTCGGTTCCATCGGTACCCGTGACGTGGCTGAAGCCATCACTGCTGCCGGCGTAGCCGTTGCCAAGAGCGAAGTCCGCATGGGCAACGTTCTGCGCAACACTGGCGAGTACGAAGTTGCCGTTCAGCTGCACGCTGACGTTAAAGCAACCGTACAGCTTCAGGTTGTTGCCCTGTAATAGCGATTCGCTGTTGCAGAAAAACCCGCGCAAATGCGCGGGTTTTTTATTTTGGGGCCCGGGGGTAGAGTGAAGATCTGTTCCTCTGGAGGAGATCCTTATGGCAGCCTGGGTCGAAGGCCGCGTCATTGAACGCATCGAATGGACACCCACCCTGTTCTCCCTGCGCGTGGCGGCAGAGCTTGCCCCCTACAAGGCAGGGCAATTCACCAAGCTGGCCCTCGAGCAGGGCGAGCGGCGCATCCAGCGTGCCTACTCCTTCGTCAATCCCCCTTCCTCGCCTTATCATGAATTCTATTTTGTCGAGATCCCGAGCGGAGAGTTGACCCCCTCTCTTGGCTCCTTGCAGGTGGGTGATAATTTGCTGGTGCAGTCTCAGGCCACCGGTTTCCTGACTCTGGATGAAGTGCCTGCTGGCCGCGATCTCTGGCTGCTCTCCACCGGAACCGCCATCGGACCCTTTCTCTCCATGCTGGCGGAAGGGGAGGCCTTCTCCCGTTTTGAGAGTCTGGTGCTGGTGCACGGGGTGAGGAAAGGGGAAGAGCTGAGCTATCAGCCGCTTATCGCCAGTTTTGGCGAGCGTTACGGGGCGCGTTTTCGTTATGTGCCTTTCGTCAGCCGTGAGGTGTGGCCGGGGGCGATGGCCGGGCGGATCCCTGCCGCCATTAGTGATGGTCAGCTGCAAGCACGGGTTGGTCTCGATTTTTCACCCGAGTTCAGTCAGGTGCTGATCTGCGGGAATCCCGCGATGGTGAAGGAGACCCAACAGACCCTGCTGGGATTGGGGCTTGCCAAGAACCTGCGGCGCGCGCCAGGCAACATCAGTGCGGAAAACTACTGGTAGGCAACATGAAAACAGGGGCCTTGGGCCCCTGTTTCATAGATGCGATACACAGGTCAGTGCTTCTTGTTGCCTTTGTCTTTGAACTTGTCGTGCCCCTGACCCGGGTTGTTGCCGCTGTGAATGCTGCGGTTGTAGTGATCCCGGTACTTGCCATCCATCTTGTCGCAGTTGAGCTTGATGCGGCTATCGCCGATGCCGAGATCCAGGCAGTTGTTCTGCCACCAGTCGTACTCCTTGTCATCCCAGTCGACGTTCAGCTTCACATTGTCGGTGGAAATCCGGATGCCATCGCCGTCCTTGGAGTGGGGAGGGGCGGCAAAGGCGACCCCGTTGGCCAGCAGCAGGGAGAGCAGCAGGGCACCTTTGTTGAACATGGTTTTATGAGTCATAACGAGAATTCTCCGTTGTTACTGGCCGTTGCCCGGGGTGGTTGGCATCTGGTTGGTGCTGGGTGGATGATTGCGGTGCTCTTCATCATCGAGATCGATTCTGACTCTCCGGCATTCGGAAGGGGCTGTATCGCCCACCCCCAGATCGAGGCAATCGGCTTGTGACCAGCCAAACTGCTGGTCATCCCAGTCCAGATTGAAGGTTAGCTCATCGACGGAGAACGCTGAACCACCCCCGTCCTCGTACTGTGATACGGCCTGTGCTGCACCGGTAACGAGAAAAAGGGACAGTAACAAGGTAGTCGTTCTGTTCATGATGGCCTCGGTTAATTGTCATTGCGGGTCAGTCTATTCCAGCCGGGCTGAACCCGGGCGGAACCGCACCCAATCTCATCATACTATTCAGTGTGGCAAGAAAGTGTACCGACTTTTTGCTGTCGATTTGTCCGTTTTGGTCGCACTCTGGGCAGCTGATCACTGATCTCGTGCAATTCGCATGATTGCCCTTCTCTCGGCGAGTCCGCTGACTATAATCGGCAGCCACCTTTTCTCCACAGCACCACCTCTTCATCATGACAACACAGCTTTCTTCTGCCCAACGCTACCCCAAGGGATGGTTCGCACTGACCACGGTATACAGTTTTACCGGGCTGGCCATTCTGGCTTCCATCGTCTTCTCCCTGCTGCTGTTTCTCTCCATTGATGACAACCCGCTGATGAAGTGGCTGTTTGGCGGCCTGGCGATCATCTTCGAACTGGGCAAGTTCTATGTCTGGTATGAGTATGGTGAGCGCAAGGCGCGCCGGGATCTCGGCGGCGCCCTCTGGTCACTGTTGTTCTACAGCGTGCTGGCTGCCATCTCCATCGGTGGCAGTATCGGCGGCATCAACAGCGCCACCAACACCATCCTCAACCAGCAGGCCCACCATGAACGGGTTATCGCCCGTTTTGACGAGCAGATTGCCAGCATAGAGCGGCAGATCAAGCTCAACGAGGAGGCGGCCCGCAAATACATCGAGCTGGCGCGCATCTCCAGCGGCGTGACCGCACTGCAGCGTGACAACACTCGCCTGCGCCTGCAACAGGACGAATTGCGCCAGCAGCGCGACGCCAAGCCAGTCAATGAGCAGTCCTCCATGCTGGGCCTGATGAGCAGCCTGGCAGATGGTATGGGGATGAGCATCAGCCAGGTGCAATTCCTGCTGGTTTGCTTCCTCTCCATCCTGCTGGATGTATTCGGTGCTTTCTTTGTCAGTCTGATTGGCGAGGAAAACCGCTTCCGCCGCCAGTGGCAGCGCCAGCAGGATCAGGAGCGCTGGGAGGCCCAGCAGGCTGTGCAAGTGCCGGTGCCTGTCCAGCCCGAGGTGGTGGCTCAGCCCGAGCCGGCTCCGGCCGTAGTGGAGCGGGTACGTGGTGCCCTGGAGAGCGGAGAGCTCAAGTGCAGCAAGCGCTCGGTGGCCCAGGCGCTGTCATTGTCGCTGGAGGAGGTGGACAGGGTATTCCATCACCTCTTGTCACAAGGGGTGCTGGGGCAGGGGAGCAATCGCCACTATCATCTGCGTACTGAAAACAGCTGAATCCTGTTCAGTCGTACCAGACCAATCCCTCATAGGGGCTCTCCCTGAGAGAGGAAAGTCGGCTCTCAAGGTTGCCAACGTGGATTTCAAGTTGATGGCCGTCAGGGTCTTTCAAGTAGAAGGATTCACCTTCGCTGCGATTGGTTTTCCATTCATCAGTGCCCGTCTGGCGTAGGCGGGCACAAAACGCCGAAAAGTGTTCAGAGGTGATGCTGAAGGCCACATGGGTGTAGTCCCTTGCCGGGTGCGGGTGGTCGCAGGAAAGGCAGAGCCACAGTTCGCCCAGTGTTAAATAGGCACCTCTTGTCCAGCGGACACGCGGTTTGAAACCCAGGATTTCGACATAGAAGGCAAGGCTCTTGTCGAGATCCCCTGTTGTCAGGGTCAGATGGTTCAGACCAGTCAGCATTATTCCTCCAGCTCCCTTGTTCGTTCTTGCCCCTAGTGCGTCAGCACCATCATCAGGGCAAGAAATGCTGCCAGCCCGCCACCCAGACCGATGATCCAGTAAAACCCCTTGGCCCCCTGCTTGAGGGGGATGCGAAAGTAGAGCAGAAACGCCCACCAGCCCAGCGCCAGCAACAGGGGAATAAGAAACATTCGAGCCATGGTGTCCTCGCTGTTATTCTGTTGACCCTTGATCAATCAACAGGATGGATTGTGCAATGACGCAACTACAGATTACCGCATTCGGTGACCCCTCGGTACTCAGGCTCAACCCTTCTCTCGACAAGGTGCCGGCAGAAGGGGAAGTGCGGGTGCGCATCTGCTTTGCGGGGGTCAACCCCATCGATGCCAAGACACGCGCCGGCCTCGGCTGGGCGGCGGCCCAGAACAAGGACAAGCTGCCCTGGACGCCGGGCTATGACGTTGCCGGCGTGGTCGAGAAGGTCGGCCCTGGTGTCAGTTCGCTGGTCGAAGGGGATCGGGTGTGCGGCATGGTGGGCTTTCCGCTGCAGGCGGGGGCCTATGCAGAATCCGTGGTGGCTGGTGAAGGGGAGCTGGTCAGGCTCAATGGCGTCAGCCTCAAACAGGGGGCTGCACTACCGCTGGCAGGGCTCACCGCCTGGCAGGGATTGTTCGAGCACGGCGCTCTCAAGGCGGGGCAGCGAGTGCTGATCCTGGCCGGTGCAGGCGGTGTGGGCCATCTGGCGGTGCAGTTTGCCGCCGCTTATGGCGCCGAGGTGGTCGCCACGGCCAGCGGCGACAATCACAGCTTCCTGCACGGTTTGGGTGCCAATACGCTGGTGGATTATCACGATGCCGACTGGGCCGAACAAATAGTGGCCGCGGGCGGCCAGGTCGATCTGGTGCTGGATCTGGTGGGGGGCGAGAGCGGCAAGGCGGCCCTGGCCTGCGTCAAGCCGGGCGGGCTTCTGGTGACGGTGCCGACCATCACGGCCCAGCAGATCAAGGATGCGGGGGCCGAGGCCGGAGTCGAGGTACTCGGCATGCTGGTCCATCCCGACCAGAAACAGCTGGCCCAGATGCTGTTGTTACTGCGCCAGGGCGAGGTGAAGATCACTGTCGCCGGTGAGTTCCCCCTGGCCGAGGGGGCGCTGGCCCACAGAACCATCGAGGGCGGACACGTGCGCGGCAAGCTGGTACTGTGCATGCCCGCCGCCGACGACTACCCTGCATGAACGATCTGATGGAGATGGGGCTGGGGTGGCTCTTTTTGAGCGCCTTCACCTCGGCGACTTTGCTGCCAGGTGGCTCGGAAGTGCTGCTGGGGGCCATGGCAGCCAAGGGGCAGTGGAGCATGGCCAGCCTGCTCGGGTGGGCGACACTCGGCAATACCCTGGGCTCCATGACCACCTGGTGGCTCGGCTGGCTCGCCACCTTCAAGAAAAAACCGGAAGATTTTCAAGGCCGTGGGGAACAAAAAGCCCTGGGTTGGCTCAAACAACATGGCCACTGGTGCCTGCTGTTGGCCTGGACGCCTGTGGTCGGTGATGGACTCTGTCTGTTGGCTGGCTGGCTGCGTCTCTCTTTCTGGCGCTCTCTCGTTCTCATCGGGCTCGGCAAGTTGCTGCGTTATACCCTGATTTTTCTGCTGGCCAGGCAGATCTTCTAGCCCTTTTGTCACTCACGAGGTAACCGTGAACAAACTCATTCCATTAAGCATGCTGCTGGGCTTCACTCTGCCGGTGCTGGCAGCGCCCACCCTGGTGTCGGAACAGGTCAAGGAGGAGGGCAAGCTCGCCATCCCCTACCAGATGTACAAGCTCGACAACGGCCTGACCGTGATCCTGGCTCCCGACAAATCCGATCCCCTGGTGCACCTCGACGTCACCTACCACGTGGGCTCGTCGCGAGAGACGGTCGGCAAGTCCGGCTTCGCCCACTTCTTCGAACACATGATGTTCCAGGGCTCGAAAAACGTCGGTGATCAGGAGCATATGCGGATCATCAACGAGGCCGGTGGCGACATGAACGGCACCACCAACCGGGATCGCACCAACTACTACGAGACAGTGCCGGCCAACCAGCTGGAGAAGGTGCTCTGGCTGGAGGCGGATCGCATGGGCTTCCTGCTTGATGCGGTGAGCCAGAAGAAGTTCGAGATCCAGCGCGCCACCGTCAAGAACGAGCGTGCCCAGCGCGTCGACAACCAGCCCTATGGTCTGGTGGGGGAGAAGGTAGGTGAGGCACTCTATCCGCGCACCCATCCCTACTCCTGGCAGCCCATCGGCTATGTGGAGGATCTCGACCGGGTCGACGTGAACGACCTCAAGCAGTTCTTCCTGCGCTGGTATGGTCCGAACAACGCCACCCTGACCCTGGGGGGCGACTTTGATACCAAGCAGGCGCTCGCCTGGATTGAGAAGTACTTCGGCCCCATCCCGCGTGGCCCCGAGGTGGCGGAGCCAACCCCCAAGCCGGTGACCCTGCCCAAGACCCGCTATGTGACGCTCGAGGACAAGGTTCACCTGCCGCTGCTCTACATCAGCTACCCGACGATTGCTCTTGGCGATCCCCAGGAGCCGGCGCTCGACATGTTCGCCGACGTGCTCGGCGGCTCTGCCAGCTCCATGCTCTACCAGTCATTGGTGAAAACCGGCAAGGCGGTCGATGCGGGAGCCTCCCACTACTGCGAAGAGCTGGCCTGTACCCTGACCGTCTACGCCTATCCCAACCCGGCGGTGGATGGCAGCCTCAAGACCCTCAAGGGGGAGGTGGACAAGGTGATCGGCGAGTTTGCCGAGCGCGGCCTCAAGTCCGACGATCTGGAGAAGGCGATCAACAAGTACCGCGCCTCCGCCATCTGGGGGCTGGACAGCGTCTCCGGCAAGGTGAGCCAGCTCGCCATGGGCCAGGTCTTCGCCCAGGATCCCAACTATGTCTTCAAGACCCTGGATGCCATCGGCAAGGTGACGCCCGAGCAAGTCAAGGCGGCCTACGACAAATTCATCGCGAACAAACCTGCGGTGGTGCTGAGCGTAGTGCCCAAGGGCAAGACGGATTGGCAGGCGGCCACCCCCAACTTCACCCCCACCAAGCGCGAGCTGCCGGATTACAGCAAGCATGACAAGGCGCTGGCCGAGCGGCCGGTGAAAGACAGCTTCGATCGCAGCGTCCAGCCCAAGGCGGCGGATGCGGTGAGCGTCAAGGTGCCGGCCATCTGGCGCGGCAAGCTGGACAAGAACATCGAGATCATCGGCACCGAGAGCGACGAGATCCCCGCCGTCTCCATCATGATCGCCCTGCCGGGCGGCATTCGCGCCGAAGAGCAGGGGCAGCTCGGACTGGCCAATCTGACCGCCGCCATGATGGGGCAGGGGTCGGTACGCCTGACCGAAGCCCAGCTCAGCGACGAGTTGCAAAAGCTTGGCTCCAGCATCAATGTCTCCAGTGCCCAGTACAACACTCTGATCACCATCAGTTCGCTGGCGGACAAGTTGCCCCAGACCATGGCGCTGGTGCGCGAGGTGTACGAGCGCCCCGGCATGCGCGAGGCTGACTTCGAGCGGGTCAAGGCGCAGCTGCTGCAGGGGATGCAGCAGAGCGAGCAGCAGCCAGAATGGCTGGCGGGCCAGGCGTTCCGCGAACTGGTCTACGGCAAGGAGAACCGCCTCGGCCAGCCCACCGACGGTGTGATCGGCGACGTGGCCAAGCTGACCCTGGCGGACGTGAAGCGCTTCTACCAGACCTACTACAACCCGACCAATGCCAAGGTGGTAGTGGCCGGTGATGTGGGTCGCCAGCAGATCGAGGAGCAACTCGGCTTCCTGACCGAATGGAAGGGGACAGCCCCGACTCTGGGCAGTCTCAAGCTCAAGGGCGAGCAGGCCAAGCCCGGCATCTATCTGGTGGACAAGCCGGGGGCGCCCCAGTCGGTGATCCGCATCGGCCGTCGTGCCTTGCCGTTCGACACCACGGGTGACTACTTCACCGCCAACCTGATGAACTTCAACCTGGGTGGCAACTTCAACAGCCGCATCAACCTCAACCTGCGGGAAGACAAGGGTTACACCTATGGTGCCAGCTCCGGCTTCTCCGCCAACCGCGAGGTGGGCACCTTCGCCACAGGCGCCAATGTGCGCAGCGATGCGACCGTGGATGCCATCCGTCAGTTCCTCAAGGAGATGGACAACTACCGGGCGAGCGGGCCGACACCGGTCGAACTCGCCTACATGCGCAGCGCCGTCTCCCAGCAGGATGCCCTCTCCTACGAGACCCTCGGCCAGAAGGCGGGTTTCCTGTTGCAGATGATCATGTATGACCTGAAGCCGGACTATGTGCAGGCCCAGAGCAAGCTGATCAAGACGGTGTCGCCCGAGACGCTCAAGGCCAGTGCGGCCCGCTGGCTCGACCCGGCCGACATGGTGATCGTGGTAGTGGGAGACAAGCAAAAGCTTGAAAAACCCCTGAAGGAGCTTCATCTTCCCATCTATCCGCTGCAGTTGCCGTAACTGGCACTTCATATCAATAGAGCCGCCCTGGACGGGGCGGCCTCACATGAGCCGAGAATATGACTACAACAAGCTTGTCGCTCACCGAGTTGCTGGGGGCGCTGGGAGCGCCGGAACGCCTGACTGCCCTCAAGGGGATCCGGCGCGGGCTCGAGCGTGAATGTTTACGCATCACGCCGGAAGGCCGGCTCGCCCAGAGTGATCATCCGCGGGCGCTGGGGTCGGCCCTGACCCACCCCAATATCACCACCGACTACTCCGAGAGCCTGCTGGAGTTCATCACCCCGGCCACCGACTCCATCGACAGCCTGATGGAGCAGCTCGGCGATATTCATCACCATGTGATGCAGCACCTGGGTGACGAGCGGATTTGGCCTCTCTCCATGCCCTGCTTCGTGGGTGGCGAGGAGAGCATCCGGCTGGCCCAGTATGGCAGCTCCAATATCGGGCGGATGAAGACCCTCTACCGTCAGGGGCTCAAGAACCGTTACGGCAGCCTGATGCAGGTGATCGCCGGGGTCCACTTCAACTTCTCCATGCCGGACAGCTTCTGGTGCGAGTGGCAGGAGCTGGAGTGCGCCGGTTGTTGCAGCCAGCGCTTCATCTCCGACAAGTACATGGGGCTTATTCGCAACGTCTACCGTTTCGGCTGGCTGGTACCCTATCTGTTTGGGGCATCCCCGGCCATCTGCGAATCCTTCCTCAAGGGGCGCAAGAGCGCGCTGCCGTTCCAGAAGACCGGCAAGGGCACCCTCTACCTGCCCTACGCCACCGCACTGCGCCTCTCCGATCTCGGCTATACCAACAGCGCCCAGGCCGGGCTCAAGATCAGCCACGACAGCCTGCCCGCCTATGTGAGCAGCCTGCGCCGAGCCATCAACACCCATGATCCGGACTTTGCCAAGATCGGGGTCAAGGTGGACGGCGAGTACCGCCAACTCAACGACAACGTGCTGCAGCTGGAGAACGAGCTGTATGCCCCGATCCGTCCCAAGCGCACCCCGCGCAGCGGCGAGAAGCCGTCCGACGCGCTGGAGCAGCGCGGCATCGAGTACATCGAGCTGCGCACCGTGGACGTCAACCCCTTCACTCCGCTGGGGATCGAGGCCGATCAGATCCGCTTCTTCGACCTCTTCCTGGTCTGGTGCCTGTTGCGCCCGTCTCCCGTGCTCGGCGAGGAGGAGATCGCCCGCAATCGCCGCAACCAGAACAAGGTGGTGCTGGAGGGGCGTCGCCCCGGTTTGATGCTGGAGGACGAGCAGGGCAACCCCATCGGTCTCAAGGAGTTCGGTCTCAAGCTGTTTGACGAGCTGGCCCAGGTGGCCGAGCTGCTGGATCGCTGCTGCGGCCGCCACCATTACCGCAAGACGCTGGCCGAACACCGCGAAAAGCTGCTCGACCCCGAGCTGACCTACTCGGCCCGCATCCTCAGGGATCTGCTGGCAAGCGGCGAGGACAACGGCTGTTTTGGCGACAAGCTGGCGACCCGTTACCGGGAGCAGCTGCTGGCGGCCGAGCTGCAATACTGGGATGAGGCCTATTTCGCCGGCGAGGCGAAGGACTCCCTGATCAAGCAGCGGGAACGGGAGCGTAGCGACAGCCAGTCGTTTGATGACTTCCTGGCCGACTACTTCGGAGCCAGCACGACTGCCGCCTGATATCAGGCACACCAGAAGCCGCTCGATGAGCGGCTTTTTTATGGGTTAAGGCTTCATGGATTCTGGCTGAGGCAGGCCAGCCAGACGGCGCAGCTGGGTCAGCAGATAATCCCGGTAGAACTGCCCGAACAGCTTGCCGGGCTCGAGAGAGGAAATCACTGTCTGGCGCAGCCGCTCCAGATTGCTGGGCAGGCGGCGCACATGGGTATCGATCCAGACGATGTTGCCGGAAGGGGAGAGCATCAGGTTGCCCAGATGAAGATCCCGGTGATAGTAGCCGTGCTTTGCCAGGTGATAGATATCCTTGGCGAGCCGGTGCAACAGGGCCAGGCGATCGCTCTCGTCTGCCTGTTTGAAGTAGTGCTCGCCGGAGCTGTGCTCCGCCAGGTAGTGCACCGCCAGGAAAGAGGCGTGGGGGTTGAGCGGATTGAGGGCGATACCGGCGGCCTTGCAGGGGACAACCTGGAGCCCGGCCTTGCGCAGGCGGCGATTGCTCTGCCACTCGCGCAGGGCGTCGATATGACCGATCAATCGCTTGCTGAGCTGATCCCGGCACCACCAGCCGAGGGTCCAGCGCGGGTACTTGTCTGGCACTATCTTGCACAGGCTGTTGCTGGCGGGATGGAGCCAGAACTGGCTGCTGGCGATGCGCTCCAGACGGCGGGTCTGCTCGGTCTGCAGCAGTGACCAGTGATCCAGTTCGAGCTGGTCATGGAGCAGCAGGTAATAGTGTTTCTTGCCGTGCAAGTCGAGTGTGGTCAGCGTCATGGGATTGGGCGTTGATCGGGACGATAGGTACCATCCCCGAGGGGATGATGATTATCTGTACCAGTGTGCGACCCTGTTGCTGACCGGAGCTGAATGAACAACAAAAAAGCCGCCCCGGGGAGGGGCGGCTCTTTGTTGGTGCGAAGCGGCGGGATCAGACGTGGTTGTACATCGCCTCGATCTCGTCCTGATACTTGGCCTCGATGATCTTGCGCCGCAGTTTCATGGTCGGGGTCAGCTCCCCCAGCTCCATGGAGAAGGCGCTCGGCAGCAGGGTGAACTTCTTCACCTGCTCGAACTTGGCCAGCTCTTTTTGCAGCTCGTGGATCCGCTCCTCGAAGAAGGTCACCACCTTGGAGTGGCGCAGCAGCTCGGTCTTGCACTGGTACTGCAGGTTGATGGAGCGGGCGTACTCCTCCAGCGACTCGAAGCAGGGCACGATCAGCGCCGAGACGAAGTGGCGGGCATCGGCGACGATGGCGATCTGCTCGATGAAGCGATCTTTGCCGAGGGTCCCTTCTACCAGCTGGGGGGCCACGTACTTGCCGTTGGAGGTCTTCATCAGCTCCTTCAGCCGTTCGGTGAAGTAGATGTTGCCCTCGCCGTCGAGCTCGCCGGCATCGCCGGTGCGCAGGAAGCCATCCTCGGTCATCACCTCGGCAGTGGCCTCGGGTTTGTTGTAGTAGCCGCGCATCACGGTCGGGGAGCGCACCAGCAGCTCGTTGCTCTCGCCAAGCTTCACTTCGATGCCGTTCAGGGCGGTGCCGATGGAGCCCAGCTTGAATTGGCTATCCTCGTAGCAGCAGACAGTGGCGGTGGTTTCGGTCATGCCGTAGCCGTACTTGAGGTTGAGCCCCATAGCCTGGAAGAAGAGGTTCACGTCATCGGCCAGGCGGGCGCCGGCTACCGGCAGGAAGCGGGTACGACCGCCGAAGCGGGCGCGCAGCTTGCGAAATACCAGGCGTTCGGCCAAGGCCAGCTGGGCGTAGAGCCAGGGGGAAGCGGACTTGCCCTGCTGACGGGTGGCAACCATCTGCTTGCCGACCCGGGTAGCCCAGCCAAACAGGGCGCGGCGCAGGCGCGGCGCCTGGGCGACTTTGGCCTGGATCATGGCGTAGGCCTTCTCGTAGAGGCGCGGCACGGCGCACATCACGGTCGGCTTCACCTCGCCGATGACATCCATCACCTTCTGCGGGTCGCGGATGTAGACGTTTTCGGCACCGCAATAGAGCACGTAATAGGTCCAGGCTCGCTCGAACACGTGGCTGAGCGGCAGCATGCAGAGCGACACATCCTGCTCGTTCAGATCGAGGCGGCTGTTGTGCATCTCGAAACAGGCGGCGATGTTAGCAAAATCGAGCATGACCCCCTTGGGCTCGCCCGTGGTGCCGGAGGTGTAGATCAGGGTCAGCAGGTCGTCCATCCGGTACTGGCTTTCGCGCTCCCGCAGCGCCTGTTCGCTGGCCTGATGGTTGCCGGAGACCAGGAAGGTCTGGAAGTGGCTGGCCTGCGGGCAGCCACGCAGATCGACTGTGCCATCGAGGGCGACGATCTGGCGGATCTCGCCGGCCTGCAGCAGGGTCAGCGCCTGATCAAACTGGGGCTGCTCACCGACGAACAGCAGGCCGATGTTGGCATCGCGTACTATGTAGCGCAGCTGATCGAGCGTACTGGTGGGATAGATGGGGACGCTGACGCCGCGGGCGGCGAGGATGCCGAGATCGGCCTGGGTCCACTCCGGCATGTTGCGGGCATAGATGCCGACCATTTCGGTGGGCTGGTGGCCGGCGCGGATCAGCGCCTGGGCGCAGTAGTCCATGGCCTGGCCCAGGGTGCGCCAGCCGATGGCACGCCATTGACCATCCTGCTGAACCCGCAGGGCGGCCTTGTTGCCAAGCTGGGCAATGCGCTCACGCATCAGTCGAACCAGATGAAGCTTCGGCATCAATCAAACATCCTTTAATTACAGTTGTACGCCCGCGAGGGCACTAAAAATCGGGCTAGAGTTTAAACTCGACCATTACAGCTTACAAGTGTTCGCTGTTTGTTCTGGATCACAAAGAGTGCAAATAGCTCTATCTCTGCACAGGGCAGCCGATATAAAAAAAGTGTGTACAGGGGAGGTAACAATATGAATTTATGGCTTAAAGGGGGATTGGCCGCCGGGGTGCTCATGGTGGCGGGGGGCGTCGCCTGGTTCTTCTCGGGCAGTGAGGCGGACAAGGCCGCCAGCGCCTGGTATCAGGGGGATGAGGGCTATCAGAGCGCGCAGCGTCAGGCGCTGTCATCCGGCCAGCCGCTGCTCTATGTACTGGAAACCCCGAAGTGTCGCCGCTGCAAGGCGCTGGATCAGCGCTTCTGGCAGAGCGACGAGATGGTGGGCCCCCTTTCGCGACTGGTGAAGGTGAGGCTCAATCCGGGGAGCGGGGATGGCAGCGAGCAGATCCTGCGCCGCTTCCCCAGGGTGGCGACGCCGCCCGGCATCTACGTACAGCGACCGGGTGAACCCTTGAAGCCCATCAAGCTGGTGGTGGATATCAACCAGATCTGGATGCCGGGCAAGACCTGGCAGCGGGGCTTCTATATGCCGCTCTCGGCGGCAGCCTTCGAAGCCGTGCTCGAGACCACCCTGGCGCTGCAGGATCCCGCCCTGGACAATGCCCCGCTGGAGTGATGTCGGGGCAGGGCACAAAAGCCCTGATGTCAGCCGAAGTCGAACAGGCGCGACATCAGGATCGCATCTTCCCGCTCGCTGCCGGTGCCGTAGTAGTCGGCCCGGCGGCAATATTCCGCAAAGCCGGCGCTCTCGTAGAGGCCGATGGCGGCCAGATTGCTGGCGCGCACCTCGAGAAACCAGGCCTCGGCCCCCTTCGCCTTGCTGCGAGCCAGATACTCCTTCAGCAGCGCCCGGCCCAGCCCCTTGCCCTGAAAATCCGGGTGCACGCAGATGTTCATCAGCGAGCTGTCGCCGGCCACCAGATCCGAGATGTAGAAACCGGCCGGGCGGCCATCCACCAGCATCAGACCGTTGAGATAACGGGGGCCAAAGCAGGAGAGCAGGTTGGCCTGACTCCAGGGCTCCTTATGGGCGGCCTGCTCAATGGGATAGACAAGCTCGAAATCGCTCTCGAGCAGGGGACGAAACTCAGCCATGGAAACTCCGAAACTAGGGAAAAATGGCGACAAGCCGCACTGGCACCCGCCGAACCAGGTGGCGTGCCGCTTTTGTAAAATCAGGTAAAAAGAGCGGCATCACTGGGCCGGCTTGCGACAAGCTGCCCTCTTATGCCGCCGTCGCGGCCAGTCGTTGACGCAGCTGTTGCCACAGCGCCCGCTTCTGCGTCCCGTTGGGTGCGAGCGGGCAGATCAGGGCGTCGGGCCAGCGGGGATCGCCCTCGGTCAACCAGAGCAGGGGCGGCTCGCCGGCGGGCATCTCCCCAAGCAGTGACACCTCTTCCGGCGTAATGCCGAGCAGCTGGCAGATATCGGCCAGCAGAGGCTGAGCGGGCAGCTGCGGGGCCAGCAGCCAGAGCTTGCCGTCTGGCATGACAGCCTCTTGGGTCTGTTCGCCGCTGGCGGGCTGCGGCTCGGTAGGTTCAGGGGCGCCACCCAGCAAGGCCGGGCGGCGCAACTGCCAACCTTGAATGCCCATGCGGGCCAACATGCTCTGACGTACGGGATCTTGCATGGGGTGACTCACTCTTGATCTGCGTTGGGGAAA
Source organism: Aeromonas sp. S18(2024) (assembly GCF_041402525.1). NCBI lineage: Bacteria > Pseudomonadati > Pseudomonadota > Gammaproteobacteria > Aeromonadales > Aeromonadaceae > Aeromonas > Aeromonas sp. S18(2024). The sequence goes on along the minus strand of NZ_JBGLQV010000005.1, from coordinate 142,583 downwards.
ATCGTGCCGGGCAGGGTACACTCGAACGGGTTTTGCTGCACCCTTTGCAGCGTACAGCCTTGGCCCGTGCGGTTTTTTCCTGCCAGAACGGGGTATTTTGCAGCAACCAGGGCCAGAATAAACATCATAACAAGACAAAATCCAAGGGCGAACAAACGGATATCACCCCTTGGCGCCATCATTATCTCAGCTTCGGAATTGTCTCTATGTCGCTTTCAGCTCAAGCCCACGCCGCCGTGCGGTCCATGCCCATCCATGAACGTTTACCCCGTCTGCTGACCGCGCTCGGCGAGGGGCTCTATGAACGCCAGGATGCCCTGCGGCTCGGTCTGCTGGCTGCTCTCAGCGGCGAGAGCGTGTTTCTGCTGGGACCCCCCGGCATCGCCAAGAGCCTGATCGCCCGCCGGCTCAAGCTGGCCTTTCACGAGGCCCGCCACTTTGAATACCTGATGACCCGATTCAGCACGCCGGAGGAGGTGTTCGGTCCTCTCTCCATCCAGGCCCTGAAGGAGGATGGCAAGTACCTGCGCCTGACCAATGGCTACCTGCCGGAGGCCGAGGTGGTGTTCCTCGACGAGATCTGGAAGGCGGGCCCCGCCATCCTCAACACCCTGCTCACCGCCATCAACGAGCGGCAGTTTCGCAACGGCGATGGTCAGTACCCCATCCCGATGCGGCTGCTGGTGACCGCCTCCAACGAGCTGCCGGCCCCCGACAGCGGGCTGGAGGCCCTCTACGACCGCATGTTGGTGCGGATCTGGATGGACAGGGTGCAGGAGAAGGCCAACTTTCAGGCGATGCTGGCCAGTGACGGTCACGCCCATCAAAACTTGCCGGCCGCCTTGCAGATCCAGGGGGAGGAGTACCTGCAGTGGCAGAGCCAGATCGAGCAGGTGCGCCTGCCGGAAGCCTGTTTCGAGCTCATCTATCAGCTGCGCCAGCAGCTCGACAGCCAGCTGGCCCATCGCTGCTACGTGTCGGATCGGCGCTGGAAGAAGGCTGTGCGGCTGATCAAGGCGAGCGCCTTCTTCAACGGCCGCGACGAGGTGGCACCCCTCGATCTGCTGCTGTTCAAGGATTGCCTGTGGCACGACGAGGAGTCCCGCACCGCCCTGCTGGAGATGATGACCGAGTTTTCCCGCCTCTACGGCTATCAGCAGCTGGCCATGACCCGTCAGCTGCTGGCCCTGCGGGACAGGTTCAAGCAGCTCAAGCAGCGGGTCGCCCAGCGTCTCTGCTGCAAGGCGCGTCAGCGCAAGCAGTGGTTTGGCCGTCGCGCGCGGGGGATCGAGATCCCTCTGGCCAACGCCAGGGCCTTCGGCAAGGCGGTGCACTTTCACCTGCTCACCCCGGCGCCGCTGGATGGCGGCGATCCCGAGCGTCTGACCGAGACTCTGGTGTTCGATCGTACTCTGCTTTCCCACTGGCACCCGACCGGTGAAGCTCTGGCGGGCTATCAGTATGGCAACCCGAAAGAAGGCCATTTTGAGCTGGTGCTGGATGACGAGCTGCGGCTTCACGTGCTGGATATCCAGCGTCAGCAGATCCCGCTGGTACTGATGGAGCGCAACGCCATCCCCGAGGTGGTGCTGGAACCCTGGCTGCAGGAGCTGGACGAGTTGCAGGCCGAGGTGGCCAAGGTGGTGCTGTCGCTCAAGCAGCAGCGCAGCCTGTTCGAGCGCCATCAGCAACACCTCTTCATCGGCCAGCGCTGGCTGCAGCAGGTGGAGGACAGTTTCTTCGTGCTAAACCGGGATCTCGAGCAACTCTCCGGCGAGCTGGCACACTGGCGCGAGCGGTTGCCCAGGCTGGACGACTAAGGAGCTCCCATGCTGGAAATTGGCATGCTGGATCTGGGGCTCCTGATGGGGGAAGGGGAGCTGGCGGGGGAGGTGGCGCTGCTGCTGGCGGCCTCTCCCAAGATCTCCGAGTTCATCAAGCGCTCGCCGCTACAGGGCAAGCTGTTGAAAAAGCGCCTGCAGAGCTGGGGCGAACAGCTTGGCGAGGAGATCCGCCACAAGCCGGTGCCGGTGGCGCTGGAGCAGGAGTACCTGCTCTATCAGGCGCATCGCCAGCTACCGATGACTGAGCTTATCGGCCGCTTGCCGGCGCTGCTGGAGGCGCTCGAGCAGTACAGCCCGTTCGCCGGCGAAGCCCGCAGCCTGGTGCGCCAGCTGGTGGCTCATCCGACCGAGAGCCTGCGCCAGCTGTTTGTCGAGAAGTGGCGTGCCAGCCTGGTGGGCAGTTTGCTGCAACTGCAGCAGCAGATCGCCGAGGCGGAGCGGGAGAAGCAGCGCCAGGAGATCGAGGATCAACTGCTGGCGAGCCGCACCCTGGCCGATGCCCTCGATCCCCACCAGATCTCGGCCGGTGGCTTGTGGGATCTGGCCCAGGGCAGCTGGCACAAGCGCAGTCTGGTGCTGGTCAAGCAGTATGCCCGCATGTTGCAGCGGGAACCCCTGCTGGCTGAGATAGCCGCCCAGCTTGGCCGCAGCGAACGGGATCGGCAGGCGCAGGAGCAGCCGGTGCCGCCGGTGCAGATGCTGGAGCTCGAACCTGCCCCCAGCGATGATGTGCCCGACGATCTGGTGGGGATCCATCAGGCCAGCGACCTGATGCGGCTGCTGCCGAGCGAGGCGGTGATGTTGGGGCTGCCGGAACTGGAGCTGGAGTTCTATCGCCGCTATCTGGAGCGGCGCCTGCTCAGCTACCAGTCACGGGGCACCCTGCCGCGCCAGCGCATTATGCTGCGTACCCCGGAACAGGGGGGACACCAGTTGCAGCAGCGGGGGCCCTTCATCGTCTGCGTCGATACGTCGGGCTCCATGGGCGGTTATCCGGAGGAGTGCGCCAAGGCGCTGTTTCTGGCGCTGCTCAAGGTGGCGATGGACGAGAAGCGCGGCTGCTATCTGATGCTCTTCTCCACCGAGGTGGCGACCCTCGAGATCACCGCTGACACCGGGCTGGACAAGGCGGAGCGCTTCCTCTCCATGAGTTTTCACGGCGGTACCGATCTGGTGCCCTGTCTCGAGAAGGCGTTGATCAAGCTTGACGAGCCTGCCTTTGCCAAGGCGGATGTGCTGGTGATTTCCGACTTTATCGCCCAGAGTCTGCCCCATCCCCTGCTCGATCAGATGAATCGCTATCGTCATCGCGAGACCCGCTTTCACGCCGTCGCCATGTCTCGCCACGCCAAGCCGGCGCTATTGCGGGTATTCGACAACAGCTGGTTGCTGGATTGCGGCCTGCGTGGCCGTCTGCTGCGCCGCTGGCAGCAGCACTGAGGAATCCCGCCGTCAGTGAGCCGGGGTGTGGCTCAAGGCGCGTTCGTTGACCTGTTCCTGATCCAGCAGTGGCTGACCGCTCGGACGGGAGATGTGAAAGCCCCGTTTGCCACTGCGTTTGACCCGGTACATGGCCTGATCGGCCCGGGCCAGGGCGGCGCCGAAGTCATCCTGGGGCCGGATGGCCGCAATTCCCATGCTCAGACCCACATTCCCGTCGCCGTTGGCGAGGGGGAAGGGGGTCGAGATGAGCTCGATGCAGAGTCGGGCCAGCTCGTGGGTGCGGGGATCCTCGCTCTCCCAGGGGAGCAGCAGCACAAACTCGTCTCCGCCGATGCGCCCCAGTTCGCTCTCCTCTGGGCAGCACTGCCTGAGACGCTGGGTCAGGGCGACCAGCAGCTCGTCTCCGGCCCGGTGGCCCAGATTGTCATTGACCTGTTTGAAGTCATCGAGATCGATGAAGCAGATGGATTTGAAACCCTGGTTGAACTTGCGCTGCAAGGCGGTGCGGTTGGCCAGGCCGGTGAGGGGATCCCGATGGGCGAGCCGGGCCAGCTGCTGCTCGTACTCCTTCTCGTGGGTGATGTCGATGTGAGTGCCCATCACCCGGATGGGGTTGCCCTGTTCATCCCGCTCCACCACGCGGCCCCGATCCAGCACCCAGGTGGTCTTGCCATCCTTGGCGATCATCCGGTGCATCACCTGATAAAAGGGGCTCTTGCCGCTCAGATGGTCGAAGAAGGCCTGCAGCACCCGCTCCCTGTCTTCCGGGTGCAGGTGCTCGCGCCAGACGTCGAAATGGGCAGACAGCTCCTTGGGCTGAAATCCCAGCATGGCGCCCCAGCGGCGGTTGAAGATGATGAGCTTGCCGGTGGGGATGTGGTTTTGCCAGATGCACAGGCCGGTACCATCCATGGCTGCGTCCAGTTTTTCGCGGGCATCGTCGGCGATGCGCTTTAGCCGCTCGTTTTCCAGCTGCAGCCTGGCATAGGCAGCCTGCAACTCCTCGTATGTCATCCCGCCACATCCCTGCAAAAAGAACATATAGTCGATGCTGGGTCTGCTCCTGTAAAGCGCCGGATTTCGTCATTGTGAGGAGGGCTAAAAACCGGATTTGGCATAAGGTTTGCTGCCAGGTCGGACAAGGAACGATATGATGAGTTATCAGAGTATCAGTGCTATCGAATGGGGAACCTGATCCGGCATGAAGCGTTGCATGACCTTGATCCTGTGGGCGTGTCTGGCTTGCTCTCCTGCATGGGCGGCACGAGGCCCCCTTGGCGAGCCGCAATTATCCAAAGAGTTGCAAGCGCTGGAAGAGGGGGGCCTGCCCGATCGCATCTACCGATTGCGGGTCGCCGCCCTGGCGGCCAATCGCGATGCCTATTCCCCCGACGTGCAGGGACGGATTGCCCGGTTGCAGTGTCGGGCAATGCCGGCCGAGCGGGACAGCGAGTATCGCGCCGTGGTGGCTTTTGCCGACAAGGAGCTGGCCATCGCCAGGGCGCGCAAGGATCGGCTCACCGAAACCGGACTGCTTGTCTGTCGCGGCTTTCACCAGCAGATGCTCGGCAACATGAAGCTGGCGCTGGCCGATTTTGGGCAGGCACAGGGGTTGGCGCGGGAGCTTGGGGATCGGATGCAAGAGGCCGATGTCCTCAGCTATCGTGGCGAACTCTACTCCTATCAGGGCAAGCTGGCCGAGGGGCTGAAGGAGCTTATCGAAGCGTACCAGCGCTATGAAGATCTGGGCATGGAGGGCAAGGGGCGGGAAGTATTGACCCTGATTGCCAACTCCTATCGGCGCATGGGGCTCTATGAGCGAGCCGACGACTATTTCAAAGAACTGGAGCAGGACTATCGCCAGCTGGGGGCCCGGGAACAGCTGGTGGATATCCATGCCCAGCAGGCGCTGCTCTACGCCGAAATGGACGAGTTCGACCGGGCCCTGCCCCTGATGCAGGAGGCCGAGCGCTACTATCAGTTCCAGCGTCAGGAGGGACTGCTGGCCTGGAGCCAGATCGAGGTGGCCACCATGCTGCTCAACCAGAACAAGGTGAGCGAGGCCAAAGCCAAGCTGAAACAGGCCGAAGTACTGCTGCACGATCGCGAGGGGAGCGACAGCGTGACCCTGGCGCACTGGCAACTGGTGATGGCCATGGTGCTGGATGCCTCGGGAGAGCAAACTAGGGCCCTCGACTATCTGGCGCGGGCGGAGACCGTTTTCGCCAGGGAGCATAACCAGCGTTTTCTGATCCGTGTCTATGGTCTGCGCTCGCGCATCTTCGAGCGTCAGGGTCGGGTCGGCGATGCGCTGGCCAGCCTCAAGCAGTATGTGCAGACCCGGCATGCCACCGAGCTGGTGCTCAGGGAGCAGCGCTCCTTGCAGATGCGCTTCGAGTTCGATCTGGCCCGCAAGGAGCTGGAAAACCAGACCCTCAAGACCAAACAGCTGTTACAGGAAGCCAAGCTCAAGCAACTGCAGGAGCGCCGCCAGTGGCAATTCGCCGTGGTGGCTCTGCTGCTGGTGGTGATGGGCATGCTGGTGCTCTACCTCTTCAACCGCAGCCGCAAGATGAGGCGGCTGGCCATGACGGACGAGCTGACCGGTCTCCACAATCGTCGCCAGATCATGGCGCGGGGTCAGGCCTGTTTCGATCAGGCAAAAAGTGGTGGTCCTTCCCTGAGCGTCTTGTTGCTGGATATCGATCACTTCAAGCAGGTCAATGATCACCTGGGCCACCACATGGGGGACATGGTACTCAAGGCGGTGGCTCGTTGCCTCGGTGAGCAGCTGCGGGTGCAGGACGAGGTGGGACGCAACGGCGGCGAGGAGTTTCTGGTGCTGCTGCCCGACACCAGACTCGAGGAGGCAGCCGAGGTGGCAGAGCGGATCCGCCAGCGGGTCTCCCGGCTGTGTATAGACGGGATGCCGGAGGGGCGTTTTGTCCATGTCAGCATAGGCTGCGCCCAGTATGGCTCCCTCGATGATACCCTGAGTGCCCTGATCCGGCGGGCCGACGAGGCCATGTACCAGGCCAAGCAGACCGGGCGCAACCGGGTGGTGCTGGCTCAATAGGCTTGACGTGTACCTTGCGGATTTATCCACCATGCCAGGCTGGGTATTTTTCGCTCGCGCGGGTATAATGCCGCGCAATTTTGCTTTGACTCAGGCGAGACGACCCATGTAATGCAACGCTTTCCCCCTTTTTCCACCTGGCTGGCCTGATGCCTGCCGGCGTGGCATGCGCTGCATACAGATGTGCCGTGAGTCGAATGCGGCATCCCGGATTTATTCCCACGGTGGCCAAGGCCGCCGCCCAATAGAAGAACGTTGAATTATGTCAGCTGAATTTCTGAGTGAAGTCTCCAAGAGACGCACTTTTGCGATCATCTCGCACCCGGATGCGGGTAAAACCACCATCACCGAAAAAGTCCTGCTGTTCGGACAGGCCATTCAGCGCGCCGGTACCGTCAAGGGCCGTGGCTCGGGCCAGCACGCCAAATCCGACTGGATGGAGATGGAGAAGCAGCGCGGTATCTCCATCACCACCTCTGTGATGCAGTTCCCCTATGCCGACTGCCTGGTCAACCTGCTCGATACCCCGGGTCACGAGGACTTCTCCGAAGATACCTACCGTACTCTGACGGCGGTCGACTGCTGCCTGATGGTCATCGACGCCGCCAAGGGTGTTGAAGACCGGACCCGCAAGTTGATGGAAGTGACCCGGCTGCGCGATACCCCCATCCTCACCTTCATGAACAAGCTGGACCGCGAAGTGCGCGATCCCATGGAAGTGATGGACGAAGTGGAGCGCGAGCTCAACATCATGTGCGCCCCCATCACCTGGCCCATTAGCTGCGGCAAATCCTTCAAGGGTGTCTATCACCTCTACAAGGATGAGACCTACCTCTATCAAAGCGGTCAGGGCCACACCATCCAGGAGAAGCGAGTGATCAAGGGGCTGAACAACCCGGATCTGGACGCCGCCATCGGTGAAGATCTGGCTCAGCAGTTGCGTGATGAGCTGGAGCTGGTGCAGGGTGCCTCTCCCGAGTTCGATCACGACGCCTTCATCGCCGGCGAGATGACACCGGTCTTCTTCGGTACCGCACTCGGCAACTTTGGTGTTGACCATATGCTGGACGGCCTGACCGACTGGGCGCCGGCTCCCATGCCGCGCAAGGCCGAGAGCCGCGAAGTGGCTGCCACCGAGGAGAAGTTCTCCGGCTTCGTGTTCAAGATCCAGGCGAACATGGACCCGAAACACCGCGACCGTATCGCCTTTATGCGCATCGTCTCCGGCACCTACTCCAAGGGCATGAAGATGCGCCACGTACGTCTGGGCAAGGATGTGAACATCTCCGACGCCGTGACCTTCATGGCTGGCGATCGCGAGCAAGCGGAAGACGCCTTCGCGGGTGACATCATCGGCCTGCACAACCACGGCACCATCCAGATCGGTGACACCTTCACCCAGGGTGAGGATCTCAAGTTCACCGGCATCCCGAACTTCGCGCCGGAACTGTTCCGCCGCATCCGTCTGCGCGACCCCCTCAAGCAGAAGCAGCTGCTCAAGGGGCTGGTACAGCTCTCCGAAGAGGGGGCGGTGCAGGTGTTCCGTCCGCTGCAGAGCAACGATCTCATCGTCGGTGCGGTCGGTGTGCTGCAGTTCGACGTGGTGGTCTCGCGCCTCAAGAGCGAGTACAACGTCGAGGCCCTGTACGAGGCGGTCAACGTCTCCACCGCCCGCTGGGTGGAAGGGACAGATGCCAAGAAGTTCGAGGAGTTCAAGCGCAAGAACGAGATCAACCTGGCGCTGGATGGCGGTGACAACCTCACCTACATCGCGCCGACCATGGTCAACCTGCGCCTGGCCCAGGAACGTCACCCGGACGTCCAGTTCCGCCAGACTCGCGAGCACTGATAACGCTTCTCAAGCCTGCATGGCTGACGAGACAAGAGACCCCGCTTCGGCGGGGTCTTTTTTTATCGGCTTTTACGGGGAACTGTGAGGGGAAGGGAATTTGTCTGCTATCGACGATTGAGTAAAAAACCAATATAAATGAATAAATTAAATTTATTGGAGAGTGCCATGTCCGCCTCGCAGCCCGTCCAGGCACAGCTGGAAGCCTACAATGCCCATGATATCGAGGCCTTCCTGGCTTGCTTTTCCGAGCAGTTCAAAGCCTATCGCATGCCGGCAGAACCGCCCTCCACCGTTGGCAAGGAGGCGCTGAGAACCTTTTATGCAGAGCATCGCTTCAACAACCCGCTGCTGAAGGCCGAACTGCTATCGAGGACGGTGCTCGGCAACAAGGTGTTCGATCATGAGCGGATCCACGGTCTTTCTCCGGATCCCATCGAGAGCGTGGCGGTGTTCGAGGTGGAAAATGGCCTCATCCAGACTGCCTGGTTCTTCTTCCCCTCCTGACACACCCGTCCTACGCTGCCGCACGGGCCTGCCGGCGACAAAGCTGGTATAAGAGAAAGTTCCCCGCGGGCGCCTGTGCCTGCCCGCGTCTGGACGACAACAACAAGGAGTACATCATGCTTGGACGCATCACCAACCTCTTCCCGCTCTGGGCCTTGCTCTTTTCCTTGCTGGCCTACTGGCAGCCGGGCCTGTTCACCGATCTCAAGGCGCAGATAGTGCCGCTGCTGACCATCATCATGCTGGCCATGGGGCTGACCCTCAAACCCCGGAACTTCCTCGATGTGGTGCGCAACAAGAAGGCCATCGGACTCGGGCTGGTGCTGCAATTCAGCGTAATGCCACTGGCTGCCCTGCTGATCAGTCTGCTGCTGGGTTTCGATGCCGAGCTGACGGTGGGCATGGTGCTGGTGGGCAGCGTGGCTGGCGGCACCTCTTCCAATGTGATGTGTTACCTCGCCAAGGGGGATGTGGCCCTCTCGATCACTATGACGGCGCTCTCCACGCTGCTGGGCGTCATCATCACGCCTTTGCTGGTGCAACTGCTGGCCGGCAAAAGTGTCGACGTGCCGGTGCTGGACATGCTGCTGAGCCTGGTCAAGATAGTGCTGATCCCCGTGGTACTCGGGGTGGTCGCCAATGTCTTCCTGCACTCCCTGACCGCGCGCATCGAGCCAGTACTCCCCCTGGTCTCCATGGCGGCCATCGTGTTGATCATCGCCACCGTCGTGGCGCTCAATGCGGGCCAGTTCGCCAGCATAGGCCCCATAGTGGCGCTGGCGGTGATCCTGCATAACGGTATCGGCATCACGGCGGGCTACTGGGTCAGCCGGCTGCTCGGCTTTGATGAGCGTATCTGCCGTACCGTCGCCTTCGAGGTGGGGCTGCAGAACTCGGGGCTGGCCACTGCGCTCGCCATGAAGTTCTTCACGCCGGCTTCAGCCATGGCGGGAACCCTGTTTTCGGTCTGGCACAACCTCTCCGGTTCTCTGCTCGCCGGTTTCTGGGCCAGACGGCCACTGAACCAGACCAGCACGATAACGGGAGAGGCGGCAAGAGAGGGTTAATCGAAACAGGTTTTCGATGGTAGGCCCCTGCTCGCGGGGGCCTGCCGGTTTTACGGCGTGGTTACAGGGTGAGCACCATGCAGATCTCGCAAGCATCGTGGCCGGTGCAACCGAGCGGGCCTGACAGGTGTTCAAAACCCAGTGACTCGTAGAGGCTGGTGGCTTCCCGCAGTACCTCTGTGGTCTCAAGGTAACAGCGCCGGTAGCCGAGGGTTCGTGCCTCCTCCAACGCCTGCAGCACCAGCCGTCGCCCCAGTCCCAGCCCGCGCAGGGCGGGCATGAAGTACATCTTCTGCAGCTCGCAGGTCTCCTCTTCTCCCGCCAGCCCGGCTATGCCGCCGCCACCCAGAATGGCGCCGTCGGGCCCTTCAATCACCCAGTAGCGGCAGCCCTTGCCCTGATAAGTCTCATGGAGCTGATCCAGGTTCGGGTCGGCGACTCCATAGCCCTTGTCGGCGGTGAGGCCGTATTCGGCGGAGACGGCGCGGATCACCGCAGCGATATGGGGATTGTCGAACGCCCGGATGGGACGAATGTGGTAGCCCTGCTGGCGGCGGGCACGGGAGAGGGCGCTGCGATAGAGGCGCAGGCCTTCCCACAGCCGCTCGCGTTCTTCCTGAGTCAACTGGGCCAGGGTCTCTTCCATGGCGCAGTCCATCTCCCTATGCAGCGCCAGTAGCTGGCTTTGACCGGTGATGGTGAGGCGAGCCTCCTTGCTGCGGCCATCGGAGGGATGGGGATGCCAGCTGATGAGGTCCCGTTCGGCGAGGCGCGCCAGCGGACGGCTGGCGTTGGACTTGTCGATGCGCAGTTTCTCTGCCAACTGCTGGTTGGTGGCGGGGCCGCTCTCCAGTTCGATCAGCAGGTGGGCTTCGATGGGGGTGAGGGCCAGCTCGCCGCATTGCTGGGAGAGCATGCCGAGTTCGCGAACCAGCTCGCGAGAGAGGGCGCGCAGGGGGCGGGGATCCATATCAGGGTTTCCTTTTTGTTGTGCACAACAACCAATTTAGCGATTTGGTTGTTGTGCGCAACTTTATTTTTCATTTCCCTGAAAATGGTTCAGGCTGCCGCCCGGCTTCTCAGCTCCGGGCGGCGGGCGAAGCAGTGAGCCAGCAGCAGCATGGTGACCACGCCGATCGTGCCCAGTACCAGCCAGGGGAGGGCGGGTTGCCCCTGCTGCAGGGCATAGTCATAGAGGGAGCCTCCCCCCACGTAGCCTGTCATGCCCCCCAAGGCGAGTCCGAGTCGGCTGAAACCCATGTAGCTACCGCGTGCGTTGGGGTTGGCCAGCCGGGTCATCAGGGTCTCCCGCGCCGGCTCGCAGATGATTATCCCCAGATAGAAGCAGGCCAGCAGCACGAAGAGCCCCGACAGGGTGTTGACGAAGGCGACCAGCCCTATCCCTATTGTCATCAGCAGGATGCCGGCCATCAGGCGATTTTCCAGCTTGTAGCGCCGCTCGCTAAAACGGGCGATGGGGTAGAGCAGTGCCAGCGACAGGGCGGTCTCCAGGCTGTACATCCAGCCAACCGCCGTGGTGCTGCCGGAGAGCTGCTTGACCAGGATGGGGAAGATCAGCATCACTTGTACCCACAGCATGTAGTAGCCGCTCAGGATCAGCACCAGCCGGCAGAAGGCGCGATCTGCCAGTACCTGCCCCAGTCCTTGCCGCATCGGGGTCGGCTTGAGGGAGAGGCGGTAAGGGGGCAACAGCAGCCAGTTGCACAGGGCCGCCAGGGTGAACAGGCCGGCGCCCAGCAGGCAGACATAGGTGAAGTCAAAGCGCAGCAACCAGCTGCCGAGCAGGGCCCCGGTCACGGCGCCGGCGCTCTCCAACATCATCAACAGGGAGATGAAGCGGCCCCGCTCACCGGGGCGGGTGAACTTGATCACCAGGGCGGCCCGCGGTGGATCGAACAGGCAGCCACCGAGACCGGAGAGGAAGCAGGAGAAGATCAGCATGGCGCCGCTCTCGGCCCAGGCCAGGGTGGCGAAGCCGACGGCGCGCAGCAGCATGCCGGTGACGATGAGAGGACGGGCACCGAAGCGATCGGCCAGGGAGCCGCCGAAAATCCCCAGCCCCTGCTGGGTCAGCTGACGCAGCCCCAGGGCCAGCCCCACCAACCCCGCCGCCCAGCCGAGCTGATCCACGAAGCGCAGGCTGATCATCGGCATCACCACAAAGAAACCCAGGATAACCAGCGTCGTATCCAGCGCCAGAAACCAGCGCCCCCAATGCCTTGCCCGCTCGACCATAATGCCCTCTCTATTGATTGATGACTCCATTCTGGAGGGGCATCAGATATAGTGGTAGACGACAACTACCTATATTTCATATCAGGATTTTTTATGTCTATGGATCTGGACGATTTGCAGCTGCTGCTGGATGTGGCGGAGCTCGGCAGTTTCAGTCAGGCGGCGGCGATCCGCGGTTGGTCGCAACCTCTGGTGAGCCAGCGAATTGCCCATCTGGAACTGACTCTGGGGGCACCGCTGTTCCAGCGTCATCGCCGCGGTGTGACCCCGACTCGCGCCTGTGAGGAGTTCCTGCCAGCGGCTCGTTCGGCCCTGACAACCCTGAGCGAAGGGCGGCTGGCGCTGCAGGGGGCACCGGCGCTGCCCTGCATCCGTCTCTCCAGCCTGCCTTCCCTGACCTCGGTGGTGTTTGGCTCGCTCCTGATGGAGCTGGTGGACGAGGCGTTCGAGATCCGCTGCACCACGGATCACTCAGGCGTCATCATGCAGGAGCTGCTGACCGGGGTGACCGACATCGGCTTCGTGCTCAAGTGCCCGCCCGTGGCGGGACTGCAGATGGAGCTGCTCTGCTGCTCCCCCATCATCGCCATCGCCTCGCCTATGCACCCGCTGGCGGGGTGCCACGGTCTGACTCTGCAGGACATCGCCGATCAGCGGCTTGCCCCCCAGGTGTGGGGGCCCGGTTGTGACGTCTTTATTCAGCAATTGCGGCGGCTGCGCCGTGCCGCCAGCCCCTTGCACGGGGTGCAGCCCGCGAGTGCGGCCCGGGATCTGGCGCTGGAGCACGGCTTTATCACCCTGATGCCAGAGCTGGCCATCGCGCGGGATCTGGAGGTCGGGCGACTGGTCAAACTGGATGTCTGCAATCTGCCCCAAGAGCACTGGGACGTGATGATGGCCTGGCGCGGTGGCAAGCGGCCCAATCCGGCCAAGGAGGCGGTGCTGGCGACAGCCCGTGCCCTTGCCAAACGGTGGCGCGGTGAGAGGTGAGCGACCCCTGCAAAAGGGTTGGCACCTCTGGAAGCAATTGGCTACATTGGTGCTGTTTTGTCATTTGATGACTGATTTCAAAGGAGAATCCCATGTTCTCATGGCAGTTGGACGATGAGCTTGCGCTGCTCTTTTTGCAGCCCGACATGGCGAGCGAGCTGTTTGCCCTCTGCCGTGACAACCGGGAATACCTCTCCCAGTGGTTGCCCTGGCCGCCCCTGATCCTGCGCCCTGCCGACAGTGCCACCTTCATTCGCCACGCCATCGAGAAGTTTGCCCGCGGCGAGGGGCTGACTACCGCCATCGAGTATCAGGGGGAGGTAGTCGGGGTGATCGGCTACAACCAGATAGACGCGGATCTTGGCAAGGTGGTCATCGGCTACTGGCTGGCGGAGCGCTGGCAGGGCAACGGCATCATCACCCGGGCCTGTCAGGCCCTTATCCATCATGCCTTCGAGGAGATGGGTATGGAGAAGGTGGAGATCAGCGCCGCTACTGACAACGAGCCAAGCCGGGCCGTCTGCGAGCGGCTAGGGATGCAGCAGGAGGGGATCACCCGGCGCGCCGAACGGCTGGCCGACCGGGTGGTGGATCACGTCCACTACAGTTTGCTGCGCGATGAGTGGCTGAGGCTGAGGGAATCCTGATGGTGCTGCCACATCTCAAGACGGCCCGAGCCCACCTGACGGTGCTGTCGCCGGATCAGGCCCCCATGATTCTCGACTTCTACCGGCGCAATCGCGCCCACCTCACCCCCTGGGAGCCACTGCGGGATGAGCGCTTTTATACCCTCCCTTACTGGCACGCCAGGTTGCAGGAGAGTTATGGCCAGTTCTTCCATGGCACCGGCGTCAATCTGGCGGCCCTGGATCCGGCGGGGGAGCGGGTGATCGCCACCTGCAACTTCAGCAATATATTGATGGGGATATTCAAGGCGTGCCACCTGGGTTATGCCGTCGATCAGCAGCACCAGGGGCAGGGGCTGATGCAGGAGGTGTTGCCCGTCGCCATCGATTACCTGTTTCGCGAACATGGCCTGCACCGCATCATGGCCTGCTACATGCCGGCCAATCATCGCAGCGGCGCCCTGCTGGAGCGGCTCGGCTTCGAGCGGGAGGGGTATGCCAGGGAGTATCTGATGATCAATGGCCGCTGGGAGGATCATATCCTCACCTCATTGATCAATCCGGCGCCGTAAACGGCCCATAAAAAAACGGGCCCGAAGTTTCCTTCGGGCCCGTCTTCGAATGAGGTGCTGGCTTAGTTGGCCTTGGCATCGCTCACGGCAGCTTCAACCTTGGTGGCTACGTCGTCAGCAGCTTTCTCAACGGTTGCAGTCGCTTCGGAAGCGGCTTTTTCAACGGTAGAAGTGGCTTCGCTGGCCGCTTGTTCTACGGTTGCTGCGACTTCGGCGGCCGGAGTGGCAGCAGGTGCGGCAGCCTTCTCTTCTTTCTGACCGCAAGCGGTCAACATCAAACCCAGGATACCGGCTACCAGTACTTTATTCATGTGTATACCCTCAACAAAAGATGGAGAGATGGTTGTGACAACCATCAAAGTGCGTCCTTTCACCCGGTTTTCCAATCATTGGCCGGGAGCCAAGAGGCGGACGCAATATAGCCCCAACGGTTGCAGATGAAAACGGATATCACAATGACATTTTTTCGTACCATAGATAAAAAGAACTGCTCATTTAGCTAAATTCAACTAAAAATGTCCAAAAAATGGTGATGTAGCACAATTAATCACCATTTTATCTTGCCTGCTTGGTATCTAAACGGTTTTAAGGTTTTGTTTGAATCTTTGTTGTCGGCGTGGTCAGTCAGACAGCTTCTGACAAGCAAGGCGTTTTCCCGAGCTATGGCTCTCGCGTGCCAGATCCAGCAGCGCCATGACCGTCAGGGCCTCTCCGGCGGGCACCGGATTTGCCCCTTCGCCCAGGATGGCGGCGCAGACTCCGCGGTAGTAGGCACCGTAGTCGCCGGCCTCACCTGCGACCAGCTCCTGTTGCAGTTGGCCATCCCGGATCCGGCTGAGCCGGCCTGGCTCGCTGTCCACGCCCCAGTCGGCCGCCAGAGGGCGCTTGCCGAGCTTGAGCTGCTCTTCCTGCACATCCATGCCGAACTTGATAAACGAGCCCGCACTGCCGTGAATGATGAAGCGGGGCATGGTGGCCGACACCAGGCAGCAGCCGTGCAGCACCACCCGCATCTCGCCGTAACCCAGCACCACGTGGAAGTAGTCATCACTCAGGGAGCCCGGGCGTTGCCCGGCCAGATCGGCCTGCAGCCAGTCGGGCAGACCGAACAGCTGCAGCGCCTGATCCAGCACATGGGGGCCGAGATCGAACCAGAGCCCGGAACCCGGACCGCCCGCCTCGCGCCAGCGCTGGCGCACCTCGGGGCGATAGCGATCGAAGTGCGATTCAAACTGGGCGATCTGCCCCAGGGTCCCCTCTGCCAGCAGGCGGCGCACCGTGAGGAAATCCCCGTCCCAGCGCCGGTTGTGGAAGATGCTGAGTAGCCGCTGCTGTTTTTCCGCCAGTTCTGCCAGCGCCTTGGCCTCGGCCAGATCCAGGGCGAACGGTTTGTCGATCACCACGTGCTTGCCGGCCAGCAATGCCTGGCGGGCGAGGGGAGCATGGGTATCGTTGGGGGTGGCGATCACCACCAGATCAACCGTGTTGTCGCTCAGCACCTCCTCCAGCGAACCGACCCGGCAATCGGGCAGATCGGCCCGTACCTTGGCGGCATCGCGGCTTACCACCCAACTGAGGCGAAGGCCCGGAGTGGTGCCGAGAAAGGGGGCGTGAAAGGTCTTGCCTGCAAAGCCATAGCCCACCAGGGCGGCGTTGAGAGTCTGGCTCATGGGTGTTTCTCCGCTGACATGAGTCGGGGTCGGGCGCCTGTGCCGGCGGGCGACGGGTCACAAAAAGAGGAGGGGGCCAGCGGCCCCCGGATGTGCTCATCAGAGCACAGGATTTATTGCAAACACAAGCGCCGCCCCTGGCGGGTCATCAACACCACCAGTGGTGGCAACAGCAGCCACATGTGCAGGGCCAGCTGATCCAGGGGATCCTGCATCAGGGCGCCGGTGAGGCCGACCAGGGCGCCAGCCCCGCTCATCTGGAACAAGCCGAGCAGAGCGGCGGCGGTACCGGCGCACTGGCCGAAGGGGGCCAGCGCCATGCCGGCGGCCGAGCCCAGGATCATGGCAAAGGCGATGCTGGAGAGGAACACGGGACCCATCATGCCCAGCGGATGATCAAGATGCATGGTCAGGGTCAGGGTGATGGCTGCCACCAGCAGGGCCAGCAGGCCGATGCGCAGGGTGCGTCTCGGTCCCATTTTGGCAACGCAGCGGGGGGCCAGGAAACAGGCAAGGATGTTCACCGCCGCGTTGGCGGTAAACCAGTAGCTGAAGCCGTTCATGTCCAGCCCCAGCTTCACCATCAGCTGCACCGGTGCGGCGGTGACATAGGCGAGGATCACCGCCATCGCCAGCATGCATTGCGCCGCGTTGAACAGGAAGGTAGGGGATCGCAGCACAGGGCTGTAGCGATCCCAGCTGATGAGAGCTCCCTCGCTGCGGGTATCCTCCGGGCGGGTCTCCGGCATGCGCCATAGCAACCAGCCGCCGACCAGCAACGCATATCCGGCCATGAACCAGAAGTTGGCAGACCAGCCCGCCTTGGCGGTGAGCCAGCCACCAAACAGGGGGGCCAGCGCCGGAATGAAGCAGATGGCGCCATTGAGGTAGGAGATCATCTGGCCGCTCTTTTTCGGGCCATAGCTGTCACGCACTACCGAGAAGGCCGCGACCGAGGTGGCACAGGCGCCAAAGCCTTGCAGCACCCGAGCCAGCATCAGCTCCCCGAGGCTGGCGGCGAAGCCGGCGCCCAGTGCGCTCAGGCCGTAGAGCAGTACCCCGCCCAGGGCGATGGGCTTGCGGCCGTAGCGATCGGCCAGCGGTCCCACCAGCAGCTGGCCCAGACCCATGCTGAACAGGAACCAGGTGATGGTGCCCTGCATCAGGGTCACTTCTGCGCCCAGCTTTTCCGCCATCTGCGGAATGGCGGGCAGGTAGATGTCGATGGCCAGCGGGCCGAACAGTACCAGAAGTACGAGCAGAAGGATCAAGGGCATCAGCCACCTCATGAAGACAGGAGAAATCGGTTGGTGCGCGAGTCTACTGAGTCACAGTAATGAATAGAAATGGTATTTAATCACTTCGGTTATTCCTGTACGGAAACATGTATTTTTCCGGTAGCAAACAGGGCCATGTGACGGGCCTTGGATGGGGCGGGATTAGTGACAATTGGCGCTTTTACTAAACGGCTGCGACGCATAGAATGCGCAGATTATTTTTGCGGAGGTGTGCGATGAACAAGCTTGTCCTGGCAACAGGGAATCAGAAAAAGGTGAAGGAATTGGCCGCCATGCTGGCCGATATGAAGATCCAGGTGATCCCGCAGAGCGAGTTTGAAGTGGCCGATGCCGATGAGACCGGCACCACCTTCGTCGAAAACGCCATCATCAAGGCCCGCCACGCCGCCCGCATCACCGGACTGCCCGCCGTGGCCGATGACTCCGGCCTCGAAGTGGATCTGCTGCACGGCCGCCCCGGTGTCTACTCCGCCCGTTTCGCCGGTGACAACGCCAGCGACAAGGAGAACATCGACAAGCTGCTGGGTGAGCTCAAGGGGGCGCCTGACTATCTCAAGAGCGCCCGCTTCTGGTGTGTGCTGGTCTATATGCGCCACGCCGACGATCCCACTCCCATCATCTGCCAGGCGAGCTGGGAGGGGATGATCATCGACGAGCCGCGTGGTCAGCACGGCTTTGGTTATGACCCCGTCTTCTTCGTACCGGATCACGACTGCACCGCCGCCCAGATGCCAGGCGATCTGAAGAACCAGCTCAGCCATCGTGGCCAGGCGCTGGCCAAGCTGAAAGAGGCCCTGGCCGCGGCACACTGAGCCCGGGCACGGCGCCGGGATACTCCGGCAAGCATTTCATCTACAATGGGGGCCGTCAGCCCCCGTTTTTATTTTTGATTAGTGGAATCCCCATGCTGCAACTGCCGCCTCTCTCCCTCTATATCCATGTGCCCTGGTGCGTCCAGAAGTGCCCCTATTGCGACTTCAACTCCCACGCCCAGAAGGGAGAGCTGCCTCACCTCGAGTACGTGGCCGCCCTGCTGGAGGATCTGGAGCAGGATCTGAAGTGGGCCCAGGGGCGCCCCCTCTCCTCCATCTTTATCGGCGGCGGGACTCCCAGCCTGCTGACGGTGGCGGCGATGCAGGCGCTGCTGGACGGGGTGCGGGCCCGCATCCCGTTGACGGCGGACTGCGAGATCACCATGGAGGCCAACCCGGGCACGGTGGAGGCGGACAAGTTCGCCGGTTTCCAACGGGCCGGCATCAACCGCATCTCCATCGGGGTGCAGAGCTTCCAGCAGGAGAAACTGACCCGGCTCGGGCGCATTCACGGCCCCGAGGAGGCGCGCAAGGCCGCTGCATTGGCCCACGCCATCAAGCTTCCCACCTTTAACCTGGATCTGATGCACGGCCTGCCGGATCAGAGCCTGGACGATGCTCTCTACGATCTGCAGCAGGCCATCGATTGTGCGCCGCCGCACCTCTCCTGGTATCAGCTCACCATAGAGCCGAACACGGCGTTCGCCTCCAAGCCACCCCGATTGCCGGAAGATGACACCTTGTGGGACATCTACGAGCAGGGCCACGCCATGCTCACCGCCAGGGGCTATCAGCAGTACGAGATCTCGGCCTACGCCAAAGAGGGTTATCAGTGTCGCCACAACCTCAACTACTGGCGCTTTGGTGACTACCTGGGGATTGGCTGCGGCGCTCACGGCAAGGTGACGGATCTCGCCAGTGGCCAGATCCTGCGCACCGCCAAGGTGAAGCACCCGAAAGGCTATCTGGATCTCGCTCGCCCCTATCTGGACGAGCAGTGGCAGGTCACCGGGGACGATCTGCCGCTCGAGTACTTTATGAACCGGTTCCGTTTGTTTGAACCGGCTCCCAAGGCGGAGTTCGAAGCCTATACCGGTCTGCCGCTGGAGCGGGTGGAGACGGTACTGGACATCGCCCGGAGCAAGGAGCTTATCGAGGATCTGGGGGAGAGCTGGCAGCTCACCGCCCTCGGCCATCGCTATCTGAATGTGCTGCTGGAACTCTTTATGGATGAGTAAGCCCAGGATGGCGAGCTGGCCATGAGGCAATAAGCGCCTGCGGCTCAGCCTCTCTCATCAAAGCAATCAGGGCGCCATCGGCGCCCTGATTGTTTATGGTCGATAGAAACCCGGTCAGCAGCAGACGTGCACCATCTGCTGTTGGCCGGGCTCCCACCGCCTGGCGTGCTTGGCCTTGCGCTGATAGCTGCCCTTGCCCTTCCTGTTTTGCTCGACCCGACTGCGAAACAGCGGATCCGTGAGCAGGGCCTGCAGGTGGTTCTCTTTTATCTCGCCACGCCGATGGGCGTAGCCGGTTCCCTGAACTGTTGTTTCCTCAGGGAGGGGGGTCTCCCGGGAGGAGACGGTAGGTTGTGCAACCCTTCTCTTGGCCATGGTGGCTCCTCGTCTCTGGATGGATGATGTGCTGGGCGGTGTATCGTCATGGCGGTGAGCCACTTGGCAACCCCTTGGGGCACACCGTTCAAAAACGCGGCGATTCTGTCACCAAATCGCCGCCGTCGCAATCAGTCGGCAGGCAGGCTTACTCGTGGTGGTGCTCATGATGGGTTGGAGCGCCTGACTCCAGGGTCTCCAGGATGGCGCAGTGCTCCGCCGAACGCGGGCCGCCGCAGCAGATGTCGGAGAGCTCCCTCAGGTTTTCGCGAAAACGGGTCAGCTCCAAGATTTTCTGCTCCACCTGGGCCAGCTTGGCATCGGCCACCGCCTTTACTTCCTGGCAGGTGACCTTGGCCTTGTTGGTGTCGAGGGCCAGCAGCTCGCCGATGTCGGCCAGGGAGAAGCCCACCGACTTGGCGCGGATGATGAACTCCAGTCGCCGCTTGTCCTGCTCGCCGTAGAGGCGATAGCCGGACTCGTTGCGAATGCCCGGCGAGATGAGTCCGTTCTTCTCGTAAAAGCGCAGGGTATCTGCCTTTACCCCGCACGCCTTGGCCAGTTCCCCAATCCGATACATGGCTTGTTCCCCGTTGGATATGCCGCTCAGTAAAAAATCGCCTCCACTATCGCCCCTTTGCCCGTCGATTGCCAGCCAAGGGCGTGAAAGGGACAGATAAAAGTCAGATGAAGGGCATTTTTCCGGTAAAACCCTGAAAGTGAAAACGTTTTGCAAAAATCAGCAGGAAAACGTTTAATGCCGCGCCACACAAGGCTTTGTTGTTTTAAAAAATCCCCCACGCGTCACATTTTTTGTGTAGAATACGCGCCCATAAGAGAGCGTCGCGCCAAGCGGGCATTTCTTAAAACACTTTGGCCAGGGACGGGTCCCTGGATAAGAGTGGTTTGCGAAATCCCCCACTTCCATTTATTAGGGGACTCTCTGTGTTGAGCCTCGCCTCCCATGGAACGGTCCCCGTTATGTTGAGGACGATAGTGTGATGGAACAAGCTCGACCCATTCGCCGTGCATTGCTGAGTGTGTCTGACAAGACTGGCATCGTGGAATTTGCCAAGGCACTCAACGAGCGTGGTGTTGCCCTGCTCTCCACTGGCGGTACCGCCAAACTGCTGAGCGACGCGGGTCTGCCGGTGACCGAGGTCTCTGACTATACGGGGTTCCCCGAGATGATGGATGGCCGGGTCAAGACTCTGCATCCCAAGGTTCATGGCGGCATTCTTGGCCGTCGGGATCAGGATGATGCCATCATGGCCCAGCATGCTATCTCCCCCATCGACATGGTTGTCGTCAACCTCTACCCCTTCGCGGCGACCGTCGCCAAGCCTGGCTGTACCTTGGAAGATGCCGTCGAGAACATCGACATCGGCGGCCCGACCATGGTTCGCTCCGCCGCCAAGAACCACAAGGATGTCGCCATCGTGGTCAAGGCTGCCGACTACGACCGCGTCATCCGCGAGATGGATGGCAACGGCAACAGCCTGACCCTTGCCACCCGCTTCGATCTGGCCATCGCCGCCTTCGAGCACACCGCCGCCTACGACGGCATGATCGCCAACTACTTCGGCAGCATGGTGCCTTCTTACGGCGACAACAAGGAAGGTGACGAGGAGTCCCGCTTCCCGCGCACCTTCAACAGCCAGTTCATCAAGAAGCAGGACATGCGCTACGGCGAGAACGGCCACCAGGCTGCCGCTTTTTATGCCGAAGAGCATGCGGCGCCGGGTTCTGTCTCCAGCGCAGCCCAGCTGCAAGGCAAGGCCCTCTCCTACAACAACATCGCCGACACCGATGCAGCGCTGGAGTGTGTGAAAGAGTTCAGCGAGCCGGCCTGCGTCATCGTCAAGCACGCCAACCCGTGCGGTGTGGCCATCGGCGACGACCTGCTGGCCGCCTATGAGCGCGCCTGGCAGACCGATCCCACTTCGGCGTTTGGCGGCATCATCGCTTTCAACCGTGAACTGGATGGCGCTACCGCCAAAGCCATCGTCGATCGCCAGTTTGTCGAGGTGATCATCGCCCCGACCGTGAGCCAGGAGGCGCGCGATGCCGTCGCCGCCAAGCAGAACGTGCGTCTGCTCGAGTGTGGTCAGTGGACCGCACCGGCGGCCGGTTTCGACATGAAGCGGGTCAACGGCGGTCTGCTGGTGCAGGAGCGCGATCTCGGCATGGTGACCCTGGGTGATCTGACCGTGGTCAGCAAGCGCCAGCCGACCGAGGCGGAACTCAAGGATCTGCTGTTCTGCTGGAAGGTGGCCAAGTTCGTCAAATCCAACGCCATCGTCTACGCCAAAGATGGCCAGACCATCGGCGTCGGCGCCGGCCAGATGAGCCGCGTCTACTCTGCCAAGATCGCCGGCATCAAGGCGGCGGATGAAGGGCTGACCGTGGCGGGCTCCGTCATGGCCTCCGATGCCTTCTTCCCGTTCCGCGACGGTATCGATGCGGCGGCCCAGGCCGGTATCTCCTGCGTCATCCAGCCGGGTGGCTCGATGCGTGACCAGGAGGTGATCGACGCCGCCGATGAACACGGCATGTGCATGGTGTTCACCAACATGCGTCATTTCCGTCATTGATGGGTCAGGGCCGCCTCAGGCGGCCCTTTTGTTGTCTCTTTTCAACTGACTATTTTCACCGGTCGCGGCGCAAGCCGGGGCGGTGACCACAAATAGAAGCGAGCGAAACGATGAAAGTACTGATCATTGGTAACGGTGGCCGTGAACATGCGTTGGCCTGGAAGGCAAAACACTCTCCCCTGGTGAGCCACGTCTTCGTGGCCCCGGGCAATGCGGGCACCCAGCTGGAGCCGGGGATAGAGAACGTGGCCATTGAGGCGACCGACATCGAAGGACTGCTGGCGTTTGCCAAGGCGAAGCAGATCGGCCTGACCATAGTCGGCCCCGAGGCTCCGCTGGTGAAAGGGGTGGTCGATGCCTTCCGCGCCGCCGGTCAGCCCATCTTCGGCCCGACTGCCGCCGCCGCGCAGCTGGAAGGCTCCAAGGCCTTCACCAAGGATTTCCTGGCCCGTCACGCCATCCCGACCGCCGATTACCAGAACTTCACCGAGGTGGAGCCGGCGCTGGCCTACCTGCGCGAGAAGGGCGCACCCATCGTCATCAAGGCCGACGGCCTGGCGGCCGGCAAGGGGGTGATCGTCGCCATGACCCTGAGCGAAGCCGAAGAGGCGGTGCGGGACATGCTCTCCGGCAACGCGTTTGGCGATGCCGGCGCCCGGGTGGTGATCGAGGAGTTCCTGGACGGGGAGGAGGCGAGTTTCATCGTCATGGTCGATGGTGAGCACGTGCTGCCCATGGCCACCAGCCAGGATCACAAGCGGGTTGGTGATGGCGATACCGGCCCCAACACTGGCGGCATGGGGGCTTACTCTCCGGCCCCCGTGGTCACCCCCGAGGTGCACCGGCGCGTGATGGAACAGGTGATCATGCCGACCGTGTGCGGCATGGCGGCCGAAGGCAACGTCTACACAGGTTTCCTCTATGCCGGCCTGATGATCGATGGCCAGGGCAATCCCAAGGTGATCGAGTTCAACTGCCGCTTCGGCGATCCCGAGACCCAGCCCATCATGCTGCGGATGCAGTCCGACCTGGTGGAGCTTTGCCTGGCGGCCTGTGAGGGCAAGCTGGATCAGAAAGAGGCGCTCTACGATCCCCGCGCCGCCATCGGTGTGGTACTGGCGGCGGGCGGTTATCCCGGCAACTACAGCAGCAACCACCCCATCAGCGGTTTGCCGGTGGATGAGGTCGCGGGCGAGAAGGTGTTCCACGCCGGGACCCGGCTGGAAGGGGATACCAGCCTGACCCAGGGTGGCCGCGTGCTGTGTGCAACCGCCCTTGGTCACACGGTCGCCGAGGCGCAGAAACGTGCCTACCAGCTGGCGGCCCGCATCAAGTGGGATGGGGTGTTCTACCGCAAGGATATCGGCTGGCGTGCCATCGCACGGGAGCAGGATGAGTAACCCCGCCCGTGGCCAGAGTCACGGCATAAAGAGATCAAGGCGCCATTGGCGCCTTGATTTTATTGAGACTCTGGTGATGGTGAGTACGAGCAAGCAATAGCGGTTGCGCTCGCCGGCGGTCAGACGCTGACCTGGCTGATGTCCTCTACCTGCAGCAGCCAGCCTGACGGCTCCTGTTGCGGTTCGCCACTCAGGCGCAACCGCTCACCACTTTGCACCCACTGCCCCTCGGGCAGGGAGACCAGCAGGCTCTCGCTGCCGTTGTCGAACAGCCAGCGATCATCCCCCAGCGATTCGATCAGATAACCTTCCATCTCCACTCTGGACTCGGTTTGCCAGGATGGCGCAACGGAATCACGGCTCTCGATGAAATCCCCCTGAACACCAAAGCTGGCTAGCCCCCACAGAATGGAGAGCCCGACCAATGATGACTGCATCTTGTCTCTCCTCTTTTGGAACTGCAGGGCCAGTATGGGAAGAGAAAACTGAGCGCACCATGAACAGGTTGGCAAAGTGCAGGCGAGATCGCGAAAAAAACCATTCTGTGGCCAGATTTTGTCATTTTATGATGAATGGATCACACCAGCTGGCGGTTTTCGCTACCATTCGCGCCATTGCCGGGTTATTCAATCCCGTGGCAATGGCGCGCCAAGCCGTATCGACAGGGCCGCTTGGCACTTGCCCCCTGGTGTCATTGGGTCTAAGGTGGGCCCCGTTCATGTTGTCGTATCGCAAGGAGCTTCTCGTATGGCCACTCCCTATCCCCGCGTCGGTGTCGGCGTCATCCTGACCAACAGCCAGGGCCAGGTGCTGCTCGGCAAACGCAAGGGGAGCCACGCCCCTTACTGGTCCATTGCGGGCGGCCATCTGGAGTTGGGAGAGAGCTTCGAGTCGGCAGCCATTCGCGAGGTGGCCGAAGAGACGGGGTTTGTCATCAGCGACCCCAGGGTCATCGCGGTGACCAACAACCTGGAGACCTGGCGCGAGAGCGGGCTGCACTACATCTCGGTCACCCTGCTGGCCGAGGTGGCAGGCGAGCCGCAACTGCTGGAGCCGGAAAAGTGCGAGGGTTGGGTCTGGTGCGATCCTCGCACGCTGCCCGAGCCTCATTTCGATGCCAGTCGCCAATCCATCGCTTGCTGGCTGGCGGGGCGCTGCTATCTGCCACAGTCAGGCCAGGAGGCATCATAACCATCGCCTGCCGGCTGACCGTTCACTGCGATTTGCCAGCGGGATCACCCGAATAGTCATAAAACATTCATCCCTTTGTCATATCATCCCGCCAGTGCCTTTTATAACAAGACAGGAGTGGTGGCGTGGGGCAGGTGTTTATTCAGTTTCTGTGGCTGGGTTGCGTCAGTTTCGGTGGGCCGGCCGCCCATATCGGCTATTTTCAGCGCACCTTCGTCGAACGGCTGCGCTGGCTGACCCAGGCCGAGTTCGCCCAGTTACTGGCCCTGTGCCAGCTGCTGCCGGGACCCGCCTCCAGCCAGCTTGGCTTTGCCATCGGCCGCCACCGTGCGGGTCTTGCGGGCGCCCTGGCAGCCTTCATCGGCTTTACGCTCCCCTCCTTTGTGTTGCTGCTGGCCGCCGCCATCGGCGTGGGCCTGCTCACTGACAACCTCTGGCTGGAGGCCGCCCTGCACGGACTCAAGCTGTTGGCGTTGGTGGTGGTGGCCGATGCCGTGCTCACCATGAGTCGCCAGTTCTGCAAGACGGTACTGCAACAGGGGATCATGGTGGTGACCGCCGCCGCCCTCTGGTGGCAACCCGGCCTCTTGACCCAGCTGGTCATGCTGGCGGGCGCGGCCCTGCTCTGCGCACGTCAGGGGGAGGGCGCAATGGCGGCGGCGCCGCAGGCTGGCGAGCGGCGCCAGCCGCACTGGCCGACCCTGTTGCTGTTTGCCCTGCTGTTCCTCGGTCTGCCACTGCTGGCAACGGATCCCGCCAGCCGTCTGGCCGCCGATTTCTATCAGGCTGGCAGCCTGGTGTTTGGTGGCGGTCACGTAGTGTTGCCCCTGCTGCAGGAGAGCGTGGGACATACCCTCAACCAGCAGCAGTTTCTGACCGGCTACAGCCTGGCCCAGCTGGTGCCGGGCCCCATGTTTACCCTGGCCACCTACCTGGGTGCCCAGCTGTTGCCTGCAGCGCCGTTTGCGGGGGCCCTGCTGGCGACGCTGGCCATCTTCCTGCCGGGATTTCTGCTGCTGTGGGCCATGGGGCCCTGTTGGCAGAGCTGGCTGGCCAACCCCAGGTTGGCGGGGGCGGTGACGGGGATCAATGCCGCCGTGGTGGGGCTGCTGCTGGCCGCCCTCTATCAGCCGGTGTGGCAGAGTGCCGTCTTGGCGCCAACGGATCTGGCGCTGGCCGCCATCGCTTTCTATCTGCTGAGGGTCGTGAAGCTGCCCATTCTGGCCATGGCCGGCCTGCTGGTGGGGGCCGCCCTGCTGCTGGCCTGATGGTGGACATGACTGGAGCCCAGTAAAAACGGCGCCCCTGATGTCAGGGGCGCCGTTTTTTATTGCTCGGGATGGCTTGCTCAGGCTTCGGGATCGAAGTCCAGGCTCAGGCTGTTGACGCAGTAACGCTGGCCGGTCTCGGTCGGGCCGTCCGGGAAGACGTGGCCCAGATGGGAGCCGCACTGGCTGCAGGTGATCTCCACCCGCTTCATGCCGTGGCTGTTGTCTTCGGTGTAGGTCACAGTCCCTTCGATGGCCCGGTCGAACGAAGGCCAGCCGCAGCCGGAGTCGAACTTGGCATCCGAGTGAAACAGCACGCTTTTGCAGCAAACGCACAGGTAGTCACCACTCTTGCGGTTGTGCAGCAGGGCGCCGCTGTAGGGGCGCTCAGTGCCTTTCTCCCAGCAGACGTGAAACTGCTCGGCGCTCAGCTTGTCGCGCCACTGTTCGGGGTTGTTACTGCTCATTCCGACTCCTCGCCACTGATAACGGTGCCCAGCATAGCGGCTCTGTAAAGCTGACTCCAGCATGCCTGTTATGGTTTGCCCGCATCTGTGATCGGGTTGGCAGGCGGCGCCACCACGGTGGCGGGAAGATGCGCCTCCTCATGGGGCAAGGCTTCTTCTGCCTGCTCATCGCGCACGATCCGTTCCAGCAGCTTGAGGGAGTGGGCCCGGCTGACCGCCACCTGGCGTTTGATGTCGTCAGGCAGAAACGGCAGACCATCGTTGGTGGCCGTGTCTATGGTCTGGATCCACTCCATCCCCTCGCCGGGCGGAGGCAGGCGGAACTGGATGTCGTAGTCGCTGGCGTTGAACAGCACGTACCAGCGCTCCCCGGGGCAGGTGATCATGCCGATATCCATGGCAAAGGCCTGGCCCATGGGGGCGTGCCAGTCCTGATCGGTGAGCTGGTGACCATCCGGGTGATACCAGTTGACCTGATGGCAGCTGGCGGGGGCACCATTCCAGCTGTCGTCGCTCAGCTGCAAATTGGAGAAGACCTCGGACTCTGCCCGCAATGCCATCATCTGCTGGGTGAAGGCAAACAGCCGCTCGTCTTCCGGGCGCCACTGCCAGTTGACCCAGCTTATCTGGTTGTCCTGGCAATAGGCGTTGTTGTTGCCAAGCTGGCTGCGCCCCATCTCGTCACCGGCCAGGAAGTGCGGCGTGCCCTGGGAGAGCAGCAGGGTGGCGATCATGTTGCGTTTCTGCTGCTGGCGCAGGTTGTTGACCCGCGGATCCAGGGTCGGCCCCTCCACGCCGTAGTTGTTGGAGAGGTTGTTGCCGTGGCCGTCCCGGTTGTCCTCGCCGTTGGCCTGATTGTGGCGCTGGTTGTAGGAGACCAGATCCTCCAGTGTGAAGCCGTCGTGATAGCATAGGTAGTTGACGCTGGAGTGGGGCGCGCGCCAGTTCTTCGGGAAGAGATCCCGCGAGCCCACCAGCCGGGTGGCAAAGTCCCCCATCTTGCCTGCATCGCCACGCCAGAAGGCGCGCACCGTGTCGCGATAGCGATCGTTGATCTCCAGCCACTGGCTCGGGAATTGGCCGAGGCGATAACCGAACGGGCCTATGTCCCAGGGTTCGGCGACAAGCTTGACTTGTGACAGCACAGGGTCTGCCATCAATGCCTTGAAGAAGGCGCCCATGGGATCGAACTCGCCCGCCTCTCGCGCCAGTGTCACCGCCAGATCGAAACGAAAGCCATCTACCTGCATCTCGGTGACCCAGTAGCGCAGGGCATCCAGCACCAGCCTCAGGGGGTTGGGATGATCCAGATTGACGCTGTTGCCACAGCCGGTCACGTTGGCGTGACGGCTGTAGTCGGGGCCGTGCGGGCCCGCCTCGAAGGCGTAGTAGCCCGCATTGTCGAATCCCTTGAGCGACAGCATGGGACCGTCGAAGCCCGATTCGGCGGTGTGGTTGTAGACCACGTCCAGGATCACCTCGAGCCCGGCCTTGTGCAGCTCGCGCACCATGGTCTTGAACTCGGTCACCGCCTCGCCCGTATGCGCGCTGTAGCGCGGTTCGGGGGCGAAGAAGGCGACGGGGTTGTAACCCCAGTAGTTGCTGAGCCCCAGTTGCTCGAGCCTGGGTTCGGACATGAAGGCCGCCACTGGCATCAGCTGCACCGAGGTGATGCCGAGGGACTTCATGTGTTCGATCATCAGCGGGTGGCTGATGCCAAGATAGGTACCCTGCAGTGTTTTGGGGATCCCCGGATGCTGGCGGGTAAAGCCCTTGACGTGGGCCTCGTAGAGGATGGTGCGGGCCGGTTCGATGGCAGGCTTGCCGATCCCCTGCCAGTCGAAGGCGTCATCCACCACCACCGACTTGGCCATCATGGCCGCACTGTCTCCCTGATAGAGGGCGTCGTCCCAGTAGAGGGGACGGCTGAGGGCCCGGGCATAGGGGTCGATCAGCAGCTTGTCCGGATCGAACAGCATCCCCTCCTGGGGCGTGCCATGCACCCGATAACCATAACGCTGGCCGGCTTTTACGCCGTGCACATAGCCGAATCGGTACTGGCCGCGTCGGCCAGGCAGTTCGAGCCGTGCCTGTTCCTGCTCGTTGTCGTCGAACAGGCAGAGTTCCACCCTGTCCGACTGGGGGGCCCAGACGCAGAAGTGGCAACCTGCCTCATCAAGACGGGCCCCCAGGGGGTGGCCCGACCCTTTTTCCATCACAAGCATCAGGACTCCTGTTTGATAAACAAGGTCGCCAAAGGCGGCAGATCCAGCACTATGCTGTGCGCCATCCCCTGCCAGGGGGTTGGCTCGGCGGCGAACACCAGACCCACATCATAGTTGCTGCCCCAGTAATACTCGCTGTCGGTGTTGAGTACCACCCGGTAGTGGCCCGCCGCCGGTACGCCGAGGCGATAGTCGGTGCGGGGAACCGGGGTGAAGTTGGCCGCGACCATGATGGCCTGCTCGCCCTCCTTGTCCGCCCGCAGCCAGGCAAAGATGCTGTTGTCGGCATCGTTGTGATCGAGCCAGCGAAAGCCGGTCTGCTCGTAATCGGCCTGATAGAGGGCCGGTTCGTGGCGATAGAGGTGGTTGAGGTCGTGGATCAGCCGCTGCTGGCCGGCATGCTTGGGGTATTGCAGCAGGTGCCAGGGCAACTGGGCATCGTGGTTCCACTCGTTGCTCTGGGCGATCTCGGTGCCCATGAAGTTGAGCTTCTTGCCCGGGTGGGCATACATGAAGCCCATGTAGGCGCGCAGGTTTGCCGCCTGCTGCCACTCATCCCCCGGCATCTTGTAGAGCAATGAGTGCTTGCCGTGCACCACCTCGTCGTGAGAGAGCGACAGAATGAAGTTCTCGTCATAGTGGTACACCATGGAGAAAGTCATGTCGTTGTGGTGATAACGGCGGTGAATAGGCTCTTTTTGCATGTAGGTGAGGGTGTCGTGCATCCAGCCCATATTCCACTTGAAGCCAAAGCCCAGGCCACCCAGGAAGGTGGGGCGCGAAACCCCGGCAAAGGCGGTGGACTCCTCGGCGATGGTCATGGCGTGAGGATACTTGCCGTACACCTCCTCGTTGGTCCACTTCAAGAGGCTGATCGCCTCGTAGTTGTGGTTGCCGCCATCGACGTTCGGCACCCACTCGCCGGCGTTGCGGGAGTAGTCCAGATAGAGCATGGAGGCGACCGCATCCACCCGCAGGCCGTCGACGTGGAACTTGTCGAGCCAGTAAAGAGCGCTCGCCACCAGGAACTGGCGTACCGTATCGCGGCCGAAATCGTAGATGTAGGAGTTCCAGTCCGGGTGCCAGCCACGGCGCGGATCCTCGTACTCGTACAGCGGCGTGCCGTCGAAGCGGGCCAGGCCATGGGCATCGGAGGGGAAGTGGGCTGGCACCCAGTCGAGGATGACGCCGATCCCGGCCTGGTGGCAACTGTCGACGAAGAACTTGAAGTCGTCTGCGCTGCCATAACGGCTGGTGGGGGAGAACATGCCCACCGGCTGATAGCCCCAGGAGCCACTGAACGGGTGTTCGGAGACCGGCAGCAGCTCGATGTGGGTGTACTCCATCTCCCGCACATAGTCGACCAGTTCCACCGCCAGCTCGCGCCAGCTCAGGCTGTCGCCGTTGGAGTGGCGCTTCCAGGAGCCGATATGCAGTTCGTAGATGGAGATGGGCTGCTCGCGCTTGTCGTTGCGCTGGCTCGCCACCCAGTCCGTATCCTGCCACTGGTACTGATCATGGTCATAGACCACGGAGGCGAACGACGGGTACTGCTCGCAATAGAAGCCCACTGGATCGCTCTTGTGCGGCAGGCGGTTGCCCATGGGGTCTTTCAGTTCGAACTTGTAGCGCTCCCCGGCCTTGAGACCCGGCACGAACAGCACCCAGTGGCCGCACAGACTGCGCTGCATCGGATGGCGGCGGCCATCCCAGAAGTTGAAGTCGCCGATGAGGCTCACCGAGGTGGCGCTCGGCGCATAGACCGCAAAACGAACCCCTTCCACCCGTTGGCCGAGATGTTCCACGGTGCGCAACTGGGCGCCCAGAGTGTGGTAGAGGTTTTCCGGCTGATAGGTCAGTTCGGCGAGCCCTTCCCAGGCGGCGTCCTGGAACTGGTAGGGGTCTATGACGTCGGTGGTGGCATTCGGGTAGCTGACGATCAGCTGGTAGGGGAAGGGGTTCTTGCGGCGGGTGAAAACAGTTTCAAAAAGACCTGTGTCATCGGAGGACGCCAGGGTGGCAACAACTTTGCCCGATTTGAGGTCCCTGACGCGAACTTCGGTGGCATCAGGCAACCAGGCGGTCAGTTTGAGGCCGGGCCCATCCGGATTGGCCTGCAGGCCTAAATGAGAGAAGGGATCGGAACAGCGGGCAGCAACCAAACGTTCAACGAGCATCGAGATTTCCTTTCATGACAGATCATCCGCTCCGGCCAGCGCCGGAGCGGATTGAGGTGAGTCAGCTGTGCGCGACAGCGG
Organism: Aeromonas sp. S18(2024); assembly: GCF_041402525.1. Classification (NCBI taxonomy): domain Bacteria; kingdom Pseudomonadati; phylum Pseudomonadota; class Gammaproteobacteria; order Aeromonadales; family Aeromonadaceae; genus Aeromonas; species Aeromonas sp. S18(2024). Next base: position 111,557 of record NZ_JBGLQV010000005.1, on the reverse strand, counting down.
CTCAACGACTGGCCTCATCACGGGCACGGCTCATCTGGCCGGCCAGCGCCTTGAGCGCCTCATTGGCAAAAATATCCTCCAGGTCGGCGGAGAGCTTGCGGCGCCAGTTGGGGTATTCGTAACTGGTGCCCGGCACGTTGACCGGCTTGTCCATCTCCAGCCAGTCTTCCAGCTGGGTGCTGAACAGGGCGCAGCTGCCACGGGACATGTGGATCTGCAGGCCATGGTTGAGCTCGGTATTCATGCCAACCCAGTTGACGTCACGGCTGATGTTGTCAGAGATGACATTGTGGGCGTGCAGGCTGTCGAGGATCCGCTGTTTGGCCTGGTGGCGATCAGCATACAGGGTCTTGAGAACGTCTTCATCCGGATACAATCCGAGCTCGCGTCCCAGCGCCAGATCGTCGCAATGCCAGAAGCCCTTGAGGGTCGGCATGTCGTGGGTGGTCAGGGCCGACATCGCCTGCTCGGCGTAGTGGGCCGGGGAGATGAAGCCACCGTCCTCCTTGGAGCGCTCGAAGAAGAACACCTTGTAGGAGTGGACGCCGTTCTCCTTCAGGGTCACGTCGATCCCCTCCGGCACAGTGCCGAGATCCTCGCCGATCAGCAGGCATTGATTGCGGTGGGATTCGAGGGCCAGGATGCCGAGCAGGTCGTTGACCGGGTAGTAGATGTAGGCGCCCTTGGCGGCGGACTCTCCGGGCGGTACCCACCACAGGCGCAGCAAGGCCATCACATGGTCGATGCGCAGGGCGCCGCAGGAGCGCATGTTGGCGCGAAACAGATCCACCATCGGCTGATAGGCGGCTTCGAACAGCTGGTTCGGATTCATGGGGGGCAAGCCCCAGTTTTGACCGAGGGGACCCAAAATATCGGGCGGCGCACCGACCGAAGCTTTCGGGCAGTAGAGATCCTGGTTGGCCCAGATCTCGGTAGAGCCTTCGGAGACACCCACCGCCAGATCCCGGTAGATCCCCATCACCATGCCGGCGGCCTTGGCGCGGGCATCGGCCTGGGCCAGTTGCTCGTCGGCGAGGAATTGCAGATACAGGTAGAAGGCCACATCCTGCTGGTGTTCCGAGGCCCAGGCTGCGACCGCAGGGTTGTGGTAGTCACGGAAGGCCTCGGGCCACACCGGCCAGCCCCAGGCGTTTTCGCCCTTGGCGTAGAAGTGAGCCTGCAGGGCATCGAAGGTGGCCTGTTGTTGCAGACTGTCGCCACCGGCGGCGACAAAGCTGTCGAATGCAGCCTGACGTTCGGCGCTGAGTTTGGCCTGGTCAAACACCTGGCGCAGCATGGCGATCTTGGTTTCGATGACGCCTGTGTAGTCGACGTTCTCTTTGGCGCGCAGCTCGGTCAGGCGCTGCTGGAAGGCGGGGCTTGCCACTTCCGCTTTGAGGCCTGTGTTCCCCTGGAATTCGGGGACGGCTGCCACGTCGATATAGGCGACGTTGAGCCAGCGACGGGATGAAGGGCTATAGGGGCTGGCGCTCTCCGGATTGGCCGGATAGAGGGCATGGATGGGGTTGAGGCCGACGAAGTGGGCCCCCCAGGCGGCCGCTTTCTCGACCAGCTGGCCCAGATCGCTGAAATCACCGATACCCCAGTTATGGCGGCTGCGCAGGCAGTAGAGCTGAACGCTCGGGCCCCATACCTTGCGGCCATTGGCAATGGGGGGCTGCTTGTAGCAAGCCTTGGGCGCGACGATGAGACGCATGGTGGCGAGCGGTTCGTCATTGCCCTCTTCCAGCAGCACCAGCTGGTGGTAACCCAGCTCCGGGGTCATCGCCAGGGTGACGCGATAGGCCTGGCACTCCATCTCCTCGAATTCGGCGACGCCGACCAGCTCGCCCTCGATGGGGGTGAACTGACCGGACAGCACGGCCCCCTGCTCCTGCTGGAGCTGCCAGGTGAGGGCGTCATTGACGAATTCGATGGGAAGGCGGACTTCGAGGGTCACCGGCTCGCCGGTGCGAACCACCATCACGGGGTCCAGCGCGCGCAGCCAGTGCTGGCGGTGCTCCTGCTCCAGCTGCTCGGTCAGGGCGGCTTCGTCATCGACGCGATAGCCCATGGCGCCCAGCATGGCGGCCTTGCTCTCTTCAGACACCTGGGCCGGTTGGCCCCAGGCATCGACATACTCGCTGGCGATGCCTTTTGCGGCAGCCAGCTGTTCGATCAGGGTGGTCATAGTTTGAGAATTCCCGCTGTGGATTCTATCTATACTATTTTGATTAATTTTTATGGGTGGTACTTGAACAGTGGCTCTTTGGCCATGCTAAACCGCGTTCATTTTTACATATCTGTCGTTATGGTTGTGTGACCGAGTAGGCACTATTGTTGATAATTGCGAAGGGGGCAAACAGGATGTTTTTTTGTCAAAGTACGGTAATCAGTTACATAAACAGAAAATAAATTTCACAGTTTTTCATGATATAGCGCAATTTCGGACCGAATGTTGGTTGACTCACCGTAGAGTTCTAGTAAATTTACAAGCGGAATTTTCTTTGACTACTGAACAGTTAGGTAACTAAATATGACTATCAAAGTAGGTATTAACGGTTTTGGCCGTATCGGTCGTTTCGTATTCCGTCTGGCTTGCGAGCGCAACGACATCGAAGTTGTTGGTATCAACGACCTGATCGACGTTGACTACATGGCTTACATGCTGAAGTACGACTCCACCCACGGTCGTTTCAACGGTACCGTTGAAGTTAAAGACGGCAACCTGGTTGTTAACGGCAAAACCGTACGTGTTACCGCTGAGCGTGACCCGGCCAACCTGCGTTGGAACGAAATCGGTGTTGACGTTGTTGCCGAAGCTACCGGTCTGTTCCTGACCGACGAGACCGCTCGCAAGCACATCGCTGCCGGTGCCAAGAAAGTTGTTCTGACTGGTCCGTCCAAAGACGCTACCCCGATGTTCGTTATGGGCGTTAACCACGCTACCTACGCTGGCCAGGACATCGTTTCCAACGCTTCCTGTACCACCAACTGCCTGGCTCCGATCGCCAAAGTACTGAACGACACCTTCGGTATCGAGTCTGGCCTGATGACCACTGTTCACGCTACCACTGCTACCCAGAAGACCGTTGATGGTCCGTCTGCCAAAGACTGGCGCGGTGGCCGCGGCGCGGCTCAGAACATCATCCCGTCCTCTACCGGTGCTGCCAAGGCTGTTGGCGTAGTTATCCCGGAACTGAAAGGCCTGCTGACCGGTATGGCTTTCCGTGTTCCGACTCCGGACGTATCCGTTGTTGACCTGACCGTTAACCTGAAGAAAGCTGCCACCTACGCAGAAATCTGCGAAGCGATGAAAGCTGCTTCCGAAGGCGCCATGAAGGGCGTTCTGGGCTACACCGAAGACGAAGTGGTTTCTACCGACTTCCTGGGTGAGCGTCAGACCTCCGTATTCGACGCCAAGGCTGGTATCCAGCTGACCGACAAATTCGTTAAAGTTGTATCCTGGTACGACAACGAAATGGGCTACTCCAGCAAGGTTCTGGATCTGATCGCTCACATCTCCAAGTAATTTGGGATGCGCAATCGCGTAGCTTGAAAAAGGCGGCCACTGGCCGCCTTTTTGTTTTTCGGTTCCCATGATGACAGGAGTCCACATGCAATCCATTCGCCCCCTGACCGCCAACTGCCAGCTCGCCAACAATGCGGCCGGTCTGCCCGTTCTCACTATCAGCAATGACAGCGCCAGGGCCGAGATCAGCCTGTTCGGCGCCCATGTGCTGAGTTATCAGCGCCATGGCGAACCCACCTCCATCTGGTTGAGTGACAAGGCCGTGCTGGATGGCAGCAAGCCCATCCGTGGCGGCATTCCCCTCTGCTGGCCCTGGTTCGGCCCGGCGCCGGCTCGCGTCGGTAGCGGCAAACCCTCCCACGGCTTTGCCCGCACCAGCCTCTGGACCCTGGACGGCGTCTCCGATCACGCCGACGGTACCCTGGTGCACCTCTCCCTGCGCGACAGCGAGGCGACCCGTACCCAGTGGGATCATGCCTTCGAGCTGGAACTGGACGTGCTGGTGGGCAAGGAGCTCTCCCTGGTGCTGACCACCCGCAACACTGGCAGCCAGCCCCTCGTCTACAGCGGCGCCTTACACACCTACCTGGCGATCAGCCAGCCGGAAGCCGTCATTGTCAGCGGGCTGGGCGAACCCTATGCCGACAAGCTGACCGGTCAGGATGGCAAGCAGCAGGGGGCCTTGACCCTGAACGGCCCGCTGGATCGCGTCTACTGGCAGCCCGAGGCGCTGGTCAGCGTCAAGGATGGTGAGCGCGAGATCCGGGTGGTGAGTGGCAACCATGACAGCGTGGTGGTCTGGACTCCCTGGCTGGAAGGGGCCACCGCCATGGCCGACATGAGCGACGACGGCTATCGCACCATGCTGTGCGTCGAAGCGGCCATCGCCGGCGAGGCGGGCGTCACCGTCGCCCCCGACGAGGAGCACAGCCTCTCCACCGTGATCATCTGATCGTCTGGCAAGTCATATAACAAGAGGGCTCCCGCGGGAGCCCTCTTTGTATTTCGTCATCAGGCATTGCCCTGCGTCTTGAGCTTGAGTTCGGCGGCAAAGTCCAGCATGCGATCGAGGGGGATCAGGGCCTTGATCCGCAAGGCTTCGTCCACATGGATTTCGTGGCGCTCGGCACCATCGGTGAGGGCGGACTTGATGGCCACCAGGCCGTTCATCGCCATCCAGGGGCAGTGGGCGCAGCTGCGGCAGGTGGCGCCATCACCACCGGTCGGGGCTTCCACCATCTCTTTCTCCGGACAGGCCTGCTGCATCTTGTAGAAGATGCCGCGATCGGTCGCCACGATGAGCTTCTGCTGGGGCAGCTCCCTGGCTGCCTTGATCAGCTGGCTGGTGGAGCCCACCGCATCGGCCAGTTCGATGACAGAGGCGGGGGACTCCGGGTGCACCAGCACGGCGGCATCTGGATTCTGCGCTTTCAGATCGCGCAGGGCGCGGGCCTTGAACTCGTCGTGGACGATGCAGTGCCCCTGCCAGCGCAGCATCTCGGCGCCGGTCTTCTTCTCGATGTAGGCGCCGAGATGGCGATCCGGGCCCCAGATGATCTTCTTGCCCTGGCTGTCGAGATGCTCGACGATCTCCAGCGCTATGCTGGAGGTCACCACCCAGTCAGCCCGCGCCTTGACCGCCGCCGAGGTGTTGGCGTAGACCACCACGGTATGGTCGGGATGGGCATCGCAGAAGGCGGAGAATTGCTCGATGGGGCAGCCCAGATCGAGGGAGCACTCGGCCTCCAGAGTCGGCATCAGCACTCGCTTGTGGGGGCTCAGGATCTTGGAGGTCTCCCCCATGAAGCGCACGCCGGCCACGATCAGGGTCTGGGCGGCGTGATCCCGGCCAAAGCGGGCCATCTCTAGGGAATCTCCGACGAAGCCACCGGTGGCTTCGGCCAGCGCCTGAATCTCGGGATCCGTGTAGTAGTGGGCGACCAGCACGGCCTGACGCTCCTTGAGCAGTGCCTTGATGTCTGCGATCAGGGTCGTCTTCTGCTCGGCGCTCAGGGGAACCGGTTTGGCCGGAAACGGGTAGTCCATCTCGACTACCGGCGGGATACTGCTCAGTGCATTGCTCATTGCGACTGTTCCATCAACGCTTGGAAAGGCAAAAATTATAACCAGAAGCTGGGCACAAACCCATCAACAAATCGGCCCTTGTGCGGAGCTCGACATATCCCGACGTTATTTCATCGGGTGGGGGAGTCGTCCGTTACTGATGAAGGGCTGCCATGGATATTGACCAACAAAAAGCCCGCGCGATGGCGGGCTTGGTGTCAGTCGTCGAAAGCCCTCAGGGGAGGGGCTCGACCAGCAGGATATGGGAGTCGTACCCCGTCACCCGAACCCTGCTGCCCGCCGGGAGTGGCTGGTTGCAGCGCACCGTCCAGACGGTGTCGTCCAGATGGACCCGGCTCGTGCCCTGATTGACATCATCCAGCAGGGTCAGTTCGCGCCCCAGATAGCTCTGCATCCGCTCGTTGATGGGGGCGGCGGCATCCTGGCCGGAGCGATCCCGCTGGTGCTGCCAGCGCCACCAGGCCCAGGTGGTGAGCAGGGATTGCACCGCGAACAGCAGCAGCTGAGCCTGCCAGCCGAAGGGCCACACCAGCAGCAGCAGGCCTACCTCCAGCGCGGCGATGCCGGTCCAGAGCAGAAAGCCCACCGACCCCAGCACTTCGATGGCCAGCAGCACGAAGCCGAGTCCCAGCCAGTGCCAGTAGGTCAGCCCCTCAAACAGGGCTGTCATGGTTTGCCGCCCTTGCCATCTTTGTTGAACAGCTCGGCCATGCCGGCCACCGAGCCTATCAGGCTGCCCGCCTCCAGCGGCATCATTACCACCTTGCTGTTGGGGCCTTCACCGATGCGGGCCAGCGCCTCGGTGTACTTCTGGGCCACGAAGTAGTTGATGGCCTGTAGATCCCCTTCGGCGATGGCTTTTGACACCATATGGGTCGCCTTGGCTTCTGCTTCTGCTGCCCGCTCCCGCGCCTCGGCGGCGAGGAAGGCGGCCTGACGCTCACCCTCGGCTTTAAGGATCTGGGACTGCTTCTCCCCCTCGGCTTTCAGAATTTTGGACTGGCGAACCCCTTCGGCTTCCAGTACTTCGGCCCGTTTCTGGCGCTCGGCCTTCATCTGGGCGTTCATGGCTTCTACCAGCGCCAGCGGCGGACGCACATCCTTGATCTCGATGCGGGTCACCTTGATCCCCCAGGGGGCGGTGGCGGCATCCATGGTGCGCAGCAACTTCTCGTTGATGGTGTCGCGCTGGGAGAGCATCTCGTCCAGCTCCATGGCGCCCAGCACGGTACGCATATTGGTCATGGTGAGGTTGCGGATGGCGCTGGTCAGATCGTTCACTTCATAGCCTGCCTTGCGGGCATCCACCACCTGTACGAAGCTGATGGCGTCGATGGTGACGTTGGCGTTGTCGCGGGAGATCACCTCCTGTGCCGGGATGTCCAGTACCTGCTCCATCATGATGATCTTGTGGCCGATGCGATCTATGTAGGGGATCAGCAGGTTGAGACCGGGGGTGAGGGTACGGGTATAGCGGCCGAAGCGCTCCACGGTCCAGTTGTAACCCTGCGGCACTATCTTGATCCCGGCGCTCAGGGTGGCGATCACCAGGAATATGAAAATTCCCAGCACAATCAATGATTCATTCATCATTTGACTCCGTTTCAATGTGTCTCGATAGACTATACCCCGCACGGTGAAAGCACCAGTCACCCGCGGCATGCCGGGCATTTCGCTACCCGCAATCTTCTTTTCTGCACCCTCTATTCAAGGGCATCGCGCTCCCCCTGATTTGCCATCCTGCGGCAAAGTATATTCCCAAAAGATATAAATGAACGTTCTTTATTATTTTATCGCGCTTAGCCATCCCGATAGAGTGCGCTCATCAGGTATGGAGAGATGCAAAATGGATTATTTGCCGATGTTTGCCAAATTGGACGGTCGCCCGGTATTGCTGGTGGGCGGGGGCGAGGTTGCCCTGCGCAAGGCGCGCCTGCTGCTGGCGGCCGGTGCCAGGCTGACCCTGGTCTCTCCCAAGCTTGAACCTGCATTCGACGAATTTGCCGGTCGCTTCACCCATCTGGCCGAGCGTTTCCGCCCGGCCCACCTGGCCGGCCAACTGCTGGCCGTGGCCGCTACCGACGACCTCGAGGTGAACGCCCTGGTCTATCAGAGCGCCAACCAGCTCGGTCTGTTCGTCAATGTGGTGGATGATCCCAAGCGCTCCAGCTTTATCTTCCCCTCCATCATCGATCGCAGCCCCATCATGGTGGCGGTCTCCAGCGGCGGCAAGGCGCCTGTGCTGGTGCGCCTGCTGCGCGAGCGGCTGGAGAGCCTGCTGCCGCGCCATCTCGGCGGTCTGGCCGAGCTCTCAGGCCGGGTGCGCGACAAGGCCAAGCGGGTGCTTTCATCGATTTCCGATCGTCGCCGCTTCTGGGAGCGCGCCTTTGCCTCCAACACCTTGGCCGGTCTGATTGAGAAAGAAGATTGGCAAGGGGCCGAGCAGTGGCTGAACCAGGGGCTCGACCATGCGAAAAGCGAAGTGGGCGAGGTGGTGCTGGTGGGGGCGGGCCCCGGCGATCCGGGCCTCCTGACCCTCAAGGCGCTGCAACAGATTCAGCAGGCCGAAGTGGTGCTCTATGACCAGCTGGTTTCCGCCGAGATCCTGGACCTGGTGCGCCGCGACGCCACCCTGGTATCGGTCGGCAAGAAGGCCGGCGCTCACAGCGTGCCGCAGGAGGAGACCAATCGCCTGCTGGTGGAATACGCCAGGGCGGGCAACCGGGTGGTGCGGCTCAAGGGGGGGGATCCCTTCATGTTCGGCCGTGGTGGCGAAGAGCTGGAAGTGCTGGCAGACGAAGGCATCCCCTTCTCCGTGGTGCCCGGCATCACGGCCGCCGCCGGTGCCACCGCCTATGCCGGCATTCCGCTCACCCACCGCGACCATGCCCAGAGCGCCGTTTTTATCACGGGCCACTGCCAGAAAGAGGGCAAGGAGCCCGACTGGCAGCAGCTCGCCGCCACCAGCCAGACTCTGGTGATCTACATGGGGCTGATGCGCTCCGAGCATATCCAGCAGCAGCTGGTGAGCCATGGCCGAAGCAGCACCACCCCCATCGCCATCATAGAGCGCGGCACCACGGCGCGGCAGCGGGTGCTGACCGGCACCTTGGCGGATCTGGCCGAGCTGGCCGCTCAGGCGGTGAGCCCCTCCCTTATCGTCATCGGCGAGGTGGTGGCCTTGCGCGAACGGCTGGCCTGGTTTGGCGAGGGATATGAACAGAACACGGGGCGCAGCGATCTCGATGGCTGCGATCTCAAGCTGGTAAAGCTGGCCTGAGCGCCGGCATAGAGAAGCGAATTGACGCTGCCGCCACTGCGGCCGTGAATTGAACCAACACCGCGCCCTGACCTGGCGTGTTAGCAATGACCCGAGGACCCGACATGGACCGTGAAAGACTGACCCACTTGCAGCAGCTGGAAGCCGAGAGCATTCACATCATCCGCGAGGTGGCTGCCGAATTCGAAAACCCGGTGATGATGTACTCCATCGGCAAGGACTCCTCCGTCATGCTGCACCTGGCGCGCAAGGCCTTCTATCCGGGCAATATCCCCTTCCCCTTGCTGCATGTCGACACCGACTGGAAGTTCAAGGAGATGATCAAGTTCCGCGACGAGACCGCCAAAAAGTACGGGCTGGATCTCATCGTCCACAAGAACCCGGACGGGCTCGCCATGGGCATCAATCCCTTCGTGCACGGCAGCGGCAAGCACACCGACATCATGAAGACCGAGGGGCTCAAGCAGGCGCTGAACAAATATGGCTTCGATGCCGCCTTCGGCGGTGCCCGCCGCGACGAGGAGAAGTCCCGTGCCAAGGAGCGGGTCTACTCCTTCCGTGACAAATCCCACCGCTGGGATCCGAAAAACCAGCGCCCCGAGCTGTGGCGCGTCTACAACAGCCAGGTCAACAAGGGGGAGAGCATCCGGGTCTTCCCCCTCTCCAACTGGACCGAGCTGGACATCTGGCAATACATCTATCTCGAGAACATCGACATAGTGCCGCTCTATTTCGCGGCTCACCGCCCTGTGGTGGAACGCAATGGCATCAAGATTATGGTGGACGACGAGCGCATGCCGCTGACCGCCGATGACGAGGTGAAGCAGGAGCTGGTGCGCTTCCGTACTCTCGGCTGCTACCCGCTGACCGGGGCCATCGAATCCAATGCCACCACCCTGCCGGAGATCATCGAAGAGATGCTGATTACCACCTCGAGCGAGCGGCAAGGGCGGCTCATCGACCACGATCAGGCCGGCTCCATGGAGCAGAAGAAGCGTCAGGGATATTTCTAAGGAATCGCAACATGAACAACCATATTCAGACTGCTATCAGCGAACAGGGCATTGAAGCCTACCTGCACGCCCAGCAACACAAGAGCCTGCTGCGCTTTCTCACCTGCGGCAGCGTGGACGACGGCAAGAGCACCCTCATCGGCCGCCTGCTGCACGACTCCCAGCAGATCTATGAAGATCAGCTCAAAGCGCTGGAGTCCGATAGCCAGAAGCTCGGCACCACCGGCGAGAAGCTGGATCTGGCGCTGCTGGTAGACGGCCTGCAGGCGGAGCGCGAGCAGGGCATCACCATCGACGTGGCCTACCGCTATTTTTCTACTGCCAAGCGCAAATTCATCATCTCGGACACCCCGGGCCACGAGCAGTACACCCGCAACATGGCCACCGGCGCCTCCACCTGCGATCTGGCCATCATCTTGATCGACGCCCGCAAGGGAGTGCTGGATCAGACCCGCCGCCACAGCTTTATCGCCAGCCTCCTTGGCATCAAGCAGTTCGTGGTGGCGGTCAACAAGATGGATCTGGTGGAGTTCAGCCAGGAGGTGTTCGAGCGCATCAGCGCCGAATATCGCGAATTTGCCAAGAAGCTCAGCGTCGACACCATCCATATCGTGCCGGTCTCGGCGCTGGACGGTGACAACGTGGTCAACCCAAGCGACAAGCTGGCCTGGTACGAAGGTGAAACCCTGCTTTCATTGCTAGAGTCTGCCGAGGTAGAGCGCGAGCTGGAGCGCCACCCGGTGCGCCTGCCGGTGCAGTACGTGAATCGCCCCAACCTCGATTTTCGCGGCTTCGCGGGGACCCTGGCCTCCGGCATTCTGCGGGTTGGCGATCGGCTGGCTGTGCTGCCGTCCGGCAAAGAGAGCACTGTAACCCGCATCGTCACCTTCGACGGGGATCTCGACTATGCGCTGCCGGGTCAGGCCATCACTGTGACCTTTGCCGACGAAATCGACATCAGCCGGGGCGATCTGCTGGTGGATGCCGCCAAGCGTCCGCAAGTGACCCAGAACGTGCTGGCCCACATCGTCTGGATGGGGGAGGAGTCCCTGCAACCGGGCCGGGTCTATGACGTCAAGCTGGCCACCAAGAAGAGCCGTGGTCAGGTGGAGGCCATTCGCCACCGTATCGAGATCAACAAGCTCGATGAGCTGGATGCGAGCGAACTGAAGCTCAACGAGATCGGCCTGTGCGAACTGAGCCTGACCGACCCGGTGGCGTTCGACCCGTACCAGGAGATCCGCGATACCGGCAGCTTTATCCTGATCGACCGTCTGACCAACGTTACCGTTGGCGCCGGCATGATAGTGGAAGGCTTGGCCGCGAAAGCAGTGAAAGGGCAATACAGCGAGTTCGAGATCGAACTCAACGCCCTGGTGCGCAAGCACTTCCCCCACTGGCAGGCACTGGCCATCGGCAACGACGGCAACAAGGAGTAAGGCCATGACCTGGCAACAATCTCTGGTGCTGGGTCTGCTGGCTGCCCTCGTCGTCCTGCTGATCCAGGGCAAACTCCGGCCGGCGCAGCTCTTCTCGGGCGCCGTGCTCATCACCTATCTGAGCGGGCTGGCGGACATCAACGCCGTGGTGGCGGGCTACACCAACAGCGCCCTGCTGACCCTGGTGTTGCTGCTGCTGGTCTCCTTGGCGGTGGAAAAGACCCGGGTCATGAGCTGGTTCGCCAACCTGGTGGGCACAGGCTCGTTCAACAAGGTGTTGGTGAAGGTGTGGTTCTCCACCGCCTTCCTGTCGGCCTTCGTCAACAACACCGCCGTGGTGGCCTCCATGCTGGGGGCGGTCAAGCGCAACCCCAATCATGCCCCTTCACGGCTGTTGCTGCCCATGTGCTTCGCGGCGACCTTTGGCGGCGTGCTGACCCTGATCGGCACCTCCACCAACCTGATCGTCAACAGCTTTCTGGTCAAGATGGGGGTTCCTCCACTCGGCATGTTCGACTTCTTTATGGTGGGGGCGGGGACCCTGCTGACCGGCCTTATCGCCGTGCTGCTGTTTGCCCGTCATCTGCCGGAGCAGGACACCGAGATGAGCCGGGAATCCGGCTATTTTCTCGAGGCCAAGGTGGGCCCCGGCTCCCCCATGGCCGGGCGCAGCGTCAAGGAGAACGGCCTGCGCAGCCTCAAAAGCCTCTATCTGGCGGAGATCATCCGTGGCGATCAGGTGATCTGCCCGGTGCAGCCGGAACACGAGCTGCATGAGGGGGATATGCTGCTGTTTTGCGGCGATGTGGAGAGCGTCGGCGTGTTGCAGGAGCTCAAGGGGCTGGATCTCTATGGCCAGCACCGGCTCAACGGCCAACATCTGGTGGAGGTGATCGTCAGCCACAGCTCGCGGCTGGTGGGGCAATCCATCAAGGATGCCGAGTTTCGCACCCACTTCGATGCGGTGGTGCTGGCGGTGCGCCGCGGCGAAACCCAGCTTACCGGTGGCCTCGGCCAGATTGAACTGCACGCCGGCGATACCCTGCTGCTGGCGCCGGGGCCCAAGTTCGCCGGCAACAAGTCTCTCTCCCGGGAGTTTCTGGTGGTGAGCGGGCTGGAAGCCTCGACCCGGCTCGATGCCAAACGCAGCGCCGCCGTGGTGCTGGGCTTCCTCGGGGTGCTGGCGCTGTCGGTGTTCGATCTGGTGCCGCTGTTCAAGGGGTTGCTGATGATGCTGGTAGTGCTGCTGTTTTCACGCATCCTGACCCTGGACGAGATCCGCCGCCGCTTTCCCCTGGATATCTGGCTGGTGGTGGGCGGGGCGCTCGCCATCGCCGATCAGCTGGAAAAGAGCGGCCTGGCCAAGCTAATTGCCGACTGGCTGATGGGGGAGTTCAACGGCGCCAGTCCCATCATCGCCTTTATCGGCATCTATGTGTTTACCCTGGTGCTGACCGAGCTGATGAGCAACAACGCCGCCGCCGCCCTGGCCTTCCCCATGGGTTATCAGCTGGCGCTCAGCATGGATGTCTCCACCATGCCGTTTATTCTGGCGGTGCTGTTCGGGGCGAGTTCCAGCTTTATCTTGCCCTACGGCTACCAGACCAATCTGATGGTGTACGCGGCGGGCAATTACCGGATGCCGGACTACCTCAAGCTGGCCCTGCCGGTCTCCCTGGCCTACAGCATCGGGGTGATCGTCATGGTGCCCCTGCTGTTTCCGTTTTAAGGCGGCGCAACTGGGGTCTTGGTGCCTTGCTGGGAATAGGAATACACGACGACCATGGCACTCGTCAGTGGCGAGTGGCCAGAGGCTGAGCTCCAGGGAGCCAGGCCGTTTCAGCATTGAGGCGCGAGCGCCAAGCAAGGAGTGTGAATGAGCAATATTGTGTGGCATCAGCATGCCGTGGGCAAAGAGCGTAGGGCCGAATTGAAAGGGCAAAAGCCGCTGGTGATCTGGTTCACCGGGCTCTCCGGGGCAGGCAAATCCACCCTGGCGGGGGCGCTGGAGCAGGCGCTGGCCGCAGAGGGCAAGCATACCTATCTGCTGGATGGGGACAATGTGCGCCACGGCTTGTGCGGCGATCTCGGCTTCGACGATGCCGCCCGCCAGGAGAATATCCGCCGGGTCGGCGAAGTGGCAAAACTGATGGTGGATGCGGGCCTGATCGTGCTCACCGCCTTTATCTCGCCGTTCCGTGCCGAGCGTGCGCTGGTGCGCAACCTCTTGGGGCCAGACGAGTTTGTCGAGGTCTTTGTCGATGCACCCCTTAGCGTGTGTGAAGAGCGAGACCCCAAGGGGCTCTATAAAAAGGCGCGAGCGGGGGAGATCCGTAATTTCACCGGTATCGACTCCGCCTACGAGGCGCCCGAACAGCCGGAAATCCATCTGCTTAATGCCGGTAAACCGGTGGAGGTACTGGTGGATGAGTTGATTACTGCTCTAAGGCAGCGAGGGTTGATCGACTGAGGTTGATTGTCTGGACGGATTATTGATAAACAAGGGGCGTTCGCCCCCTTGTTTATTGCTTTCCTGCCAATGATTTCCCTTTTTTGTCATCACCATTAATCTGAAGAGAGTTATTGATAATATAGATGATAATAAGCTTCCTCAATATACAGTGAACCTGATACTTAACAATCTGTCGAAATAAGGACAGATGCCGAACTTTCTGTCTCAAAGAAGAAAGACTCAGTTATTAAGGTAGCTATTTGCTTAACATGGATGGTGTTCCAATCCTGTCTTATAGTGTTTCAATAATCATATCTTGGTATGATTTTATTATGGGGAAGCAATTTGTTGCTATGAATGATTTTTTTAAGTCATCAATATGGATGTTATTAATGTCTAAACCTCTATATACGATAGGTGATGCATTGCTGTTCTTATTTTTTTCAGCAAGAAGCATATTTAATTTTACCATGCGAGCAAGCTCTTCTTGATAAAGAAAAAAATGACGCAAATGAGTGTTTGTTATTGTTGTGTGATTTTTACTGTTTGTGGTTAGAATCTCATCGATTAGTCGATTCAATCTAGAGCGAGAGTCAATGGCATCATCAATAATATCTAGCCAGTTATTATCTATAGTGGACAGTAAATTTAAAAAATACAATGTCCTGCTTTTATTATAATTTATGAATCCAGGCCACATTACGTCTTCCTTTGATATGTCAATAGCTTTGTCAAACTGTTTGCATGCAGATGTTAAATACATAGTAATCTCTTCTCGAATGGGGGGGGAGAGAGAAGCAAGTTTTGTATTTATAAGATTAAGTCCCTTAATTGATAGCATATCTGTAGATTCTATTTTTAGAGACTCACGCAGTAAATGCATACCTTTTTTGTTGTAATACAAGCCAAGATAATTGTGATAGATAGTTTTAGTAACAGGGTTACGAAGTATCGGTCCTCGAACATGAAGAAGATCAGCATGAATATTGAAATTTCCATCTGAAACAAAACGTTGATAAGCTACAACAGCTTTAAATAGTTTGATGGACTCGGTAATTTGAATGGAATTCCCTTTACTGATTGAGTATAGAATTTTACGTCGCTTATCTATATTGTTTAGTATGCTCTCCATGCGTTCTTTATAGCGCTTTCTATCAGTATCAGATGCGTTAAAAACAGCAGGAAAGATTACAATTAGATCGATTATATACTGCAATGTATCAGCAAAATGCACTGCGGTATGAGATTCTTTTTTTAACTTGTATTCTATTGATTCAAAGATTTTATTGTCAAGGTCCTTTTCATTTTGAGATTTAAAATGACTAATTAACTCAGGTAGTGAGGTGACATAGTTTTCGTTGTCAAGAATGTTGCCATCCATTTTGCTTATATTATTAACACTGTCAATTGATGTGTATGTGCGGACAGCAATAAATAAAGCCAATAATGCAATGCAAAACCCTACTATTGATATTGTGAAATTAAGTAGATCTTTTCCTTCGTTTAGATAATGTATCCATACTGCAAGACAAGAGGAAAGTAGAACAAGTACAGAAATCGTTACGTAAAAAATGTTTGCTCTTTTCATTTAATTCTCTAATGCGCCTAATTTTTAGTATGAAGGATTGTTAATCTATTCCAAATAAACATTTGGATTATGTTTTTTGTGGCAATTAAAAGTGGTGGCCATCCTTAATTTATCCATCAACACTATAGTTCAAAGAGACTGGATAGGATATATGTTGATATGTCTTTCTTGACGTGTTTGTAGACAATAAATCAGTCACCATATTGAGTGATATTTGGTATGTCGCCACTTGCTTACCTGATTTATCAGACAAAGCTACCGCCCCTGAATTTCAGCCTCCAGTCTGCTGCTTGTGACCCGTGGTGTGGCTCTGGTCTGGGACATAGGTGACTCCGATAAGACGGTTGCCAAGCGACTATGTTACCGAACGGGGCTATGGGAGAAAGCGGGAAACACTCGCTTTCTGAGCAAGATCAATAAATTAATCAATAGCGGGTGGGGCTGGGGCATCTCAACAACGAGCGCGCACCAGAGAGGGAGGTAAAGTCGGGAGGTGAAATCGGGAGCATCGCCAATCAGTTTGTCAGTTGTTTGCTGGCAATAAGAAAACCCTATGGGCCTGCGGGCCCATAGGGTTTTTCTGCGGCGATTGCTCGTGAGGGCTATCTGGCTTGGCGTACCGGCACTGCGTCTGCAAGCGGCATTTCGTGGCGACGTTGGGTGGCCGGGGGGGCTTTCTGGAACTGGCGAACCAGCCGGTCGAGATCGTTTAACTGGCTCACCAGCCGGGTAATGCCGTGCACGGCGTGCTGGCTGCCGACGCTGGAGTCATCGGCCAGGGTCTTGATGCTGAGCACATTGCGGTTGATCTCTTCCGTGACGTGAAATTGCTCCTGCACCGCCTGGGCGATCTGGCCGCTGCCGGAGGAGACCTGCTGCAGCATGCTGTTGATCTGCTGCAGTATGGTACCTGTGGCCGAGGCTTTCTGCTGACAGCTCTCCGACAATTGGCAACCTTTCTCCATCGCATGCTCGGCATTGGCGGCACTGGTTTGCAGCTCGGTGATCATCTTCTGGATTTCACTGGTGGAGGATTGGGTCTTGATGGCCAGTGCGCGGATCTCGTCGGCGACGACCGAGAACCCCCGGCCTGCCTCGCCGGCCCGTGCGGCCTCAATGGCGGCATTGAGAGCCAGCAGGTTGGTCTGGTTGGCGATGTTGTTGATCACGTCGAGAATGCCGTCGATATCCCGGCAGTGGCCGACCAGAGCATTGATCACGCTCTTGGAGGTCATCAGTTCACTGTTCATACCGGCCACGGCAGTCACCGTTTCGGTCACGCTGCGATTGCCGTCCTTGAACAGATCGGCAGTCTCGTCCAGCAGACTGGAGGATTCGCTGGAGCTGTGAGAGACCTCGCGGATTGACTCCGACATCTCGTTGACGGCGGTGGCCACCAGATTGGTCTCACCTTGCTGTTGCTGCAGGTTGTTGGTGATGGACTCAGCGTTGCGCAGATCGCCCTCGGCAGCCTGCAGAATGATGCTGCAGGTCTGTTCGGTACGCGCCAGTACGGCATTGAACCCGGCCTGATTCATTATCATGGAAAGTTCGATGGCGGCGACGTTGTCCACCTTGTTGGTGTAGAGCAGCTGCATCAGAGGATTGTCGAAGCGGCTGCGGGCCATTTTGTTGAGCTTGCCCAGGCGACGGGAGAGACAATTGATAACGATGGCGGCCAGTGCCAGCGGGAGAGCTGCCAGTGCCAGATGCCAGCTCATCTCGCGGTTATATTCCAGACTCAGCATGGCAATCAGGCTCACCAGCAGGCAGAGGTTGATGGTCAGGGTGTGGGAGAAGGTCGGCAGCTTGAGGGCCAGCGGCAGCTTGTCATTGCGCAGGTCGGCATAGATACGTTCGGCTCGCTGCTTGAGCTCTTCGCTTGGCGCGGTGCGTACCGACTGATATTCGACCACCCGGCCACTGGCATCCTTGATGGGGGTGACGAAGGCGCTGACCCAGTAGTGATCGCCATTCTTGCAGCGGTTTTTTACCGGTCCCATCCAGCATTTGCCTTCTTTGATGTGGCGCCAAAGATCGGCGAAGGCCTGTTTGGGCATATCGGGGTGGCGAACCATATTGTGATGCTGCCCAATCAGTTCGTCCGGCGTGAAGCCCGCAATATCGCAGAACTCCTCATTGGCATAGGTGATGCGGCTTTCCAGATCCGTGGTGGAGATGAGGTTCTGGTGATCCGGGTAGAGGCGTTCGCGTTGGGTAATCGGTTGATTGACTCGCATGGCTTGGCTCCCGAGCAGTAGTGGTTGAATTTTGATCTACATCAAGACTCATTGCCATGCAGGTGCCACCAAAAAATGCAATTGATTTGTATCTTATTGACGGACTAATTCCATACGAGGCTCTCGTATTTATCATCCGCAAGGGAGCCGGAAAATGTACCCCGGGGTCTATTGCATTTCTGAGCCATGTCGGCCCGGTCGGGAGCCGCAAGTGGCAGGGCGTGTGCAGCCCCGCCAGAGGATCAGGGGTGGGTATCGGGTTCGGCAGAGGGGGAGTCATTGACGAGTGGCTGAACTTCGATCTGCATCCCCTGCGCCAGCACAGTTTTGAGGTCCTGCAGGTACTCTTCCAGCGGCAGCTCTTGCAGCAGTTGCGCCAGCTCGTTGCCGACCGGGGTCAGGCGGTAGTAGAGCAGGGTGAGGTTGGCCTGTTTGTGGTGCAGGTGCCAGCGCTGGTTGCCAAACTCCAGCTCCACCCCGTCGGCGGGCAGGGGGCCGGATTCCAGTTCGCCGCGATGCAGCAGGCCGAGTTCGAACAGCTGTAGCAGGGCGTTGTAGGGTAGCCGGTATTTGCCAAGGCCGAGGCGGGTCACCTTGGCGCGGCTGAGCAGGCTGCCCCCCTTGTGCAGCCCCAGCAGCAGGCGCTGCTCGTCGCTGCCCAGATAGTGGCAGGAGAGGGAGCAGAGTCGCTGGAACAGCTGGGCCTCGCGCTGGGTCATCTCTTTCAGGGTGGTCAGGGCGCGGATGGAGAAGCGCCCCGGTGTGGCGACCTCGATGGCGAAGATGCGGCCCCACAGCTGCTGCATGGGCACCATGCTGATGTCTTCCGCCAGTTGCAGGAAGCGGGTCAGCCAGTCGCTGTCCATCTCGCCGCCGGCGGCGGTTTCTGCGCAGTGGCGGGAGGCCATCACCATGATGGCTTCCAGATTACGCTGGCGGGCGGCCTGATCCGCCAGCTGGCGAAAGGTGGCACGCTGCTCGAAGGTGCTGTCGGTGTTGCGGGTGAGCATACCGTCGATGCCACGGCTGCGGGCCAGGCGCAGGGTCTGCTCCTGGCTGCTCAGGATGGAACTCTCTTTCTTGGGTGGGGGCAGATCGGCCATGCTGACTCCATTAGCACAGGTTCAGGGGGGAATGTTACTCCAAGCCGGGGAGCAAGATAACAAAGCGGCCTCCACAGAGGCCGCTTTTTTTGAGATCTGACTCTTACTCTTCGTAAACGCTCACCTCGACCGCATCCATCGAGTAGGAGGCGGTGGCCATCTCGTGGCTGGAGCTGACGGTGTGCATCTTGCCCTTCACCCAGATGGCGTCCCACAGGTCATCCACCGGTGCCCCCTTGGGGTAGCTCACATAGATCACCTGGTTGGTAGGGGGCGGCGGCACATGGATGCAGGCGCCGAAGTAGGGCACCAGCAGGAAGGCGGTGATGGTTTTGGCATCCCCCTCCAGCGGCACCACGAAGCCCGGAATGCGCACATCTTGGCTGTTCAGTTTCTTGTTCACGCCCCCGACCGGTTGTGGTACCGACATGGGATCTTCGTGATTGACCTGGGGCGGTGGCAGCAGTTTCTCCCCTTCCGGGATCAGCACATCCCAGTCGATGGTCTTGTAGTCGGCGGCCAGGGCCGGCAGCACCAGCAGGCTGGCCAGCAGCGCCGCGATTTTCCACTTCATCGTGTGTCCTTCTCTTGTTGTTCACGGCGTCATTGCTAGACGCGGATGCTCATGCCATCGCTCAGGCTGTAGCGGTAGGCGCGGGCGGCGGGCAACAGGCCTATCACCATGCCGGCCAGCCACACCAGCCCCAGCAGTTGCCACTCGTAGGCGCTCGGCAGCCCCAAGCTCAATTGCAGGCCATAGTGACCGAGCAGCCAGGGGGTGGCAAGGGCCTGTCCGGCATAGAGGGTGGCGACCCCGAGAGCGATGCCCGCTGTGGTGAGGGCCATCGCCTCCAGCGTCAGCAGCAGGAACAGGTGGGCCGGTCCGGCGCCGAGGGATCTTAGAATGGCGAGCTCCCGGCGCCGCTCGTTGAGTCCGGCCAGCAAGGTGGTCAGCATGCCGATAAGGCCCGCCACCACCACGAAACCGGCGATCACCGAGAGCGCCGTTTCAGCCACGCTCATCAGGCTCCACAGCTCCTGCAGGGCGGCGCCCGGCAGGATCGCCATCAGCGGCTCACCCCGGTATGTGTTGACGCTGCGCTGCAGCTGGAACGCCAGTATCCGGTTGCTGAGGCCCACCATGAAGGCAGTGATGGTCTTGGGGGTCAGATCCTGGGCCAGCGCCTGCTCGGTGGTCACATTTTTGCTGTGACGGCCAGTGTCCCAGCCAAGGTGGATCGCCTCGATGCCGGCCAGCGGCACGTGGATGGTGCGATCGATGGGAGTGCCGGTCGGTGCCAGAATGCCCACCACCTTGAACGGCAGGTTGTCGTGCTGGCTGAACGAGGTATTGCCGGCGCCGTGGGCGATGACGATGGACTGCCCCAGGTGATAACCGAGCTTCTCGGCGACCTGGGCGCCGAGTACGGCTTCGAACGGTGTGTCGAACGGGCGTCCCTCCTTCATCTGCAGCGACTGCTGTCGGCCGTATTTGAGGTGGGTGAAGTAGTCGCCATTGGTGCCGAGCACCCGAAAACCCTTGTGGGAGTCACCGAGGGAGAGGGGAATGGTCCAGGCGATGCCGGGTCTGGTCTTGATGGCCTGATAGGCATCCCAGCCTACGTTGTTGGTGGGATTGCCGATGCGAAACACAGAATAGAGCAGCAGATTCACCTGGCCGGAGCGGGCACCGACAATGAGATCGGTCCCCGAGACCGTATTGGCGAAGCTCTCGCGCGCCTGGTTGCGCACCCGCTCCACCCCGAGCAGCAGGGTGACGCTGATGGCGACCGCCAGCAGGGTGAGGCCGGCGGTGAGGCGGCGGGCCCAGAGACTTTGCAGGGCGAGTTTCAGCATGTGGCCCTCCTGTTCAGCTGTTGCAGGTTTTCCGCTCGGGGGAAGAGGGGCTCCAGATAGGGGTCATGACTGACGAAAATGAGGGTCGAGCCCTGTTTGTCGCACTCCTCGAACAGGAGCTTGATAAAGGCGGCCCGGTTGTCGGTGTCGAGGGCCGAGGTGGGCTCATCGGCGATCACCAGCGGTGGTGAGCCAATCAGCGCCCGAGCGGCAGCCACCCGCTGCTGCTGGCCGATACTGAGGGCATGGACGGGCCTGTGCAGCGCCTCTTCGGGCAGCTGCAGTTCCGTCAACAGGCGCCGGACCTCGGCGTCAGCACTGCCGTGCAGGCGCGCCCGCTTCTCGGGGGAGAAGGTGAGAGCAGCGGTGACGTTGTCGAGAACGGATAAAAACGGCAGCAGGTTGAACTGCTGGAAGATGTAACCCAGATTGGCCGCCCGGAACCGGTCACGGGCACGGCCGGAGAGCCGGGCCAGCGGTTGGCCCAGCACCTCCAGGGTGCCGTGGTTGGCGGTCTGGATCCCGGCGAGCAACCCGAGCAGGGTCGACTTGCCGGAGCCCGAGGGGCCCTTGATAAACACTCGCTCACCCTCTGTGATGGTGAGGGCGGGCAGATCGAGTACAGCCTCATGACCCGGCCAGGCAAAGGCCAGATCGCGGATCTCAACCACGGCGTTTTTCATGACGTTACCAGCTCAGTTGGTTGGCGGAGGGGGTCAGCTCGGCTGCGGTCTGGCCAGTGTGCAAAATACCCTGCACGCTCAGCTTCTCCAGGCTGGGATAGACGCTGAACAGGGTAGCCTCCAGCCCGGCGAGCTTGTCCGGCAGCGCGCAGGTGTAGGTATACATGGCGCCTATATCGGCGTGGCCAGCCTCATCGTGCTGGTGATCATCGTGGCCGTCGTCAGACTTTTGATGGTCATGGTCATGGTCATGGTCATGGTCTTTATTGGCCGCGTTGATTTCCTGCTGGGTCAGCTTGCAGCCCGCCGCCGGTGCGAAGCGAAACAGGGTGTCCGGTTGTTTGAGGCGATCCACCGCCCTGGCGTATTGCGCCTTCTCTTCATCGTTCTTTGCCGCGTGCTCGAAGCCCACCAGATCGGCGGCCGGAGCCTGAAATTCCAGCATCAGCTGGTTGCCATCAAGCACCAGATTGAGGTGGCCGTGACCGTGCTCGTGGGCACCGTGGCCATGGCCGTCGTGTTCGTCGTGATGTGCGTGCGCGCCAAAGGCCGCGGCGGCCAGCAACAGGGTAACTGCTTTCATTGTGAATCCTTTTAAAAAACAAATAATTCAGATGGATGGGAACAGGAAAGCAGTGCGGGGCGGAGCACGGATGGCATAGGCGTGAGCGACCTGGCGAGGAGGTACCGTCGGTATGATGTCGACAGGCTGCCCCCAGGTGGCGATGGGGGGAAGGAGTTGAATCAAAGGAGGGATAGCCTGATTGCCATCCAGATGGAGGGCGCAGATCAGGCAGTGGTGATCGTGTCCGGGCAGGGAGGCGTCAAGGGGGTGCTGGGCGAGGGCGGGTTGCAACCACAACCAGCCCAGCAGCAAGACCCAGATTATATGCTTGAAACGACCCATAGACCCTTACGGGAAGGGCGCCATCAGCGCCCTTCTCTCTGATATCAGAGATGGGACTGGATGAGCCCCATCACGGTTGCAATGTTGTTGGCATCGAGCTGGCCATCTTTGGCAAACAGCACCTTGCCATCTTTATTTACCAGGATGATGGCCGAACTTTCCGGCGCCAGATCCCAGGCATTGCGTGCCATGCCCTTGGCATCCAGCACGATGGCGGACCAGGGGAACTCTTTCTTGCTGTCTTCGGCACTGCTCTTCACAAAGCCCGAAGTGCCCCAGATGGCATCATTGCTATTGATGATGGTGACGGTCTGGTACTTGTCGTGGGGCAGCTTGGCGGCCTTGATCGCCTCGATCATGGGGGCGTTGAGCTCCTTGGCGCTGGAGCGGCCAGCGATGTGCTGGATCATGAATACTTTGCCGCTGAGCGCCTTGCTCTGCCACGGCTGATAGCCAATCTCCTTGCCATTGAGCACCAGCTCGCCCTTGTCACTGATATTGACCAGCGGCACCTGGCTCGCTTCCTTGATGTTGTGGGCAAAGGCCAGGCAGGGCAGCAGCGCCAGAGTAAGTACGAGATGTTTCATCCGGATGACACTCCATTTGTTATGTTATAACGAGTTGCTGGTTGAGGGAATGGGCGAGTTTCATCCTAAACTGATCGGATATGTTTAAAAAGTGTTAAATCAGATCGTGAGATGGATAGCCAGACGCCCCGCCAGTCAGGAGACTGGCTGGCAAGGGCGGCAAGAATGGCATGGCAGCAATAAAAATCAATGAATTGGCGGCTGGTCTGAGGTGTCAGGGTCAGTAGAGGGACTCGCTGATGAGGGGGATCCTGGCCATGGTCATCTGTTGGGCCAGCAGGGGGGAGCCGGTCAGCAAGACGTGGCGTTGATTGTTGATCACCACAATATCGCCGGGCACGCCGCTGTCCGCCGTGATGGCCAGCCAGGCGGGGGAGACGCTGCCGATGCTGATATTCGGGTAGATGATGCTGAGCACGTATTGCGGTGCCAGTTCGGCCAAGAGGCTCGCCATCAGCAGCGCCTTCTCGTCGCTGTCCGCCTTGTTCTCCTGCAGGGCCTGCAACGGCGGTGCGAAGTGATCCATCTGTTCCGGCCGGGTCGGGATGGCATTGAGCCACTCCTGCAGCAGATTGATGCTGGTGGCCAGATCCTTGGCGGCGAACTGCCGTGCCAGCGGCTTGAGATCGCTCTTGAAGTGATAAAAGAGTTGGGAGTAATCGGGGCGCACGCAAGGGAGCTTGCGGTTGGCCGGATGTACGCAAGGGATCACCCGCATCTGGTAGAACGCATCGTCCTGATACTGCTGGTAGGCTTGCCAGAACAGCAGCGACTCCACGCTGTCGTCGTGGACCGTGAAGGCCTGTTCCAGATTGCGAAACTTGGTGGCGGTCTCCGGACTGTTCTGGTTGATCAGGTTGATGCTGTTGTAGAGGCGCGGGCTGATGTAGGCATAGAGGGTCTCCAGCGGGTTGGTGAGGGAGGCGTCGAGCAGGTTCATATCGTGGCGACTGGCGGCCATCACCCGATCGTCCGTGGTCAGCTGGAAGTGTTTGAACTGGCCATCGCTCGATTGCCACTGCCAGCTCAGGTTGATCTCGCTGGCCTCGATGGCGCAGGTGCACAGGCTCAGGCTTAACAGCAGACCGGGTAGCGGCTTCATGGTGATGCTTCCTGCCGGGAACGATAATTAACAACTAGGTGAGCCGGCGGCGGTTTGAGGATGTTTCGTTTTGTGATCGGGATAACAGATTGATGCGCCTTTAAATTTAATTGTGAAATTAAGTCGCTCTGGAGGGGATATGAAGCTTTTGATGGTATGGCTATTTGGCTTGCTGAGCCTGCCGGCGCTGGCCGGGCCGGTGATTGTCAGCAAGGGTGGAGAGAAGATAGACGCCTTTGCCCTGCGGGATCAGCTGGCGCGGGAGCATGAGTGGCAGGAGTGGTTGCGCTTCCAGCAGGCCATCAAGTGGCTGGAGGTATTGCCGGTCAACTGCGAGCTGATGAGTCAGCAGGGAGGAGGGTATCGCTGCGGGGGGGACTACTATCGCCCCTACCAGCAAGATGGACGGGAAATATATATTCAGGGGAATCCTGGCGGAGAAATGTCCGGCCAGCCATCGTCACCATCCATAAAAAAGGCGCCATAAGGCGCCTTTTTATCGACCGGTACGCTTACTTGGCAGCGTAACGTTCGGCAGAGGTTTTGATCTCGGCTTCGGCTTCGGCCTTGTCGCCCCAGCCTTCTACCTTGACCCACTTGCCTGCTTCCAGCTCTTTGTAGCGCTCGAAGAAGTGCTGGATCTGGGCGCGCAGCAGCTCCGGCAGATCGTTCACATCCTGGATGTGGTCGTACTGCTTGGTCAGCTTGGAGTGCGGCACGGCAACGATCTTGGCATCTTCGCCAGATTCGTCGGTCATCTTCAGTACACCAACCGGGCGGCAGCGGATGACGGAGCCGGCCAGCAGCGGGTAGGGGGTCGGAACCAGTACGTCGACGGGGTCACCATCCAGGGAGAGGGTCGCGTTCACATAGCCGTAGTTGCACGGATAGAACATGGGGGTAGACATGAAGCGATCCACGAAAATTGCGCCGCTGTCCTTGTCGACTTCGTATTTGATCGGGTCGGCATTCTGCGGGATTTCGATGATGACGTAGATATCGTCGGGCAGGCTCTTGCCAGCCGGTACCAGGTTCAGGCTCATGATAATTCCTTGATTGTTAGTATCAGGTTTGCAGGCGGATATTATAGCGATGTGATGTTAAATGACCATCTTTCAACGGTCATTGGCCGCATGCCATTGATGGACTCGTTCGCCATGCGGCTTTGATACCCCCTTGATACAACAAAGTGGCGAGTTTTTCCTCGCCTGCCGTGGGTTTGCAGCGACAACATCAGGCACTCAGCAACCTGTCTCATAAAGCTCCAGCGGCAACCCATCGGGATCGGCAAAGAAGGTGAAACGCTTGCCGGTCAGCTCGTCCACCCGCACTGCCTCCACCTCGATGCCGTGGCGTTGCAGATGGGCAATGACCCTATCGATATCACCGACCCGAAAAGCGAGATGGCGCAGGCCGCAGGCTTCAGGTTGAGAAGGGCGAGCGGGGGGATTCGGGAAACTGAATAGCTCCAGCTGGCTGCCATCCGGCAGGGCCAGATCCAGCTTCCAGGATTGGCGGGCTTCGCGCAGGGTTTCGCAGATGATAGGCAGCCCCAGCACCTGGTGATAGAAGTGGCGCGAGCGCTCGTAATCGCTGGCGATGATGGCCACATGGTGGATGGCCTCAAACAGTGGCAAGGTCATGGTGACTCCTTGTCTGCGGGAATAAATAATCAACGGGCAGCCTGCGCTGCCCGTCTCGTCCTGTTAGTTGAAGAAGCCACCGAACCACTCGTCCAGCGTGCTGCGCGGTGAGGGGCTGCTGGCACAGCTGATCGGGGTGCCCAGAGTGGCGGTCTTGGCCGGCACCTGCAGGCTGCCCGGGCAGTTACTGGCAACATGGGCGCCGTTGGCGCGGGAGAAGTTGGCCCAGCTTACCCCTTCCGGAGTCTTCAGCCCCAGGCTGTTGACGCCGCGCTGGCTCATATAGCCACTGAACAGCTGCAGGGCACCGCTGGAGCCGGTCAGTCCCGCCGGAGTGTTGTCGTCGCGACCGACCCAGACGCTCACCAGCTCGTTGTTGTCCAGCCCGGCAAACCAGGAGTCGCGCAGCTCGTTGGTGGTACCTGTCTTGCCCGCCATGGTGGCACCGGGGAACCGGGCGCTGAGGGCCCGTGCCGTACCCTGGCTCACCGTCTTGGTCATGGCAAACAGGGTCAGCCAGCTTGCCTGGGGATCCGTCACCTGCTTGGCCCCCTCGTCATGGCGATAAATCAGGGTGCCATCACCCTTCACTACGGCACGGATAGCCGACAGCGGCTGGGTCAGCCCGCGGTTGGCGATGGGCAGGTACATCTGGTTCACCTCCAGCGGTGACAAGGCGACTGCCCCCAGCACCAGGGACGGATAGGGCTGGATCTCCTGCTCGACCCCCATCTTGTGCAGGGTGTCTACCACCTTCTCCAGCCCCACCTGCAGACCGAGATTGACGGTCGGCACGTTGAGGGAGCTGGCCAGCGCATCCATCAGCGGCACGCTTTGGCGGAACTTGCGATCGTAGTTTTGCGGTGTCCACAGCTGGCCATCCTGGCCGCGAATGCGGATCGGCTGATCCTTGAGCGGGGTCGCCAGGGTCAGTCCGTTGGAGAGACCGGTCAGGTAGACCGCCGGCTTGACCAGAGAGCCTATCTGGCGGCGGGCATCCAGCGCCCGGTTGAAGCCGGCGTAGCGGGGATCCCGGCCACCCACCAGTGCTACTACTTCCCCCTTGTGCCAGTCGGAGACCACCATGGCCGCCTCCAGCTTCTTCTTGCCCCGCTGTTTCTCGATCTGGGCCAGGCCTGATTCGACCGCCCGCTCGGCGGCGTGCTGGGCGATGGGGTCCAGGCTGGTGAAGATCTTGAGGCCGGACTGCTTGAGCAGATCTGAGCCGAAGCGGCTCTGGATCTCCCGCTTGAGCAGGCCCATGAAGGCCGGGGTGCGGCCATAGCTCATCTGGCCCCGGGCGATGATGCCAAGGGGTTGCTTGCTGGCCAGCTCATACTCGGCCTGGGTCAGGCTGCCGTGATCCATCAGGAGTTTCAGCACCAGGTCGCGGCGCGCCTTGGCCCGCTCCGGGAAGCGCCAGGGATCGTAATAGGAGGGGCCCTTCACCAGACCCACCAACAGGGCGACCTGATCGATATCCAGCTCGTTGACCGGAATGCCGAAGTAGAAGTAGGAAGCGAGCCCGAAGCCGTAGACCCCTTGCGAGAAGTTCTGCCCCAGATAGACCTCGTTGAGGTAGGACTCCAGGATCTCGTCCTTGCTGTAGCGATAGTCGATCAGCACTGCCATGTAGGCTTCCTGCAGCTTGCGCCACAGGCTGCGTTCACGGGTCAGGAAGAAGTTCTTGGCCAGCTGCTGGGTCAGGGTACTGCCCCCCTGCACGGTGCGACCCGCCACCAGGTTGGCAAACATGGCGCGCATGATGGCCACCGGCGAGACGCCGCCATGCTGGTAAAACTCACGGTCTTCCGTGGTGAGCAGGGTCACCAGCAGGCTGTCAGGCACCTCGGAGAGGCGTACCAGCAGGCGATCCTCCCGATCCTCGGTGTTGAGGCGATCGAGCAACACCGGGTCCATCTGGGCGTAGCCGAGCTGGCGCTGGTTCTCCAGCGACTGGATCTGCTCCAGACGGGGGCCGTTGAAGGAGAGGCGCAGGCCGCGAGCCCCGTCGGCGCCGTCATAAAACTCGAACGGGCGACGCACCAGCTCGATGCGATTGCCGTTGATGGTGTACTCGCCCGGGGTATGGGGCTGACGCACCCGCTTGTAGCTCAGCATGTTGAGCTCGCGCACCATCTGATCCCGCGACAGGCGCTGGCCCGGGTAGAGCTCCAGCGGCCGGCTGTAGACCATTACCGGCAGTTGCCACTTCTCGCCGTCAAACCGCTCGCGCACCTTGGTATCGAGATAGATACCGAAAACCACCATAAAGGCGGCCCCCACCAGGGAGAGCTTGAAGCCAAGCCAGAACAGCTTGCGCCAGATGGTGCGCTTGGGAGCCGCCGCCTTCTTGGGCGTGCGTTTGCGTCGTTGGGTTGCCATGAATCCTCTTTTACTTGTTATGTCGCCATTGCGGGGTCATGCCTCGCCGGCCTCTGTGGCCAAGCGGGCGTGCTCCCTGCCATGAACTGATCCTGCTCGCCGGGGCAACACTGGCTGCCCCGGCGCGTGGCCTGTCATCAGACCGACATTCGCGGGCTACTCCTGCAGCCCCATCTTTTTCTTGGTGACCCTGGTCGGCATCGCTTCCAGCGGATTGTCCGGCCAGTAGTGGCGTGGGTAGCGTCCCTTCATCTCTTTTTTCACCTGCTCGTAGGAGCCGGCCCAGAAGGCGGCGAGATCGGCGGTGATCTGCAGCGGCCGCTGGGCGGGGGAGAGCAGCTCCACCACCAGAGGCACCCGGCCATCGGCCACGCAGGGGGTGGCCGCTTGACCGAACATCTCCTGAATGCGCACCGGGATCACCGGGGCCTGACCCGGTTGATAACGGATCCTAACCCGGCTGCCGGTCGGCGCCGTGAAGTGGCTCGGTAGCGCCTCGTCCAGCCGTCTGGGCAGCGGCCAGGGCAGGGATTGGCGCAGGATCTCGGTCAGATTGAGCTTTTTGAGCTGCTCCAGCCGGGTCATGCCGCTTACCGCCGGCAGCAGCCACTGCTCAAGGGTCGCCAGCAGACTCTCCTCGTCCATGGCGGGCCAGGCTTCATCCGGCAGCCAGTCGCGGGCGCAGCGCAGACGAGCCAGCAGCCCTTCGCTCCCCTCGTCCCAGGGCAGCACGTGCAGCCCCTTGCGCCGGATCCCCTGCAGCAGGCAGCGCCCCTTCTGCTCATCGGAGAGCTCGGTGAGCGGCCGCTGGCTAAGCACCAGTTCGCCGATCACCTGCTGGCGTTCGGCCCGCACCCGCTCTTCCCGCTCGTCCCAGTCAAACCACTGGCGCTCGCTCACCAGTTCCGGCAACTGGCGCACCAGCTCCTCCAGCTCGACGGGTTCGGCGATGAAAATGCGGCTGCCGCGCTCGTTCTGCCCCATCTCGATGGCGATGAGTGCCCCTTGCCCCTGGCATGGATGACCTTCTACCAGATCGCAGCTCACCCCACCACTGAGTTGATAACGACTGGCGCTGCGCAGCTTGCCGATGCGATCCGGCCAGGCGAGGGCGCAGAGCAGCCCCAACCACTGGCCTTGCGCCTGTGAGGGCCTCGCGCCAAGCCGCTCGAACCAGCGAGCAGCACCTTGTCGCAGGGCCCCCTGACGGCGATGGAACAGCACGGAGAGGCGCTCCGATCCTCGCAGATCCTCTTCCAGCAGCGCCACCAGGAAAGCGGCATCGGCGACAATCCCTGTCAGACCCTCGCGCTCCAGCTCGCGGGCCCGCAGCAACATGCGGGCGAGGCGCGGGTGCGTACCGAATGCAGCCATGGCGCGGCCGGCCGGGGTGAGTTGCTGCTCGCCTTCCGCCTTCATGGCGCCGAGGGATACCAGCAGCCGCTGGGCGCTGGCCACGGCGGCGGCCGGGGGCTTGTCCAGCAGCGGCAGATCGTCAACCTTGGCGCCCCACTGGGCGGCATCCAGCAACAGACCGGTCAGCTCCTGGGTGAGGATGTCGGGCGGACTCTGTTCGGCGAGCCGCTCCTGCACCTCACTGCTCCAGAGCCGGTAGCAGACGCCCGGGCCAAGACGCCCGGCCCGTCCGGCCCGCTGGGTGGCGGAGGATCTGGCGATCGGCCGGGTCTCCAGCCGGGTGATGCCGCTTTTCAGATCGAACGAGGCCCGTCGCTCCAGCCCGCTGTCGATGACCACGGAGATCCCCTCGATGGTGAGGGAGGTCTCCGCCACGTTGGTGGTGAGCACCAGCTTGCGGCGACCCGCCGGTGCCGGTGCGATGGCCGCCTGCTGCGCCGCCATGTCGAGGCGACCGTAGAGGGGGGCGAGCAGCACCTCTTCCGGCAGGCGTTCGGCCAGCCATTGCGCCAGTCGCTCGATTTCACCCTGCCCGGGCAGGAACACCAGCAGGCTGCCATCGTGAGCCGCCAGTGCCTCCAGCACCACGGCGCCCACCTGGGGTTCCAGCCACTGCTGGCGATTGGCGGGGCGGTAGTGGTAGTCGATGGGAAAGCCGCGCCCCTCGGAGCGAATGACGGGGGCATCCGGCAGCAGGGCCTCGAGGGCCATGCCATCCAGGGTGGCGGACATCACCAGCAGTTTGAGATCATCCCGCAGCCCCTGCTGGCTCTCGATGGCAAAGGCCAGGGCGGTATCGGCATGGAGGCTGCGCTCGTGAAACTCGTCGAAGATGACCAGGGAGACGCCACTGAGCTCGGGATCCTGCTGCAGCATCCGAGTCAGTACCCCTTCGGTCACGATTTCGAGCCGGGTGGCGGCACTGGTGCGGCTCTCGCCGCGCACCCGCAGGCCGATGCGCTCGCCCACCTTCTCGCCGAGCTGGCGGGCGAGAAAGCTGGCGATATTGCGCGCTGCAAGGCGTCTGGGTTCCAGCATGATGATGCGACCTGGCAGCCGGTGCTGGCGTACCAGCTCCAGCGGCAGCAGGGTCGATTTGCCCGCGCCAGGGGGCGCCTGCAGGATCACGGAGGCATGCTGGTCGATGGCGGCAAACAGTGCGGGCAGCACCGACTCGATGGGAAGCTGGGACAAAGCGATGAAAACCTTCTGTGGCTCCTTCAAAACGGCGCTTATTCTGCCACAACCCCGGCCACTACCGTGAGCGCCTGTGACCGGGACGGACATAGCTCGGCCGGACGCCGAGACAGGCGCCGCCCCGCTGCCATAGAATGGCCCCTCCATGAACGAGAAAAAGGCATCTATCCGCGCAATGGCCAAACTCTTCTTTGCCCTGCCCGTCGAGGGACTTGCTTCCGAACTCATCGCCTGGCGTGATCGGTTGCCCTGGCCAGGCCAACCGGTTCCCGGGGAGAACCTTCACCTGACCCTGGCGTTTCTGGGGGAGGCGGACGAGGTGACCACCCGTCGCCTCATCGCCGCCGTGGATCGCCAGCACTGTCCGCCGCTTGCCATTCACCTGAACGAGACCGGCTGGTTTGGCCGGGCCAAGGCGGCCTGGATCGGCCCCAAAGAGTGGCCCAACGATCTCAACGTGCTGGCCCGGGCACTGCGCCGTCACGGCGAGAGGCTGCGTCTTGGCAATGGCGAGCAGGGTTATCGGCCCCATGTCACCCTGTCGCGCAAGGCGAGCGAGGCGCCGTCCACCCTGCCGGCACCGGATTTCGTGCTGCAGGCCGATCGCTTCTGCCTCTACCAGTCGGTTTCCACCCCGGATGGCGTGCGTTACGAGCCGCTCGCCTGCTGGCCGCTGCGCGCCCGGGTTAAAGAAGAAGAGAGAGGATGACCCATGATATTTGAACCGCCGCTGCAATCGGGCCAGCTGGTCGCCCGCTACAAGCGTTTCCTCACCGATGTGGCGCTGGATAACGGCGAGCAGATCACCATCCACTGCGCCAACACCGGCGCTATGACCGGCTGCGCCGAACCGGGCACCCGAGTCTGGTACTCTACTTCCGATAACCCCAAGCGCAAGTTGCCCCACAGCTGGGAAATTGCCGAGAGCCCGGCGGGGCACTTCATCTGCGTCAACACGGCCCGCGCCAACCAGATCGCCCGCGAGCTTATCGAGCAGGGGGCCATCGCGCCGCTGACCGGCTATGCCCGCCTGCGCACCGAGGTGAAATATGGCGAGGAGAACAGCCGCATCGATCTGTTGCTGGAAGATGATGAAAGGCCCAGTTGTTACATTGAAGTGAAGTCGGTGACCCTGCTGGACGAGCGGGAAGAGGCCGGCATGGGGTACTTCCCCGATGCGGTGACCGCCCGCGGCGCCAAGCACTTGCGTGAATTGATGGCCATGAAGGCGGCGGGGCACAGGGCCGTGCTGCTGTTTATGGTGTTGCACTCGGGAATAACCAGAATGAGGCCTGCAGCCCATATAGATCCGCACTATAGTCTGCTAATTGAGCAGTCAATTGCGGCAGGGGTTGAAATTTTATGCTATCGGCCCCATGTTGGGGTGCAAGGCACGGTGGCTCAAGGATTTATTCCGTTTGAAGCCAGCCACCTGCTACCCGAGGGGAGTTCATAAATATTGGAGTGGGTAACATAATTGGTACGGCTCGTTTGCTTACCCGTTACCCTTCTGCTATAGATGTCGCCCTCAATTTATGGATGGCACGGGTAGCGTGCTGAATTAGGAGACAGGGCATGCCAACAGGCGAAAACAGGAAATCTCTGGGCCCCCTGGCCATTGCGGGTGTCGCCCCTTACCAGGAAAAACCGGGTGAGGAGTACATGAATGACCAACAGAAGGCGCATTTTCGCAAGATCCTGGGTGCCTGGCGCAACCAACTGATGCAGGAAGTTGACCGCACCGTTGATCATATGAAGGACGAGGCTGCCAACTTCCCGGATCCCGTGGATCGTGCCGCGCAAGAGGAAGAGTTCGCTCTCGAATTGCGTACTCGCGATCGTGAACGCAAGCTGATCAAGAAGATCGAGAAGACCTTGCAGCTGCTTGAAGACGATGATTTCGGTTACTGCGAGCACTGCGGCATCGAGATCGGCATCCGTCGTCTGGAAGCCCGTCCGACCGCCGACCTCTGTGTCGACTGCAAGACGCTGGCCGAGATCAAGGAAAAGCAGATGGCCGGTTGATGGTGTCCGTCTGAACGATGAAAGGGAGCTTGCAGGCTCCCTTTTTTATTGAGCTTTTGGGTGGCGCCATCCAGAATGCAGCCTCAATGAGTTGTTTACCCGAATCGCCATGCCAGTGAATGCCCCTTTGTCATCCCAAACGCGCTCCTATGTCGGCCGCTTTGCCCCCTCTCCATCGGGGCCGCTCCATTTTGGCTCCCTGATTGCGGCCCTCGGCAGCTTTTTGCAGGCCAGGGCCCGGGGGGGGCGCTGGCTGGTGCGCATCGAAGACATAGATCCGCCGCGAGAGATGGCGGGAGCTGCCGACCTTATCCTGCAGACCCTTGAAGCGTATGGCCTCGAGTGGGATGGGGAAGTGATGTACCAGAGCCGGCGCCATGCCCGCTATGACGAGATCATCGACCAGCTCTATCGGGCCGGCGATCTCTACTGGTGCCGCTGTACCCGGCGCGAGATCATGGCCAGCGGCGGTTTTTACAACGGCCACTGCCGCGAGCTGGGCCTCTCGGTGACAGGGGGGGCGCAAGGCGTCGCTGCCCGCCTGCGCCAGCGTCACCCCGTCTATCACTTCGAGGATGGGTTGCAGGGACACATAGAGGTGCCTACTGCTCTGGCGGAGGAGGATTTCATCGTCCGGCGCCGGGATGGGCTTTATGCCTACAACCTGGCGGTGGTGGTGGATGACATGGACAGCGGCATTACCGAGATAGTGCGCGGCGCCGATCTGCTGGAGCCCACGGTGCGCCAGATTGCCCTCTACCAGACCCTGGGGGCCAGCGTGCCTGACTGGGTACATCTGCCGCTGGCGGTGCTGGCGGATGGCAACAAGCTCTCCAAGCAGAACCATGCCCCGGCACTGGCTCAAGATGAGGTGCGTCCGGCCCTGTGGCGGGCCCTGCACTTTCTCGGCCAGTGCCCGCCGCCCGAGCTGATGGCGAGTCCGGTGGCGGAGATGATCCGCTGGGCCGTGGCCAACTGGCGGCTCGCACGCGTCCCCTCCTGCCAGAAGATCCCGCTGGAGGCTGGCTGAGCGGGCCATTCGGTTTTTCATTTGATAAGTGCTGAGCTATGATAGGCCGCTATTTTTTGGCCTCCCGTCAATTTAGAAGTCATGAAGAGGTGTACCATTTTTTCCCAGATCGCAAACTTTTGCCGCAAGGTGCTCGGCAAGGAAGACGGCGAGCAGTCGGTGGAGTCCCCCATTCCGGCCCGTGTCGCTGGTCAACGTCGTACCTTGAGCCGTGATCAGCACCCGATTTCGCGCAAAGAGATCAGCGAAAATGCACTCAAGGTGCTCTATCGCCTGAACAAGGGAGGCTATGACGCCTACCTGGTCGGCGGCGGAGTCCGGGATCTGCTGCTCGGGAAGACGCCAAAGGATTTCGACATCGCCACCAATGCGACGCCGGAGCAGATCAAGGCACTGTTCAGCAACTGCCGCCTGATTGGCCGTCGCTTCCGCCTGGCCCACATCGTCTTTGGTCGTGACGTGATCGAAGTGGCCACCTTCCGGGGTCACCACCATCAGGTCAATACCAGCAAACATGTGTCGGCCCAGTCTGATGAAGGCATGCTGCTGCGTGACAACGTCTACGGCACCATCGAAGAGGATGCCGAGCGCCGCGACTTCACCGTCAACGCCCTCTACTACAGCGTCAAGGATTTCACCCTGCACGATTTCGAGGGCGGGCTGGAAGATCTGGCGGAGCGCAAGCTGGAGCTTATTGGCGATCCCGAGACCCGCTACCGCGAAGATCCGGTGCGGATGCTGCGCGCCGTGCGCTTTGCCGCCAAGCTGGATATGACCATCAGCCCGCGCACCGCTGCCCCCATCAAGGAGTTGGCGCCGTTGCTGCAGGATATTCCGGCCGCGCGTCTGTTCGAGGAGACCCTCAAGCTGTTCCTGGCCGGCGATGCGCTGGCTACCTACAAGCTGCTGCGCGAGTACGGCCTGTTCCAGCAACTGTTCCCTCAGGTGGCCGCGCTCTTTACCCCGCACGGCAACTCCCCTTATGAGCAGTTCATCGAGCAGGCGCTGATCGATACCGATACCCGGGTGCGTGAAGAGAAGCGGGTTACACCCGCCTTCCTTTATGCCACCCTGCTGTGGGGATGTGTCGAGGCCCGTGGTCGGGTGCTGGAGAACGAGAGCGGCCTGCCCTGGTATGACGCCTTCATGCTGGCGGTCAACGAGGTGCTGGACACCCAGGTGCGGATCATCGCCGTGCCCCGTCGTTTCACCACGGACGTGCGCGACATCTGGGCGCTGCAGCAGCGACTGACCCGCCGTCAGGGCCGCCACCCCGAGCGCACCATGGAGCACCCCAAGTTCCGTGCGGCGTTTGACTTCCTGTTGCTGCGCAACCGGGTCGAACGCGGCCTTGGCGAGCTCTCCAGCTGGTGGGAGCGCTATGTGGCCTCCAACCCGGACGTGCGCCCGCAGCTGCAGCGTGAAGCGACTCGCGGTGGCGATCGTGCCCCGGCTGGCGAAAAGCGCAATGGCAATGGCCGCAACCGCCGTCGTCCCCGCCGTCGCAAGCCGAAAGCCGCCGCCGAGTGACCACGGCCATGATGAGCGAGGTCTTCGTCGCCATCGGCTCCAACCTGGCCGATCCGCTCGGCCAGGCTCGCCGCGCCGTCTCGGCTCTGGCGGCATTGCCGGAGACAGAGCTGCAGCAGGCCTCGTCGTTTTACAGCAGCCGCCCCATGGGGCCGGCTGATCAGCCGGACTATGTCAATGCCGTGGCCCGGCTCACTACCCGGCTGGCGCCGCTGGCGCTGCTGGACCAACTACAAAAAATCGAGCTGGAACAAGGACGTGTGCGCAAAGATGAGCGCTGGGGGCCAAGAACCCTGGATCTCGATCTGCTGCTCTACGGCGATCGGGTGATCAATCACGAGCGCCTCATCGTTCCCCATTACGGCATGCAGGAGCGAGAGTTCGTGCTCTTGCCCCTGGCCGAGATCGCGCCCGCTCTGGTGCTGCCCTGCGGCACCCCGCTCGCCCAACTGGTTGCCCGCTGCCCGCGCAATGGTCTCGCCATCATTGCCTCCGGCGCAGACGAACAGGAGCCTTTATGAGCAAGATCACCACCGCCAGCCTGCTGAAGATGAAGCAGGATGGCCAGAAGTTCACTGCCATTACCGCCTATGATGCCACCTTCGCCAGGCTGTTCGACGACGAGGGGGCGCACGTCCTGCTCATCGGTGATTCGCTGGGCATGGTGCTGCAAGGGGGGCAGGATACCCTGGCGGTCAACATGGACGAGATGGTCTATCACACCCGCTGTGTCGCCCGTGGCGCCAGCCAGGCGCTGGTGGTGGCTGACATGCCGTTCATGAGCTATGCCACCCCGGAGCAGACCTACCAGAACGCCGCCCGTCTGATGGCAGCCGGTGCCCGCATGGTGAAGATGGAAGGGGGCGACTGGCTGTGCGACTCCATCCGCCACCTGACCCGCAACGGCGTGCCGGTGTGCGGCCACCTCGGCCTCACCCCGCAATCCGTCCATGTATTTGGTGGCTTCAAGGTACAGGGGCGTGACGAGTTCCAGGCCCAGGAGATCTACCGTCAGGCCCTCGAGTTGCAGGCGGCCGGCATCCAGCTGTTGGTGCTTGAGTGCGTGCCCACTGCGCTCGCCGAGCGCATTACCAAGGCGCTGCGCATCCCGGTGATCGGCATCGGTGCGGGCCCGGCTACCGACGGCCAGATCCTGGTGATGCACGACGCCTTTGGCATCACCTCCGGCTATGTGCCCAAGTTCACCAAGAACTTCCTGGCCGAAACCGGGGATGTGCGTGCCGCCGTCCGTCTCTATGTGCAGCAGGTGAGCGAGGGGAGTTTCCCCGGTCCGGAGCACTGCTTCAACTGACCGGATGTCGTATTGCCATGAGCGGGGGCCTGTGCCCCCGCTTCGCCATCTCTCTTTGGCTGATGTAACCCGTCTCTCTTTTGATTTGGAAGGTGAACTGCTGATGTTGGTCGTTAACAATCCCGTCGTTTTGCGTGAACAGATTAGCCAATGGCGTCGTGAAGGGCGTGCCATTGCATTCGTGCCCACCATGGGCAACCTACACCAGGGCCATCTGACCCTGGTGAAGGAGGCGCACGGCCACGCCGAGAAGGTGGTGGTCAGCATCTTCGTCAACCCGATGCAGTTCGACAAGGCCGAGGATCTCGCCAACTACCCGCGCACCCTGGAGCAGGACTGCGCCGCCCTGGAGGCCGCCGGTGTCGACATGGTATTCACGCCGACCCCGGAGATCATGTACCCGCAGGGGCTGGCGAGCCAGACCTTCGTCGAGGTGCCGGGCCTCTCCAGCCTGCTGGAAGGGGCGCTGCGCCCGGGCCACTTCCGCGGCGTCAGCACTGTGGTCACCAAGCTGTTCAACCTGGTACAGCCGGACGTGGCCTGCTTCGGCCAGAAGGATTACCAGCAGCTGGCGCTCATTCGCAAGATGGTGGCCGACATGGCGATGCCCATTGAGATCGTCGGCGTGCCCACGGTGCGGGCCGAAGACGGGCTGGCGCTCTCTTCGCGCAACGGTTATCTGACTGCCGCCGAGCGCGCCATCGCCCCCGAGCTGGCGCGCACCATGAACTGGATTGCCGAGCAGATCGAGGCGGGAGATAGCTATCTGCCCTCCCTGGTGGCCCAGGCCAGCCAGCGACTCGACAATGCCGGTTTTCGCACCGATGCCATCGATATTGTCGATGCCGACACTCTGGAGTCAGCCACCGATCAGAGCCGCCAGCTGGTGATCCTGATGGCGGCCTATCTCGGCAAGGCTCGCCTCATCGACAACCGCGTCGTCACGGTCAACTCTTGATCCCCTGACTTGAGCAAACCGGATATATAAAGAAGCCCGCAACTGCGGGCTTCTTTCATTCGGGGGCGAGGAGCTTATTCGGCGGAGATGGGGTAGCCGGCCCCTTTCCAGGCGAAGATACCGCCGGGTACCCGGTAGACTTGCTGATAGCCCTGGGTCACCGCCCAGGCTGCGGCGTTGTGGCTGCGGCCACATTTGACGAAGCCGCAGTAGATCACCACGGGGCGGGACTTGTCTTCACCCAGCAGGGCCTGGAACTGTTCGGGAGTGCCGTTGCCTTCCACGATTTCGCTCCAGTCGTCGCCAGACTTGGCCTCCTTCACGAAGACGAAGTTCTTGGCACCCGGGATGTGCTCCTTCTTGAAGGAGTCTTCATAGGGCATGGTATCGATGATCACCAGTTCTTCACCCTTATCCATCCGGGTCTTCAGCTCGGCCACGGTCAGCAGCTGGTAGCCCCCTTGCTGGGTCTCCTGGGAGAGCTGCACTGCGGCTTGCTCCAGCTTGACCTCCTGCTCGAACTGGTTGTCGCCGCAGCCGGCGAGGGCGAAGCTGGCGGCAATGACGGAAGCCAGCAGGGTACGGGATCGCAATGTCATCATGTGACTACTCCTTGATAGCAGGAAAAACGGGGCGGGAGGTACGCAACAGGGCGCCCGCAAGCGTCAGCAGCAGCAGATCCCGCAGGATGGCTTCCGGCAGCGAACTGAGATCCGCCTTGCCAAGACAGCCGCAAGAGATATCGAGCCCGATGGCGATGCCGTAACCCAGCACGGGGATAAACAGGGCAAGCAGGGCGATCACCAGCCAGAGTCCCCAGCGGCGATTGGCTATCACCGCGAGCCCGGCGCACAGCTCCAGGGCGATCAGGCCCCAGGCGGCGGGCAGGATGAGCGGCGACCAGATCAACCCGAAGGCCGCGATCTGTTCGGCGAACAGGGCAGGGGACGCAAGCTTGAAACCCGCCGAGGCGATGAAAAATCCCCCCAGGGCCAGGTTGGCCAGCATGCGCACATAGGCAGGCATAGGGTACCTCTTTATAGAGAGGCTGGAATTGTAACAATTCCCGATTGAGCCGCAATGAGTTTGACGGTATCCGGGCGACCAATTTCCGTTTTTGCCGGACGGGGCCGCAATTACCCGGTGTGATCGCAATAAAAAGGGCGCCCATACGGGCGCCCCTTGAACGGTGCCAGCTAACTACTTAGTGGCGCAGCCCGGTGCCGCGGGAGATGAGCCACCAGGCCAGACCGTAGAGAGCCACGATGAAGCCGATGATGATGAGATAGGCGGTGCCGAGCGGCACGTCGGAGATACCGAGGAAGCCGTAACGGAACGCGTTCACCATGTAGATAATCGGGTTCACCTGGGAGACCCCTTGCCAGAAGGGGGGCAGCAGGGTGATGGAGTAGAAGACCCCGCCCAGATAGGTGAGCGGCGTCAGCACGAAGGTGGGGATGATGCTGATGTCGTCGAAGGTCTTGGCAAACACGGCGTTGATGAGCCCGCCGAGGGAAAACAGGATCGAGGTCAGCAGTACCGTGATGCAGACGCTGAACAGGTGATGGATCTGCAGCGGCACGAAGAACAGCGACACCAGGGTGACGATGAGGCCGACACAGAGGCCGCGCGCCACGCCACCGCCTACATAGCCTGCGATGATGACGTAGTTGGGCACAGGGGCTACCAGCAGCTCCTCCACGTTACGCTGGAACTTGGCGCTGAAGAAGGAGGAGGCGACGTTGGAGTAGGAGTTGGTGATGACCGACATCATGATGAGGCCGGGCACGATGAACTCCATGTAGCTAAAGCCCCCCATGTCACCGATGCGTGAACCGATGAGGTTGCCGAAGATGACGAAGTAGAGGCTCATGGTGATGGCGGGCGGCACCAGGGTCTGGATCCAGATCCGGGTGAAGCGGCTGATTTCCTTGGCCAGAATGCTCTTGAAGGCGATGTAATAGGTGGTCAGATTCATGCTTTTCTCCCCTCTTCGACCAGGCTGACGAACAGCTCTTCCAGCCGGTTGGCCTTGTTGCGCATGCTCAGCACCTGCACTTGCTGGCTCGACAGCTGCTCGAACAGGCTGTTGAGAGACTGGCTCTTGTCCAGATCCACTTCCAGGGTGCGCTCGTCCTGCATCCGGCCATTGAACTGGGGCAGGTTCGGCACGGCGGAGCCCGGCGCCAGATCCAGCATGAAGGTCTCGCGGCCCAGCTTGGCCAGCAGCTTCTTCATGCTGGTGTGCTCGATAAGCCGCCCCTTGTCGATGATGCCGATGTTGCGGCACAACATCTCCGCCTCTTCCAGATAGTGGGTGGTGAGTATGATGGTGACCCCCTGCGCGTTGAGCTCCTTGAGGAAGGTCCACATGGAACGGCGGATCTCGATATCCACCCCGGCGGTCGGTTCGTCCAGGATCAGCAGCTTGGGCTCGTGCATCAGGGCGCGAGCGATCATCAGGCGGCGCTTCATGCCACCGGAGAGGGTGCGGGCCGGCATGTCGCGCTTGTCCCACAGATCGAGCTGGCGCAGATACTTCTCGGCGCGGATTTTGGCCTCGGCCTTGGGCACGCCATAGAAGCCGGCCTGATGGGTGACAATCTGGATCACCTTCTCGAACTGGCTGAAGTTGAACTCCTGGGGCACCAGGCCGAGCTGGGCCTTGGCCTGTTCCAGTTCGGTGTCGATGTCGTAGCCGAACACCTTCACCTTGCCCTGGGTCTTGTTCACCAGCGAGCTGATGACCCCTATGGTGGTGGACTTGCCCGCGCCGTTGGGTCCGAGCAGGGCGAAGAAATCTCCCTGCTGGACAGTGAGATCAATGCCTTTCAGGGCTTCGACGCCCCCCTGATAGGTCTTTTTCAGGCCGCTTATTTCCAGTGCGTTCATTGCAACCTCTGTGATGACAGATGCCATCTCGATACAGAAAAGGCGGCCGAGGCCGCCTGTGCAGATGATGAAGCGGCGCAGGGCAACTTCATCCAGATATGACTGAGCCTGGCTTACTCCTGGGGTACCACTTTGCCGATGAACGGCAGATTGCGGTACTTCTGGGCGTAGTCGATGCCACAGCCCACCACGAATTCATCCGGGATGGCGAAGCCAATCCAGTCAACCGGTACCTGCACTTCGCGGCGGGACGGCTTGTCCAGCAGGGTGCAGATGGCCAGGGATTTTGGCTCGCGCAGGGAGAGGATCTCCCGCACCTTGTTGAGGGTGTAACCGGTGTCGATGATGTCTTCCACAATCACCACATCCTTGCCCTTGATGTCGTCATCCAGATCTTTGAGGATGCGCACGTCACGGGTGCTGTGCATACCGGAGCCATAGCTGGAGGCGGTCATAAAATCCAGGGTGATGGGCAGTTGGCACTGACGGCTGAGGTCTGCCAGGAATACGCAGGAGCCGCGCAGCAGGCCGATCATCACCACTTCATCAGAGCCCTGATAACGGGCGGTGATCTCTTCACCCAATTTGGCGATCCGGGCGGCGACTTCGGCCTCGGAGATCATCACCTCGACAGTGTGTTTCATCACTTACTCCAATATGGCCAAGGGGAATTTGGCCGTTCATTAACGTCAAAACCGATGATTCTACCACTCGTTTCGGGAGGCGCTAGCGATAGATGGTGCTTTTATCAGCTTATTTTAATTGATAGAGTTAGCAGGCACTCAGGCATGATCAGTTAAAATACTATAAACACCATAATCAATAACTATTAGATGATAAAAACTATGGAACCACGCGCAGAAATAAGACGTCGTACCCGGCTGTCGCCGGAAGCCCGTCGAACTCAATTGATGGAATGTGCCATCGAAGTATTCTCCCGCCGAGGCATCGGTCGTGCTGGCCACGCCGAAATTGCCGAAGAAGCCAAGGTATCGGTTGCTACCGTATTCAACTATTTCAACACCCGTGAGGAGTTGGTTGATGA
The DNA here is from genome assembly GCF_041402525.1 of Aeromonas sp. S18(2024). Lineage (NCBI taxonomy): Bacteria > Pseudomonadati > Pseudomonadota > Gammaproteobacteria > Aeromonadales > Aeromonadaceae > Aeromonas > Aeromonas sp. S18(2024). The sequence continues at coordinate 70,256 of NZ_JBGLQV010000005.1, read as the reverse complement.
GGTGCTGGCCGAGATCGAACGCTTCATGACCCAGATGCTGTCACAGGCATACTCGGGCAATGACGCAATCCTGGACAAGATCAAACGCCATGTGACCCTGTGTGTCGATGCCGCTTTTGATAAGCCGGATTACGCCAGCATCTGGCTGGAGTGGAGTTCATCGGTACGGGAAGAGGTATGGCCTCGCTATACCCGTCTGCTCGATCAGTGTCTCGACCTGATCGCCAGCGAGCTGCAGTCCGCCATGGATGCAGGGGAGATCACCAGCGTGCTGTCGGCGCAGGATCTGGCCCGCTCCCTGAGTGGTTGTGGCTACGTGATGATGCAGATGATCAACCAGCCCCAGCGCCCCGCCCGTGAAGAGGTGACGGACTTCCTGTTCAAGTACGTGACCGCTCCTATCCAGGCCAGCTGATACGGTTTTGACAAAAACGGCGCCACTCGATGAGTGGCGCCGTTTTTTATGCCGTACTTTTGTCCTGACGGATCAGGCTTAGCCATAACCCCAGCGGCGGGTCAGCTCGTGTTCTATGCCCAGATGGTCAAGGATCCGCGCCACCATGAAGTCCACCAGATCCTCGATGCTTTTGGGCTCGTGATAGAAGCCGGGCGCCGCCGGCATGATGGTCACGCCAAGACGGGCGAGCTTGAGCATGTTCTCCAGATGGATGGCGGAGAAGGGGCTCTCGCGAGGCACCAGGATGAGCTGGCCGCGCTCCTTGATCACCACATCCGCCGCGCGCTCCAGCAGGTTGTCGGAGGCGCCGTTGGCAATGGCGGAGACTGTACCCATGGAGCAGGGGCAAACCACCATCTGTTTGGGTGCCGCCGAGCCGGAGGCCACCGGCGAGAACCACTCCTCCTTGCCGCAGGCGACGATCTGCCCCTCCTTGGCACCATACTGGCGGCAGAGGTAGGCGGAGAGCTCTCTGGGCGAGCCAGGCCAATCCTGTTGCTGCTCGGTCTTGAGCACCACCCGGGCTGCCGAGGAGGCGAGCAGGTAGACCCGATAGTCCGCCTGCACCAGACTCTGGAGCAGGCGCAGGGCGTAGGGGGCACCGGAGGCGCCGGTCAGCGCCAGGGTGATCGCTTTGTTCATAGTTGACCGTGGTAGTCCTTGAGGCGGGCAAGCAGCTTGTCATGGATGCCGCCGAAGCCGCCGTTGCTCATGATCAGAATATGGTCGCCGTCGCGGCACTCGGCCACCAGCCGATTGACCAGGGTCTCCAGATCGTTGAATACCTTGGCCGGGCGGGTCATGTGGGCGGTCACCTCACCCAGATCCCAGCCGATGTTGGGAGGCTGGAAGAAGAACACCTCGTCGGCACCGTCGAAGCAGCCAGCCAGCTCCTCCTTGTGCACTCCCAGCTTCATGGTGTTGGAGCGCGGCTCCAGCACGGCCAGGATGCGGGCCTGGCCTCCGATGTGATCAACCCTGGCGCGAAGGCCGCCGAGGGTGGTCTCGATAGCGGTGGGGTGATGGGCGAAGTCGTCGTAGACGCTGATGCCCGCCACCTCACCCTTGAGCTCCATCCGCCGCTTGGGGGACTTGAACTGGCACAGGGCCGCGATGCCGTGTTCCACCATGACACCGGCATGGCGAGCGGCGGCGATGGCCATCAGGCCGTTGTTGACGTTGTGCTCGCCGATGCATTCCCAGTGCACCTCGCCCTGCTTCTCGCCATCCAGCCACACCTCGAAGGCGGAGCCGTCGTCGGCCAGCTTGACCGCTTTCCACTTGGCATCGTCCTGACCCACCAGCTCCACTTCGCTCCAGCAGCCCATCTTGCGCACGGCGGTGAGGTTGTCATCTGCCTGCGGGAACAGTACCCGGCCGTTGCTCGGCACGGTACGCATCAGGTGATGGAACTGGCGCTGGATGGCGGCGAGATCCGGGAAGATGTCTGCATGATCGAACTCCAGGTTGTTCATCACCAGGGTGCGTGGATGGTAGTGAATGAACTTGGAGCGCTTGTCGAAGAAGGCGCAGTCGTACTCGTCCGCTTCGATAACGAAGAAGGGCGCAGAGCCCAGGCGGGCGGAGACCGGGAAGTTGCCCGGTACGCCGCCGATGAGAAAACCGGGTTCGAGCTTGGCGTACTCCAGTACCCAGGCCAGCATGCTGGCGGTGGTGGTCTTGCCATGGGTACCCGCTACCGCCAGTACCCAGCGATCTTTCAGCACATGCTCCAGCAGCCACTGGGGGCCGGAGATATAGGGCAGATTGCGATCCAGCACATACTCCACGCAGGGGTTGCCACGGCTCATGGCGTTGCCGATCACCACCAGATCCGGCGCCGGATCGAGCTGGGAGGGATCATAACCTTCGGTCAGCTCGATGCCCTGCTGCTCGAGCTGGGTGCTCATGGGGGGATAGACGTTGGCATCGGAGCCGGTCACCCGGTAACCAAGCTGTTTTGCCAACACCGCCAGACCACCCATGAAGGTGCCGCAGATCCCGAGGATGTGAATGTGCATACCGCTTCCTTTTCCATTAAAGGGAGTGCGCATTCTAGCAAGATGGCAGCAATTTGGCAGACCCAAGGGGTGGCCGGACCGGAATAAGTCATGTGGCTTTATTTGAGACTTGCTTTCATGACGTACTTTCTTACAATTCCCGGGTTTTGTGATGGCGATAACAGATCTAGGATATCGCCCTTTTCCGAAGGAGACTCTTCATGGGCAAGTTCCTGCTTTGTTATCTGGTCGGTGGCCTGGTGGCCATCAGTTGGGCCGTCTTGCCCGCACACGGTCCCTGGGATGGCTGGGATCTCGCGATTTTCCATGGGGTGAATGGCTGGCTGGGGGAATCGGCACGCTGGGCCGATCTGGTGGCGATCATCAACAACCGGCTGTTCGATCTGGTGGTGCTGGCCTGCATGGGACTGATCCTGACGCGTTGTTTCGTCTCTCGCGATCTGGAAGGGCGTCGCCAGCTGGTGGCGATGGGACTCTTGATGCTGCTCACCGCGCTGGTCGTCAACCAGATCGGCCACCAGTTGCCGGTAGAGCGCCCCAGCCCGACCCTGACGGTCAGCGATGCGTTGCGCGTCACCCACATCAGTGCCATTCCAACCAAGGACTCTTCCGGTGACAGCTTCCCGGGGGATCACGCCCTCTTCCTGATGATCTTCGCCGGCTTTGCCCTGCGCTACCTGCCCCGCTGGGCGGGGGTCTGCGCCGTGCTGATGGTGCCGCTCTTCTCTGCGCCACGGATCTTCTCCGGGGCCCACTGGTTTACCGATGTCTATGTCGGCGCCCTGGGGCTGGCTACCCTCTGTCTGCCCTGGCTGCTGCTGACGCCGCTTTCGGATCGCCTCATTGCGCGAATGGTTCCTTATATGGCGCGCCTGCCGCTGCTGCGCAGCCAGGCCTGCTGATGGCACCATGCAAAAAAATGCCCTGACACTGCGTCGGGGCGTTTTTTTATCCGGGCTTGAATGCCATCAGGCCTGGTAGCCGTTCGGGTTGTTGCTTTGCCAGCGCCAGGTATCGATCATCATCTGCTCCAGCCCCCGCTCGGCCTGCCAGCCCAGCTCCTCGCGCGCCTTGTGCGGCTCGGCCCAGCACTCGGCGATGTCGCCCGGGCGGCGCGGTTTGATCTGGTAGGGAATAGTGCGCCCGCTGGCCGCCTCGAACGCCTTGACCATCTCCAGCACCGAATAACCCTGGCCGGTGCCGAGGTTATAGGTGAAGACGCCGGTGTCGCTGGCGATGCGTGCCAGTGCCTTGAGGTGGCCGATGGCAAGGTCCACCACATGAATGTAGTCGCGCACCCCTGTGCCATCCGGGGTGGGGTAGTCGTTGCCAAACACCCCCAGCTCCTTGAGCTTGCCGACACCCACCTGGCTGATATAGGGCAGCAGGTTGTTGGGGATACCGTTGGGATCTTCACCGATGAGGCCGCTCTCGTGGGCGCCGACCGGGTTGAAGTAGCGCAGCAGCACGATGGCCCAGCGGGGATCGGATTTGGCGAGATCCCGCAGTATCTCCTCCACCATCAGTTTGGAGCGGCCATAGGGGTTGGTGGCGCTGGTGGGGAAATCTTCCCGCAGCGGTACAGACGCCGGGTCGCCATAGACGGTAGCCGACGAACTGAACACCAGGCGGAATACTCCCGCCCTGGCCATCTCCTCGCACAGCACCAGGGTGCCGCTGATGTTGTTCTGGTAGTAGGTGAGCGGGATCTGGCTCGACTCCCCGACCGCCTTGAGGCCGGCGAAGTGGATCACCGACTCGATCTCGTAGTCGGCGAACAGGCGCTGCAGGCAGGTTCGGTCGAGGATATCCCCCTCGACGAAAGTGACCGTCTTGCCGGTGATCCGTTCGACCCGCTTGAGGGACTCGGGGGAAGAGTTGGAGAGGTTGTCGAGCACCACTACCTGCTGTCCGGCGCTAAGCAGCTCGACCAGGGTGTGGGAGCCAATATAGCCGGCGCCCCCTGTGACCAGAATTGTCATTGTCTATCCCGTGTTCTGATGAAACTGGGGGAAGTTTACCCGCCCAGCCTCAGCGGGAAAAGCATGAGGTACCAATGACTCCATCAATAGTCGACGCTGACATCCCCCCTGGCGGTGCAGGAGCAGGCCAGGGCGACCCCGCTTTCGAGATCCTGGGGGCTCAGGGTCATGATGCTCTGGCGTTCGATCTCCCCCGTGGTGGTGCAGCGGCAAGCCCCGCACACGCCGGCGCGGCAGGCAGCCATCATGGTTTCACCCGCCCCTTCCAGCGCTGCGAGCAGGGTCTGGCCCGGCAGTATCTTCACCTTCTTGCCACTCTTTTTCAGGGTCAGCCAGAAGTGGTCGCTGGTGGCGGGGGCAGACTCGGCGGGCGGCAATCCGAAAGACTCCTGATGCAGTTGCTCGGCGGGCAGCCCGAGCTCTGCCAGCATGGTGCTGACCGCCTCCATATAGGGGGCTGGCCCGCACAGGTAGACGTGGCGGCCGAGCAAGTCCGGCGCCAGCTCTTTGAGCATGGCGGGGGTGAGGCGCCCAGCCCAGGGGTGATCGGCCGGGGCCTGTTCCAGTACCAGCGCATGACGCAGGCCTTCGTGAGCCTCGACCAGGGCGTTCAGTTCACGACCGAAGATGACATCTTCCGGTGAGCGGGCACTGTGAATAAAGCGGATATCGGCGTCCGGTCGCTTGGTCAGCTCGTCCCGCAGCATGGCCCACATGGGGGTGATGCCAGAGCCGGCGCTCAAAAGCAGCGGCCGCTCGCACGGCAGTGCGCTCAGGTTGAAATCGCCTAAGGGGCCATCCACCCGGATCTCGTCCCCCACTTGCAGCGTCTGGTGCAGATGGTGGGAGACCAGCCCCACATCCTTGATGGTGACTTGCCAGAAAGGATCCTGCGGGCTGGAGGATAGGGTATAGGCACGGCAGTGGGGCTGGCCGTCGATGAGGGTGTGCAGGGTCACACACTGGCCGGCCAGCACGGGGGGCAGAGAGCCTTCGAAGGGAACGAACTGCCAGCTGACCACATCATGGGTATCCGCGTGGCGGGCGGTGCAGGTGAGGATGAGAGAGGTGGAGGTCATCGCAAGGCTCCTCGGTTCTATTGGTAAAAGGCATGAGCAAAAAAGGCGAGCCGGGCGGCTCGCCAAACGCTTACAACATGACGAGCTGTCAGGCCGCCAGGATCTCGGCCAGATCCGCTTCGGCACTGGTGGTACCCTTGAGACCGAACTGCTCCTCCAGCACCTTGAGCAGGGCCGGGGTGAGGAAGGCCGGAGCCGTCGGGCCGGTGCGGATGTCCTTCACGCCGAGCGCCAGCAGGGTGAGCAGGATGACGATGGCTTTCTGCTCGAACCAGGAGAGCACCAGGGTCAGCGGCAGATCGTTGACACCGCACTCGAAGGCATCGGCCAGCGCCAGGGCGAGCTGGATGGCGGAGTAGGCGTCGTTGCACTGGCCTACGTCCAGCAGGCGAGGAATGCCGCCGATGTCACCGAAATCGAGCTTGTTGAACTTGTACTTGCCGCAGCCCAGGGTGAGCAACAGGCTGTCTTGCGGCACCGCCTTGGCAAACTCGGTGTAGTAGGCGCGCTCGGCGCGATCGCCATCGCAACCGCCCACCAGGAAGAAGTGGCTGATTTCCCCTGCCTTGACCTTGTCGATGACGGCCGGAGCAGCCTGCATCAGGGCGTTGCGGGCAAAGCCGATGGTGATGAAGTGCTCAAGCTCTTCATGCTTGAAGCCATCCAGCGCCTGCGCCTTCGCGATAACGGCGGAGAAATCCTCCCCTTCCAGATGGGTCACGCCCGGCCAGCCGACAATGGAGCGGGTGAAGATGCGATCCGCATAGTTGCCCACATTCGGGTCGATGATGCAGTTGGAGGTCATCACCACAGCGCCCGGGAAGTTGGCGAACTCTTTTTGCTGGTTCTGCCAGGCGGAGCCGTAGTTGCCCACCAGGTGCGGGTACTGCTTGAAGAAGGGGTAAGCCAACGCTGGCAGCATCTCGCCATGGGTGTAGACATTGATGCCGGTGTCCTTGGTCTGCTCCAGAATGAGCTTGAGATCCACCATGTCATGGCCGGAGACCAGAATGCACTTGCCCGGCACCGGGGTGACACGCACCCGGGTCGGCTCCGGATGACCAAATGCCGTCGTTTCGCCGCGATCCAGCATCTCCATGATTTTGAAGTTGAGCAGGCCGATATCCATGGCGCACTTGAACAGGGGGTCCAGATCGCTGGGATCCGTGCTAAGCCAGCTCATGATGCGGTGGAATTCGGCTGCCACCTCGCTGTCTTGCTGATCCAGCACCCGGGCGTGCTCCATGTAGGCCGCGGCACCCTTGAGGCCGTAGAGGCAGAGCAGGCGCAGCCCCATGATGTCTTCGTTCACTTCGCTCTTGCCACGGTTGACCGCGGTTTGCAGTGCATGGGCCAGCTGTTCCAGCAGCTCGGCACCCGGCTCGAAGCTGGCTGCGGCAGGCAGTCCGGTAACCTGCACCGCGCGTTCGGCCAGACGGTTGGCCAGCTGGTGGCGATAGTCCAGGGTCTGGTTGACGTAGGCAACGATACGGGCGGAGTCGAAGTTGACGTTGGTGAGGGTGGCGAAGAAGGCCTTGGGTACGAAAGCATCGATCTCGCTGTCGATGATGCCGTGCTCGCGGGCGGCCAGCGCCCAGGCGCTCAGCCCCTGCAGCGCATAGATCAGCACATCCTGCAGATCCGAGGTCTCGGCCGTCTTGCCGCACATGCCCTGGGCATAGGCGCAACCGTTGCCGGCGGGGGTACGAATTGTCTGTTCACATTGCACACAAAACATCATGCCTCTCCTAATTGGACATTTCAATTGTCTGTTTTATGCCGATTCTATGCCTCTCGGAAAAAACTTAATAGGCATTCAATTTGCCAATTCATTTTTCATTGATGCAGATCAAAAACAAAAAAGCCGCCCATCGGGGGGCGGCAAGCGGGGGGATAAACAGGAGAGACTATTCAGGGTTCACAACTCAACGGGTTACAAAACGGATCAGGCCAGGTAGGCGCGCAACATCCAGACCAGTTTTTCCTGCTGCTGCACATAGTCAGAGAGGATGGAGGCTGTGCCCTCGTCACCGGCGTCAGCGGCTTGTCCCAGAATGCGGCGCTGGGCGATCAGCAATTCGCGAAAGCTCTCCAGCAGGGATTCGACACAGGCGCGGCCGTCGTGCATGTCTTTTTGCTCGGCAATGGCCGACACCTTCAGATAGTCGCTGAAGCTGTGCATGGGCACGCCATCCAGGGTGAGGATGCGCTCGGCCAGGGCATCGACCTTCAGCAACAGGTCGTTGTAGATCTCTTCGAACTTCAGGTGCAGTTCGAAGAACTGGTTGCCGCGGATATTCCAGTGGAAACCACGGACGTTCATGTAAAGGATCTGGTAGCTGGCCAGCAACTTGTTCAGTTCTGCAGCCAGGGCTTGTGATTGAACGCTATCAAGACCAATCGGGCTTTTCATCTTTCACCTCCAGATTTGGAAACGTATTTCGGAACGGGGTTAGAGTACCGCCATACAAAATGGAGGGATAATCGCTAGTGTCTAACTGATTGATAGCGAATGGCTATCGAATGGCAGGCGGGGTTAGCTGCCGTACTTTTCCAGCAGGGCCATCAGGATGGCCTGGCTCTCGGGATCGGGTTCGCTATCGACCCGGGCCGGGCGAAAGTGGAGTTGAAAGGCGCGTATGACGGCCCGGCTCTGGGCATCCCACTCTCCGGTGATAGGGAGGCCATAACCGTAACGGGCCAGTTGTTGCTGCCAGGTGGCGATGTCCCAGTGCGGCAAGGGGGCGGCAAGCAGCTCGGTGACCCGCTCTTCATCGGGCCAGGCTCCCACCCCGTATTCCAGATAGAGCTGGCGCCAGGGAAAGCGGGGACCGGGATCCTGCTTGCGCTCCGGGGCCACGTCGCTGTGAGCCAGTACCTGGGTCGGCGGGATCTGGTAGCGTTCAACAAGATCCCGGGTCAGGGCGCCGACGGCGGCGATCTGGGTTTGGGTGAAAAGTTGCCAGCGCCGCTCATGGGGGGGCAGGGACTCCTCTTCCCGGGGATAGCCCAGGTTGACGATCTCGATGCCGAGGGAGCTGGCATTGAGCCCGGCATATTGCCGCCAGCGGCTGAGCCCCGCATGCCAGGCGCGCTGGCTGTCCGGCACCAGCTGGTAGACGGGCAGCGGTGTCTCATCGCTGTCGCGGGGGACCAGATAGTGGGCGCTCACCTTGTGTTCGGGTTCGGTCAGCAGGCGCAGAGAGTTGTCATCGTCCTCGTCCGTGTAGTGCAGGATCAGAAAGGCAATGCGCTCGTTCTGGCTGGCGCTCTGGTAACGGGTGGATAGCTGGTAGTCGGTTGGAGTGCAGCTGCCCAGCAGGAGAAGCGGGAGCAGCAGAAGCGGGCGCCATCTCCCGGGTGTCCACAAGTAGGACGGGAGGGAGGAGAGGCGCACCGGCATGGGAAAGATCCTGGTCCTAGCCGCGATACTTGGCGGTCAGACCGATGAGGAAGTTGCGCAGGATCTGATCCCCGCAATCCTGGTAGTGCTTGTGATCCTTGGCGCGGAATAGGGCGCTCAGCTCGGACTTGGATAAGTTGAAGTTGGCCAGCTTGAGAGTGCCCAGCATGTCTTCCTCTTTGAAGTTGAGGCCGATGCGCAGCTTGCGCAGGATCAGGTTGTTGTTGATCCGGTTCGGGATCACCTGGGGCGGCGCATCTTCCCGCACGCCGCGGCGGGTGGCGATGAAACCGTCGAGGAACTGGCTCAGGGCCGAATCGGGGCAGGCGGCAAAGGCCGGATCCTGCACTTCTCCCTCTTCGGCTTCTTTCAACAGCCAACCGTGCAACTGGGCGTGGGTGACGGTCAGGTTGCCCTTGGCAAACATGTCGACCATCTGATCGTTGCTGATGCTGAGGGCGTAGCGCAGGCGGCGCAGAATATCATTATTGGTCATGCTGACTCCTGTGAAAACGGCGCAACTGTACCATCTGGCGTGCCCCGCGTCAGAAAAAGCGGGGCTCTACAGCCAAAACTCTGGGGCTCACGCCAAATAGCGGGGGGCCTCCTGGCGCACCAGCGCCAGCGCATCCTGCAACTCCAGCAGCTCGGGCTCCAGTTCGCTGACCGGCACGCCGTCGCGCAGCTGTTGTTCGAGTTGTGAGAGCAATCGCTGCAGACCGGGCACTCCGGAGTAGGCACAGCCACCGTTGAGACGATGGATCTGGGCCAGCACCTCGCTATCTTCGATGGCGCCGTTCAGGGCAGACTCCAGCACAGGTTCCACCTCGTCGAAGCTGGCCAGCAGCATGGTCAGCATCTCCCTGGCCAGCGCTTCCTTGCCGGCAGCCTGGCGCACCGCCAGCGACCAGTCTATCTGCTGATCACCGTAGTTCTGGTGGCGGCGATGGGCAAAGTCGGCGATGAGCTGGGCCAGCATGCTCTCGTCGATGGGCTTGGCCAGATAGTCATCCATCCCCTGGCGGATCAGGCGCTCCCGCTCGCCTGGAATGGCATGGGCGGTGACCGCGACGATCGGCGTGGTGGTGTTGAGGGACTGGCTGCGGATCGCCTGGGTTGCGCTGATGCCGTCCATGATCGGCATCTGGATATCCATGAAGATGATGTCAAACGGCTGGCTTTGGGCCTGTTTGACTGCCTCCTTGCCGTTCTTGCACACCACCACCTGGCTCACCATCTCCTTAAGCATGGCGGCGATCAGTTTGAGGTTGGCGGCATTGTCATCCACCGCCAGCACCTTGATCGGCTGCAACTGGCGCGGGCTGGGCTGGGCCGGCAATAGCTGGTGGTTCGCCTCCGGAGTGAGCAGGGCGTGCAGCAGCTTGCGATGGTTGACCGGTTTGGAAAGACAGTGCTGGGCTCCGTGGGCCTGCATCGCCTCATAGAGTGCCGGATCGTGGCTGCTGAGCAGCACTATGGTGTTCTGGCGCCCATCGAGGGCATCGAGGCGGGTAAGCACCTGCTGCGGTGTGTGCAGGGTGCTGCTACCGATGATCACCATCTCCTGGCTGCTCATCTCGGGCCAGGGGGCGTCATGTGCCAGCAGCTGGACATCCAGCTGCCATTCGGCCAGCAGGGCGCGCAGGGAGGCCTGGGCAAAGGGATCCGGCTCCAGCAGCCAGAGTCGTTTGCCGCGGATGCGATCCAGCGGCAGAGAGTCGGCCTGGGGCAGGGGGGAGACCTCCACATCCAGACTGAACGAGAAGACCGAGCCTTTGCCGAGTTCCGATTCGAACCGGATCTGGCCGCCCATCTGCTGCACCAGCTTCTGGGTGATGACGAGACCGAGGCCGGTGCCGCCATAACGGCGGGAGATGGAGGAGTCGGCCTGGTTGAAGGCCTGGAACAGCTGGCGCTGCTGCTCCTCCGAGATGCCGATGCCGGTATCGCGGATCTGGACGTTGAGCCTCACCTTGTGATGGCTGCTGCCGATCTGCTGGATGTGCACATCCACGTTGCCCTGCTCGGTAAACTTGATGGCGTTGCCGGCGAGATTGGTCAGTACCTGCTGCAGGCGCATGGGGTCGCCGGTGAGGTAGTCCGGCACCTCGGCATCCACTCGCAGGGAGAGCTCCAGCTGCTTGTCGTGGGCGCTGGGGCCGAGCAGATGCATGGTCTCGTTGAGGGTGTCGCGCAGGCTGAAGGGGATATGCTCCAGCTGCAGCTTGCCTGCCTCGAGCTTCGAGAAGTCGAGGATGTCGTTGATGATGCCGAGGAGGTTGCGCGCCGACTTTTCGATGGTCTGCATGTAGTCGGTCTGGCTCGGGGTCAGACTGGTTTTCAGCAACTGGCGGGTAAAGCCGATGACGCCGTTGAGCGGGGTGCGCAGCTCGTGAGACATGTTGGCGAGGAACTCGGACTTGACCCGGGCCGCCTCCTGGGCGCGCTTCTTGGCCATGTCGAGCTCGACGTTCTGGATCTCGATCTGCTCCAGGGTTTCACGAAGGTCCGAGGTGGCCTGATCGATGTTCTGCTGCATCTCCTCGTGATATTCGGAGAGCGCCTTGGCCATGGCGTTGATGCCGTTTTTCAGCATGTCCAGCTCGCCGGTGAGCTGGCCGTTGACCCGGGTGTCGAGGCGCCCCTCCCTGATCTTGTGCACCGCCTGCACCATGTCGGTGATGGGCTGGGTCACGCTCTTGACCAGGCGGAAGCCAAACAGGGTGCTGAAGGCCACCCCGATACTCACCATGATGACGGCGAAGAAGGTGTCGCGATAGTGAAGCAACATGGCGCGATCTGTCGTTATCTGCATGGAGATATAACCGATCATCGGTGGCTCCACATCGCTTGGCAGCGGGAAGCCGTCCAGGCTGGTTTCGGCCTGGATCGGGGTGCGCAATATGATGTCATCCCCCTGGAAGGTGACACTGGTCAGCTCCGGGATGGGCTGGCCGTCGGGCAGCCGCAGTCGGGTAAAGTCCCTGTGGTAGTTGGAGGTGACGAACAGCTGGTTGTCCTGGGTGAAGACGGCGATGGACTTGATGAGCGGCGAATTCTTGCGATGGGTCAGCCCTATCAGCCGTTTGAGCGACTCCCGGCTGTGCTGGGTCATGCCATATTCGCTGGCGATGGCGAGGGGTTCGATGATGTTGATGCCCTGATCGATCAGGTTGTTTTCCAGCTGCTGATAGCGGTGGAAGGTGAAGTAACCGGCCATCAGGCCGCCGATCAACAGGGTAGGTAGTATGGTAAAGGCGAGAACGCGTGCTCTCAGGCCATATTTGGTCATACGAACAGGCCACCAGTAAACGGGGTTGGCGATAGGGTGAACGGCAATGCACGGGCTCTGTGGCCGTATTTGGTCATACTATTATTCTTGTGGGACAATACACGGCTGCAGATTCCACAATCATGACATAGCCACCTATAGGCACCAAGTTTTATGGCCCAGTTTTTCAAGCCCCAAAAGAAGTCCACCCAGCCCCAACGTATTGAATTTACGATAGACACTCTGGACCACCACTGTGTCGGCATCGGTCGCCACCAGGGCAAGGCGATCTTCGTTGAAGGGGCGCTGCCCGGCGAGACGGTCAAGGCCCGCATCACCGAAGAGAAGAAGCACTATGGCCATGCGGCGTTGCAACAGGTGGTGACGCCGGCGGCCAATCGCATCGCTCCGTTTTGCGGCCACTATCGCGAGTGTGGCGGTTGCAGTGCCCAGCATATGTCGGTGGACGATCAACAGGCCGCCAAGGCGGCCGGGCTGATCAGCCTGTTTGAACGCCTTGGCAACATCAAGGCTCCCGTCCTCGAGCCTGTGCTGAGCGGCGAAGATAGGGCCTATCGCCGGGTCTGTCGCCTCGCCATCAAGTTTGACAAAAACGGTCGCTGCACCCGGATCGGTTTTCGTCGCCGCAATACCAATGATCTGGTCGAGATCGAGGGGTGCCCCGTGCTGGCCGCGCCGCTCTCTGCCCTCATTGCCCCGCTGCGTGCCTGCCTCAATCGCCTCAAGAGTCAGCGTGAGCTGGGCCATGCAGAGCTTATCCAGTCAGAGCAGGGGATCATGCTGCTGCTGCGTCACACCGGGCGCCCCAACGAGACCGACCGCGCCCTGCTGGTGGCGTTTGCCGCAGAACAGGGGATCGATCTCTATCTGCAGGCGAACGACGAGCAGATAGAGCCGCTGCATCAACAATTCGAACCCTCCTACTCGCTCGATGGCCTGTCTCTTGCGTTCGCTCCCGGTGACTTTATCCAGGTCAACGGCCCCATCAACCAGAGCATGGTGGCCCAGGCGCTGGCCTGGCTCGGGGCGACCAGGGATGACAAGGTGCTCGATCTCTTCTGCGGCATCGGCAACTTTACCCTGCCGCTTGCACGGCAGGCCCGCGAAGTGGTGGGGGTGGAAGGGGAGCTGGCCATGGTGGCCCGCGCCGAGGAGAACGCCCGTCGCAACGGCATCGACAACGCCCGTTTCTACAAGGCGGATTTGAGCGGCGACATCGTCGGCATGTCCTGGGCACGGGAAGGGTTCGACCTGGTGTTGCTGGATCCGGCGCGCCCCGGGGCCCTGGAAGTGATGGGACACGTGGCGAAACTTTCTCCCAAGCGGGTGGTCTACGTCTCCTGTAATCCGGTGACCCTGGCCCGTGACAGCCAGGTGCTGGTGAAGGGCGGCTACCGGCTGGCCAGATTGGGGATGCTCGACATGTTCCCCCACACAGGCCACCTGGAGTCCATGGCGCTGTTTGTGAGGGAGTGACCCTTGCATGGGCTCCCTGCCACGGGATCGGGAGGGGGCCCATGGCGCCCGCTTTTCTCTTGTTCTTTCGCCCCCATGGCGCTGTCTGAGCAGGAGTGAATGGGGTAATCTAACCCCCCGGTACGTAGGCAGGGCCTGCTGGAGAACACATCAGCCTTTGGGCGGTGCGCCTTGAATAGTTCTCCGGATATCCCCATTTGAAGCAGTCATCATCAGATGAGGGGGGAGGAAGCGTCAGCTTTCGGCCCAACAATTTAAAGGATTGATACCATGGTTGCGGTTCGCGATATTCATTTGAAAGATAACTTCACCCTGGAAGAGTGGGTCGGCTCGCTCTCCTTAAGTGACAGTGACAAGGATCAGCTGCGAACCGTCTACCAGTATTGTCTGACGCTCGGTGACGAGGCACTGACCAGCAAGCTGCTGGTGCGCGGCATCGAGATGGTGGGCATCCTGCTGATGCTCAGCATGGATATCGCTACCCTCAAGGCCGCCATCATCTACCCCTTCGTCGAAGCCGGTCTCATCAGCCAGGAGCGGATGGACGAGGACTTCGGTCCCAAGATCGCCAAGCTGGTGGAAGGGGTGCTGGAGATGGAGGCCATCCGCTCCTTGCAGACCCTGCATCGCAGCGAGACCTCGCCGGAACAGGTCGACAATGTGCGGCGCATGCTGCTCGCCATGGTCGAGGATGTGCGCGCCGTGGTCATCAAGCTGGCGGAGCGGATCGCCTGCCTGCGGGAGGCGAAGAAGGCGGATGAAGAGACCCGGGTGCTGATGGCCCAGGAGATCACTAACATCTATGCGCCGCTTGCCAACCGCCTCGGCATCGGTCAGCTCAAGTGGGAGCTCGAGGATCTCGCCTTCCGCTACCTGCACCCGGACACCTACAAGCAGATCGCCAAGCAGCTCGACGAGAAGCGCCTCGATCGGGAGCGCTACATCCGCGAGTTCGTGCAGTCCCTGCGCGATGCCCTGAAAGAGGCGGGGGTCGAGGCCGAGGTCTATGGCCGGCCGAAACACATCTACAGCATCTGGCGCAAGATGCAGAAGAAGCACCTCGAATTCAACGAGCTGTTCGACGTGCGCGCGGTGCGGGTGGTGACCAAGCGGCTGCAGGATTGCTATGCGGCGCTTGGCATCGTTCACACCCACTTCCACCACATCCCCCGTGAGTTTGACGACTATGTCGCCAACCCCAAACCCAACGGCTACCAGTCCATCCATACCGTGGTGGTAGGGCCCGAGGGCAAGACGGTGGAGATCCAGATCCGTACCGACCAGATGCACCAGGATGCCGAGCTCGGGGTTGCTGCCCACTGGCGCTACAAAGAAGGGGCCCAGGCCGGCGGCAAGGGGGGCAACTTCGAAGACAAGATCGAGTGGCTGCGCAAGCTGCTCGCCTGGCAGGAGGATCTCTCCGAGAGTGGCTCACTGCTCGAGGATCTGCGCAGTCAGGTGTTCGAGGACAGGGTCTACGTCTTCACTCCGAAAGGGGATGTCATCGACCTGCCGGCGGGGGCCACGCCACTCGACTTTGCCTATCACGTCCACAGCATGATTGGCCACCGCTGCATCGGCGCCAAGATTGACGGCCGCATCGTGCCGTTCACCTATGCGCTGCAGACCGGCGATCAGGTGGAGGTGATCACCCAGAAGGAGCCGAACCCGAGCCGCGACTGGATGAACCCCAACTCAGGCTTCCTGCGCTCCAGCCGGGCGCGGGCCAAGGTGGCCACCTGGTTCAGAAAGCTGGATCGGGACAAGAACATCGTTGCCGGGCGCGAACTGTTCGACAAGGAGCTGGATCGCCACAACCTCAGCATGGCCAAGATCGACAAGGGCAGCATGCTGCGCCGCTTCAATCTGGAGAGCACCGACGATCTGCTGGCCGGCATCGGTAGCGGCGACATCCGCATCAACCAGGTGATCAACTACCTGGACACCTGCTACAACAAGCCGACGGCGGAGGAAGAAGATCGCCGCCTGCTGGAGAAGCTGGAGCAGAAGGCCAACGCGCCGTTCCGCCACAAGCCCAAGGATCACATCGTGGTGGAAGGGGTCGGCAACCTGATGACCCATATCGCCCGCTGCTGCCAGCCGATCCCCGGGGATGCCATCCAGGGCTTCATCACCATGGGCCGCGGCGTTTCCATCCACCGGGAGGATTGCGAGCAGCTGAAAGAGCTGTCACGGCGCAACCCGGAGCGGCTGATCGATGCGGTATGGGGGGAGAACTACTCCGGCGGTTACGGCCTTACCATCCGCATTCTCTCCAACGACAGATCCGGTCTGTTGCGCGACATCACGACCGTGCTCGCCAACGAGAAGATCAACGTGATGGGGGTGCGCTCACGCTCCAACGTGCGCGAGCAGACCGCCGAGATCGATATGGAGCTGGAGATCTACAACATCAACGCCTTCAACCGGGCATTGGCCAAGCTGAGCCAGCTCAACGATGTGATCAGCGCCAAGCGCCTCTGATACCGACTGACCGGCCCCTGTGGCCGGTCACTGTTTTATCCCTCTGTTGCACGAAGAAAAAGCGAATAGCCCATGTCCCAACGTGATGGTCTGCCCCAACTGCTCGACATGATATTGACCGGCTGCGTAGCCTGACGTTGGTTCATCCCCATTTAACGAATCGAAAGTGAATAACCCATGTCTCAACGTTACGACCTGCCTCAACTGCTCGATATCATGTCCCGCCTGCGCGACCCGCAAAATGGCTGCCCCTGGGATCTCAAGCAGAGCTTCAAGACCATAGTGCCCCACACCCTGGAGGAGGCCTACGAGGTGGCCGACGCCATCGAGACCGAAGATTGGCAGGGGCTGAAAGGGGAGCTGGGGGATCTGCTGTTTCAGGTAGTCTTCTATGCCCAGCTTGGCAAGGAGCAGGGATTGTTCGACTTTGCCGACATCGTCGATACGGTGAGCGAAAAGCTTATTCGCCGTCACCCCCATGTCTTCTCGGATGCCGATCTCGGCGACGAGCAGGCGGTCAAGGCGAACTGGGAGGCGGAAAAGGCCAAAGAGCGGGCGGCGCTTGATCAAGAGAGCGTGCTCGACGACATCCCTCTCTCGCTGCCGGCCCTGACCCGGACTGCCAAGATCCAGAAGCGCTGCGCCACCGTTGGTTTTGACTGGAAGACCCTGGGCCCCGTGGTGGACAAAATCCACGAGGAGATTGACGAGGTGATGGAAGAGGCGCTGATGGCCGATGTGGATGAGGCGCGGGTGAGCGACGAGCTCGGCGACCTGCTGTTTGCCACCGTCAACCTGGTGCGTCATCTGGGCAAGGATCCGGAACAGGTGCTGCGGGCCGCCAACGCCAAGTTCGAGCGACGGTTTCGTCAGGTTGAGCAGTTTATCGCCGCAGAAGGGCTGAAAATGACCGACTGCTCACTGGAGAAGCTCGATGCTGCCTGGGATAGAGCCAAGGAAACCGAGCAAAGTTGATTTGGCGCAAGACGGGGCGGCGAGGAGCCTGATAGATTTTTGCTCATTGTTTGGGAGAGGGGTTTTTGGTATACTGTTTCCCCGTCCTGCTTCATCCCCGAAGCACCCCTTAAAATTCCCTAAACTTCTTTCAGGTTCAGCATGACGACAAAATATATTTTTGTAACTGGTGGCGTTGTTTCATCCCTCGGCAAAGGCATTGCCGCAGCTTCTCTGGCAGCCATTCTGGAAGCCCGTGGTCTGGATGTGACCATCATGAAACTGGACCCCTATATCAACGTGGATCCGGGCACCATGAGCCCGACCCAGCATGGTGAAGTGTTCGTAACCGAGGACGGGGCCGAAACCGATCTGGATTTGGGCCACTACGAGCGTTTCATCCGCACCAAGATGACCCGTCGCAATAACTTCACCACTGGCCGCATCTATGCCGACGTGCTGCGCAAAGAGCGTCGTGGTGACTACCTGGGCGCCACCATCCAGGTGATCCCGCACATCACCAACGCCATCAAGGAGCGGGTGATTGCCGGTGCCGAAGGTCATCAGGTTGCCATCGTCGAGGTGGGCGGTACCGTGGGCGATATCGAGTCCCTGCCGTTCCTCGAGGCCATTCGTCAGCTGGCTGCCGAAGTGGGCCGCAACAACGCCATGTTCATGCACCTGACTCTGGTTCCTTACCTGGCCGCCGCCGGCGAGGTGAAGACCAAGCCGACCCAGCACTCCGTCAAAGAACTGCTCTCCATCGGTATTCAGCCGGATGTGCTGATCTGCCGCTCCGACCGTGCCATTCCGGCCAACGAGCGTGCCAAGATCGCCCTGTTCTGTAACGTACCGGAGCGCGCCGTCATCTCCATGAAGGATGTCGACTCCATCTACAAGATCCCGGCACTGCTGAAATCCCAGAGCCTGGACTCCTACATCACCGAGCGCTTCGGCATCGAGTGCAAAGAGGCCGATCTGGCCGAGTGGGAACAGGTTATCTACGAAGAGGCTAACCCGACTGCCGAAGTGACCATCGGCATGGTGGGTAAGTACGTCTCCCTGCCGGACGCCTACAAGTCCGTCAACGAGGCGCTCAAGCACGGCGGTCTGAAGACCCGTCTCTCCGTCAACATCAAGTACATCGATTCCCAGGACATCGAGACCCGTGGCGCCGAGCTGCTGGAAGGTCTGGATGCGATCCTGGTGCCGGGCGGCTTCGGCGAGCGCGGCGTGGAAGGCAAGATCCTGGCCGCCAAGTATGCCCGTGAGAACAAGATCCCGTATCTGGGCATCTGCCTCGGCATGCAGGTCGCGCTGATCGAATACGCCCGCAACGTGGCGGGCATGGAAGGGGCTCACTCCTCCGAGTTCAAGAAAGAGTGCCCCTATCCGGTGGTTGGCCTCATCACCGAATGGGTGGATGAAGAGGGCAACGTCGAGACTCGTACCGAGAAGTCCGATCTGGGTGGCACCATGCGTCTGGGTTCCCAGCTCTGCCACCTGGTCGAAGGTTCCAAGGTACGTCAGATGTACGGCAGCCCGACCATTTACGAGCGTCACCGCCACCGTTATGAAGTTAACAACAAGCTGCTGCCGCAGATCGAGGCAGCAGGCCTGAAGGTGACCGGTCTCTCCGCCGACAAGAAGCTGGTGGAAATTATCGAGATCCCGGATCATCCTTGGTTTGTCGCGGCCCAGTTCCACCCGGAGTTCACCTCTACTCCTCGTGATGGCCACGCCCTGTTCGCCGGTTTCGTGAAGGCGGCAGGTGAGTACCAGAAGCGTAATTTGAAGTAATTGAAAATAAATGCGGTTGGGGCACTGTGCCACAGCCGCTTTTTTTGGCATATTTTTGTTGTTTTTTTACGAAACCTGAGGAAATACACATGTCCAAGATCGTTAAAGTGATCGGTCGTGAAATCATCGACTCCCGTGGTAACCCGACCGTTGAGGCCGAAGTTCACCTGGAAGGTGGTTTTGTTGGTATGGCAGCCGCTCCGTCTGGCGCGTCCACCGGTTCCCGCGAAGCGCTGGAACTGCGTGACGGCGACAAGAGCCGTTTCCTGGGTAAAGGCGTGCTGAAAGCCATCGAAGCCGTAAACGGCCCGATCGCTCAAGCTCTGCTGGGTAAAGATGCCAAGGACCAGGCCACTGTCGACCAGATCATGATCGACCTCGACGGTACCGAGAACAAATCCAAGTTCGGCGCCAACGCCATCCTGGCTGTTTCCCTGGCCAACGCCAAGGCTGCTGCTGCTGCCAAAGGCCTGCCGCTGTACGCCCACATCGCCGAGCTGAACGGTACCCCGGGTGTTTACTCCATGCCGCTGCCCATGATGAACATCATCAACGGTGGTGAGCACGCCGACAACAACGTCGACATCCAGGAGTTCATGATCCAGCCGGTTGGCGCCAAGACCCTGAAAGAAGCCGTTCGCATGGGCGCCGAAGTGTTCCACAACCTGGCCAAAGTACTGAAGGCCAAGGGTTACAACACTGCCGTTGGTGACGAAGGTGGTTTCGCTCCTAACCTGAAATCCAACGCCGAAGCACTGGAAGTGATCGCTGAAGCCGTTGCCGCTGCCGGTTACAAGCTGGGCACCGACGTGACCCTGGCCATGGACTGCGCTGCTTCCGAGTTCTACGACGCAGAGAAGAAAGAGTACAACCTGAAAGGCGAAGGCCGTGTCTTCACCTCCAACGGTTTCTCCGACTTCCTGGAAGAGCTGACTGCCAAGTTCCCGATCGTCTCCATCGAAGATGGCCTGGACGAATCTGACTGGGAAGGCTTCGCCTACCAGACCCAGAAACTGGGCAAGAAAATCCAGATCGTGGGTGACGACCTGTTCGTAACCAACACCAAGATCCTCAAGCGCGGTATCGACAACGGCATCGCCAACTCCATCCTGATCAAGTTCAACCAGATCGGTTCTCTGACCGAAACTCTGGCTGCCATCAAGATGGCCAAAGATGCTGGTTACACTGCCGTCATCTCCCACCGCTCCGGTGAGACCGAAGACGCAACCATCGCCGACCTGGCCGTTGGTACCGCTGCTGGCCAGATCAAGACCGGTTCCATGAGCCGTTCTGACCGTGTTGCCAAGTACAACCAGCTGATCCGTATCGAAGAAGCGCTGGGTGCCAAGGCTCCGTTCCGCGGTCTGAAAGAAGTTAAAAACCAGGCTTGATTTGCTGGTTAACCAGCCTCGGCTGGTGTGAGAAAAACCGGAACTCTTGGGTTCCGGTTTTTTTTCGTCTGCAGATTGCGCCGGCCAGCCACCCGTGCCGATTACGGAACGTCTGCCTAGCCCTTATGCAGGCAAGGCAAGAGTAGGGCAGGGCACATTGGAATGTGGCGATCATGGCCTGCCCCTGCCAGAAGGTTGTATGGGGGGCCGGGGGCGCGTGCGCTCCGAGCTTGCTGCGGGTTTGAAAAGGAGCCAACGGCCAAAGCCATGATCTTGTTAACAGTCACTGATAAATAAGTCTTTTATGATATCCGGCAAACGCTTGCACAAAGGATGTCTACGCAGATGAAACACCTCTCCATCAGGGGCAAGACCCTGACCCTGGCCATAGTCCCCATTCTGATGATGGCCCTGCTGCTCAATGTCGGGATCTGGTGGCGCGCACAGCAGTCCCTGACGGATCAGCTCGATCGTTACCGCACCAGTGCCCTCGAGCAGAAGAAGGTGGCGCTGGCCGAACACGTGCTGATGGCCAAGACCGCCATCGCTCATCTGCTCAGTCAGGACAGTCCCGAGGCCCGCGAGCAGGCCAAGGGCATACTGCGCACCCTGCGCTATGCCGAGGATGGCTACTTCTACGTCTACGACACCAGGGGGATCAACATCGCCCATGGCATCAAGCAGGCGCTGGAAGGCAAGGATCTCTCCGGCATGACCGACAGCGAAGGCAACAAGGTGATCCTCGATATCATCAAGGCGGCCGAGAGTGGTGACGGCTATTCACGCTTTATCTGGGACAAGCCCTCCAAGGGGAGCGAGCAACCCAAGCTCGGCTATGCCGTGCTGCTGCCCCAGTGGGGCTGGGTGCTGGGCACCGGTTTCTATATCGACGACATCGACGATGCGGTGGCCAGGGCCCGTGAGGAAGGGGAGGCCGAACTGGCCATCACCATGCGCGATACCCTGCTCACCTCGCTGCTGCTAACCCTGCTTGCCATCGTTGGCGGCCTCTGGGTGTCGCGCTCCATCACCCGGCCGATCCAGACCCTGGTGGAGAGTTTTCACGATCTCGCCCACGGCGAGGGGGATCTCACCCGCCGCCTCAAGCTGGAGCAGGGGGATGAGCTTGGCGATCTCGCCCGCAGCTTCAACGGCTTTATCGAGAAGATCCACCATCTGGTAGAGCAGGTGACGTCGGCCTCGGATCGGGTCTACCAGTCGGTTGAGACCCTGCAGCGCCAGTCCGGCGACTACCTCTCCCGCATGAGCTCCCATCATCGGGAGACGGAACAGGTGGTGGCCGCCATGACAGAGATGAGCTCCACCGCCCACAGCGTGGCGGGCAACGCCGGCGATGCGGCCGCCGCCACCGGCAGTGCCGACAACCTGTCGCGCCAGACCCGGGTGGTGATCACCCGCGCCATGGATGGCATCGACACCCTGATCACCGACCTTAATGCCATTCACGAACAGATAGGCACCCTGACCCGGGAGACGGATCAGATCCAGAACGTGGTGGGGGTTATCTCGGGGATTGCCGATCAGACCAACCTGCTGGCGCTCAATGCCGCCATCGAGGCGGCTCGTGCCGGCGAGCAGGGGCGCGGTTTTGCCGTGGTGGCCGACGAGGTGCGCCAGCTTGCCTCCCGCACCCAGCAGAGCACGGTCGAGATCGGTACCATGCTGCAGCGGCTGCAACAGATGGTGACCACAGCCGGCTCCCTGATGAGCGAGAGCCAGGCCCGCCACAGCAATACCCTGGCCGAGACCGGCGCCCTGGTGACCAATCTAGACGAGATGAGCAGCGCCATCACCACCATCAACGACATGAACCTGCAGATCGCCAGCGCCGCCGAGCAGCAGCATGCGGTGACCGAGGAGATCAACCGCAACCTGGTGGCCATTCAGCAGATCGTGGCCGAGCTGAGCGAGGGGGCCGATGCCACCCGCCATACCTGCGCGGAGCTGGCCGACTCGGGCCGTACCCTGCATCGGTTGGTGGAGCGGTTTCAGATATAGAACGAAAAAGGAGCCCGGTCGGGCTCCTTTGCTGTGGCCAGGAGTGCAAGCTTAGCTGGCTTGGTACTACCGGGATTTCGCCCGCCCTGCGGGCGTCAGGTGGTGGGTAATGGGTATCGTGGGGTAGGGTGCAATAAGCGCAGCGGATTGCACCGGGGAGTTGGAGGCTGCATCGTCGCAGAGTGACACCCTTCCCTGTCAAGGGAAGGGTTGGGGTGGGGGTCTTCTGCGATGGCTTTATCCTTGCGAAGGCGCTCGCCTGTTCAGCGGGGTGAAGCTGGCTGACCTCCCACCCCTGTGGCGACCATAACGGCACTACTGACCCGCTCAACTCGCCCGACGGCTTGCAGGGGGTCGCAATACCGTGCCCGTCTGACTGTATGGGGAAATAGCTGGATTTTGGATTGCTACGCGGTGCTTATAATGGTGGGTGTCCTAATTTCTTCAAGGCATGAATTATCGAGTGGCCGATGTAAATCATCGCATGAGAAAAATTACTGCGAGTAACAGTCTTAATAACTGAACTAAACTTACTTGTTCCAGATTCCAATATGATGTCACTTGGAACTAGCTTCTCGAAATCCAATAGATACTTCATCCTGACTCCATAGAAACATAACGCCACCAGCAGGGGCCGAAAAACCAGAGCGAAGCGGCGATTTTCCGGCCCCTCTGGCTGGTCTTGTTAACTGTGTAGCTACCTGAACATTTTCTTGAGCGACTTCTCAACATCATCTATAGCCTTTTGGGCTTTACGGCCATTATCACCTGTAAAGCTTATTTCAGCCCTGCAGCTTGGACAATTCTTTTTTCTGCCTGGCCGCATATCTTCGACTTTAACTTTCATCTTTCTTTTACAGCTAAGGCATTCTACGTCTACTTCCAATTTCATCTCGTTCTTCCTTTGTCATTACAGTTAACGCCCGCATTTGCGGCTGCTTTGAAGCGCAGCGTAAAAGCAGTCCGGCAACATGCGATTGTTATACATTTACGCTGCACTTTTTAATTTACTGACTAATTCGTTGATAGTGAGTACTGATATTTTTTCGTTATCAAAAACTCCAACTGGAATGCCATCTCTTTTCTTTGTAACTAAAATTGCTTCATCAACGCCGTCCATAGAAACAAGCTTCTGAAGATATTCAATTGTCTTTCTTAGAATGTGAAGCGGAACGGGGCCATGCCATGTTTTGGCTTCAATTGCCACTTGTCTACCATTTACATTGACAAGGAAGTCTGGGCGTAGACCATTTACGCTAGGCTCAATTGAAAACTTGAAACCTCCTTTAATTAGAACCCTTGCAATATCAGCCTCAAATTCTGACGATATTAAGCTAGCCGATGATCTGGAAGGTAGAATATCGATCTCTTTACTTCGCCTATACGTAGTTAAGACCGTTAAAACAGCTATGCTTCCGATTAATACACCAAAAGCAGAGAGAAGGAAGTCTGGCTCGAAAGTTTTAGTTTCGTAGAATGAGTATAGGGCTGAGGTAAGTGCGCCAAGCATGGAAGTTGAAAGCACCATAGCAGTTACACTTTCTTTCTTGCTTGCCTTCTCTTGTTTAATCTGTTGAAACTCTGAAAGAGTTGGTTTTACTGGCTCTTTTTCGATTTTATCAAATACTGCATTTAGTCTTTTCTCGATTTCGACTCTTTGTGAAGGTGATATTAAGTCGCTGTCGAAAACCTCGGTATATAAGCTATTTAAAATCTGGTCTTCGGATAGCAGGTCATTTGAAGAAACCTGAAACTCCCGTGCTTTACCTTCAATAATTCTAGAAATATCTATGTAGACGGGAGCATAGTCTTCCAAAACCATACGCCTCATCATGGTTCTAATAATAGAGTTATTAGCGTTCTTTGCTCGCTCTTTTTTAGCTCCGATAGTTTGTCTGTAACCAATCACAAATAGGACAAGTGAAACAAGTATCCCTAGCCCTGTTTGAATGTATCCGTCCATATCGGCTCCCGATGTGATTTATGTATAACGCTTCAATAACCGGCGCAGCTTTGCTGCGTCCGGCGCCGAAGGCGCAAAGTTGATTGACTTGTTATACGTTTAATCTTGTGAGAACTCATCTATATCGATTTTTTCTGCCTTAGCAATGGCATATATTTCTGACAAAAATCCATTGAAATCATCTTCATTTTTCATTTGCAAATAATTTGAACGAAGCATCAAATAGCTACTTTCTCCAATATATGGCCTTACTATCTCCATATTTTTTACCGAATATTTCTTTATTTCACTAACAGTGGTGTTGGTTGCCATAAGGAAGAAGATAAGCACAAGAAATGCGCTAGAAAGTAATATTCCATCCCATCCTTTGAATTGATTAGTCATCGCACGATGTAATATGCGTACTACAGTATTGTCTGTTTTAGAACTAAGTGCATGGAAAAGTATCCATACAAATATAATGATTAGAAGTAGGATGCCGCCAACATCAGGCTGGTTGTAATTTTCTATTGAGGATGCCTTTGAATAGATTGAGTCTGAATATGTTTGAGATATGGAAGAAAGTGATTTTGTAGTGAATTCACTTAGGTTCTTTAGTCCTGGCGATAGAAGCTTTTCCCAAACACCGCTGCCTATGGCTCCTAGTAATATAGTGGCTAGCCCTGCGCCAATAACTTTTATTATGCTATAAATTTTCATTTATTTTTGTTCTCGCTCCATATGTACGTATAATGCCCTGTTAAGGGGTGAGCAACGCAATACCAAACCCGCTGCATACCGCCTTAACCACTAAAACCAACGCATAGTGAAAATGCCACGCGTTGCGAATCCCTCTTGAAAAGTTTGTTATATTTATACTGCCGCCTCGCTACTTTTATCTATTTTTCTTTACAGATAGATGCAACATTTTCAACCTGCCCCTCAACAGAACCTTTGTCGAAATTGTCCTTAAATTGCTTAGGAAACCACTTTGTTAACATGAAACGAAGATAAAAAAGAATCGCTAAGGAAATCGCGAAGAGCAACACCGCAATTGAGTCATATAACATACTGTCAGTTTTAGCTGTATTTTCGTCCGACATAACCAACAAGGCTGTGCCTGCTATACCCAAAATCAAAGGATCAACCGCCTCATCAGGTCCGGGAGTAAACAACATATATGCTAATTCGATTGCAGCTGAAACCATAACTGCCTGACTTACTAGGGCTAAAATACTTGTTGAGAGAATATGCTTAATTATCTGGGGATCTTGAATCCAAGCTATCGGAAAGCCGATAAAAGCCCAAGCTTTGATTATCACAAACGAAAATATATAGGCACCCACACAATATTGAAGACCCGACTTTAAATATTCGACTTTTTTTTCAAATGACATTTATAACCAACTTACTCTAATAAATATAACAGTGATTAGATGGAAGGCGGTGCTAACACATTAATACCGCCTTCCATCTAACTCCGCTCTGCCCCGTTACAGAGTATAAATAATTATGATTTAAATCAATTAGTTACCATGCTGCCCTTGAAGCTGAACGTATTCGTTTGACCTCTTCTTTTTGCGCAACCATTAAGACTGTATAGAAAAACAGTAAAAGCGTTAGCTGTGGTTGGCGCCGGCAAGGCTACCGCCCCCTGAGTTTCAGTCCCCAGTCTGCTGCTTTTTACCCGCGTGAGAAATGGCGTGGCTCATGGGGTGACTCCGCCGAGGCTGTTGCCAAACGGGTATATTAACTGGCGTGACAAGAAGAGAAAGGGGGAGGCGAGGGATCCTTAAGCTGGATCAATAAATTAATCGATAGGGTGAGTTGAACGGTAGCGGGGTGGGGACTCGGGGGACGATCTTGCCGGATCCCTGGATGGTGAGGGGTCATAATCAGCTTGAGCCAGCATAAAACACTTTGTTATTGTCGACTGCCCCGTAATATTTGGTTTATTTATCTATAAATCAACAAGATAGTTTGTGTTTGATGCTGTAGCTGGGGTAGCGCAGACACATTGTCTATCGCAAAGGAGTCTTATGACATTGCAGCGAAAAGCAGTGGCGCTCGCCATCTTGACCCTGTTTGGCGCCCAGGGTTGCAGCGCCCCGGATACCGCCCATGCAGCAAGCAAGTCCCTGCCAGTGCTGGCCGTCTCTTACGAGCGTAGCCCCATAGTACCTGTCACCATCGCCGGTGAGCAGTACCAGTTTCTGCTCGATACCGGCGCCAGCATCACTGTGCTCGATCGCCGCCTTGCCAGCCGCTTCAAGGCACTCTCCCTGAGCCAGTTGCCTCGCGCCTACCAGGCCGATTTTGCCAATATGGTCAGCGTCTCGGGTCAGATTGAGAGTGAACATTTCGGGTTTGTACAGCCGGTGCCCTTGTCGGTTGGCTCGGTCACGATCGATGACAGTGATCTGTGGGGCGCCATGGATTTTTCGCTCATCTCCCAATCCCTTGGCACGCGCATCGACGGGGTGCTCGGGATAGAGGTCATACGTCGCTTCAACTGGGTGTTTGATCAGGAGCAGCACCAGATCAGCGCCTGGTCGTCGGCCCCCTCGGCGGCCGGCTTCGAGCGCTGCATCGGTTATGACGACAGCTACAACCGTTCACCGGCGCTCTACCTGACCCAGGGCGAGGGCAGCCTGCGAATGCTCCTCGATACCGGGGCCGATCAGAGCTATGTCGATCGCAGCTTTATCGGCCATATGGCCGAGCAGCAGGCGCTGTTGAAGGATGGCTCGACGCCGATGAAGGGGGTCGATGCGAGCGGCATGCAGGACCTGGGCGATCATGTCATCACCGGCCTGCATTTTGACGGCCGCCCCCTCGGTCAGCTGCGGGTGTCGGAGAATGACAACGACAAGTATGCCCTCGGCATGGACTTTGTGAGTCGCTTCAAGCGCTTTGCCATCATCCCGGGGCGCATGATGTTCTGCTATGACGCAGAGACGCTGGCGCAGCAGGTGCAGCCAAACCTGCGCCAGATTGCGGTGCGCTTCGATGGCCAGCATCTGCAGGTCTACTACAACGACGAGCGGGATCTGGCGCCGTTTGGTCTGAAAAATGGCGACGTCATCGAGCAGATCAACGGCGTGCCCTATCACCCGCTACAGATAGACAGGGTGCGGGATCTGCTGAACCAGAGCAAGGCGGGTTCGCTCAAGGTGCGGGTGGTGCGGGAAGGCAAGGCGCTGGATATCGCCATCTAGCATATGACGGGGCCGGCACCGTCAGGGCGAAACGGTGGCCGTCCCCAGAGCGCGTTATTTGCCTTGCGCTGTGCTCACTCTGCAGGCGAGCGCCGGCTGGCCGAAACGCTCCAGCCTGGCCTCGTCCCCCTTGGTAAACAGGCTGATATTCTGCCCCTCATAGCGGGCGCCGCTGGCGCTGGGTTCCTGATAGGCGATGGTCTGCAGTGGCGGGCGATTGCCTTCACTCAGGTTGAGTACGGCCACCGGCACCTTGGCATCCTGATAGAAATAGGTCTCCAGCATGAGCTGGTCGCCGCAGCGGTAGAAGACGGGAGCCGTGACCATCAGCTGGCCACCGGTGACTTGCAGCTCGGCGATCCGCAGCTTGTAGTTATCCTCGACGCACTGACGCAGATCCTGCCCCTTCCAGCACTCGTTGCGCCCCTTGATCCAGCCACGCTGCGTCGCCTGCTCCGTCTTGCGCTGCTCGGGGGAGAGCTGGGCGATCGCCTTGTGATAGAGGTCGGCCAGTTCATTGTCCAGCGCCGTCAGTTTCGCATCCTTGCAGATAAGCGTCTCGGCCGCCCCGGAGGCCTTGTGACAATCGAACGAGGGGGTTGCGGCACTGGCCAGCAGGGGCAAGAGTGCCAGGGGGGCAAGCAGCAGAGTCTTGAGCGGGGTCATCGAAGCGGTTCCTGAAAAGAGAGATACCGCTTCACTAAAACACAAAAGCCCTCATGCCGCCGAGCGCTTTTTTGGCGCTGACGGCACGGGTTGGCGCGTAAAGCCCGGAGCCAGGGATCAGGCCAGCACCAGCTGCTGGCGGGCACGCCACAGCCGCTCGTGGAAGAAGAACACGACAGTGTTGATGGTGGGTTCAATCATCGCCATCACCCCGCCGGTGAGCAGTTCGCCGCTCAGCAGGAAGGCGACGCCGAAGGCCACGGAGAAGTGCACCAGGGCGAAGCTGCTGGTCTTGGCTTGCAGGCTGTGACTGGGCTTGAACTTGTGCCAGGCGACATCGTGAAAGTAGAAGGCGACCGTGTTGACGGCGGGTTCGATGAGGGCGATCAGGCTGGCGGTCAGCAGCTCGCCGGTCAGCAGATAGGCCAGGGTAAAGGCAACGGTGAAGTGCAGGGCGGCAAAGCTGATGGTCTTTTTCATGATGGCGGCTCCCTCTGGTGATATTGGCAGTATCACCCGGAATGCCATTAAATGAAAACTATTCTCATCTAATGGTTAGATAGGGAATGCCTATCAAATGTCTTGTTGCCAGACTGGGGCTTGCCTTGAACTGTTGCCGCGCTAAAGTGATGTTTTGCCATGAAAAAGGAGCTTTCATGCATATGAATATCAACGCCACCCTGCTGGGACAGGGCATACTGTTGCTGATGATCATCGTGGGGGGGCTGGCCTATTGGCTAGCCCGTCGCAGAAGCGAGCGCCCCGCCCTGATCGCCACCCTCTGCGCTCTGCTCTCCCTGTTTCCGCCCTTGGGTCTGCTGGCCATGCTGTTGCTGGTCTTGCACCTGGACAGACCCACCGGCCCCTGATTGCCTGCCATGGCATCCGTGCAGCCCGCCGATCCTGCCAATAAAAAGGGCCTACAATGGCAGGCCCTTGGCGGTTTTCTTGTTTTTCAGGCGGTTACTCTTCCACCTTGTTGAGCCACTCCACCTTGTACTGGGCACCGGCGCCCTGGGCCAGCTTGGCGCACAAGGGTTTCAAGAAGGCTTCGATCTGCTGGTCCAGCATCCAGGGGGGGCTGATGATCAGCATCCCTGAGCCATTCATGCCCCAATCGCTGGTTTGGCCGGCTACTTCCAGCTCGGCGACCAGGACGTTACCGAAGTTTTCGCGCTTGATGGCGCGCAGCATGTCACGGGACTTGTCCGCTTCCTGCCCCAGGATGGGATACCAGAGGGCGTAGATGCCGGTGGCCCAGCGCTTGTGCGCCTTTTTCAGGGTATCGACCACGGCGAAGTAGTCTTCCTTGAGCTCATAGGGCGGGTCTATCAGCACCAGGCCGCGGCGCGGGGTGGGGGGCAGCAGGGCTACCAGCCCCTCGAAGCCGTCGCGGTGGTGAACGGCGACGCGCGGGTCGTACCCCATGTTGACGCGCAGATCCTCCACCTCGTTGTTGTGCAGCTCCATCAACGCCAGCTTGTCCTGCTCGCGGGTGAGGCGGCGCGACAGCTCGGGGGAGCCCGGGTAGTAGTGCAGCTGGCCATCGATATTCATGTCGGCGATGACGTCCAGATAGGGGGCCATGGCCGGCCACTGGGCCCGCTCGTTCCACAACCGGCCGATGCCGTCGGCATATTCCGCCTTCTTCTGGGACCAGTCGCCGCGCAGGTCGTAGAGACCGCCGCCGGCATGGGTATCCAGCACGATGAAGGGTTTTTCCTTTTTCTTGAGGGACTCGATGATCAGGGCCTGGACGGCGTGTTTCAGCACGTCGGCATGGTTGCCGGCGTGAAAGGCGTGGCGATAGCTCAGCATATTAGATCTCTGAGGGGGCCCTGCTGGGCACCCAGTAACGATAGATAGTTCAACAGATTGTGGCTCTTGCCCCGGTAGAGGGACAGCTCGCGCAGGGTTTGCAGCAGCACCCCCTGCTGCAGCCGCTCCAGCTCCAGTTCGTGGGCCAGCATGGCCTGATACTCCTGCTCGCCGACTCGCGCTTTGGCGCTTTTGCGCAGGGCGCGCCAAGGGGTCAGCACCGCCTCGGTCTGCACCAGCGCAGGTTGCAGGTCGGTGAGATCGACCGGGATCCCGCATTGATCGAGCCGATGCAGCAAGAGCGCCAGATTGACGCAACCCCCCAGCTCCTGTACCTGGAGCCAGTCCTGGCTGCGTGCACCATAGACCTCGCCGCTCCAGTGCCAGAAATCGAGCGGGCCCGGCAGTTCGTGTTCGGCGACCGTGTCGTTCGCCACCAGTGACAGATTACGCAAGGAAGGCTTGCTCCATGGTTTCCAGCTCCTCGGAGAGGCTCATCCACTCCAGCTCGACGTTTTCCAGCTCCTCCTTGATGGGGCCCTGGGACTTGAGCAGCTCGGACAGCTTGCCCTTGGCGCTCTCTTCATAGATGGCCGGGTCGGCCAGCTGGGTCTCGATCTCGGCAAGCTTCCCTTGCAGCTTCTCCATGCTGGTTTCGAGTTTCTCCAGCTTCTGGCGCAGCGGCCTGGTCTGCTGGCGGAACTCCGCCTCGCGGCGCTTCTGATCCTTGCGTGCCACCGCCGAGTTGGCGGCCGCGGGGGCATCAGCCGGCTTGGCGTTGGCCTCTTTCTCCTGCTCGCCGAGCCACTTGTGGTAGTCGTCGAGATCGCCGTCGAACGGCTCGACCCGGCCGCCGTGCACCAGATAGAAGTCATCCGTGGTGGTGCGCAGCAGGTGACGGTCGTGGGAGACCACCACCATGGCCCCCTCGAATCCTTGCAGCGCCATGGTCAGGGCGTGGCGCATCTCCAGATCCAGGTGGTTGGTCGGTTCATCCAGCAGCAAGAGGTTGGGCTTTTGCCAGGTGATGAGGGCCAGCACCAGCCGGGCCTTCTCGCCGCCGGAGAAGGGGGCCACCTTGTCGAGCGCCTTGTCGCCGTGAAAGCCGAAGCTGCCCAGATAGTTGCGAAGCTCCTGCTCTGTTTTGTCCGGCGCGAGGCGCACCAGATGATCGAGGGGGCTGTCGTCAAGGCGCAGGGTCTCCAGCTGATGCTGCGCAAAGTAGCCTATGCTCACCCCGGCGCTCACTTCCAGCTTGCCCGAAAGCGGCGGGTTGGAGCCTGCCAGCATTTTGATAAAGGTGGACTTGCCGGCGCCGTTGCGACCCAAGAGGCCGATACGGGAACCCGGTACCAGGTTGAGCTTGATCTTCTCCAGGATCACCTTGTCGCCGTAACCGGCGCTGAGGTTCTCCATGGCAATCAGCGGGGTCGGCAGGGCCGAGGGTTCGCGAAACTCGAAGCTGAATTCGGAGTCTGCGTGGGCGGGCAGGATCTTCTCCATCCGCTCCATGGCCTTGAGGCGGCTCTGGGCCTGACGGGCCTTGGAGGCCTTGTAGCGGAAGCGGTCCACATAGGATTGCATGTGGGCCATCTCCCGCTGCTGCTTCTCGTACATGGACTGCTGCTGGGCCAGGTGCTCGGCGCGTTGCAGTTCGAAGTCGGAGTAGCCGCCAGTGTATTCGTTGAGCTTGCCGTTCTCGATATGGATGATGCGGCCCACCACCGAGTCGAGGAAGTCGCGGTCGTGAGAAATCAAGACGAGCGTGCCCTGATAACCCTTGAGCCACTTCTCCAGCCAGATGACGGCGTCCAAATCCAGGTGGTTGGTCGGTTCATCGAGCAGCAGCAGATCGGAGCGGCACAGCAATGCCTGGGCGAGGTTGAGACGCATGCGCCAGCCACCGGAGAAGCTGCGTACCGGCGAGGCGAGCTGCTCGTCGCCAAAGCCGAGGCCGTGCAGCAGCTCGGCGGCGCGAGCGCGAATGCTGTAAGCGCCAATGGTGTCGAGCTTGCTGTGCAGCTCGGCCACCAGCAGACCGTTGTCATCCTGCTCGGCCTGGGCGAGCTCGGCTTCCAGTGCGCGAAACTCCCTGTCACCGTCGATCACGTAGTCGAGAGCCGAGCACTCCAGCGCCGGGGTCTCCTGGGCGACCCCCGCAATCTGCCAGCCGGCGGGCAGGCTGAAGGTGCCGCTGTCGATGGCCAGCTCCCCCCGTACCAGTGCAAAAAAGGTGGACTTGCCACAGCCGTTCTTGCCCACCAGGCCCACCTTGTGGCCCGGGTGTATGGTGGCGGACGCGTTGTCCAGCAGCTTGCGGCCGCCGCGGATCAGTTCGATTTGACTGGCAACTATCATGGGTGGGATCTGCTTGCTCAAAAATGGAGGAGAAAAACTGGCGCGGATCTTACGTGAAATGGCGCCGGTTTGCACTTTAGGAGCAGGCCTGCTACTGGCTGGCGCCGCAAAAACATGTCATAACAGAACTATCAATCAGGATGGTGGAGGCTAGCATGCTGCATATCAGGGACATCATGACGACCCGGGTCGCCACCGTCTCCATGGATGACAGGCTCGGGGTCATCAAGGATATCTTCGAGCAGGCTCACTTTCGCCATCTGCTGGTGCTGGAAGAGGAGGAGCTGGTCGGCGTCATCTCGGATCGGGATCTGTTTCGCGCCATCAGCCCCTATCTCGACTCCGAGGCCGAGATGAGCCGCGACACCGAGACCCTCAACCGCCGTGCCCACCAGATCATGAGCCGCCAGCTGGTCACCATTGCCCCCAACCTGCCGCTGCGGGACGGCATCAAGCTGATGCTGGAGAAGAATGTCTCCTGCCTGCCGGTGCTGGAAAACGGCGCCCTGGTGGGCATCATCAGCTGGAAGGATTTCTTGAAAACCGTCCTCGACCATGACGGCCTCGGCTAAATGTGGGTCATGATACAAAAAGAGCTGCCGAGGCAGCTCTTTTTGTTTTTGGGTTTGGTGGACTGGCCGGTGGGCCTCAGAGCAGACCGGGCCCCTTGGGAGAGAAGGGGCACTCCTCCTGGCGAATGAGGTGGCTCTGCTGGCCTTGGGCATCCTGCCAGTGCAGCGCCAGCTTGCCCAGTCTGCCCAGATGGCGCAGCTCGAATTCGTAGCGCAGGCAGGGGTTGTCCAGCGGCAGGCTCGTCATGCCCACAGGCAAGCGGTAGTCGTAGTGAAGGAGGGGGCCATCCTGCAACTGGCTGCGGATCGGGATCAGCCCCTCGGCCGTGGGGCGGGGGGCGTTCAGGTAGCGGCGCAGGTTCAGGGGGGCATCGATCGCCTTCTGGTAATGGAGGCCGTTCATGGCCGCCAGCTCCCCCTCCAGCCCGTCCAGCGCCGCCCCCAGTTGTTGATGGGCGGGTGAGGCGCAGCCTCCCAGCAGCAGGGTGATAAGCAAGAGCGGGGCGCGAAACGGGTGCATGGACTCTCCTTATGAGCGCATGGATGGGCCGGGTGATGGACGCTGGCCCACTATAGCAGGGGATTGGTGGGCGGTGTGCCCCGCAGCAATTGCGCCAGCCGATCCAGCCCCTCGGCGACGCGAGCGTCTGTGGCCGGTTGGCTGAGGCTCAGGCGCACCCCTTGCGGGGCGGCAAACTGGCCGGCGGCGAAGTGCTCCCCGCTCGCCACCCCGACATCCAGAGCGTTGGCGGCCTCGGCGAACTCCTGGCTGCGCCAGGGCTCGGGCAGCGGCAACCAGGCATGCATGGATCCCGCCTGCCAGCAGGCTCCCGGCAACAGGTGGCGCAGCAGCTCGCCGCGCCGTGCCAGGATCTGCCGCTGCTGTTCGACCAATGGCATGATCTGGCGCTGGCTCACCAGCTTGCAAGCCAGCTCGATGAGCAGCGGGCTTACCATCCAGCTCGACAGGCGCATCGTCTGGGCGAAGGCGCTGCGCAGGGCACTTGGCACCAGAGCGAAGCCGACTCGCAGGCCGCCACAGGCGATCTTGGCCAGGCTGCCGAGGTAGATGACCCGCTCCGGCGCCAGGTTGACCAGCGGCGTCACCGGTGTCTGGGGCAGCAGGCCATTGACGTCATCCTCGACGATCAGCAAATCGTGGCGGCGGGCGATGACGACGATGGCCTCGCGCCGGGCCAGGCTCATGGTGGCGGTGGTGGGGTTTTGCAGGGTCGGGGTGAGGTAGAGCAGCTTGGCACGGCGGGTACGGCAGGCCGCCTCCAGCGCGGCGGGGATCAGCCCCTCTTCGTCCATCGCCAGTCCCACCACCTGGTTCTTCAGCTGGCGGGCGTTGCCCAGCATGCCGGGATAGCTGAGCCCTTCACAGAACAGGGTCTCCCCCACGCAGCCGGTGGCCAGCAGCGCCAGCGTGATGCCGTGCTGGGCGCCGTGGCTGAACAGCAGGCGATCCTCACTCCCCGCTACGCCCTGCTCCGCCAGCCAGTCGATAAACAACTGGCGCTGGCCGGGCTGGCCCGCCTCCTTGTCGTAGCCGAGCAGGGCGTTGAGATCCCCGCCGGCCAGCTCTTCCAGCATGGGGCGGATGATGGCGGCCCGATCCAGTTGCACCGGCAGGTTCTGCCACAGCTCGATGCGATGTCCCTCCTCCTTGCGGATCACCCAGGCGTTGGCCGGATCCTCATTGTCCCCCTTGACCCAGGTCCCGTGCCCCACCCGGGCGGCCAGCAGGCCGCGCCGCTCCGCCTCGCCATAGGCGCGGGTGATGGTGCCAACCGTCACCCCCAGCCTGTCCGCCAACGCCCTGTGGGTGGGCAGGCGGGTCTGCGCCGGCAAGGTGCCGTTGGCTATGTCGCGCTCGATGGCCTTGACCAGCTTGAGGTAGAGGGGGCCGTCGAAGGTTGTGATGTCCGGGGTCCAGATTGTCATGGTGACAATAAATCCATTGATCGAAATGTATCGGCAATATAGCGTGAAATTCAACCTAATAACAATCAATGACAGCAAATTGTATCGATACAGTTTGCCGCAATTCAGGAGTACAAAGATGACAATGGAATGGTATGTCACCCTGTTCGGGTTTGCCCTGCTCACCTGTGGCACGCCGGGCCCCAACAACCTGATGCTGACGGCGTCCGGCGCCAATTTTGGGGTGCGTCGCACCCTGCCACACCTGACCGGGGTGGCGGTGGGGCAGCCCGTGCTGCAACTGGTGCTGGCGCTGGGGCTCTATCCCCTGTTCGAGAGCTGGCCGCCGCTGCGGGTGGGGTTGCAGATCTTCGGCAGCCTCTATCTGCTGTGGCTGGCCTGGCGCATCGCGGTGGCCGGCGCTCCCGGCGATCCGGCCCGGCGAGCCCGTCCGCTGACCTTGCTGGAGGGGCTGGGCTTTCAGTTTCTCAATCCCAAGGCGTGGATGATGGGGATCTCCGCCATCAGCCTGTTCAGCCTGCCCGGCGCCAGCTACTGGCCGAGTCTGTGGGGGATCATGCTGATCTTCCCGCTGGTGGGGTTTCCAGTCTGCTTTGTCTGGGTGCTGTTCGGCCATCAGCTGAGCAACTGGATCAGCACGGATCGGGGCTGGCATCGCCTCAATGGCTCCCTCGGCCTGCTGACGCGCTCTGTGTGGTGATGCTCTGGTATTGACTCTCTGGCGCCTTGGAGCTCTGGGCCTTGCACGCATAAAAATGCAAATAAGTGCGTTGGTGCCCCTTGTCGCCGCTGGGCCGGCTCTGCATATTAGGAGGCTTGCTCCATAACGGATGTGTTGTACCACCAAGAGGTTGAGATGGATCTGAACTGGTTACTGCCCCTGGCGGGATTTGCCCTGGTTACCTGCGGTACGCCGGGCCCCAACAACATGCTGCTCACCAGCGCCGGCGCCACCCAGGGTTTTCGCCGCACCCTGCCACTACTGGTGGGGGTGGTGGGGGGGATTAATGTGATGATCCTGGCCACGGCGCTCGGCCTTGGGGTCATGTTTGAAAAGGTGCCACTGCTGCACGACGGCCTCAAGCTCATCGGCTCGGCCTACCTGCTCTGGCTGGCCTGGAAGGTGGCGACCGCCAGCGGCCCGGCGGAGGGCAACCGGCCGCTGATCCCGGCCCATCAGGGGGCCATGTTGCAGTTGCTCAATCCCAAGGCGTGGATGATGGCGCTCTCCGCCATCAGCGGCTTCACCCTGGCGGGGGAGGGCTACTGGCCGTCCGCCCTCTGGGTGTTGGCCATCTTCTTTATTACCGGCCTCTACACCGGGGCTTTTTGGGTGCTGTTCGGTGCCCAGGTGCGCCGCCTTATCCGCACCGCCCATGGCTGGCGTCGTTTCAACCTCGGCATGGGGCTCGCCACGGCGGCCTGCGTACTGATGATCTGGATCTAGGCCTGCTGGCCTTTACCGTCTGTCTTGTTGGCCCTTCGGGGCCTTTTTTATCGCGATGGCGGCCGCCGTGCTGCGCTCGGATCGCATAAGGAGTTCCCATGAAATGTATCGGTCTGCTGGGTGGCATGAGCTGGGAGTCCACCGTCAGCTACTATCAGGCGCTCAACCGGGGGGTAAAGGCGCGCCTCGGCGGTCTGCACTCGGCGCGGGTGCTGCTTAGCAGCGTCGATTTTGCCGAGATAGAGCGGCTGCAACACGCCGGTGACTGGCCCGCCACCGCGCGTCTGCTGGCCGAGGCGGCTCGCAACGTGCAGGCCGGTGGCGCCGATTTTCTGCTGATCGGCACCAACACCATGCACAAGGTGGCCCCCGAGATTGAGGCGGCCATCGATATTCCGCTGCTTCATATCGCCGATGCCACCGCCCACCAGTTGTTGGCGGATGGGGTGAAAAAGGTCGGGCTGCTCGGTACCCGTTTCACCATGGAGCAGGATTTCTACAAGGGGCGGCTGCAGACGCGTTTCGGGCTGGAGGTGCTGGTTCCTCCAGAGCTGCAGCGGGAGCGGGTGCACCGGATCATCTATGACGAGCTCTGCCTGGGCCAGATCCGCGAGCCGTCGCGGGCCGAGTATCTGGCTATCATCGAGGGGTTGGCGGCTGCCGGGGCCGAGGCCGTCATTCTCGGCTGTACCGAGATTGCCCTGCTGGTGGGAGAGGCGAAGGCCGCGGTGCCGCTCTACGACACCACAGCCATCCATGCCGAGGCGGCGGTTACG
Source organism: Aeromonas sp. S18(2024) (assembly GCF_041402525.1). Classification (NCBI taxonomy): domain Bacteria; kingdom Pseudomonadati; phylum Pseudomonadota; class Gammaproteobacteria; order Aeromonadales; family Aeromonadaceae; genus Aeromonas; species Aeromonas sp. S18(2024). The sequence goes on along the minus strand of NZ_JBGLQV010000005.1, from coordinate 33,154 downwards.
CTGGCACTGGGCTAAAGCAAGGAGTCCGGGTGGCAAGCTGACGAGCCGGGATATTAAGACACGTCGGTGTATCAGCCCTTGACCTTGCCATTGGGCGCTCATCTAGGCTGAGAGTCTGTCTCAGACCAGGAGGATTGATCCATGCAGCGTCGCGATTTTCTGAAACTCTCTACCGCATTCAGTGTGGCCAGCGCCTTGCCCTGGTGGAACCAGGTATTGGCGGCCGAGCGCCCCGTCCTGCCGATCCCCGCCCTGCTTGCGCCGGACGAGCAGGGGGTGATCCGGCTCAATGCCCAGCCGGGCCAGATGCAATGGCGGCGCCAGCCGACCCGCACCTGGGGCTACAACGGCAATCTGCTGGGACCGACGCTGCGGGCGCGGCAGGGGCAGTCGCTGACGATGCAGGTCAACAACCAGCTCTCCGAGACCACCACGATCCACTGGCACGGCCTGGAGGTGCCGGGCAGCGCCGATGGCGGCCCCCAGGCCACCATTGCCGCCGGCAAGCAGTGGCAGGCGGCATTTCGCATCGAGCAGCCGGCGGCCACCTGCTGGTATCACCCCCATACCCACGGCCGGACCGGCCATCAGGTGGCGATGGGGCTGGCCGGACTCTTTATCCTCGACGATGAGGAGAGCCAGCGCTTGCCCCTGCCCAGCCGCTGGGGCCTGGATGACATTCCGGTCGTGCTGCAGGACAAGCGGCTCGATGGCCAGGATCAGGTCGATTACCGGCTGGATGTGATGAGTGCGGCGGTCGGCTGGTTTGGCGATCTGATGCTGACCAATGGCGCCGAGTTCCCGAGCCATGCCGCCCCCAGGGGCTGGTTGCGACTGCGGCTGCTCAACGGGTGCAATGCCCGCTCCCTCAAGGTGGCAACCAGCGACGGGCGATCCCTCTATGTGATTGGCAGCGATGGCGGCCTGTTGGCGGAGCCGGTTGTGCTTGAGAAGCTCGAGCTGCTGCCGGGGGAGCGCTTCGAGGTGATGGTGGATGCCCGCAATGGCAAGGCGTTCGATCTGGTCAGCCTGCCGGTACGCCAGATGGGGATGACGCTCGCCCCGTTCGATGCCGCGCTGCCGCTGCTGCGGATCCAGCCCTCCCTCATCGAGGGCAAGGGGCGGCTGCCGGACAGCCTGGCCCGTCTGCCGGCCTTGCCCGCATTGGAGGGGATGACGAGCCGCACCCTGACCCTGTCGATGGATCCCGAACTGGATCGCCTGGGGATGCAGGCGCTGATGGAGCGCTATGGTCACGGCGCCATGGCGGGCATGAGCATGGCGCACGGCGATGCCGGCAAACAGAGCGCCATGAAGATGGAGGGCATGGATCACGGCGAGATGGTCAAGATGCAGCACGACGGTATGGCCGATATGAAAGAGGCGCCCAAGCCGCTGGATCTGCATACGGGCAACCGGATCAACGGTCAGGCATTTGTCATGGACCAGCCGATGTTTGCGGTCAAGCAGGGCCGGACCGAGCGCTGGAGCATCTCGGGAGAGGGGGACATGATGCTGCACCCCTTCCACATTCACGGCACCCGTTTCCGGATCCTGCGGGAGAACGGCCAGGCGGTGGCGCCCCATCGTGCCGGCTGGAAGGACATGGTGCGAGTAGAGGGAAATCGCAGCGAGGTGCTGGTGCGCTTCGACCATCCGGCCCCGAAGGAGCGTGCCTATATGGCCCATTGCCATCTGCTGGAGCACGAGGACACCGGCATGATGCTCTCCTTCACCGTGGAGGCCTGATCCCGGATGGCCTGCGGGCCATCCGCTCATTTTACTGGTCAGATCTCACTATCTACGTCCACCTCATACCCCTCGTCATAAAAGTGTGTAAAATTGCGCCCTGATTTTTTCCCGGCCAACTCGGGTTGGCCGTGCCCCCCTAGCATGCAAGGCTGACATTGTGACTGAAGTAGATAGATTCGCGGACATTCGCCCTTACCGTGATGAGGAAGTGCCCGCCGCCATCGAACGGCTGATCCAGGATGATGAGTTCGTCGGTGCCATCGCCAAGTATCGTTTTGGCTCCCTGATGAGCTGGCTGGGCTGGGCCATTCGCCCGCTGATCCGCCAGGTATTGCGCTACAAGTGGTCCAAGGTGACCACGGTACATCAGGTGCAGATGGGGGTGACCCAGTACATGTCCCGCATGATCGCCACCTCCACCAAGGGGGTGACCTTCTCCGGGCTTGAGCATCTGAAGAAAGAGCAGGGCTATCTGTTTGTCTCCAACCACAGGGACATCGCCATGGATCCGGCGTTCGTCAACTGGGGTCTCTATACCCATGGTTTCGATACGGTGCGCATCGCCATCGGTGACAACCTGCTGCGCAAACCCTGCGCCACCGAGCTGATGAAGCTCAACAAGAGCTTTATCGTCAAGCGCTCCGCCAAGGGGCCGCGGGAGATGATGAAGGCCCTCGGTGAGCTGTCGGCCTACATCGGCCAGTCGGTGCACGAGGGGCACTCCATCTGGATCGCCCAGAAGGAAGGGCGTGCCAAGAACGGCGATGACAAGACGGATCCGGCCATCCTCAAGATGTTCTACGTGGACGGCAAGAAGCAGAAGATCGAGTTTGCCGACTACATGCGCAGCCTCAATATCGTGCCGGTGAGCATCAGCTACGAGCTGGATCCTACCGACAAGGCCAAGGCGCGCGAGCTCTACGAGAAGTCGGTCAACGGCAGCTACGAGAAGGGCGAGTTTGAGGATATCGAGAGTATCGTCGCCGGCATCGTCGGCATGAAGGGGCGGGTACATGTCTCCTTCGGCGCTCCCATCACCGAGGGGTTCAGCGATCCGGACGAGTTGGCGGCGCTGATCGACAAGGCGATCTGGGGCAACTATCAGCTCTTCCCCAGCAACTACCTGGCGGCAGATGTGGCTGGCCACGCCAACACCATCGAACAGGCCGCCTTCCTGAGTCGCCAGTCCGAGGTGCCCGAAGAGCACAAGGCAATCTGGCGAGCCATGTATGCCAAACCGGTGGAAAACGCCGGCAAGGTTTGAACGAAACCGATTACCTGAAAAAAACGGGAGCTGATGCTCCCGTTTTTGCGTCTGGTCAAAGCCGATGGTAAAAGGGTGGTGAATAATATGGTTTCAGCTGGTACGATCACTGCGCAATTGGGTGCCATGGCCTTGGCAAGCACAGGACGAGTGTGTAACAGTGCACCCATAGAGAGACAACGAGCAAAAGCTCTAAACCGGTTTGCACGGATCGCAGACGGCATTATCGAAGGACCTGACACAGGTCCTTTTTCATTGGCGGGCAAAGATGCCGCGCAGATACACCTAACAGGAAAGACGCGCCATGATCACCGGTAGCCTGAACACTCTGCACCGCACCCCGCTGCCAGCACCGCTCGCCCGCATCATGGCTGACGTGGTGAAAAGCGTCGCCCATTGGCGCGATGCCCCCGTCGGCAAGCAGGAGATAGACGGCCTCACGCTGTTCTGTCTGGTGAGCGAGGATCTGACCGAGCCGGCCCCGGATCGCCGCGGCGAATTTCATGAGCAGTACCTCGATATCCAGCTGCTGCTGCGCGGTGAAGAGTGGATCGGTGTGGGCCCCCACGACTATGTGAGCGAGGGCGCCGACCATCCCCATCCTGACCTCTGGTTCGTCGACGACGAGCAGACCAGCTATCTGGCGCTGCAACCGGGGGATTTCGCCATCTTCTGGCCGGGCGAGCTGCATCGCCCGCTCTGTACCTTCAAGCAACCCGCCCAAGTGAAGAAGCTGGTGGTCAAGGTACACAGGGACCTGCTGGTCAATATCTGACGTTATCGAATCAAGGCGTGCGTTGCACGCTGCCTGAACTTGAGTGCTGCGCACCGTTTGCAATCAGTGCCATGCACGACCCGAATTGAAAAATTGGACGCACCCTCCTGCGACCATAAGCCCCCGGCAGGGGAATCCCATCCTCTTTTGGATGACACGACACTGTCGGCATAAAGCCGAAGCACAGGAAGATGTAGAAAATGAGCAAGTTGGTACTGATCCTTAACTGCGGTAGCTCTTCCCTGAAATTTGCCGTAATGGACGCCGAAACAGGTGAGGACATGCTGTCCGGCCTGGCCGAATGCTTCAATCTGGATGATGCACGTATCAAATGGAAACTCCACGGGGTCAAGGGCGAAGCCATGCTGGGAGCGGGTGCCGCTCACCAGGAGGCCCTCGACCACATCGTGGGCCACATCCTGCCGCAGGATCCCACTCTTGCCGGGCAACTGGTTGCCATCGGCCATCGTATCGTACATGGCGGCGAGCAGTTCTCCCGCTCCGTGCGCATCGATGACAGCGTGATTGCCGGCATCGAGGCGGCCATCCCGTTCGCGCCGCTGCACAACCCGGCGCACCTCATCGGCATCCGCGCCGCGCTGAAGGTATTCCCGGCTCTGGCCGAGAAGAACGTGGCCGTATTCGACACCGCCTTCCACCAGACACTACCGCAAGAGGCCTACCTCTATGCGCTGCCCCACAAGCTCTATCGCGAGCACGGTATCCGTCGCTACGGCGCCCACGGCACCTCCCACCGCTTCATTGCGGAAGAAGCTGCCAAGGAGCTGGGCAAGCCGCTCGAAGAGCTGAACATCATCAACTGCCATCTGGGCAATGGTGCCTCCGTTTGCGCCATCAAGAATGGCGAATCCGTCGATACTTCCATGGGTCTGACCCCGCTGGAAGGGCTGGCGATGGGCACCCGCAGCGGTGACATCGACCCGGCGGTTGTCTTCTTCATGCACGATCAGCTTGGCTACAGCGTGGACGAGATCAACAAGGTGCTGACTCGCGAGTCCGGCCTGCTGGGCCTGACCGAGGCGAGCAGCGACTGCCGCTACGTGACCTCCAACTATGCAACCGATGCCGGTGCCAAGCGTGCGCTGGATGTCTTCACCTATCGTGTGGCCAAGTATGTCGGCGCCTATGCCGCCGCCATGGATGGTCGTCTGGACGCCCTGGTGTTCACCGGCGGTATCGGTGAGAACGCCGCCATGGTGCGCGAGATGGTGCTGGATCGCCTGGCCCTGTTCGGCTTCAAGGTGGACCAGGAAGCCAACAACGCCGCCGTGCTGGGTGGCGAGGGGCGCATCACCACCAAAGAGAGCCGTCTGGCTATGGTAATCCCCACCAACGAAGAGCTGGTCATCGCCCGCGATGCCCTCGGCCTGGTTGGCTAACTCTTTTCGTGTTGTCTCAACGCCCGGCCTGTGCCGGGCGTTGTCGTTTCTGGTGGTGGCCGATTTGACATGGGGGAGGGGATAGGTACCCTGACCGCCATGGTGGTTGCAGCGAACCGCTGCAAGGTTTGGGAGAGAAGAATGAAAGAAGCGTTTTTTAGCTGGCTGTCCGGTCTTGGCGTGGAGGTGACCAGCATGATGGCGCTGGTGATCGCGCTCGGCTTCATCCTGATCACCTCGTTGTTGCTGCACATGATGCTGCACCGCTTCCTGCTGGTGCGTCTGGTCGGGGTCCTCGGCAAGGCCAAACAGGTGTGGCTGCCGCCCCAGCTGCAGCAGCGGCTCTTCAACCGACTCGCCTTTGTGTTGCAAGGGGGCGTGCTGCTCGCCCAGGCGGAGATCTGGCTGCCCGGCGGCTCCGACAGCCTGGCGCTGATCGAAGTGGTGGCCCAGCTCTGGATCTTGCTGTTCCTGCTGCTCGCCTTCTTCGCCCTGCTCGACTGCGTGCTGGCGGTGAGCCGCAACACTAGCCTGGGACGGGATCTGCCCCTGCGCGGCATCTTCCAGGGGACCAAGCTGGTGGGGAGCGTGCTGGTCGGCATCCTGATGATCGCCCTGCTGCTCGGCAAATCCCCCCTCTTCCTGTTCAGCGGCCTGGGTGCCATGACTGCGGTACTGATGCTGGTGTTCAAGGACCCCATCCTCGGCCTGGTGGCGGGGATCCAGCTCTCGGCCAACCGCATGCTGAGCGTGGGGGACTGGTTGCAGATGGATAAATACGGTGCCGATGGCGAGGTGACCGACATCGGCCTCACTACGGTCAAGGTGTCGAACTGGGACAAGACCATCACCACCATTCCCACCTATGCCCTCATCTCCGACTCGTTCAAGAACTGGCAGGGGATGACCGAATCCGGTGGTCGCCGCATCAAGCGCAGCGTCAACATCGACATGACCAGCGTACGTTTCCTGACTGCAGACGAGCAACTGCAGCTCAAGCAGGCCCAGCTGCTGGCCCCCTATCTGAGCCGCAAGGAGCAGGAGCTGAGCAGCTACAACCAGCAGCTCAGGGAGGCGATCAACTGCCCCATCAACGGCCGCCATCTCACCAACCTCGGTACCCTGCGCGCCTATCTGGATGCCTACCTCAAGGCCCATCCCGGCATTCGCAATGACATGACCCTGATGGTGCGCCAACTGGCCCCCACATCAGACGGCTTGCCGCTGGAGATCTACTGCTTCACCGCGACCACTGCCTGGGGTGAATACGAAGGGATCCAGGCCGATATTTTCGACCACATTTTTGCCATCATCGAGCAGTTTCATCTGCGGTTGCACCAGTCTCCCACAGGTTACGATATGCGCGCCTGGCAAAGCGGGGCTGTACCGGCCGGCCAGAAAACCGGGCAAGCGGTCTGAGCGAATATTAATCACTGACCCGTCACGACTTGTCGGTTGAAATTTGCCGGGCAGAGGAGAAGAATGGCGGCCTTCTCTTCGGCCCCAGGCATATTGCGCCTTTGGGCCAGCCCGAAGACCTCCATCAAGTCATCATCATGGGAAAGTTATGAAGCTCTTTCGCAATAGTGTGGCAACCCTCTGCTACGGCCTGCTGCTGACCGCCGCGCCTGTGTTTGCCGTTGAATATGCCCTGCCTGCCGCCAACAGCCGCCTGGTGGGGGAAAATCTGGAATACGTGGTGCCGGCCGGGGAAAACGGCCAGCCGCTGGAGGCGGTCGCCGCCAAATTTCAGCTCGGGCTGACTAACATGCTTGAGGCCAACCCCAAGGCGGATCCCCTGCTGGTGCAGACCGGCGAGAAGCTGGTGATCCCGCAGCAGTTGATCCTGCCGGATGCGCCCCGTGAAGGGGTGGTCATCAACGTGGCCGAGATGCGCCTCTATTACTATCCCAAGGGCAAGAAGGTGGTGGAGGTGCTGCCCATCGGCATCGGCCAGCTTGGCACCGATACTCCGGAGGACTGGGTGACCAGCGTGCAGCGCAAGAAGGAGCGGCCGACCTGGACCCCAACGGCCAAGATGCACGCCGAATATGCCGCCCGTGGCGAGACCCTGCCTGCGGTCTGGCCCGCCGGTCCCGACAACCCCATGGGTCTCTATGCCCTCTACATCGGCAAGATGTACGCCATCCACGGCACCAACGCCCAGTTTGGCATCGGCCTGCGGGTAAGCCACGGCTGCGTGCGCCTGCGCAACGATGACATCGAATACCTGTTCAAGCAGGTACCGGTCGGTACCAGGGTGCAATTCGTCAATCAGCCGATCAAGGCCGCCAAAGAGCCCGATGGTCGCCGCTATCTCGAGGTGCACCAGCCGCTCTCACGCAGCGAAGCCGAGTTCAACTCCAGCCTGCCGGCGCCGCTGCCGATCACCCCGGCGGTGACCCGCTTTATCGCCCACGCCGACAGCGACTCCCAGCTGGTCAAGCAGGCGCTGGAGCAGCGCAGCGGCATGCCGATTGCCATCAATCGCTGAAGGTAGCTGAGCACCAACGGGCGATAAGACAATGACAAAGGGCGAACAGCATGCTGTTCGCCTTTTTGTTGCCTGGTGCCCTGTGACATACGGCGTCGCGAGCCCGGTCGGTGCACCGATATGCCAGCCAGATAGAGACGTGTCTGGAGTGGGGACTGCGAGGCCACTGCCGCAATATAAAATAGTGACTTATCCCCTTGTCCTGGAGGATATGTTGATGCACAAAGGTTTTTATTGTGTTTTGTGTTTGTTAAAAATGATTGAGCTCACGGGATCTGCTGATTAAGCTATGGCGGTTTTTAAGGAAAGAGCCCGTCGGTAGAGCGGGCCGTCACGCTACATGAAACGGAGTTTTGAATGACAGCTAGCACACCCATGTTAATCACCTTCCTGGTGTACATCCTCGGGATGGTGCTGATCGGCTTTATCGCCTATCGCGCCACCCGCAATTTCGACGACTACATCCTCGGCGGCCGCCGCATGGGGAGCTGGGTCACCGCCCTCTCCGCCGGTGCCTCCGACATGAGCGGTTGGCTGCTGATGGGCCTGCCTGGCGCAGTCTTCATCAGCGGCATCTCAGAGAGCTGGATCGCCATCGGTCTGGTCATCGGCGCTTATCTCAACTGGCGCTGGGTGGCCGGCCGCTTGCGGGTGCATACCGAGAAGAACCGCAACGCCCTGACCCTGCCGGACTACTTCACCTACCGCTTCGAGGATCACAGCAAGGTGCTGCGCATCCTCTCGGCCCTGGTGATCCTGCTGTTCTTCACCATCTACTGCGCCTCCGGCGTGGTGGCCGGTGCCCGCCTGTTCGAAAGCACTTTCGGCATGGATTACAACACCGCCCTCTGGGTCGGTGCCGCAGCCACCATCACCTATACCTTCTTCGGCGGCTTCCTCGCGGTGAGCTGGACCGACACGGTGCAGGCGACCCTGATGATCTTCGCCCTGATCCTCACCCCTGTGTTCGTCATCATCGCCGTGGGCGGCATCGACAGCGCCATGGTGGAAGTGGCGGCCAAGAGCGCCAGCAACCTCGACATGTTCAAGAACCTGGACGTGATCGCCATCGTCTCCCTGATGGCCTGGGGTCTGGGCTACTTCGGTCAGCCGCACATCCTGGCGCGCTTCATGGCGGCGGACTCCCACCACTCCATGGCCAGCGCCCGTCGCATCAGCATGACCTGGATGATCTTCTGCCTGGCCGGCGCCGTGGCCATCGGCTTCTTCGGTCTGGCCTACTTCGGCCGCTTCCCGGAAGTGGCCGCCGGCGTTACCGGCAACCCGGAGCGGGTCTTCATCGAACTCTCCAAGATCCTGTTCAACCCCTGGATCGCCGGTGTGCTGCTCTCCGCCATCCTGGCGGCGGTGATGAGTACCTTGAGCTGCCAGCTGCTGGTCTGCTCCAGCGCCATCACCGAGGATCTCTACAAGCCGTTCTTGCGCAAGAACGCCTCCCAGCGCGAACTGGTGTGGGTCGGCCGCCTGATGGTGCTGGCTATCGCCCTGGTGGCCATCGCGGTCGCCATGAACCCGGAGAACCGGGTGCTGGGGCTGGTGAGCTACGCCTGGGCGGGCTTCGGTGCCGCCTTCGGCCCCGTGGTACTCTTCTCCGTGCTGTGGCCGCGCATGACCCGCAACGGCGCCCTGGCCGGCATGCTGGTGGGCGCGGTTACCGTCATCGTCTGGAAGCAGTACGGTTGGCTGGGTCTGTATGAGATCATCCCGGGCTTCGTCTTCGCCAGCATTGCCATCGTGATTGGCAGCCTGCTTGGCGAAGCACCCTCCAAGGCCATGCTGGAGCGCTTCAACGAGGCGGAAGAGGAGTTCAACACCCCGGCTGCCAGCGAAGGAGCCCCGGTCGCGGTCAACTAATCTTCGAGGCAGTCTGACGCCCCTCGGCCCCGCCCCGGTCAGGGAGTACCACTTCGGTACCCTTGTCCCGGTTTGGCGGGGCTTGTTGTTATCTGGTTCATCTTCGGACTTTTTTTATGCGCTAACCCGGGTTCCCGGGTGCTGGCTTTCTTTTGTCTTGCCACCGAATATGGGACACTAGGCCCCCTGAAGGAGACCTAGAGCATGCGCCTATTCACCCTGATCCTGCTCCTCCTGCTGGGGGGCCTGCAATATGACCTCTGGCTGGGGAAGAACGGGCTGTCCGATTACCAGAACCTGTCGGATGCGATCTCGCAACAAGAGCGGGACAACCAGGCCCTCAAGGATCGTAACGACCTCATTTACCGCGAAATAGATGATCTCACCTCGGGCCTTGAGGCCATTGAGGAGCTGTCGCGCAACGATCTGGGTTATATCAAGCAGGGGGAGACCTTCTACCGGATCATCCCCAAAGAGAAAGACAAAGAGACAGTACCGGACGATGAGCCCTACCATGACTGATGCAAGCCGCGCCTTCGGTCTGACGGCGATCGTGCCGGCCGCTGGGATTGGCAGCCGGATGGGGGCCGACTGCCCGAAGCAGTACCTGCAGCTGACGGGGCAGACTATTCTGGAACACACCCTGGCGCGCCTGCTCTCACATCCTGCCATCGAGCGGGTGATAGTGGCGCTGGCGCCCCATGACCCCTGGTTCGAGAGCCTGCCCGTCGCCGCCGATCCCCGTGTCATCCGGGTCGAAGGAGGCGCCGAACGCGCCTTTTCTGTTCTCAATGCCCTCCAGGTGGCCGAGGGGGAGTGGGTGCTGGTGCACGATGCTGCCCGTCCCTGTCTGACCCACGGGGATCTCGATGCCCTGATTGCCACCGCCATGAACTGCGGTGGGGCCATCCTCGGCAGCCGGGTGCGCGATACCATGAAGCGCTCGGATGCCGCAGGCAACATCATCGCCACTGTCGAGCGTGAACAGCTGTGGCATGCCCTCACCCCGCAGATGTTCCCCACCCGCACCCTCAAGCGGGCGCTGGAAGAGGGGCTGATGCTGGGGGCCACCATTACTGACGAGGCCTCCGCCATGGAGCGGGCCGGTTTCCCGGTGCGCATGGTGGAAGGGCGCGCCGACAATATCAAGGTGACCCGGCCGGAGGATCTCTCCCTGGCCGGGCTGTTTTTAAGCCAGCAGGCATAGCCCGCGAATTCGAACAAATAGGCCCAAACAAGGAGCGCACATGATCCGGATTGGACATGGTTTTGATGTACACAAATTCGGCGGGGAAGGCCCCTGCATGCTGGGCGGGGTCGCGGTGCCGTATGAACAAGGTCTGCTGGCCCACTCCGATGGGGATGTGGTGCTGCACGCGGTGAGCGATGCCCTGCTCGGTGCCATCGGCGCCGGTGACATCGGTCGCCACTTCCCCGATACCGCGGCCGAATTCAAGGGGATCGACAGCCGCATCCTGCTGCGGGACGTCTTTGCCCGGGTGCAGCGGGCGGGTTATGCCATCGGCAACCTGGACGTGACCATCATCGCCCAGGCCCCCAAGATGGCTCCCCACATCGACGCCATGTGCGCCGTGCTGGCTGCCGATCTGCAATGTGATTTGAACCGGGTGAACGTCAAGGCGACCACCACCGAACAACTGGGATTCACGGGGCGCAAGGAAGGGATCGCCACCGAAGCCGTCGTCTTACTGGTGAAACAATAATGTTGGAACAGCTTAACTATCTGCACGGAACCCCCACCGCCCACGGCATCCTCAAGGCCGAGGCCAGCGATTTCGTGGTGATCGAGGATCTCGGGTTCGAGCCTTGCGGGGAAGGGGAGCACATCTTCGTGCGGGTGCGCAAAACCGGCGAGAACACCGCCTGGGTGGCGGGGCTGCTGGCCGATGCCGCCGGGGTCGCGCGCAATGCGGTGACCTGGGCAGGTCTGAAGGATCGCCACGCGGTGACCGAGCAGTGGTTCGGCATCCACCTGCCGGGCAAGGCCGAGCCGGACTTGTCGGTCATCGAGAGCGACAGCATCCAGATCCTGGAGGCCAAACGCCACAACCGCAAACTGCGGGTGGGCTACCTCAAGGGCAACCACTTCACCCTGCGCCTGACCGGTCTGACCCAGGCCGACGGGCTGGAGTCCCGCCTGCAGGCCATTGCCGCCCAGGGGGTGCCGAACTATTACGGCGAGCAGCGTTTTGGCCGGGAAGGCAACAACCTGGAAGCGGCCAAGGCGATGTTTGCCGGCAAGCGGATCAAGGATCGCAACAAGCGCTCCCTCTACCTCTCCGCCGCCCGCAGCATGCTGTTCAATGCCATCGTCAGCGCCCGCATCGAGCAGGGGCTGGCACACCAGCTGCTGGCCGGTGACTGCGTGATGCTGAGGGGCAGCCACTCCATCTTCAGCGAAGAGAGCGTGACCCCCGAGCTGGCAGCGCGCCTCGCCGCCGGTGACGTGCAGCTGACCGCCCCCATGTGGGGTCGTGGCCGGCTGGCGAGCCAGGGAGCAGCAGCCGAGTTCGAGCAGGGAGTGCTGGCGCCTTACAGCGACTGGTGCGAGGGGCTGGAGAAGGCCGGGCTGGATCAGGACAGGCGCCCCCTGCTGCTCAAGCCGGAACAGATGAGCTGGCAGCTGGAAGGCGATGTGCTGACCCTGTCGTTCTTCCTGCCGGCGGGCGCCTTTGCCACCAGCGTGGTGCGGGAATTAATGCAGGCCGAAGAGGCCGATCATGGTTTCAGGAAGCAGACCGATGCGAATTCTGGTCAGTAATGACGATGGTGTGCATGCCGAGGGCATTCGTGTCCTCAGCGAGGCGCTGGGCGCCTGTGGTGAGGTCATTGTGGTGGCGCCGGATCGCAACCGCAGTGGCGCCAGCCACTCCCTGACCCTGGAAGTGCCGCTGCGGGTCACCCGCATCGGCGAGACCGGGTTTCATGCGGTGAAGGGGACGCCGACCGACTGCGTCCATCTGGCAGTCAACGAGCTGGTACGCCCGGAGCCCGACATGGTGGTGGCGGGGATCAACCACGGTGCCAATCTGGGGGATGATGTCATCTACTCGGGGACGGTGGCGGCCGCTACCGAGGGGCGTCACCTGGGGTATCCCTCCATCGCCATCTCCCTGGTGGGCAAGACCCATTTCGCCACGGCGGCCCACTATGCGGCCCTGCTGGTGAAGGGGTTGATGAAGTATCCGTTGCCTGCCGACCAAATCCTCAACGTCAATGTGCCGGATCTGCCCCTCGACCAGATCAAGGGGATCAGGGTGACCCGCCTTGGCAACCGCCACCGGGCGGAGTCGATGATTTGCACCGAGGATCCCCGCGGCCAGCCCATCTACTGGATTGGCCCCCCCGGCAGCCAGCAGGATGCGGGCGATGGCACCGACTTTGCCGCCATCGAACAGGGTTATGTCTCGATTACCCCCTTGACCATCGACATGACTGCCTACGACAGTCTGGCTGGGCTGGGTGCATGGCTAGATATGCAGGGATGAGGGTGTGATAGTTCAGCGCCTTTTAAATCAACTCATTGCACAGGATATTCGCGATTTTCGCGTGTTGGCGGCGATCGCGAAAGTGCCGCGCCAGCTGTTCGTGGACGAGGCCATGGCGCACAAGGCCTGGGATAATACCGCCTTGCCCATCGGCCACGGCCAGACCATCTCGCAACCTTACATGGTGGCGCGGATGACCGAGCTGCTGATGCAGAACAATCCGGCCCACGTGCTGGAGATTGGCACTGGCTCTGGGTACCAGACGGCGATCCTCGCCCATCTGGTGGAGCATGTTTACACGGTCGAGCGGATCAAGTCGCTGCAGTTCCAGGCCAGGCGCCGTCTGCGCCAGCTCGATCTGCACAATGTCTCGGCCAAGCACGGCAACGGCTGGCTGGGTTGGCCCAGCAAAGGGCCGTTTGATGCCATTCTGGTCACCGCCGCGGCGAGCGAGATCCCCGCGGCCCTCACCGACCAGCTGGCCGAAGGGGGGCGTCTGGTGTTGCCGGTGGGCGACAAGCAGCAAACCCTGCAACTGATTGAGCGCGCCGGTTCCCAGCTGACCAGCCGGATCCTGGAGCCGGTGCGCTTTGTTCCCTTGATAGATGGAGATGTTGAGTGAAGCTGTTTTCCCGTTTGTACGTGATGGTGATGCAGTGGGCGCGCCACAAATACGCCCCCTGGTATCTCTCCGTCACCGCCTTTATCGAGTCGGTGTTCTGGCCCATCCCGGTGGATGTGATGCTGGCCCCCATGGCGCTGGCCAAGCCGCACAAGGCGTGGCATTTCGCCACTCTGGCGACCCTCTTCTCCGTACTGGGCGCCCTGTTTGGCTATGCCCTGGGCTATGCCCTGTGGGATCCTGTGGTCCAGCCCCTGGTGGCCTCCGTCGGTTACGAAGGCAAGATCGCCATCGCTCGCCAGTGGTTCGAACAGTGGGGCATCTGGGTCATTTTTATTGCCAGTTTCACGCCCATCCCTTACAAGGTATTCACCGTGACCGCCGGACTGTTGCAAATGGCTCTGGTGCCCTTCATCATCACCTCGCTGATCGGGCGTGGTATGCGCTTCTTCCTGGTTGCGGGCCTGATGCGCTGGGGCGGGGAGAAGATGGAACGCAAGCTGATGCACTATGTGGATGTGCTCGGTTGGCTCTGTATCGGTCTGGCCGTCGTGGCCTATTTCTGGTTTAGTCGTTAAGGATCCATTATGCGTTCGCGTATTTGGCAAGGAAGCAGTGTGGTCATGCTCTCATGGCTGCTGCTTGCCTGCTCCTCCAGTAAAAATGCGGCTCCGGTGGATGGTGTGGGGGGCGACCCCTTTGTCTCGACCATCCCGGTTCGCCAGGCGGGGACTCCGAACCGCGCGCCCATCACGGGCAGCAGCTATGTGGTAAAGCGGGGAGATACCCTTTACTCCATCGCCTTCAATTCGGGCAATGATGTGCCGTCGCTGGCCAGCCTCAACGGCATCAGTCCTCCCTACAACATCTATCCGGGCCAGCAGCTGCGCCTCGATGCCTCCAGCTCCGGCGCCATGGCCAGCCGCAGCACCAGCACCTATCAGGTACGCCGTGGCGATACCCTGAGCAGCATTGGTCGCCAGTTCGGTACCACGCCCCAGGAGCTGGCCCAGCGCAACAATCTGAGCGCCCCCTATGCACTGCAACCGGGCCAGGTGCTCACCGTACAATCAGCCGCCAATACGGCTCCCCAGATGGTGGCGGCCACCAAACCTGTGACCCAGCGTCCGGCAGGGGCGAGTGGTAGTGCTGGTCAGACCACGCCGTTCGTTTCTCAGAAATCCGTTGCCGAGGCTCCACCGAAAGCATACGCTCAGGCAAAAGAACAAAAAACAACCAGCTCCCAGTCACGACTGGCGTGGCACTGGCCCGCCAAAGGCCGGATTGTTGAAGGCTTCTCCGTTGCCGAACAGGGCAACAAGGGGATCGACATCGCCGGCCAGAAGGGGCAACCCGTCTACGCCGCCAGCGGCGGCAAGGTGGTGTATGCCGGAAGTGCACTGAGGGGTTATGGCAAGCTGATCATCCTCAAGCATGATGATGACTATCTTTCCGCCTATGCCCACAACGACGAGTTGAAGGTACGGGAAGGGGATAGCGTCAAGGGGGGGACAGTGATTGCCAACATGGGCAGCACGGACGCGCCGGATGTGCGATTGCATTTCGAGATCCGGTACAGAGGCAAGTCGATCAATCCGATGAGCTATTTGCCAAAGCGTTAATCCCAGAGAGTCTGTCTTACTCTGGTAACGTCAGGGAGACACACCATGAGCCAAGAACAACTGGTAATGCAGGATGCAGAATTAGAGTTTGACGCCGAATCCGAGTCTCAAGAGGTAGAGGAGTTGCAGGAGGTAGCCGCCGAGGCGGAAGAGACTATCTCCGATGAGTTGCTGGCACCTGAACTGAACAAGGTGATGGACGCCACCCAGCTCTATCTGGGGGAGATTGGCTTCTCCCCCCTCCTCACCGCCGAAGAGGAAGTCTATTACGCCCGTCGTGCCTTGCGGGGTGACAAAGCCGCCCGCAAGCGCATGATCGAGTCCAACCTGCGTCTGGTCGTCAAGATTGCCCGTCGCTACAACAACCGCGGCCTGGTGCTGCTGGATCTCATCGAAGAGGGCAACCTCGGTCTCATCCGCGCCGTCGAGAAGTTCGATCCCGAGCGCGGCTTCCGTTTTTCCACCTATGCCACCTGGTGGATCCGCCAGACCATAGAGCGGGCCATCATGAACCAGACCCGCACCATCCGTCTGCCCATCCATGTGGTCAAGGAGCTGAACGTCTACCTGCGCACCGCGCGCGAGCTCTCCCACCGTCTCGACCACGAGCCGACCGCTGAGGACATCGCCCAGGCGCTGGATCGTTCGGTGGATGACGTAAACCGCATGCTCAAGCTCAACGAGAAGATCACCTCGGTGGATACTCCCATCGGTGGCGATCGCGACAAGGCGCTGCTGGACGTGCTCTCCGATGAGCGCGGCATGGGGCCCGAGCTGGAATCCCAGGATGACGACATGCGCGCCAGCATTGTGCACTGGCTGGAGGAGCTGAATCCCAAGCAGCGTGAGGTGCTGGCCCGCCGTTTCGGCCTGCTCGGTTACGAGCCTGCCACCCTGGAAGACGTGGGGGCCGAGATTGGTCTGACCCGCGAGCGGGTGCGCCAGATCCAGGTGGAGGGGCTGCGCCGTCTGCGGGAGATCCTGCTGAGTCAGGGGCTCTCCATCGAGGCGCTGTTTCGCACCAACTAACCGTCGGCAATAGCAATGACACGAGGGGAGCCATGGCTCCCCTCGTTGTTATCTGCACTTTGCAGTGGCTTGCCCGTTACACCAGTTCCGCCAGCATGGTCTCGGCATAGGGCACCAGTGCCTCGCCATTCTTCACCTTGTCGAGATAGTCCGGGTTGGCGATGAGCGGTCGGCCGATGGCCACCAGATCGAAGCGCTCGGCCTTGATGGCCTGTGCCGCCGTCTCGGCGCTGTAGTTGCCAACCCCCACCAGATTACCCTGATAGTGGCTGCGCAGGTAGTCGGAGGCGCGGCCGTCCAGATAGTCGAAGGTCAGGCTGTCATCGAAGATCCCGAGGTGGATATAAGCCAGCGTGCGCTGGTTCAGCTCGGCCAGCAGATGGTCGAACACGGCGCGATCTTCCGGGCTGCCCGCCAGGTGAACATAGGCCCCCGGGGAGAGGCGCAGGCCGACCCGCTCACCACCGATGCGCGCGCTGATGGCATCCACCACCTCCAGCGCGAAGCGGCTCATGTTGGCCGGGTTGCCACCGTACTCATCGCTGCGCAGGTTGGAGGAGTGGTGCAGGAACTGGTCGATGAGGTAGCCGTTGGCGCCGTGGATCTCGACCCCGTCAAAGCCCGCCTCGATGGCGTTGGCGGCGGCCTGGGCATAATCCTGCACCAGCTGGGCGATCTCGGCCAGGGTCAGGGCGCGAGGCACCTGATAGGTCAGCTCGCGCATGCGCGGCACCGTGCCTTCATGGGCAACCGCAGAGGGGGCCAGCACCTCGCCGTGGTGGAAGAAGGGGTGGGAGAGGCGACCCACATGCCACAGCTGGGCGAAGATCTTGCCACCCTTGGCGTGCACGGCGCCGGTCACCTTCTTCCAGCCCTCGATCTGGGCCTCGCTGAAAAGACCCGGGGTGTTGGGATAGCCCTGACCGTCCGGGCGAATGATAACGGCTTCCGAGATGATGAGGCCGATATCGGCGCGCCGGGCGTAGTAGGCCGCCATCTGTTCGGTCGGTACCAGGCCGGGGCCCGCCATGCAGCGAGTCAGGGGCGCCATCATGAAGCGATTGGCGAGGGTGAGGGTGTCGTTGAGACGATACGGCTGAAACAGGGTGTTCATGATAGATTGTCCTGAGCGAGTTATTCTTGAATGTGCATTCAATTCGTTTTTGCGGGCGGGTGCAAGCTTTTTTTGAATGCTCGTTCAACATGGTTGGCCTTGCCCTGCTGCTGGGGTAAACTTGCCGCCCTTTGCCAAGCACTCTTGAATCGGCAGGTGTCAGCGCCCTTGCCGGTGAACCATTTCCCAGGGGAGGATCCATGCGTATTGCCGAGTTTGATCGGGACGAGGTGTTGCGAAACGCCATGGAGGCATTTCGTGCCAAGGGATATGCCAAGACCACCATGCAGGAGCTGGTGGCCGCTACCGGCCTGCACCCGGGCAGCATCTACGGCGCCTTTGGCAACAAACGCGGCCTGCTGCTGGCGGCGGTGGATCACTACGTGGAAGGCAAACGTGCCCAGCGCCGTGCGCTGCTCGACAACCCCAGCCCCTTGGCTGGGCTGGCCGCCTATCTCGAGCGGGTGGTGAGCGAGGCCCTCTGCGGGACCTGCCTGGTGACCCGTACCATGATGGAGCTGAGTGAGCAGGACGAGGAGCTGATCCAGCGAGTGAAGGTCATCTATGGCGAAATGGAGCAGGATCTGGCGGCGCAGCTGAAACAGGCCCAGGCTCTCGGTGAGCTGGCGGCCGAACGGGATATCCCGACCCTGACCGCCTTCTTGCTGATCAATATTCAGGGCCTGGTCACCTTTGCCCAGTGCCGCCCGGATCGCCCCCTGCTCGACGGGGTCGTCACCCAGCTGATCAATGCTCTGCGAGCGTGATGAGACGCAGCAAAAAACAATGGCTCCCCAGGGAGCCATTGTTGTTTAGGAGGCTGTTACTCCGGACTCACCAACTCCTTCATCAACTCTTTTAGCCACACCAGCGCTGGTTGCTGCGCATGCACGGGGTGCCAGACGCAGTTGAGGTGGTAGTCCGGCACGTCTTGTGGCAGCGGCAGGCTTTTCAGTGGCCAGTGGCTGGCAAGCAGTTCGGCCACCATGCTCGGCAGCACCAGCAGGTGATCACTTTGGCTGACGATGGCGGCGGCGGACATATAGCTCTGGCTGTTGACCGAGATGGTGCGACTAAAGCCCAGGCTCTTGAGGTAGCGATCCAGGCTCGCCTCCGAAGTGCCGAGCGGCGAGTGGAATACGTGGGGCATCGCGATCAGCTGCTGCAGGGTGATGCGTTCCTCCCACCTGGAGGGGTCATCCTCTGCTCCTGCGGGGGCCGATTTGGGGATGGACAGATCGGCGCGCACCAGACCGGCCAGAGGCTCGGTGAGCCAGGTCTCTTTGCCCAGATACCCCGGCACCTGCATGTATTCGTCAAATCCCAGCACCAGATCGATCTCGCCGCTGGCCAGTTCCGCCTCCGGCAGGGTGTCGCGCAGGATGCGGATCTCGATGGTAACCCCGGGCGCCAGCACCTTGAGGCGCTGGATAAGGGGTGGGATCAGCACGCACTCCACGTAGTCCGTGGTGCAAAGCACAAAGCGCCGCTTGGAGTGGCGCGGCTCGAACTCCTCTTCTTCACTGAGCTGTTGCTCCAGCAGCCGCAGCGCCTGCTGTACCCCCAGATGCAGCCGCTGGGCGCGCGGCGTGGGCAGCATGCCCTGCGGGGTGCGCACCAGTAGCGGGTCGCCGAAAAAGGTACGCAGCCGACCGAGGGCGTGGCTCATGGCAGGCTGGCTGATAAAGAGCGTTTCGGCGGCGCGGGTGACGCTGCCTTGTGTCATCAGGGCGTCAAAGGCGAGCAGCAGATTGAGGTCGAGCTGGTGCAGTTTCATCAAGATTATTTGCAGTGTTTATGGGACAATCCATCCTATTCATTTGATGGATGGGCGTACAACTTTTTACACTGCGACCCACTCTTATTTTTCCCTGGTTCCCGTGCAAATAGGGGGCCTCAATCCATGCAAGGAGCCTTGCGATGAGCATCAAGACCATCAACTCCACTCCGGCCGCCGACGGCTTCACCATGCCCGCCGAGTGGGCGCATCAGCAAGCTGTCTGGATGATTTGGCCGTTTCGCCCGGACAACTGGCGCGTCGCCGGCCGCTTCGCCCAGGCCACCTTCGCCAAGGTAGCTGACGCCATCGGGCAAGCTACCCCGGTCTTTATGGGTGTTCCTGCCCAGTTTATGGAGCAGGCGCGCGCCGTCATGCCCGCCCACGTCACTTTGGTCGAGATGAACAGCGATGACTGCTGGGCCCGCGACACCGGCCCCACCATAGTCACCAACGCGGCCGGTGAGTGCCGCGGCGTGGACTGGGGCTTCAACGCCTGGGGCGGCCACAAGGGTGGTCTCTACTATCCGTGGGATCAGGACGAAAAAGTGGCGGCCCAGATGCTGGAACAGCACGGCATGGATCGCTACGACGCGCCGCTCATTCTGGAAGGGGGCTCCATCCACGTCGACGGCGAAGGCACCTGCATGACCACCGCCGAGTGCCTGCTCAACGAAAACCGCAATCCGGATCTCACCAAGGAGCAGATTGAAGCACACCTTCGCGACTATCTGGGCGTCACCAACTTTATCTGGCTGGACGAGGGCGTCTACATGGACGAGACCGACGGCCATATCGACAACATGTGCTGCTTCGTGCGCCCGGGTGAAGTGGCCCTGCACTGGACCGACGACGAGAACGATCCCCAGTACGCCCGTTCCGTGGCCGCCCTCAAGGTGCTCGAGGCCGCCGTCGACGCCAAGGGGCGCAAGCTCAAAATCTGGAAGCTGCCCCAACCGGGCCCGCTGTTCTGCACCGAGGAAGAATCTGCCGGTGTCGAGAGCGGTACCGGTGTGCCGCGCGAAGCGGAAGGCCGTCTGGCCGGCTCCTACGTGAACTTCCTTATCACCAACGATCGCATCGTCTACCCGCTGCTGGACGCCGCCACCGACGGCGAGGCCCAGCGCATTCTGGAAGAGATTTTCCCGCAGCATAAAGTGGTCGGCGTGCCGGCCCGCGAGATCCTGCTGGGCGGTGGCAATATCCACTGCATTACCCAGCAGATCCCTTCAGGC
This sequence comes from Aeromonas sp. S18(2024), assembly GCF_041402525.1. NCBI lineage: Bacteria > Pseudomonadati > Pseudomonadota > Gammaproteobacteria > Aeromonadales > Aeromonadaceae > Aeromonas > Aeromonas sp. S18(2024). Next base: position 12,686 of record NZ_JBGLQV010000005.1, on the reverse strand, counting down.
AAATAAGAATCGGTTCCAAGCCAGCCGAGGTTGGTGTTCAAACCCCACGCCGTGGGGTTTTATCTCTCGATAAGTGGGTGGCCGAACATAGCTAAGCAGCGGCTACCCTCGCAAGCAATCACAACGCGGTGTCTGCCCTGCTGCGCGGATATCGCCAAACCGTCACCCTTTTACAGGAGATCCCCAATGATCGAAGTGACTGAAGTTTCCATTGCCGAGCTGCGTGCCGCGCTCGAATCCGGCCGCACCACGGCGGTCGAACTGGTCAAGGCCTACCTGGCCCGCATCGAGGCTTATGATGGCCCCGAGACCGAAACCCGCCTCAACGCTGTCGTGGTGCGCAACCCCGATGCCCTGAAAGAGGCGCAAGCTTCCGATGCGCGCCGCGCCCGTGGCGAGACCCTGGGGCCGCTCGACGGCATCCCCTATACCGCCAAGGACAGCTACCTGGTCAAGGGGCTGACCGCCGCCTCCGGCAGCCCGGCGTTTAAAGATCTGGTGGCCCAGCGTGACGCCTTCACCATCGAGCGGCTGCGCGCCGCCGGTGCCATTTGCCTGGGCAAAACCAATATGCCGCCCATGGCCAACGGCGGCATGCAGCGCGGCGTCTATGGCCGCGCCGAGAGCCCCTACAACGCCGACTACCTGACAGCGCCTTTTGCCTCCGGCTCCTCCAACGGGGCCGGCACCGCCACCGCAGCCAGTTTCGCCGCCTTTGGGCTGGCTGAAGAGACCTGGTCGAGCGGCCGGGGCCCAGCGTCGAACAACGGCCTGTGCGCCTACACTCCGTCCCGCGGCGTCATCTCGGTGCGCGGCAACTGGCCCCTGACCCCGACCATGGATGTGGTGGTGCCCTATGCCCGCACCATGAATGATCTGCTGGAAGTGCTCGACGTGGTGGTGGCCGACGATGCCGACACCCGTGGCGATCTGTGGCGCCTGCAGCCCTGGGTCAAGATCCCCAAGGCCTCCGAGGTGCGTCCGGCCTCCTACCTAGAGCTGGCCGCCAAGGCCGATGCCCTCAAGGGCAAGCGCTTCGGCGTGCCGCGCATGTTTATCAACAAGGATGAACTGGCGGGCACCAGCGACAATCCCGGCATCGGCGGCCCGACCGGCCAGCGCATCCATACCCGCGACTCCGTGATTGCCCTCTGGGAGCAGACCCGTCAGGCCCTGGAAGCCGCTGGCGCCGAAGTCATCGAAGTGGACTTCCCGCTGGTTTCCAACTGCGAAGGGGACAGACCCGGCGCGCCGACCGTGTTCAATCGCGGCATTGTGACCCCGGAGTTTCTCAACGACGAGCTGTGGGAGCTCTCCGGCTGGGCGTTCGACGACTTCCTGCGCGCCAACGGCGACCCCAAGCTCAATAAACTCGCCGATGTGGATGGCCCCCAGATCTTCCCCCACGATCCGGGCACCCTGCCGAACCGCGAGGGCGATCTGGCGGCGGGCATGGACGAGTACGTCAACATGGCCAAGCGCGGCCTGAAATCCTGGGACGAGATTGCCACCGTGCCGGACGGCCTGCGCGCTCTGGAAAAGACCCGCAAGCTGGATCTGGAGGACTGGATGGACGGGCTCAAGCTCGACGCCGTGCTCTTCCCCACCGTCGCCGACGTTGGTCCCGCCGATGCGGATGTGAATCCGATCTCGGCCGATATCGCCTGGAGCAACGGCATCTGGGTTGCCAACGGCAACCTTGCCATTCGCCACCTCGGCGTGCCGACCGTCACCGTCCCCATGGGGGTGATGGCCGATATCGGTATGCCGGTGGGGCTGACCTTCGCCGGTCGCGCCTATGACGACAACAAGCTGCTGCGCTTTGCCTCGGCCTTCGAATCCACCGGCAGCAAGCGGATGGTGCCGCCACGCACGCCGCCGTTGGGATGATTGCGGCTCTGAGTTAAATCTTTCGTGTTCTTTTTGAGATAAAAAAACCACCCGTTATGCGGGTGGTTTTTTTTATATCAAATAATATTATTGCTTTAGTAACTTCCTGTAATTAATTTTGTAGTGCAATCAAATAATTTTCAGGACATAACTTATAGAAGTTGTTGCTAACTATTAATCATCCTAATATAACTTGGCATACGAGGGTCGGTAATTTTGTAAACGCCGCGTGCTGCTTTGGTTATGATTTTCCCTTTATCTTCACGGGTGAAACGGCCAATATAGTTGCTCATGGCATTACTTGTATATTGAGTGCCGGTATCCTCTTTGATTTGAGCTATCCACTCTTGGATTGTGAACCGATTATCAGAGAATTTTGCTGCAGCATACAAAATTGACGGAAGAACAGAGGTTCTTGAAGATGTAACTGCATCTTCATAAGCCCGCTTTAGTAGACCTTCAGTGTTAATTACTGCTTTTTCTAACGCTCTTACCAAGATCACCTGATCAATTTTATTTTTGGATTCAGCAAGGGCAACCTCAGCAGACTCTTTGCAAATAAGATGTGTAAAATAAGGGAATCCATTGCTGATTTCAACGATTTTATTTTTTACATCATCATCAAAATTGATGTTTAATCCATTTTCCCCTGTGGTGATAATTTCATGAAGATATGCATCCTCTATACGGGGCAACTTTATTTCATGAAGGCATCTATTGACTGATTGGTGCCCTGCTATAAGAGATGCTCCATCACTCGCTATTCCTACTAACAATATTTTTAATTTACTATTGCTATCGCTTAATTGTTTTATTAATTCGGCAATCTCATGTTTTACTACATCACTAACAACATCAAATTCGTCAATTAATAATATGCCTTCTAATTCATTAAATGCTTGGCAAACTTTACTGGCAGTTAAATCTTCTTTTTCAATTGTAATTTTTTCTTCAACTGCAATATCAGCTCGGAATAGTTTTAATAAATTTAATCCTGCCCCTGCCTTTGTGGTGATTTCTTTTTTTTGAGATACATAATCTTCATCGAGATAAATTACTGGTTGTTGAATGATGTCTTTGAACTTTGTTTTATTATCGCAGCGTTTAATGAAAAATGGTTGAGTAAATATTTTTGCTCTCTTTCCACCTTCCAGAGTTGAGAGCGCAAGAGAGCTTTTGCCAATGCCTCGCTCTCCATAAATCATACAATGCTGGCCGGGAGTTGTTAATGTTCCTAAAATATGCTGGACTTCCTTATCTCGTCCCTTCAAGTGAGTGTAGGCTTCGATGGGTTTTGATGGAGTGAAAAAAATTTCCACATTTTTTATTTTCGCCTTCTGGTCTTTAAATTGTGCGAAAATATCATTTCCTGAATTCATGCGGTTCCTATGCCTGAAGGTAGAGTGATAATTGTGTTATTTAATAGAAACTTGTAGTTTTGATCAAGTGTTGTAGGTTCGAATAGCGCAGCGTATTCGGACGTTCGCGAACGATATATTCTGGGACACCCACCTCTTTGACAGCCGCGTGAGGCTCTGCTTGGCTTAACCGAAAGCGCAGAGGGGACTTGCCATGACCATCGCCCGTTCACGTCAAATCAGTCTGCAGGATACGCCCTACTACCACGTGGTGAGCCGCTGCGTGCGGCGGGCTTTCCTGTGTGGGGAAGATGCCCACTCTGGCCAGAGCTACGAGCATCGCCGTCAGTGGGTGGTCGACAGGCTGGGCCAGCTGTCGCGGCTCTTTGCCATCGGCATCTGCGCCTATGCCGTGATGAGCAACCACTATCATCTGGTGCTGAAAGTGGATGCAGAGCAGGCGCAGGGCTGGAGCGAGCGGGAGGTGACCGAGCGATGGGCCGGGCTGTTCCAGTGGCCGCTGCTGGTGCGACGCTGGTATCAGGGGGATGTCCTGATTGAGCCAGAGCTCACGGTGGTACAAGGGCTGATAGAAGAGTGGCGTGGGCGACTCTACTCCATCAGCTGGTTCATTCGCCTGCTCAACGAGGGGCTGGCTCGCCAAGCCAATCAAGAAGATAGCTGCAAGGGCCACTTCTGGGAGGGACGCTTCAAGAGCCAAGCCCTGCTGACGGAGTCGGCGCTATTGGCCTGTATGACCTATGTGGAGCTCAATCCCATTCGCGCCAAGTTGGCTGAGACACCGGAGGAGAGCGACTACACCAGCATCAGCCAGCGCCTCGGCCGTGCTCAAACCACCGAATTGCCGCCCCTGCTGCTCCCGTTTGCTCAGAAGGGTGAACCCCGGTCACTCCCTTACACCTTCACCGACTATCTGATTCTGGTCGACTGGACCGGCCGTGCCATCCGGGGTGACAAGCGGGGTTATATTCCCGAGGCGCTTTCCCCCATCTTGCAACGGCTGCAACTCAACGGTGAAGACTGGCTCAAGCAGGTGATGCTGTTTAAACGAAGCGGTATCCGGGCCATCGGTCACTGTGTGGCTCGTGAGCGCTACGCCCACCACTGTGGACAGCGACGATGTCATCAGCCAATTCACTGATTTCACTCCAAATCCACCTACAACCTGGTATGTCCCATGACACCAGCGTTATTGGCTGGCCGTTATCTGGCTCTTCTTTCGGCGCCTTCCATATCTCGCCCTGAAATGGTGACGATTCTGGCTGTATCCTGCTGAAACCACACCACCAGCCGATTAGATCGGTCTTCACTACAGAGATAGGTAGAAAAGTGGGTGTCCCGAACAAGAGGCCAAAGCGCCAGTAACAAAAACGCCCGATTGGGCGTTCTTTTTTATGGAGGCGGGGTGTTAGCGTCGTCCTTTGCTGCCTTTATTGTCCCCCAGAGCCTGGCGTCTGGCCTTCTGCTTCTGGGCCCCCTTGCTATTGCGGCGCGGGGTAGGGATATCTCGGGTCAGATCCGGCTCAAAGCCCGGGAACCACTGCTGGGGCAATCGGGTGTCGAGCACCGCCTCGACTTTTTCCAGCAGTGGCGTGTCCTCCGGGCTTAACAGTGTGATGGCGAGTCCCTTGTTGCCGGCGCGGCCGGTGCGGCCGATGCGGTGCACGTAGTCCTCGGCCACAAAGGGAAACTCCATGTTAATCACATAGTTGAGATCGCTGATATCGAGCCCGCGTGCCGCCACGTCGGTGGCCACCAGGGCCTGCAGGGTGCCAGCGCGAAACTCGATCAATACCTTCTCCCGCGCGCTTTGCGACAAGTCCCCGTGGAAGGTCAGCGCATTGAAGCCCGCCTTGCCAAGCTGCTGGGCCAGCTTGTCGGCTCCCTGGCGGGTGCGGCTGAAGATCAGCGCCGGCGCCCACCCCTTCGCCTTGATAAGGTGCTGCACCAGCTCTACCTTGCGCTCGCTGTCCACCGCATAGACACGCTGCTCCACCTCGGCCGCCGTGGTGTTGCGCGGTGCCACTTCAATCAGTTCGGGGTCGCGCAGCAATACCTTGCTCAAGGCAAACAGGTTGTCATCGCAGGTGGCGGAGAAGAGCAGGGTCTGGCGATCCTTTGGCAGGTGTTTCAGCAGTGCCTTGATCTCGTCCAGAAAGCCCATGTCGAGCATCCTGTCGGCCTCGTCAAACACCAGATGGGCCACAGCTTCCAGGCTCACAGCCCTATGGCGCAGGTGATCGAGCAAGCGCCCCGGGGTGGCGATCAGGATATCCACGCCCGATTTGAGTGCCTCCACCTGGGCGGCGATGCTGACCCCGCCGTAGACGAGGGTGCTGGTCAGATCGATTCCCTGCCCGTAGCGTTCGACGCTTTCATGCACCTGCACCGCCAACTCGCGGGTCGGCACCAGCACCAGGGCACGCACCGGGCGCGTCTTGTCGGTCGGCATCTTTTGTAGCTGTTCAATCAGCGGCAGCACAAAGGCGGCGGTTTTGCCGGTACCGGTCTGGGCGCCGGCCAGCAGATCCCGTCCCGCCAGAATGGCGGGGATCGCCCGAGCCTGAATAGGGGTTGGGGCGGCATAGCCCAGCTCGTTCAGGGTCTGTAGCAGATGGGGGGAGAGAGCCAGTTCGGCAAAAGAAGCAATAGACATAAGAGCACCAGATATGGGTTATCGCGGCCGGCGGCCACGACGGAAACAGTCACAATGGCCGCGATGGTAGCAGAGCCGCCTCATCGGCAGAAGCTGGCTGGGCAGAGGGCTCGCGGATCAGGCGGATCTCCTGCCCCTCATACCAAGCGATATTGTGTTTGCCGTGCTGTTTGACGTGATAGAGCAGCTCGTCGGCCAGGTGCACGGCCTCCGAGACCGTCAGATAGTCGCGAATGCGGATGATGCCGGCCGAGAAGGTGATGGGGGTCGGCAAGGCAGGGATCGCCAGTGGCTTGGCCAGCAAGCGGGCCGCCGAGTGGCGCATCATGTCGTCATCCCCCATCCCCTTGAACAGCACGATAAACTCTTCGCCTCCCCAGCGGATGGCGGTATCTATCTTGCGGGTATTGTCCTCCAGATGGCGGGCGAAGGCGGCCAGCGCTTGATCGCCCGCGTTGTGGCCATAGATGTCATTGATTGACTTGAAGTTATCGATATCCAGCAGCATCAGGTAGTCGTGCTCGTGCAACCGTGCCGGGTTAAGCACATCGCGCCTTGGCAAGCGGGTCAGCTGATCGGTATAGGCCAGGGTACGCACGCGCTGGTAGAGCTGCTTGCCGATGACCATGATCAGCAGCAACAGGATCAGATAGACCTTGAAGGCGGCACTGTGCAGCGTCACCTTGATGAAGTCGAGCCAGGAATATGCCCATTTGAGGTAGAGAATGGTCCCGGCCTTGGTGCGCATAAAGGGCTGGCTCAGGCAGATATGTCTGGCGGGGCAGGGCTTGGCAGCATCAAAGGAGATGGCGGTGCGTGTCGGGTTGAGTTCGTTGAACGGGCGCAACACATCCTCGAAGGCTTTGTCGACGGCGATGTCGATCCCGAGCAACCCATATTTGGTATCGCTTCTCTTCTGCTCCAGCACGAAGGGGAAGAACATCACTATGGTGTTGCGCAGGGTGAAACTGTCAACCTCGATATCCGAGACGAACGCCTCGTCCTTGCTGCACAGCTTGTGCTTGGTGATGAAGTCGGTGCAGCCAAAATAGTGATGCCAGGGCGCAAACGCCCTCATATTGGAGCCAATGGGCGTCAGTTTGGTCGGCAGCACATCGTCATTGGCCACCATGCCGATCAGCCGGTAGTCATTCCAGATGGTATAGATATTGATGACCTCCGGATAGGAGAGGGCATAGCGGAAGGTGTTGAGAATATTGGCGGCCGGATATTGCAGCGGGATATCGGCAAAGCGGGCCTTGCTCTCGATATCGTAGCCATAGAGGTAGTTGGTGCCCTCTTCACTCTTGGGGTTCCCTTGCTCCAGAGCGTGGTGCTGTTCGAGATAGTGGGTGATGTTCTCCACCTTGAGGATCTTGGCCCGCTGGTAGAAAACCTCGAACACGTTGTCTTGCTTGGCCGTGATGAGGTCCATGTCGTGACGGATGTTCAGATAGGTGTAGTAGAACACGCAAGCAAGGCCGGTCAGGATAAGCAGGATCACTCCCAGCAGTGCCGGTTTGGGATGATGAAAGCGAACCTGGTTCCGGATCATGGCCGGGGCTTCTCCTCGGGAATGAGTGTGATGAGTCAAGTACAGCACTGATCGGAAATGAAGTCCGTGTGGCTGGAGTATATGCCACCGGCACCCCGCTAGAATCCACTGTCAATCCTTGCCCCAGGCTGAAGCGATCGGTTATTCGATGAGGATGACGCTGTCGCTGGCCAGATGATGCAGCCACTCCCGGATGATCAGCAGCGTTGCAGCAAAATCGGCATCCCGTGGCAGCTGGCTGGCGGCGAGGGGATCCCCTTCCGCCATGGCGGCCAACTGGCCGAAGATCAGCTCGATGTGCTCCCGGCTCAGTTGGTGCGCCCCCAGCACCGGCGCCAGTGAAGGCTGGCTGCGTACCGCCAGCGGCACTCCGGGCGGGATCCGGGGGGCGATGCGCATCAGCTCATCCTCCACTACCATGATGGCGCGCTCCAGTTCGAGCGGGGTGGGCGGGGCATGTCTGAAGGGACCGGGCTGGATGGCGCGAATGCCAAAGGTCAGCGAAATTGGGGAAAGGGTGGCGTCCCACAGATCAAGGCGAACCAGGCTGCTCTTTTCACCGATCTCCAGTAGCAGGCTGTCAGTGCGGGGTGTGGATAAGGGCATAGCAACGCCTCCTGCAATGAACAATGTGGGGGGGGCAGTCGCTTGAGGGTATCGACTGGCCGTTTGATGAGCAATTTTTCTGCGAGCCAGGACTCACTTTACGGCTTTTTCCTTGCAAACGATCCCGATGGTGACAGTCTGGTTGGCCAAATGGTGTCGCCATTTTCTTCGTTTCCACCAGATTCAGGAGATTCAATATGGACATTCGTACCGCACCTCGCGCCCTTGCTCTCGCCTTTATGTTGGCCAGCGGTGTCGCCGCCGCCAACGAGGCGCTGGTGTTTCAGACCGATTTTGGTCTCAAGGATGGCGCCGTGTCGGCCATGAAGGGGGTGGCCTTCGGGGTGGATCGTACCCTGCCGCTCTATGACCTGACCCACGAGATCCCGGCTTACCACATCTGGGAAGCCTCCTACCGCCTCTATCAGACCCTGCAATATTGGCCGAAGGGTACCGTTTTTGTCAGCGTGGTGGATCCCGGCGTGGGCACGGATCGCAAGTCAGTCGTGCTCAAGACCAAGAGTGGCCACTATATCGTCTCGCCGGACAACGGCACCCTGACTCTGGTGGCCGAGCACTTCGGCATCGATCAGGTGCGCCAGATCGATGAGAAGCGCAATCGCCTCAAGGGGTCCGAAAAGTCATACACCTTCCACGGCCGCGATGTTTACGCCTATACCGGGGCCCGGCTTGCCTCCGGCACCATCAGTTACGAGCAGGTGGGGCCCAAACTGCCCGCCGAGGTGGTGACTATCCCCTATCAAGCGGCGGTGGCCGAGAAGGATGGCACGCTCAAGGGCACCATCCCCATTCTGGATGTGCAATATGGCAACGTCTGGACCAATATCGACGACGCCCTGCTGACCCAAGCCGGGATCGACAAGGGAGACACCGCCTGCATCGCGATTAGCCAGGGGGATGTCGTCAAATATGATGGCAAGGCCCCTTACGTCAGCAGCTTTGGCGATGTGCCGGAAGGGCAGCCGCTGGTTTACCTCAACAGCCTGTTGCAGGTCTCTGTGGCCCTCAACATGGATAGTTTTGCCACCAAATATCAGGTGGAGTCCGGGGCCAACTGGCATATCAGTCTGAAGAAGTGTTCACCATAAGCACGAACCATAAATAGCAACGGGCGCTGCGGCGCCCGTTTTTCATCGCAGGATTGGCCTGCCTCAGAACTCGTTGGAGAGCGCCTTGTAGCCTTTGACCAGATCGATGTTGGTGTGGGCCACGTCCTCCGAGAATTCGGCAGCATCGACCGACACCCGGGGGATGTGGGTCAGATCACTCTGCTGGTTGATGCGGGTGGTGGAGGGGACATAAAACTCCGGCGGCAGATCGCAGCCATCGATGACCGAGTTGTGACGTACCACGGCGCCGTCACCGATATGGCAGTTGAACAGCACGGTATTGAAACCGATGAAGACCCGGTTACCCACCTCGCAGGGGCCATGCACGATGGAGCGATGGGCGATGGAGCTGTATTCGCCTATGGTGACGGCAGCGCCGGATTTGGAGTGGATCACCACCCCGTCCTGAATATTGGAATTGGCGCCGATGATGATGGGCTCCATGTCGCCGCTCTCATCCACTTCGTCGGCACGGATCACCGCATAGGGGCCGACGAACACATTCTCTTTGATGATCACCTTGCCGCAGATGATGGCGGTCTTGTCGATATAGGCAGATTCGTCGATGACCGGCAGGTGGCCGGAGGGATTCTTGCGGATCATGTTACATCCTGTGGTTGCCATGAAGGATTGTCAGCTGGTGGACGGGGAGTCTACCGGTTGGCCAGCTTACGCCTCGATATCGCCTTGGGAAACCCCTCACTGGTCTGACCCTTGTCACGTTCCGGCCCGGGGTGGCTGTTGCCTGCTGCCTTAATATGGGAGCATGGGTCAACAGGGGTGACATTTGGAGCATCCCCAAGCGCAAGTGGCTGCGAGGAATAACACCAAAATGAAGAAGATGATTGGGTTGCTGATGGGAGGCCTACTGTTCTCCGCTGCCGTTCAGGCCAAAGGGGAGGCGAGGGAATTTGACTATTACGCCATGGCGCTCTCCTGGTCGCCGCAGCATTGCGCGGTAAAACCGGCCGATCGGGAGCAGTGCTCCCGCCAGCTGGGATTCGTGCTGCACGGGCTTTGGCCGCAATATCAGCGGGGCTACCCGAGCAACTGCACCGGCGAGCAGCTCTATCCCGGGATGGAGGAGGCCTTCCCCGGGCTCTATCCCAGCCGTTTTCTCTATCGCCATGAGTGGGAGAAGCACGGCACCTGCTCCGGTCTGACCCAGCAGCAGTTCCATCAGCTGGCCAGCGACCTGCGCCAGCGGGTGAACATCCCGGCCGCCTATCAGTCCCCCGAGGTGCCGCTGCGCAAGAGTAGCTTCCAGCTCAAGGCGGATCTGGCCACGGCCAACGACTGGCTGGCGCCGGACACCATCACGATCGCCTGCGCCGACGGGGGGCGTTTCCTACGGGAGATCTATGTCTGCATCAATAAGGAAGGGACGGAGGCGGTTCCCTGCTCGGACGAGATGCAAACACGGGAGCGCCGCTCCTGTGGCCAGCCGGACTTCCTGCTGCGCAGCGTTCGTTGATACCCCCACATCAGGCTCCTCGCGGGCCTGATGTGCACACACCACCTTCGGAAAGGAATCTGAACCATGGGCGAGATGAAACAGTTTTCGGTGCAGGAACGTGGCCTGCTGCTCGGCGTAAAGGGAGTCGGGCCTACCGTGATTGGCCGACTCGAACAGCTGGGCTATCACAGTTTGAGTGAACTCGCGAAGGCCGATAGTGGCCATATCGTCACGCTGGTGGCCGGTATGCTGGGCTCGACCTGTTGGCAGAACAGCCCGCAAGCTCGCGCGGCCATTGAGGGCGCCATTGCGCTGGCTCGTCGCCAGAGCGCCGACACTCCTCTCCAGGCCAACGAGGAGGCTCGCCCATGAACCGGTTTGTCGAACTGGGGCTGCGTTACCCCATCATTCAGGCACCCATGGCGGGTGTGCAGGATCACCGCCTGGTCATCGCCGCCTGCTGTGCCGGCGCGCTGGGCTCTCTGCCAGCCGCCATGCTCAATGCCGAACAGCTATATAAAGCACTGACGGCCATCCGCGCCGCAACTGACGCTCCCTTCAACGTCAATTTCTTCTGCCATCGGCAAGCTGACCCTGACCCGCAGCAGATGCTGCGCTGGCAGCAGGCTCTGGCACCTTACTACGCAGAATTGGGGATCAGTGCAGACGAGGCTGTAGCAGCCCCAAGCCGGGCTCCCTTCAATGCCGAACATGCAGCCCTGCTTGCAGAGTTCAAACCGGCGGTCGTCAGTTTTCACTTCGGCCTGCCCGAGCCCAAACTGCTGGCCTGGGTGAAAGCCATGGGGGCGTGCGTACTGGCCAGTGCAACCACAGTGGCCGAGGCGCAGTGGCTGGCCCGCCATGGCGCCGATGCCATCATCGCCCAGGGGCTGGAGGCCGGCGGCCATCGCGGCCATTTCCTCTCCGACGATCTCGACCTGCAGCAGGGCACCTTCACCCTGTTGCCGCAGATAGTAGAAGCAGTCGATCTGCCGGTGATTGCCGCAGGAGGGATCGTCGATGGTAAAGGCATTCAGGCGGCGCTGGCGCTGGGAGCGAGCGCGGTGCAGATGGGGACGGCATTTTTGTGCAGCCAGGAGGCCACCACCTCGGCGTTGCATCGGGCGGCGCTACATTCTCCCAACAGCCATCATACCGCCCTGACCAATTTGTTCAGCGGCCGTCCGGCCAGAGGCATCGTCAATCGCTTGATGCAAGAACTAGGGCCCCTGTCAGACTTGGCGCCCGATTTCCCCTATGCCGGTGGCGCTCTGGCGCCGCTGCGTGCGGCGGCAGAAAAAGCGGGAGACAGCGGCTTCTCGCCATTGTGGGCTGGGCAGAATGTGTCGGGTTGTCGTGAGCTACCGGCCGGGGAACTGATCGCCCGTTGGGTGCAGGAAGCCGGATTGGCATAAGCCTTCTATAATCGGAGTCCTGCCGATGAGCTGGGTGGACGGGCCTGGAGAGTGCTGCGCTGCTGCATATTTAATCTAAAAGCAGGTTGGTTGTGGATAAGGTTGTATAAAGCCTGTGTGTTGATATGAATAACTAAAAAAGTGCGCTTTTTTGCAATTTTATTGCATTGAGGCCCTTGCCAATGTGATCAATCTCTCTATAATGCGCCTCCATCGACACGGCAAGCGGCAACGCAAACAAGCCGGTCGGTAACCTCGAAAAGTCTGTGAAAATAAGGCTTGACTCGAGAAGGCGGTTGAGTAGAATGCCACTCCCGCAGCAGCCAAAAGCTGCGTCGCTCTTTAACAATTTGAATCAAGCAATCTGTGTGGGCACTCACAGCATCGAGCATCAAAAACAATTTTTGATTTTCAATGTCTGATGAAGTGACCAAAGCAACTTTTAGTTGCAGCAGTTAATTCAGCAATTCATTGAGCCGCCTTTATAGGCAACCAAACTTAAATTGAAGAGTTTGATCATGGCTCAGATTGAACGCTGGCGGCAGGCCTAACACATGCAAGTCGAGCGGCAGCGGGAAAGTAGCTTGCTACTTTTGCCG
>NZ_JBGLQV010000004.1:0-317942 GCF_041402525.1 Aeromonas sp. S18(2024) | reverse complement strand
CCTGATGGATTACTACAACTGGCGGCGTCCACATCAACACAATGACGGGATACCGCCAGCAAAAGCCGAAGATCGGCCTAACCAAGTGTCCGGATTTAGTTGACCACTACAACAGCAGCATGAGTACTCTTACAGCCGACAACGAGACTCTGTAGTGGTCAACTAAATCCTGACAAGCTGAAGGCCTCTTTCGCGTGATGGAACAGGATAAGGAGACAACGGAAGCCACTTTAGAAAACATCTAGGGGCATATCGGAATAAGTGGTGAGGTAATCAGGGACAGGAATCAGAAGGGCTCTGGACCATATCGGGGTAGTAGAAATGAAAATGGCCAGACTGAACAGTCTGGCCATTTAAGCGTCAAGTCAGAGACTCAAGCTAGGACTTCATGCAAACACAACTTAGAAGTTGTACTGCAGAGCAACAGTCCACTCGTCGTCCAGGTCGTTGATGCCCTGGATCTTGTACTCGGTGTAAGCTTTCAGCTTCGGAGTGAAGGCGTACTGAACACCCAGCAGGGTTTCGTCAACCAGATCTTCATAGCTGGCACCGGCAGTTTGAGAGTTAGCCTTGCCTTCTTTGAAGTTGTAGCCAGCCAGGAAGGTCCAGGCGTCTACGTTGTAGGAGGCAGCCAGTTCATAGCCACGACCTTCGTCCTTCATGCCCAGGGTCTTGTTCTTCACGTCGCCTTCGGTGTAAACACCAGCGAAGTAGAAGCCGTTGATGGCATAGTGTGCGCCAACAGCCCACTCTTCTTTCTTACCAGTGTTGCCATTGGTTTTGTGTGCCAGGTCAGAGTAAGCGTAACCTGCGTTGAAGCCCAGACCGAAGTCGAAATCGTAACCGGCAGCAGCTGCATAAGCTTTCTTACGCTTAACGTCGGTACCCCAAATCGGGTCTTCTTTGATGCTCTGACCAACGTCAGTGATCACGACAGCAACGTCATCGTTGGTCTGGTAAGAAACTTTACCTTTGAAACCACCGAAGCTGTTGGAGTAGATGATCTGGCCTTCTTGACGACCGTCATAGAAGTTACCGGCATCGCCCCACTCGTTGAAGATATCGGTCGGTTCCATCACGTCGTAAAACGCGGTGTCAGTTTGACCGAAGATGATCTGACCGTACTGGGAGCCATCGAAACCTGCATAGATGTGACGCGGGTCGATGTCGCCGGTTTTGCTGCCAGAGTTCTCAGCGGCAACTTGCCATTCGGTCTTGGCAATAGCAGACCAAGTGTTGTTCAGGGCAACTTTGCCGGACCAACCCAGACGAGTGGAACCAACCAGCTCAGCGGATTTGTCGTTGGCTTCGGTGTAGTAGTTAGCCTGTACACGGCCGTATACGTCGAAAGTGGTGCCGTCTTTGTCATAGATCACGGCAGCGTTAGCGGCGGATGCAAACAGAGCCGGAATGGCAATAGCCAGAATTGTCTTTTTCATAGTTTCCAATGCCTACTGTAATTAAACACTAAGTCGTTGTTATTCCCTGTGTTAGCGATGTACTTTGCATCACTATGGCGCCGAGACTAGCACCCAGATTTCTGAACCGCAATGAAAAAACTTGGAACTTTTTAGGAAAATCATGGTCACCGAAGGAAAAATGTGAGCCAAGTCCCATATTGCCTGCCCACAAAAAGAAAACGTTTACAACCCATTTTGCTGTATTTTTGGCCTCCAATAGCTTATTTAACAGGCTCTATCATTTAACTGCCTGATAAACTACCAAAGTGGTCTGATCTGCACGAAAAAGCCGTGATCATGGCCGCCATCTCGACCCCGACTGTGCGTTACAGGTATCCTACCTCTTCGATTGATCTCCTGACTGGCCTCTTCCTTATGTTGTCAACTCGCCTCAAAGCGACCATTCGCCATACCTATCGCCAGATTGCCGATGGATTACCCGGTTTCATGCCCCGCAAGGAGCAGAATTTCCTGGTGGCGGAAATCGCCAAGACCCTGACCGGAGAGTATGACAAGCAGCGCCGTATTCTGGTGGCCGAGGCAGGCACCGGTATCGGCAAATCTCTTTCCTATGCCCAGGGAGCCATCCCGGTGGCCCGTCTGACCCAGAAAAAACTGGTGATCTCTACCGCCACCGTGGCCTTGCAGGAGCAGTTGATCCACAAGGATCTCCCTTTTTACCATCAACATAGCGAACTGCCGTTTCGTTTCATGTTGGTCAAGGGACGCCAGCGCTACTGCTGCGAGCATCTGCTGGAGCAGGCCGCCAACGGGGCCGAGATGGCCAATTTCGAGCTCGACTTTTTTCTGCAAAATACGGGCGCGCTCAGCAAGCACAAACCGTCGGATGCAGACAAGGATCGCTACCAGGCCCTGTGGCAGGCCTACACCCATGGCAAATGGGACGGAGACAGGGACAACTGGCCCGATCCTATCCCGGACCCATGCTGGGATCGCATTGCCGCCGACCGCCATACCTGCAACAAGGCGCTCAGTCACCATCAACACTGCCCCTTTCATCGTGCCCGCAACGACATGGATGCGGCTGACGTGCTGGTGGTCAACCACGCCTTGCTGCTTTCCGACCTCACCATGGGTGGCGGCATCATATTGCCGCCACCCGACGAGTGTATCTATGTGCTGGATGAGGCCCACCATTTGCCCACCATTGCCCGGGATCACGGCGCCGCCAGTGCCAGCGTGAAGGGCTCTCGTCGCTGGCTGGAAAAACTGGTGCAAAGCGCCGGCAAGCTGGGGCGAACCCTGAACAAGGAGAGCCTGCTCGACCCGCAACTGAAATTGCAGGATGCCCTCGCGTCCATCCAGCCCGACTTGAAAGCCGTCGAGCAGTGGCTGGCTGCCAACGATCGGTTATTTGGCAGCGAGCCCCATTACCGCTTCAGTGACGGCATCTTGCCGGATCCTCTGCCCATGCTGGCGGAGAATCTGAAGGAGTCGAGCAAGAAGGCGCTGCGGGCACTGGATCGGCTGCAGGGCGCCATTGGCGAAGCCCTGAAGGATGGCGAGATCCGCCGCAAGGAGGCCGAGCCTCTGTTGGCCGAGAGTGGTTTTCACCTGCAGCGGCTGGAAAACTTTTGCGCCCTGTGGGAGATGCTTAGCCGCCATACGCCGACAGGCAAGACTCCCCTCGCCCGCTGGATGGCCAGGAGCGAGGATGGCGATATCTGGCTGCATGCCTCCCCCATCGAGGTGGGCTACCTGCTGGAGGAGTGGCTCTGGTCCAAATGCCTGGGAGCCGTGCTGGTCTCTGCTACCCTCACCGCCCTCTCCTCCTTCAGCTATTTTCGCCATCAAGTGGGGCTCAAGGAGCATGACGGTACCCGCTATCTGCGGCTGCGATCCCCGTTTGATTACCAGAAAGCCGAGCTCTATTTGCCAAAGATGGCCCACGAGCCCAACTCCCCGGCCTTTACCCAGGAGTTGATCGATACCTTGCCACGCTTGCTGGCAGGCAAGGAGGCAAGCCTGGTGCTCTTCTCTTCCTACCGACAAATGAATGAAGTGGCGCAGGGTCTGCGGGCCAAGGGGCTGTCATTGCTGGTACAGGGGGAAGCCTCCCGCCACGCCTTGCTCACCCTGCACAGGCAGAAGTGCGACGGGGGACAGGCCAGCATACTGTTTGGCACCGGCAGCTTCTCGGAAGGGCTGGATCTGCCGGGCCACTACCTCACCAACCTGGTGATCACCAAGCTCCCCTTCGCGGTCCCCAATTCACCGGTCGAGGAGGCCACGGCCGAGTGGGTCGAACAGCGGGGAGGCAACCCCTTCCTGCAGCTGACGGTGCCTGAAGCCTCTCGCAAACTTATCCAGGCCTGTGGTCGTCTGATCCGCAAGGAGGCGGATCGAGGCCGGGTCACCATCCTCGATCGTCGCCTGCTGACCAAGCGTTATGGCAAGGGACTGCTGGATGCCCTCCCCCCGTTCAAGCGACGCATCGAGTAGGGCCAGTCTCAGTTGTTGACAAAAAAGCCGGTAATGGGATGAAGGCTCACCACAATAAAGCGCAATTGAAAGAGCAATTGCCGCCATGGGCCAAACCTGCAAGAATGAGCCCCTGTTTTCAGTGGGCAAACGCCTGACTGTTCAAGGAGATGAGATGAAACTGACTGTTCTGGTGCCAGCGCTGGCTGGTCTGTTATGGGCAGGTAGTGCCCTGGCCGATGCCCAATTGGAAGTCACCAACCCCTACGTGGTTCAACTGATCGATGGCCAGTCCATCAATCCCAAGCTGCTCGACAAGACCAGCGACTTCCCGCTCTCTGCCGGCAAGCACCAACTAGTGATCGCCTTTGAAGGCAACTACTCCAAGCGCAACGAGATCAATCTGATTACTGCCGAGCCCCTGGTGATCAACTTCACCGCCGCCGACAATCAGCAACTGGTGCTGGATTACAAGAAGCCCCGCAACGAGACCGAAGCCAAGCAGTTCATCAAGGATCAGAAGGTGGTGCTGAAAGACAAGGCCAGCGGTCAAGTCGTTGCCAGCGAGCAGTTCGTGATGCCGAAAGTGGAAGGCTTCCAGCTGACCCGCGACTATCAGCAGGAGCTGATCAACATGGGCAAGGCGTTCAACCAGCCCAAGGCTGTCGCCGTATCCACCGCCGCCGTGATGGCCGCCAGCAGCGCACCGCTGCAGGTGGCACCGAGCAAGGCCCAAAGCAATCCGGAAGCCCTGACCCAGCTGCAAAACTGGTACAACAAGGCCGATGCAGAGACCCGCAAAGCCTTCCAGATCTGGGTTATCCAGCAGCAATAATCAATCTGTCCATCTCTATGATGGAGCAGCGACAAGGGGAGCCTGGCTCCCCTTTTTCATGGCACAATTTCAGATAACTGCATCCACCCCATCGACCTTATGTCACTGCAGATCTTCCACCACCCTTTCTACTCCGCCCTGGCGCTGCCCGAGCGACACCGCTTCCCCCTGGCCAAATACCAGGGTCTGTTCGAGCGACTCACCTCGGAGGGTTATCCTCTTGTCCGGGCACCTGCGGCAAGCATCACGCAGATCTGCCGCATCCATGACAAGAATTATGTGGCGGCCGCCCTGGCCGGCCAACTGGATGATCGCGCCATCCGCCAGCTCGGTTTCCCCTGGTCACCCATGCTGATTGAATGCACCCAGCATTCGGTCGGCGCCACCATAGCCGCCAGTCACTATGCGCTGGCACAGGGCTGCGGGCTGCAGATCTCCGGTGGCTATCATCACGCCCACCATGACCATGGCAGCGGCTTTTGCCTGTTCAACGATCTGGTGATCGCCGCACAATCCTGCCTGGACGAGGGGCGCTGCGAACAGGTGCTGATCATCGATCTTGACGTGCATCAGGGGGATGGCAGCGCGGCACTCTGTACGGGTCGGCGCGACATCATCACCCTCTCCCTGCACGGAGAGCACAACTTTCCCCGCCACAAGCCCGCCTCCCACATGGATTTCCCCCTGCCAAGCGGCATGGAGGACGATGCCTACCTCACCACGCTGGCAGAAGCGCTCAATCTGGCGCTGCGGCTCTACGCCCCCGATCTCATCCTCTATCAGGCCGGGGTGGACGTGCATCATGCCGACGAACTCGGCTATCTCTCCTTGAGTGATGAGGGGGTGCGCCAGCGCGATGCCATGGTCTTTGACTGCGCACAACGGCACGGGCTGCCCATTGCCGCCGTACCGGGCGGCGGCTACCGGCGTGACTGGCAACAGCTGATCCCGCTGCATATGTCCTTGTTTGAAGAGGCGCACAGGCGCTACGGCTAGCCGTTGAGCTCTGCCTGGCCACCGTTGCAGACAACAAGAAGGCGGCCCCTGGGCCGCCTCTGCTTTATATGCGTGCCATCCAGCCCCCATAGGTAAGCGAGGATGGAGCCCTCTGCCGCCGACCACAGTTCAGGCGTGGGCCACCGGTGTCGATTGCTTCCCAAAAGGGCGCAGCAGCATCAGCAGATAGAGCAAGGCCACGCCAGCGATCATGATGAACAGCAGGTTGTCCGAAAGGTGCTGCATCAGGAGTGCGGTATAGGCCGGGCCGAGCAGACTGCCGATGGTGTAGCTCAGCAGCAGCGCCTGGTTCATGGCCACCAGCTGATGGTGCTCGACCTTCTCGCAGGCCCACGCCATGGCCACCGGATAGAGGGTAAACCCGGCGGCGCCCAGGATGAACAGTGCCGGCCCCATCGCCACGCCGCCGAGCATGGCCCCGCACCCCAGGATCACCACCAGCACCTGCACCCGCAGCACCGGCAGGCGACCTAACCTGTCCGCCAGCCGACCCACCGGCCACTGCCCCAGGATGCCGGCACTCACCATCACCGCCATCCAGTAACCAATGCCGGCATCGCTCACCCCCTGATGGTTCAGGTAGAGCGGCATCAGGCCGTAGAGCGACCCCAGCACGATGCCGGAGATGATGCAGCCATCGACCCCGAGCCGTGCCTGACGCAGCCGCAACATGGACCAGACCCGGGTTGAGCCCTGCGCTTCGCTGCGCTCACTGACGATGCGGGTGAACAACAGCGGCAGGATAGCCGCCAGGATCAGCCCACTCGCCCAGGGCAGTACCTCCATCAGGCCGGTCGGCAACTTGCTGACCAAGAGCTGGCCGAGCACGGTGCCCAGGTAGTAGACCATCATGTAGGCGGCCAGCAGACGGCCCCGATTGTGCGCGTTGCCGCTGCACATCAGCGCGCTCTCCACCACCACCCAGATCATGGCGCAGCCGATACCGGCGATAAATCGCCAACCGAGCCAGCTCCAGAAATCAAGGGTAATGCCGAGCCCGACACAACCGGCGGCAAA
This sequence comes from Aeromonas sp. S18(2024), assembly GCF_041402525.1. Classification (NCBI taxonomy): domain Bacteria; kingdom Pseudomonadati; phylum Pseudomonadota; class Gammaproteobacteria; order Aeromonadales; family Aeromonadaceae; genus Aeromonas; species Aeromonas sp. S18(2024). The sequence goes on along the minus strand of NZ_JBGLQV010000004.1, from coordinate 311,171 downwards.
GAGGACGGAGGCCAGGTAATAGCTGCGGTTGAAGCCGCAACGCCTGATCAAGGTGCCCGCCAGCAGGGTGCCCAGCAGGTTGCCGCTGAAATAGGAGGAGCCGACCATGCCCACCTGCCAGGTCGGCAGCTGTTCATGGGCAAGCCAGAGCGGTACCAGGGTATTGAGCACCGCGATGGAGAGGGTCAGCAGCAACAGGCCACAGAGCAACAACAGCACTGGCCGGGTGTATATGGTCATGGGTAAAACCGTGAGGAGAGTCAAAATGCGAGCGCATCATGCCACCGCCAATGCCATTGTCAATCGGCACTGAAAGCAGGATCGCAAGGTTTTATCGAATGCTGCTGGTACGGTGCAGCACGGCACTGTTCGGCGCCCAACCTATCCCCTTGATTCACGGACTCTTTGGCCATGATGACGGGCAGATGCCGGTTGCCTGTCGGCCTCTTGGCCTCCCCCTCAATCCAGGACGCCATAACGAGAAGAGGCGACCCCGGGTCGCCTCTTCTTTATACCTGGCACAAGGCCGGTCAGCGCTGACGCTTCTTGGCGTACTTGCGGCGGGCCCGCGCCTGGCGCTCCTCTTCCCGCTCCGCCTTCTCCTTGGCCTTCTGTTCGGCCTCGGCATCGGCCTCCACGATTTCGCTGCTCACCATCTGCGGGGTCTCCAGCGAGATGCGGCCCAGCAGGCCAGAGCGGAACTCGTTGACAAGGATCTCGGACGCCTTGTGCAGATCCGACAGCCCCCCCTTGCGCATGAAGCCGCGCTGACGGGCAATCAGATCCAGCAGTTCGATCTCGGTCTCGGGCAGCGCGTCAATCTGATAGCGCGCCTGGATCCGCTCCGGATAGGCCTTGAGGAAGTAGTCCGCGGCGAACATGGCGATGTCCGCATAGTCATAGACGGTGTCCTTGATGGCGGCCGTGATGGCCAGCCGATAACCGCAGGAGGGCGGGTTGAGTTTGGGCCACAAAAAGCCCGGGGTGTCGGTCAGGATGACGTTGTTGTCCAGCTTGATCCGCTGCTGGGACTTGGTCACCCCCGCCTCGTTGCCGGTGCGGGCGATGATGCGCCCCGCCAGGGTGTTGATCAGGGTGGATTTTCCCACGTTGGGAATGCCCATGATCATGGCGCGCACGCCGCGCAGCTCCAGATTGCGCTCCGGCAGCATCTCGTGGCAGAGGGTCAGCAGCTGCTTGATCTTCTCCGGCTCCTGCTGGGTCAGGGGCAGCGCCTTGATCCCCTTTTCCTGTTCCATGTGGGCCACCCACAGCGCGGTGATCTCGGGGTCAGCGAGATCCGCCTTGTTGAGCACCTTGATCACCGGAGTATCGCCGCGCAGCTCGGGCACCAGCGGGTTTTCGCTGGAGAAGGGGATGCGGGCGTCGAGCATCTCTATGATGACATCGACCTGGGGCATGACCTCGGCAATCTCTTTGCGGGCCTTGTGCATGTGGCCGGGGAACCAGTTGATGGACATATCCGTTACTCTCATCTAGGGACTGCGGGCGCGGGCTTGCGGTGGCGCGAGCGGCGGGCGATGGCGGACGCAGGGCGTCGCAAGGGGGCGCATTTTACCTGCACCCGCCCCGATTTGACAGGCCATTCTAGCCGCCAGCCGGCAAACCGGCCAGATTTTCGCCCGCCCCCTCCCCTCGTCAGCCGGTGTGGCCAGTCTCTGCTATTGATAGATAAGTGATTGATACAACATAACATTCACGCAACACCTTCATCGGATTGTCATCCAGTTTCACTAAAAGTGTCATCTGCGACCTCTAGGCTGCGCTCAGGTTTTACAAGGAGCGAACCCCAATGAGAAAGATGGCAGGACTTGCATTGATGATCGGCGCCGCCCTGGCCGCCGGCTGCAATTCCAACAACGACAGCAGTGCGCCCGAGCCCGGTGCCAAGAACGTGATCTTCTTCCTCGGCGACGGCATGGGTCTCAACACCCTGACCGCCGCCCGCATCTACGGCGTCGGTGAAGAGGGCAGCCTCACCATCGATACCCTGCCGGAGACGGCCTTCATCAAGACCTTCTCCCACGACGCCCAGGTGACCGACTCGGCCCCCTCCATGTCGGCCTACATGACCGGGGTCAAGAGCAACAACGGTGTCATCAGCATGGACGGCGATGCCACCCAGGAGAACGACTGCAGCAAGAGCGCCGGCAAGCCGGTCACCACCTTGCTGGAGCTGGCCAAGGCCGCCGGCCGCGGCACCGGCGTGGTCACCACCACCCGGGTGACCCACGCCACCCCGGCCGCCACCTATGCCCACCTCTGCAACCGGGATCTGGAAGCGGACATCGCCGCCCAGCTGGTACCCGGCGGCGCCGGTTACAACAGCGCCCTTAAAGAGGGGGTGGACGTGGTACTCGGCGGCGGCAGCAGTTTCTTCTTGCCCAAGGCCGACAAGGGCAAGCGTGAGGATGGCCGCAACCTCATCGACGAGATGAAGGCCAAGGGCTATCAGTTTGCCGCAACCCTGGACGAGCTGAACCAGGCCGATGCGAGCAAGCCGCTGCTGGGGCTGTTTGGCTCAAGCCACATGAAATATGACCTGGACCGACCCGCCAGCGAGCCCTCACTGACCCAGATGACCCTGGCCGCCATCAAGCAGCTCAAGGACAATAAACAGGGCTACTTCCTGATGGTGGAAGGGGGTCGCATCGACCATGCCCTGCACGACACCAACGCCAAGCGTGCCCTGCAGGACACCCTCGCCTTCGACAACGCCATCAAGGCGACCATCGACGAGGTGAAGAAAACCGATCCCGAGCTGAAAAACACCCTGATCGTGGTCACCGCCGACCATGACCACACCTTGGTGCTGAACGGCTACGCCAAGCGCACCGGCAAAACCACCGCCGACAACCCAGGCGTACTCGGGCTGGTGAAGAACTACGAAACCGGCGAACCGAGCAAGGATGCCGACGGCATGCCCTACACCATCATCGGCTTTGGCAACGGCTACAACCGGGTGGATGGTCCGCGCAGCAGCGTAGCACCGCTGGACGACGCCACCGTCTCCGCCAATGACTATCACCAGGAGGTGGTGGTCAAGGTAGGCGAGATAGGCAACGAAACCCACGGCGGCACCGACGTCTTCCTCGGCGCCATCGGCCAGGGAGCGGAGAGCTTCCACGGCTCACTCGACAACACCGCCGTGTTCGGCAAGGTCAAGGCTGCGGCCGGGCTGTAAGGAGCATTCCCATGAAAAGCGCCATGAAGCAAAAACTGCATAAAACCCTCATCAGCACAGCCCTGCTGGCCGCCCTCGGCGGCGCGGCCCAGGCACAGGCCAGCGACGCCAAAAACGTCATCCTGTTTATCGGTGACGGCATGGGCCCCACCGTGCTCACCGCCACCCGCCTCTACAAGGTGGGGGAAGAGGGTAATCTGGAGATGATGAAGCTGGCCCGCAGTGCCCGCATCAAGACCTTCTCCAACGACGCCCAGACCACTGATTCGGCCCCCTCCATGGCGGCCTACACCACAGGGGTCAAGATGAACAACGAGGTGATCGCCATGAGCAGCGACACCAAGGCCGTCGCGCCCGGCAAGGACGTCAACGGCAACAAGGGCATCAACAACTGCAGCAGCGATAACGGCAAGCCGGTGCCCACCATTCTCGAGCTGGCCAAGGCGGCAGGCAAGTCGGTGGGAGCCGTCACCACCACGGAGCTGACCCATGCCACGCCGGCCGCCACCTATTCCCACATCTGCCATCGGGATGCTGCCTACGCCATCGCCGAGCAGGCGGTACCGGGCGGCGCCGGCTTCAACACCGCGCTGGGGGATGGGGTCGACGTGCTGATGGGGGGCGGCGCCAACCACTGGACGCCCTACAACAGCACCAGCAACAAGGGTGGCCGCGCCGACGGGCGGGATCTCACCGCCGAGCTGACTGCCCAGGGCTACCACTATGTCACCACCAAAGAGGAGCTCTCTGGCGTCAACTCGGGCAAGGTGCTTGGGCTGTTTAGCGCCAAGTCCCACCTCGACTACGAGCTGGACCGGGTCGCCAAGGGGGCGGCAAGCACCCAGCCCTCCCTCTCGGAGATGACCGCCAAGGCGATCGATCTGCTCAGTCAGAACAGCCAGGGTTACTTCCTGATGGTGGAAGGGGGTCGCATCGATCACGCCCTGCACGGCACCAATGCCAAGCGCTCGCTCACCGACGCGGTGGCGCTGGACGAGGCGGTCAAGACGGCGCTCGGCAAGGTGGATCTGAAAGATACCCTGATCGTGGTCACCGCCGACCATGACCACACCATGACCATCAACGGCTACTCCGCCAAGGGCAACAAGGTGCTGGATCTGGTGAAAAACGGCGACGGCTCGACCCAGAACGACGTGGATGGCAAGCCGTTCACTACCCTGGTGTTCGGCAACGGCCCCAACCGCGCCGACGTGCGCCCCACCCTCACCAGCGATCAGGTGATGGCGGACGACTACCTGCAAGAGACCGGGGTCAAGCTGGGCTCCGAGACTCACGGCGGCGGCGATGTGATGCTGTTTGCCGACGGCGCCGGCAGCAGCCGCTTCAAGGGCACCCTCGACAACACCAAGGTGTTCGGCAAGCTCAAGGAGGCGCTCGGTCTGTAAACGGCAGGGCCCGGCCAGGTGCCGGGCCCTGCTCGCTCGAGCGAGACGGCATGATGCGATATTTATTACCCTTGTGGCTGCTTGGTTGCAGCCTCTCTTTTCCCCTCCTGGCCGAGGAAGTCCCCGATCTGGCCGCCCGCATCCGCTATCAGGACAGGGTGACCAGCAGCGACGGCATCAGCAAGGAGAGCCAGTGGCAGGAGAAGTGGCTGCGAGTCGGCAACCAGGTGTGGAGCCAGCGGCTCATTCCCCTGCCCCTGGCTCGCGCCTATCACGCAGCCCACGATGCCAACCCGGGTCACAAGCACTTTACCCACCAGATGGCGGCGCGCTGGGTGACGCGAACCGAAGCGGGTGAACTTGAGCTGCGCTACGCCGATGGCTGGCACAACCAGCTGGTGGAGGTGCCGGTGGAAGAGTATGGCCAGGTGGCCTTCAAGCCCGACTGGGCGCGCATTCGCCATCTGGTGGATCCGGCCCTGCTGCAGACCATGACCCCGCTGGAGGATGCAGCCCCCGAGCAGGCCCGCTGGTATGAGAAGCGCGAGGGCAAGCAGCGCACCCGCATCCTCTGGTCGAGCCGCTGGCAGTTGCCGCTGCTGGTGGAGTCGGCCAGCCTCGACGGCTATCGCAGCTACCGGATGGAGGTGACCCTGCGCAAACTGCCGAGCCAGTATCCCTGGCTGCAACTGGCGGATCACGAGGTGCGCGATCTGCGGGATTTCTTCGACTGAGATCCCATCCCTCCTTGCCGGGGGAACGTTTTCAAAGGCAGGAGTGTTACACTCGATTAATTCCCCCCTGGTTCACTCGATGAATGCGTACATCCTGCCTGTTCTTTACCGCCCTGTTGCTGATGCTGATCCCGTCAGCTGTTCAGGCCATCGTGCTGGTGGCGGCAGAACTTCCTCCTTATGTGATCCGTGCCAAGCAGGGCAACCCCAGCGGCATGGTCATCGAAATCATGGAAGAGGCGGCCCGTCGCCTGGGGGAGCCGCTGACCGTGGAGCTGATGCCACTGGCCCGCGCCCTCACCGAGACCAACCATCGCCAGGATGTCTTGTTCGTACCCCCGGTGCGCAGCGCCCGGCGCGAACACCTCTATGACTGGATAGCCCCCCTGCTGGAGGAAGATTTCGTCATCGTTACGGATCGCCGTCATCACCCCGTCCCCCTCAAGGTTCGGGAACTGCCAGCCCTTCGGGTGGGCACCCTGCGCTACTCCTTTGGCGAGACGCTGCTCAGGCAGCGACTCAATCTCGCGAGCCAGACGGTCGCCACCGAGGTACTCAACGCCCACAAGCTCCATCGTGGCCGCATCAATGCCTGGGTCGCAGCCTGGAACACCATCCTCTACAACCAGCAGCTTGGTGGATATGACGAGGCCCGGCTGGTACGAGGGGAGACCCTGATGAGCACTTCCCTGTTCGTCGCCGCCAACAAGGCGTTTCCTGCCGAACAGAAGCGGCGCTGGCAGGCTACCCTGGCCCGGATGCGCGCAGACGGCAGCCTGGCGCGGATCATCAAGCAGTACCACTATCAGGCCCCCGTCAGGTAATCCAATCCGGTTGCCAAGGGTGATCAGAATGGTTATGGTATCCACATGAAAATATTCGTTATTTCTCCCTGTTTGCTCACACCCTGTTAAGCCCCCGCCTCGCTCCTTCGGCCGCGAGTCGCCAGGGGGCATGGTGTTTCCCGTCTGTTTTTTTCAGCACTGACATCCGAATTTCGACCAGCTTGCCTGCCATCCTGGTCATTTAACCCATTGATAAGGAATATCCTATGAAACAACCTCATCTCGTCATCTCCAGCCTGGATCTGGATCGTATCGAACAGCTGCTCGGCAACCACCCCCAGCACCTGGCCCTGCAAGAGGAGCTGGATCGCGCCGAGATCCGCGAGCCGGCCGACATGCCGCCGGACGTGGTCACCATGAACAGCACGGTGCGCTTCAAGATGCAGAGCAGCGGCAACGAGTTTTGCCTCAATCTGGTCTATCCCCGCGATGCCAAAGGGGACGAGAGCAACATCTCCGTGCTGGCGCCGGTCGGCAGCGCCCTGCTCGGGCTGAAAGTCGGTGACAGCATCGCCTGGCCCGGCCCTGCCGGTCGCACCATTCAGGTGGAGATCCTCGAAGTGGTCTATCAGCCGGAGCGCGCAGGCGAGCTGCACCGCTGATCCCTCGGTGCGGGTCCGGGCAGCACGACCCACCCGCACCAACTGATCCCGATCAAGCTTTACGCCGACAGAGAGGCGCTTTCCTCCTTTCACTCCCACTGCGGCTTGAGCCTGACCCGCCGGGCAGGTATCTTGTTGGCCGCGTCATGGTCATGACGCCCCGAATTTCAGGCTGACATCATGATTAAGATTGCCCTCATCGACGATCACCAGATCGTCCGATCCGGTTTTGCCCAACTGCTCAATCTGGAGCCCGATCTGCAGGTGGTCGCCGAATTCGGCTCCGCCAGCGACGCCCTTGCCGGTCTGCCCGGCAGCGGGGCGCGAGTCTGCGTCTGCGACATCTCGATGCCGGATCAATCGGGGCTGGAGCTGCTCAAGCAGCTCCCCTCCGGCCTTGCGGTAGTGATGCTCTCGGTGCACGACAGCCCGGCCCTCATCGAGCAGGCGCTGCAGAGCGGGGCCAAGGGGTTTCTCTCTAAACGCTGCAGTCCGGACGAGCTGATCGCCGCGGTACGTACCGCCGCCCAGGGTGGCTGCTACCTTACCCCGGACATCGCCCAGAAACTCGCCAGCAGCAGCCGGGATCCCCTCACCAATCGGGAGCGGGAGATTGCCCAGTTGCTGGCACAGGGGCTGGAAGTGAAGGCCATCGCCGAGCAGCTCGGCCTCTCCCCCAAGACGGTCCACGTCCATCGCGCCAACCTGATGGACAAACTCAAGGTCAGCAACAACGTCGAGCTGGCCCACCGCATGCTGGATAGCTGGTGATCTCCCGTTTTGCCAGCTATGTCGCCATCGCGCTGGCGGCCTGCTTCATCTTTGCTGCCGGCTGGTTTTGCCTCTGGAGCATCAGCCTGCATCTGGCGGGTGGCCCGGCGCTGGCGGTGCTGCTCTTCCCCTTTGGCCTGCGCCTCGGCTTGCTGCTGCAAAGCCCCGGCCACTACTGGCCACCACTGCTGCTGTGCGAAGGGGGGCTGCTCTACTGGCTCAATCAGGAGGTGGGGCTGCCCCACTGGCCCTGGCTGGTCGCGGGCAGTCTGTTGACCCTGCTACCACTGCTGATTGCCCGTCGCCAGCAGGTGCGTAACGACTGGCAGCAACTGCTACTACTGCTGGCGACGGTCACCGCTGCGGCCCTGCTGCAATCCCTGCTATGGCATCTGGCCGGGGAGGATGGCCTCTCCGCCCTGCTGCTCACCCTGACTGGCGGCCTGACCCTCACCTCCACCTGCATGCTGATCTGGCACTACCTGACCCGTGCCACCTGGGTGCCGCTGGGCCCTGCCCTGGTGGATCAGCCGGTGGACTGGCGCTTTCACCACCTGATCTGGTATCTGCTGCTGTTCGTGCTGAGCCTCTGGTTGCAGCTGGGGCTACCCAACTCCCTGGTGCGCTTCACTCCGTTTTGTCTGGCCATTCCCATCATCGCCATGGCCTGGCGCTACGGCTGGCAGGGGGCTCTGCTCGCCACCCTGATGAACACCATCGCCCTGCTGGCGAGCCAGGCCTGGCACGATCATCCGCTGGACTTGCTGCTCTCCCTGCTGGCTCAGAGCCTCACCGGCCTGCTGCTCGGCGCCGGCATCCAGCGCCAGCGGGAGCTCAACCAGGCGCTGACCCGCCAGCTTGCCCACAATCGCCAGCTCACCGAGCGGCTGCTGGAAACCGAGGAGAGCATCCGTAAAGAAGTGGCCCGCGAGCTGCACGATGACATCGGCCAGACCATCACCGCCATCCGCACCCAGGCGGGCATAGTGCGACGACTGGCACCGGACAACGCCGGCGTGGGCCAGAGCAGCGCCCTCATCGAGACCTTGTCCCTCGGCATCTATGACGCGGTACGCGCCCTGCTCGGCCGGCTGCGCCCCCGCCAGCTCGACGACATGAGTCTGGAGCAGGCGGTGCGCGCCCTGCTAAGGGAACTGGAGCTGGATCGCCACGGCATCGTCACCCGACTGGAGTGGCAGCTGCCCGACGCAGATCTCTCCGACGCCCAGCGGGTCACCCTGTTTCGGGTCTGTCAGGAGGGGCTCAACAACGTGGTGAAACACGCCAACGCCCACTCGGTCACCATTCGCGCCAGCCAAAATGGTGAGCTGCTGAAACTGGTGCTGGAGGACGACGGCCGCGGCCTGCCCCAGCCTAGCCCCGCGCAGGGTTACGGCCTGCTCGGCATTCGCGAGCGGGTGCAGGCGCTGGGGGGCAGTCTGCAACTCTCCTGCACCCACGGCACCCAGCTCACCGTCAATCTGCCCAGCCGCAGGCGGGAGGAGGCCCATGATTAACCCCCGCCGTCACCGGAGCGCCGTCCCATGCTGAGCTTTATGAGAAGCGCGCCGCCCCGGCCACCTCTGCGCGATCAGGCCGAAATTGACGCCACCTATCGCCACTGGCGGCTGCACCTGCTGCTGACCATGTATCTGGGCTATGCGGTCTTCTACTTCACTCGCAAGAGCTTCAACTTCGCCATGCCGGACATGCTGGCCAGCGGCATGCTGGACAAGGCCGACATCGGCATGATGTGGACCCTGTTCTACATCACCTACGGCTGCTCCAAGTTCTTCTCCGGCATCATCAGCGACCGGGCCAACCCGCGCTACTTCATGGGACTGGGGCTGATGGCGACCGGGGTCATCAATATCCTGTTTGGCCTCTCGTCGTCCCTCTTGTTGTTCGCCGCCCTCTGGGTCGCCAACGCCTTCTTCCAGGGCTGGGGCTGGCCCCCCTGCTCCAAGCTGCTCACCAGCTGGTATTCGCGCAGCGAACGCGGGGTCTGGTGGTCTGCGTGGAACACGGCCCACAACGTGGGCGGGGCCCTGATCCCGCTCATCGTCAGCACCCTGGCCCTGCAGCATGGCTGGCGCTACGGCATGATAGTGCCCGGTCTCATCGCCATCGTGGCCGGGCTGTTTTTGTGCTGGCGGTTGCGGGATACCCCGAGCGCCATGGGGCTGCCCACGGTGGGCGTGTGGCGCAGCGATGCCATGGAGCTGGCCCAGCAGACCCAGAATGCGGGTCTCTCCCATCGCCAGATCCTGCGCAAATATGTGCTGGGCAACCCTTACATCTGGCTGCTCGCCTGCTGCTACGTGCTGGTCTATGTGGTGCGCACCGCCATCAACGACTGGGGCAACCTCTACATGACGGAGCAGCGTGGCTTCGATCTGATGAGCGCCAACTCGGCCATCTCCATGTTCGAGGTGGGGGGCTTTATCGGCGCCCTGGTGGCGGGTTGGGGTTCGGACAAGCTGTTCAACGGCAACCGGGGCCCCATGAACCTCATCTTCGCGGTGGGGATACTGCTCTCGGTGGGGTCGCTGTGGCTGATGCCCTTCTTCAGTTATGTGATGCAGGCGGCCTGCTTCTTCACCATCGGCTTTTTCGTGTTCGGCCCCCAGATGCTGATCGGCATGGCGGCAGCGGAGTGTTCCCACAAGAATTCGGCGGGAGCGGCCACCGGTTTCGTCGGCCTGTTCGCCTACATGGGGGCGGCGCTCTCCGGCTATCCGCTGGCCAAGGTGATGGAGATCTGGCACTGGAACGGCTTCTTCGTGGTGATCTCGGTGGCCGCCGGGGTCTCGGCCTTGCTGCTCCTTCCTTTCCTCAAGGCCCAGGCCCCCAGAGTGGCGCAAGTCGACCTCCCCTGAATCTCACACCGTGCCCGCCCTCCCATGCATGAATTCAATCGAGGCTCTTCATTATGGTGGGGCGGTTCAATTGTCTCCTCTTTTGGCCTCAATGGCCCTCGAACACATTTTGCGCTTGAACCCACTCTATTAGATAGATATGTTGTTTTCGTGTGATTTTATGAGTGAAGCCATGAGCAAAAAATGCCTCTAACCTCTTGAGTCTTCTGACACAATTCGGTTTTGGTACATTTTTCACTCACTTCGTTATTCATAGCATCTCATATGGGGCTTTTGCTCCGCTCAAGACATTCATCCTGTCTTGCCTGTTGCCGGATGCAGCAGTCTCTTGTGCCACGGAGTCGCACGGGATCAGGTTCAAGGCCGAACACAACATCGACAGAGACGTCACTATGATCAAAAAACTGCTTCTTTCTACCCTGCTGTTTTGCGGGCTGGCCAGTGCGGCCCCGACCCCTGCCCCCACTTCTACCCTGGATGCCGTGCTGGAGCGCGGTGTGCTGCGAGTCGGCTTCGACGCCGGCTACCAGCCGTTCGAGATGACCAACAAGCAGGGCCAGTACATCGGCTTTGACGTGGATCTGGCCAAGATGGTTGCCAAGGAGATGGGCGTCAAGGTCGAGTTCGTCAACACCGCCTGGGATGGCATCATCCCGGCCCTGCTGACCAACAAGTTCGACGTCATCATGGGCGGCATGACCGTCACCCCCCAACGCAACCTGCGGGTCAACTTCGCCGATCCCTACATCGTCGTCGGCCAGACCATCGTCCTGCGCAAGGATAAAGCGGGCGAGATCAAGTCGTTCCAGGATCTGAACGATCCCAAGTACAAGATCGCGGTCAAGCTGGGCACCACTGGCGAGCAGGCGGTCAAGCGCCTGATCCCCAAAGCAACCCTGCTGCAGTTTGAAACCCAGGATGACGCCAAGCTGGAAGTGATCAACGGCAAGGTCGACGCGTTTGTCTACGACCTGCCCTACAACGCCATCTTCGCCTCCCAGAATCAGGGAGCCGTGGTGCACCTGGACAAGCCGTTCACCTTCGAACCGCTGGCCTGGGCCATCCGCAAGGGGGATCAGGACACCCTCAACTGGTTCAATAACTACCTGCGCCAGATCAAGGGCGACGGCAGCTACGACCGCCTCTACAAGAAGTGGTTCGAATCCACTACTTGGCTGAACCAGCTGAAATAACCTCCCGGGGGGCGGCATGCCGCCCCCGCACCCCGCTCTTCCCCCAACAATAACGAGAAGAGGTTGTGACTGTGCACATCCCCAAACCGACAAGACAGATGGAAAAGCAGCCCAACCAGCTGCTCTGGCACGGCGTGTTTCTACTGATCGTGCTGGCAGCCATATTCGGCATCTATAAAGCGGTCCAGTCCGTTGACTACACCTGGCGCTGGGAGCGTATTCCCCAATACATCGCCTATCAGGCGGAGCAGAAAAACTATGCCGAGTTCGACGGCACCGTGATTGCCGGTACCACCGAGGCCGACAAAGGCAAATTGTTCCTGCAAGACGATCTCGACCCCAACCAGCGCCAACCCATCGCCACCCGTGGCGCCCAGGTTGCCGAAGGGGATACCGTCTTTCGCGGCGACGCCCTCGACATTCAACTGAGCTGGACCGCCGGCCCCATCGCCTGGGGCGTCTGGGTCACGGTCAAGCTCTCCCTGGTGGCCGGGGTGTTCGCCATCCTGCTCGGCACCCTGGCCGGCTTGGCGCGGCTCTCCCCCAATCCGGCCCTGCGCAACCTGGCGGTTACCTATGTGGAACTCATCCGCGGCACCCCGCTGCTGGTGCAGATCTTCATCGTCTATTTTTTCATCGGCACCGTGCTGAACCTCGACCGCTTCACCGCCGGGGTGGCGGCGCTTGCCGTCTTTACCGGTGCCTATGTGGCAGAAATCGTACGCGCCGGCATCAGCTCGATCCATAAAGGGCAGATGGAGGCTGGCCGCAGCCTCGGGATGACTTCGGCCCAGACCATGCGTTACGTGATCCTGCCCCAGGCCTTCAAGCGGGTACTGCCGCCTCTGGCCGGCCAGTTCATCAACCTCATCAAGGACTCGTCGCTGGTCTCGGTCATCTCCATCACGGATCTCACCAAGGCGGGTCGCGAAGTGGTGAGCTCCACCTTCAGCCCGTTCGAAGTGTGGTTCACCGTGGCCCTGCTCTATCTGGTGCTCACCGGCACCCTCTCTTTCCTGGTGCGTCGTCTGGAGGTGAAATATGCGCGCAGCAACTGATCCCATTATCCAGGCGCAACCGGTGTCGAGAAGTTCTGCCGCCACTGGCACCCCCTCCACAGTGTGTCGTCTGGAGGTACAACATGCGCGCAGCAACTGATCCCATTATCCAGGCGAGCGGCGTGGAGAAGTTCTATGGCAGCGAGGTGCATGCTCTGAAGAACGTCAGCACCCAAGTGGCCGAAGGGGAAGTAGTGGTGATCGTGGGCCCCAGCGGCTCTGGCAAGTCCACCTTCCTGCGCACCCTCAACCAGCTGGAGACCATCAACGATGGCCAGATCGTGGTCGACGGCATCAGCCTGACCGAGCCTGGCGACGTCAACAAGTTGCGGGAAGAGGTGGGCATGGTGTTCCAGTCCTTCAACCTCTTTCCCCATCTGAGCGTGCTGGACAACATCTGCCTCGCCCCGCAAAAGGTACGCGGGCTGTCCCGCAAGGATGCCGAGGACAGAGCCAAAAACCTGCTGCTGAAAGTTGGGCTTTCGAACAAGGCCCGGAGTTACCCCTCCCAGCTCTCGGGCGGCCAGCAGCAGCGGGTGGCCATCGCCCGGGCGCTCGCCATGCAGCCGCGCATTATGCTGTTTGACGAGCCCACCAGTGCGCTGGACCCCGAAATGGTCGGCGAGGTGCTGGACGTGATGAAGGGGCTGGCCCGGGAAGGGATGACCATGGTGGTGGTGACCCACGAGATGGGCTTTGCCCGCGAGGTGGCCGACCGAGTGCTCTTCATGGAGAGCGGCGAACTGCTGGTGGACGAAAAACCGGGGGATTTCTTCGACAATCCGTCCTCCCCGCGGCTGCGCCAGTTCCTGAGCCAGGTGCTCTAACAAACCGGACAACCGGAGAAGAAAAACAGAAAGAGGGGCCAAACTGCCCCTCTTTGCCGTCCGGATCCCGGCCATTTCCCGCTGAACCCGCTCGCCCCGGTTACCAGTTCAGCGTGGAGACTTTCCCAGATATTTCTCGACGATGGCCCTGATCCCGTCCTGTTTCTTCAACTGGTAGAGTCCCTTGTCAAATTGCCCGGCGAAGTCCTCCCTGAAGGGAAACGCCCCCTTGCGACTGTAGCCGAGAAACCCCTGCTCCCGACTGATCACGGGCCCCTGCTTGAGCCGCGACATATCGGCCACCGCCAGCTGGTTGTTCTGGATCATGCTGAGCAGTTCAAAGAGCAAAGAGAGGCGATCATTGACGGTACAATCCACCCGCCCCCGGACTATCTTGAGCAGGTTTTCCCGGTTTCCCTTCACCTCTTCCACCTCTATCTTGCGCTCTTTCACCAATTGCCAGAAGGGGGGACTGCCGATGGCAAACCCTGCGTTGATGCCAAAACGAAGGCCCTGGTAATCGCCGGGAAAACGGGACTGCGGGGTATTGACCGCCACGCCCTCACCACACATCACCACCAGCTCCTCATCGAGCATGGGTTGCGAATAGGGCCAGATCCAGGGCCGGCTGTCCGGCATGTAGTAGGGCGGGAAAATGGCGAAGGCCGTCCCCTGCTCTATCATGCTGAGACCCCGTCGCCAGGGAACTGGCTTGATCACCACCTCGTACTCCTCCATGGAAGCGGTCACCTGGCGCACTATGTCGGCATAGATGCCCCTGACCTCCTCTCCCTCCTGCCAGGAGTAGGGCGGATAACTGGCATCGGCCAGGATCTCGACCCGGGTCTTGGCCTGCGCCAGCAGGCAGACCCCCATCAACAAACAGCACCACAGCCGCATCGTCTGCTACTCCCGAGGTAGAAAGCTCCATCAAGCATAGTCACTGCACCGGGTCGTCAGGACGCCATCCCTCATGGCTGGCGAGTTGGCGCCGCTTGCCGACCTGGCCGTGCGGATAACGGGACAAATTGTTAATGAAAGATGACATCCATCCTTTATGCTGGAGAGCAATTGCTCTGGATGGATGCCCGACATGGATGTGCAACTGCTCTTGCTCTACTTCTCCCCTGTCTTTGTGGCCTTTATCGGCTGGGAGATGCTCTATCTGCGACGCCATGGCGCCGCTTTTCCCACCGCCACCTACCAGTGGCGGGATCTCCTCGCCAACGCCACCCTGGCGCTGATGCACCAGGGGGGTGACGCCCTGGCAGCCATCGCCATCGCTTACCTGTATGACGTCCTGTGGGGATGGCGGCTGCTGGACATCGAGCTCAACGCCTGGAGCCTCTTGCTGCTGTTTTTGCTGCAGGATCTCTGCTACTGGCTGTTCCACTTCGCCAGCCATCATGTGCGCTGGTTGTGGGCTTCCCACGTGGTGCACCACAGCTCGGAGCGGCTCAACCTCTCCACCGCCTTTCGCCAGAGCCTGATGTATCCGGTCTCCGGCATGTGGCTGTTCTGGATCCCCATGCTCCTCATCGGCTTTCCGCCCGAAGCAGTGGTCGCCACCGTACTCTTGAGCCTGGGTTTTCAGTTCTTCGTCCACACCCAGGTGGTGGGCAAACTCGGCCGCCTTGAGTGGGTCTTCAATACGCCCTCCCACCACAGGGTGCACCACGCCAGCAACGCCAAATACATAGACCGCAACTTCGCCGGTGTGCTCATCATCTGGGACAGGCTGTTTGGCACCTTCGTCGAGGAAGACCCCGCCGAGCCGTGCCGCTTTGGCATCACCAAGCCCATCCACAGTTTCAACCCGCTCACCCTCACCTTTCACGAGTGGCGCGACATGCTGCGGGACGCCCGTGGCCTGCCCTGGCGTGCCAGGCTCAAGGTGCTGTTTGGCAAGCCGGCGGGGCCGGCCTCTTCCGACCGTTGACGACAAAAAACAAGGCCACCCTAAGGTGGCCTTGTTGCAACATGACGTTCGGACGACTCAACGCCCTGCCAGTATCCGCTTGGTCTGCTTGACCCAGTCGGAGACCCTTCCCTGCTGGGGCAACCCTTGCCAGATCTGCTCCCACTGGGCAGGACTGAGAGGGCGACCCAGGCGACGCTGCACCCCGGCGTAGAGGTAATCGTGGGCCGTGGTGCGGGCCTGGGCCGAGGTGAGGAACTTGGCGACCGGATCGGTCAGCCGCACATCCCGCATGCCGAGCAGCGGATAGTCGTTGTGCACCGCCGCCAGCATGGTCTCGCGCATGGCCGACTCGATATAGCCGCGGGCAAACAGGGCGGTCACCGACTCCAGAGAGCCCTGATCCGGGCCGTGATACTCTTCATCAAAGATGGGGCTCGGCTCGGCCATGGCGCTTTGCACCACGGCATCGGGATCCGGCTGCGGCACCACCACGGCAGCCTTGGGGGCGGCGGGCCTGGTGGCCACAGCCGCCTTTTGCGGCGCGCTCTGGCTACAGGCACCCAGTGTCAGGGCGAGCGCCACACAGGCCAGCGCACGGGAATGAGACTGCATCTTCATGACTCCTTGTGTCGATCCTTTTACGATTCCTGCGCGGGCTTCTCGGCTGCCACCACCGGATCCAGCCGGGTGACCAGCAGCTGGTCAATCTTGTAGCTGTCGATATCCACCACTTCGAACTTGTAGCCGGCATATTTGACCGAATCAGTCCGCTTGGGGATCTTGCGCAGCATGTACATGATGAAACCGGCGATGGTCTCGTAGTTCTGGTTTTCCGGGAACTCTTCGATATCGAAGGCGCGCATCACGTCGGAGATGGGGGTCACCCCGTCCACCAGCCAGGAGTTTTCGTCGCGCTGGACGATCTGCTCCTCCACCACGTGGGTCGCCCACTCACCCATGACGGTGCTCATCAGATCGTTCATGGTGACGATCCCCACCACCAGGGCATACTCGTTCATCACCACGGCGAAGTCGCCACGATGGTTCTTGAAGTACTCCATCGCCTCGTAGAGGTTCAGGGTGTCGGGCAGAATGATGACACTCTGCACCAGGGAGCCGCTGTTGAGATCGATGTTCTGGCCACCGATGACGCGGATCAGCAGCTCCTTGGAATCGACGAAACCCTTGACGCTGTCGAGGTTGTGGTCACACACCAGGAACTTGTTGTGGGGATGCTCGGCGATCTTGGCCTTGATGCTCTCCTCCCCCTCTTGCAGGGTGAAGTAGATGAGGCTCTCTCGCGCGGTCATGGCGGAGGTCACGCACAGGGACTGCAGCTCAAACACGTTCTCGATGAGCTGGTGCTCCTCGCGCTGGATGACGCCGGCCTCGGCGCCCGCATCCATCACCGCATAGATGTCGTCAGAGGTGATCTCGTCACGGCGCACCGTCGAGATGCGCAGCATGCGAAACAGGGTATTGGCCAGCCCGTTGAACACCCACACCAGTGGCAACAGCACGGCGACGAAGAACATCATGGGGCGCACCACCACCACGGCGATCCGCTCGGGCATGGTCATGGCCAGGCGCTTGGGCATCAGGTCGGCCAGCAGGATGAACATGCCGGTGACAAACACGAAGGAGATGCCCGAGCTGATCTCGCCAAGCCAGGGGCCCTGATAGAAGCCGGAGACGATCTCCTTGATGGCGGGGTTGAGTGAGGATTCCCCCAAAATACCGCCCAGAATGGCGACGGTATTGAGACCAATCTGCACCACGGTGAAAAAGTTGCCCGGCTGGGCTTGCAGTGCCAGCACCTTTTCGGCCTGGCGATTGCCTTCGTCCGCCATCACCTGCAACTTGATCTTGCGGGACGCGGCGAGAGAGATCTCGGAAAGGGAGAAGAACACGCTGCCGGCGACCAGCAGCATCAGAAAGAACAAACTATCGGCAAAACTCATGATTAACCTATTGCAACAGCCGCCTTAGCACAAGACGGCAAACTGGGCCCGGGAGACCGGACCATGAGTCCATCCGAGACTCACAAGGGGGCTATTCTATCAGAAAACGACCAGCGATGCGCTTTATCTTACTCTGTCCTTCGATGCAATAAAAAAAGGCGCTTTCGCGCCTTTTTATTCATATCGGGTCAGCTTTTCCCCAAAAGAGTGCCCAGATCGTCCGTCTTGGTGTGACGCACGTCCTTGCCCTTGACGTAATAGACGATGTATTCGCAGATGTGCTGGCAGCGATCGCCCACCCGCTCGATGGCCCGCGCCGCCCACAGCACGTTCAGCACCTGGGGAATGGTACGGGGATCTTCCATCATGTAGGTCATCAGTTCACGAATGATGGACTCGTACTCCCGATCCACCTTGTCGTCTTCCTTGTAAACCGCCAGCGCCGCATCGAGATCCATGCGGGCGAAGGCGTCGAGCACGTCGTGCAACATCTTGATGGTACGACGACCCATATTTTCGAGCGACACCAGCGGCGGCTGGGGCTTGTTGGCGTTGTCGGTCAGCATGCGGGCGATCTTGTCCGCCACATCGCCAATACGCTCCAGATCCGTGATGGTCTTGATGATGGCCATCACCAACCGCAAGTCGGAAGCGGTGGGCTGACGCTTGGCGATGATGCGGGTGCACTCCTCGTCGATGGCCACTTCCATCGCGTTCACCTTGTGGTCGTTGGCGACGATCTTGCGGGCCGCTTCCAGATCCTGATCGTGGATGGCCGCGATGGCGTCGGTGAGCTGCTGCTCCACCATGCCGCCCATCACCAGCACCTGGTTGCGCACTCCCTCCAGCTCGGCATTGAACTGACCGGAGATATGTTTGTTGAGGTTCATATTGTCCATACAAATAATCCTTGTTGCTCCGATTATGCCCTAGCCGTTGCACTGACCGGTAATCTGTTTGTTGATGCTCATCTTGCTCATCCTCATGGCTCCGGTCAGGCCTTAGCCGTAACGGCCGGTGATGTAGTCTTCGGTCTTCTTCTTGGCCGGGGTGGTGAAGATAGTGTTGGTGTCCGAGTACTCGATGAGCTCGCCCATGTACATGAAGGCGGTCTGATCCGATACCCGCGCCGCCTGC
The DNA here is from genome assembly GCF_041402525.1 of Aeromonas sp. S18(2024). Classification (NCBI taxonomy): domain Bacteria; kingdom Pseudomonadati; phylum Pseudomonadota; class Gammaproteobacteria; order Aeromonadales; family Aeromonadaceae; genus Aeromonas; species Aeromonas sp. S18(2024). The sequence continues at coordinate 292,632 of NZ_JBGLQV010000004.1, read as the reverse complement.
TGCATGTTGTGGGTGACGATCACCACGGTGAACTGGCTCTTGAGCTCGTTGATCAACTCCTCGATGGTGAGGGTGGAGATGGGGTCGAGCGCCGAAGTGGGTTCATCGAGCAGCAGCACTTCCGGCTCGATGGCGATGGCCCGGGCAATCACCAGACGCTGCTGCTGACCACCGGAGAGGCCGAACGCGTTGTCATGCAGACGATCCTTCACCTCCTCCCACAGGGCCGCGCCGCGCAGGGAACGCTCGGCCGCGTCATCCAGGGTTCGCCTATCGTTGATGCCCTGCAGGCGCAGACCGTAGACCACGTTCTCGTAGATGGACTTGGGGAAGGGGTTCGGACGCTGGAACACCATGCCTACCTGACGGCGCAGGGCGGAGACATCGACATTCTTGTCGTAGATGTTGTGGCCGTGCAGCTGGATCTCGCCATCGATGCGGCAGCTTTCGACCAGATCGTTCATCCGGTTGATGCAGCGCAGCAGGGTGGACTTGCCACAGCCGGACGGGCCGATGAAGGCGGTCACCTGCCCTTTCGGGATCTTCATGTTGACGTTGAACAGCGCCTGCTTGCTGCCGTAGTACAGGTTGAGATCCTTCACTTCCAGCGCAGTCTGGGCTGGGCTCAGGTTGAGCAGATCCAGCGTGGTGTGCTGGCTCGACGGTGTCGTTACGTTGATCATCTGTTACCTCAAAAACGCTCTGGGGTGGCTGGCATCCGTTGTGCCAGCGACCGGGATCCTCGGGTGGCGGCCATGGCCTCTTTTGTCAGAGTGCCATCGGCCGCCTGGTCTGTTCTGGGTGGCCGGATTAATGTTCCAGCGACCGGAATTTCTCACGCAAGTGGTTGCGAATACCGATGGCCGTCAGGTTGAGGCCGACGATCACCGTCACCAGCAGGAACGAGGTGGCATACACCAGCGGTCGCGCCGCCTCGACGTTGGGACTCTGGAACCCGACGTCGTAGATGTGGAAGCCCAGGTGCATGAACTTGCGCTCCACGTGCAGGTACGGGAAGTTGCCATCCATCGGCAGGGTCGGCGCCAGTTTCACCACCCCCACCAGCATCAGGGGGGCCACTTCACCGGCAGCACGGGCAATCGCCAGGATGAGACCGGTCATGATGGCCGGACTCGCCATCGGCAGCACGATGCGCCACAGGGTCTCGGCCTGGGTGGCACCCAGCGCCAGGGAACCCTGGCGAATAGTGCTCGGGATCCGGGCCAGCCCCTCTTCGGTGGAGACGATCACCACCGGCAGGGTCAGGATGGCCAGGGTCAGCGCCGACCAGATGACGCCGGGAGAGCCGAAAGTCGGGCTCGGCAGCGCTTCCGGATAGAAGAGCGCATCGATGGAACCGCCTAGGGTGTAGACGAAGAAGCCCAGACCAAACACGCCGTAAACGATGGAGGGCACGCCCGCCAGGTTGATCACCGCGATGCGGATGATCTTGGTCAGACTGTTCTTGCCCGCGTACTCGTGCAGGTAGACCGCCGCCACCACGCCGAGCGGGGTCACGATGATCGCCATCAGGAACACCATGAAGACGGTGCCGAAGATAGCCGGGAACACCCCGCCCTCGGTGTTCGCCTCACGGGGATCGTCGGAGATGAACTTGCCGATTTGATGGAACCAGTAACCGGTCTTGGCGAGCAGGCTCATGTCGTTGGGCCACACCACGTCCAGCACCTTGGACATGGGCATGGTCACCAGCTCGCCACGCATGTCCTTGACGGTGATGCTGTCTCTGTCCGCCTGGGCACGCAGGGAGAAGAGCTCCTTCTCCAGTACCTGATAGCGATCGTTCAGCGCCTGGCGCTCGCTCGCCAGCTGGGCCTTGAGCTCGTCGGTCAGCTGATCATCCAGCTCGGCCTTGCGCTCTTTGAGGCGCAGCCGTTCCAGCTGATAGTTGATGCTGCCGATGTCCCCTTTTTGCAGGTCATTGGCCTGTTCAGAAAGCCCGTTGGCACGGGCCAGCACGCGCTGCAGGGCCGGGTGCAGATCCGCAGTCAGCTCGCGGCCATCCTCCTTCACCCCGACGATGTAGCCGTAGAAGTTGCCGTTGGTGGCGCGCTCCACCATGGCGAGCTCGGCCGGCTGGGTCTGGGACTTGATGTCGGTCTCCAGCACCCAGCGAAAATCGAGGTCGACGAACTCGCGGTTGCCGGTCTTGACCAGATAGCGGGTCAGCAGCTCGCGCTCTTCTCCTTCCAGCGGCAGGCCGGCGGCCCGCAGCCGCTCCACCGGCACCAGCTCGCGATCGTTGATCTCGCCGATCAGCACGCTCTTGTTGCCATTGGCGTCTTCCAACTGCCACTCATAGATGGGGTGAGGCCAGAAGTAGACCAGACCGCGCCAGCCGATGAGCAACAACAGACCCAGTACCGCGACCAGACTCAGGCTGACGGCGCCGCCGGTCATCCAGATCCAGGGGGCCCCTGATTTAAACCACTTACCCATTGTCATTCCTTGGTCCTTACAGAGAGCTGTATTTTTCACGCAACCGCTGACGGATGAACTCGGCCAGGGTGTTGAACAAGAAGGTGAACACGAACAGGACGAAGGCCGCGAGGAACAGCACCCGATAGTGGGAGCTGCCCACTTCCGACTCCGGCATCTCCACCGCGATGTTGGCGGCCAGGGTACGCAGCCCCTGGAACATGGAGAAGTCCATGATGGGGGTATTGCCGGTGGCCATCAGCACTATCATGGTCTCGCCCACGGCGCGGCCAAGGCCCATCATCACCGCCGAGAAGATGCCCGGGCTCGCGGTCAGGATCACCACCCGGCTCAGGGTCTGCCACGGCGTGGCACCGAGGGCCAGGGAGCCCTGGGTCAGGTGCTTGGGCACCGAGAAGACGGCGTCTTCGGCGATGGAGAAGATGGTGGGGATAACCGCAAAACCCATGGCGATCCCGACTACCAGGGAGTTGCGCTGGTCAAACTTGATACCCATGTCATGGGTCAGCCAGATCCGGGAATCGCCGTGCATGAAGGCGTTCTCGATGAGCGGGCTCACCGCGAAGGCCCCCCAGCCGATTAAAAGCAGCACCGGGATCAGCAGGATGGCGTGCCACCCCTCCGGCAACCAGGACTTGCCGCGTTCCGGCAGATAGTTCCATACCAGCGCGGTGAGCAGCATCCCCATGGGTAGCAGGATGAGCAGCAGTACCACGCCGGGCAGGGCCCCTTCTATGATGGGCGCTAGCCAGAGACCCGCCAGGAAGCCCAGGATAACGGTCGGCAGCGCCGCCATGATCTCGACCGTCGGCTTGACGTATTTGCGCAGCCCCGCCGACATGAAGTAGGCGGTGTAGATGGCGCCGGCAACGCCGAGCGGCACCGCAAACACCATGGCATAGAAGGAGGCCTTGAGGGTACCGAACACCAGCGGCACCAGGCTCAGCTTGGCTTCGAAGTCGTTGCTGGCGGAGGTGGACTGCCACACATACTGCGGCTCCGGGTAGCCTTCATACCACACCTGTTGCCACAGGGCGGACCAGGTTACCTCGGGGTGATCGTTCTCGACGGCAAACAGCTTGAGAGTCTCGCCCTGCTGCATCAGCAACAAATTATGACGCGGCGAAATGGCCAGGGCAGAGAGCTCGCCCCCTTCCACCTTCTCGCTCAACAGCTTGCTCTCACCGGTAGCGTGGAAGAAATTGATGTCGCCCTTCTTGTCGGCACTGATGAAGCCCTTGCGAAAATGTTCCGGCGTCAGCAGGTCGACGGCACCGTCACTCTTGAAATCACGGATCTGGGTGAATTCACGCTTGCCATCTTTGGCAACTTCGAACCACTGGGAGATGACGCCGTTGTCGTTGCCCACCAGCAATGAAGAAGCGCCGGAGAGCAGATCAATTCGGGTCACGTTGGCATTGGGGGCATTGACCTCCATCACATCGCGCAGGGAGATCTCGCTCAGGTTGTGGATGTCATAGACGGAGAGACGGTTGTCCTCGCGCACGAACAGGATGCGCAGGTTGGGAGTCAGCAACATCTGATCCACATGACGCGGCAGGGAGGGAATGCTGTAGTTCTGGGTGGTCCACTCCACCTCGCCGGAGAGGAAGTTCTCCTCACCGCTCATCACCATCAGCACGCCGCGACCATCTTCGGTCACGGCAGCAGCTGCCATCTTGTCCTTGGTGGCCTCGAACACCATGCGCGAGAGCGCCTTGCCCTCGGGATCGATCACCATGGGTTCCTTGCCAAACGGATATTGCAGGCTGGGCTCGATGACGCGCACGTCCTTGGGATAGGAGACCTTGAAGTAGGGCTGCACCACCTGGGCCTTACCATCGGCAAAGCCATAGGCGATGAACTTCTGGCCCGGCGCCGGTGCGGCCACGGTCGTGACCTCTCCTGCGACCCGATCCTGGCCCAGTATCTGGCCAACCTTGACCTCTCCTTCAGCCTGGAGGGCGAAGAAGTCGACCTGCCCCTTGTCGCTGAAGCGGTAACCTATCTCGTTCTGCTCTTCGACACCGAGCCAGGCGGTCTTGCCCTCTACGGGCAGCGAAAATGAAGCGGTCGGCTCCATGGAAGCGCCATTGAAGATGGGCTTCACCACGTAGAGCAGATAGAAGAAAATAAGCAGCAGGGCCACCAGTACCAGGGCTCCCCCCGTGGTGACCCCGTATTTGGCCAACTTATCCTTGATACGGCGCTTTCTGCTGCCCGCCATACCTAAGTTTATCGATTCCGATGACATGCAAGACCTCAATGTGAGCTAGGCTTGGCGGCATTATATGGCGGTTGCATGACAGTTTTGTTACATGGAAACCGCTTTTACAGCGGCAGTATGAAGGGATTTTACAGCATCGAAGATGGGTAAGATTTTGCCCACGTTGGCAAGGCTAACAGGCTGTTTGAAAAGGAATAATTGACAAGCGTCGCGTGGGAGGCTGGAGGCAACCTCCCTCTGCGGGTCAGCTGGATGAGCCGGCGGATTGTTGCAATGCCTGCTTGGCGGCTTTCTTCTCGGCGCGACGGCGCTTGAAAAAGGCTGACAGTTGGGCCGAGCAGGCCTCTGCCAGCACCCCCCCCGCCAATTCCACCCTGTGGTTATGACGCGGGTCCTGCAGGATCTCGAACACAGAGCCAGCCGCCCCCGTCTTCAGATCCCGCGCTCCGTACACCACCCGCTTAACCCGGCTATGAATGAGGGCGCCGGCGCACATGCAGCAAGGCTCCAGAGTCACATAGAGAGTGGTATCCAGCAGGCGATAGTTCTCAAGGCGCTGTCCGGCGGCGCGGATAGCCATCACTTCGGCATGAGCGCAGGCATCGTGCTCGCTGATGGAACGGTTCCAGCCCTCCCCGACCACCTCATTACCCAGCACCAGCACGGCCCCGACCGGGATCTCGCCGATCCCTTCGGCTCTGGCCGCCAATGCCATGGCGTGACGCATCCAGTGTTCGTCCTGCTCTGCCTGTGCCAGCTCTGTCGGTGTTTGCACTGCGGCGACTGCTGATGATTCCACCCATGCCTCTCTTGATTGATAGCTATGTCTCTGTCCCGGCTCGCGGCACCTTTTACAATAGACGCCCATGACGGGGCGGCGATTATGCCAAATCCGGCCGCAAGGCCCAAGTTGCATCTTGGTTGCACAAGAAAGAAGCAGTCGGCATCTCTATGATAAAAAAGGAGTTGCACCCATAGCGCCAGAACATTAGACTTCCTCCCCGTCAGCTCAGACTGACCTTGTCGGCGTGTAGCGCAGCCAGGTAGCGCACTGTCATGGGGTGTCAGGGGTCGGAGGTTCAAATCCTCTCACGCCGACCATCATTCCCCGAAATAGCCCAGTCAAACGACTGGGCTATTTTTTTGCCCGCATTTTCTATCGCCAGCCATCCCCACTTCGCAGGAACAAAAAATATACAGAACCGCTTGAATCTTTTATGTGAACTCATTAATATGCGCGACTTTCCGCCGGTAGCGAGACAAGGAGGTGGAAAATCGGTGAAGGGATCACACACCGGCTTGCGTTCAACCAAGGACCAAGCATGAAACAGACCACAGAGACCAGCCCCACCATCGCGCTTTTTACCGTCCCCCAAGACACCACCTGCCCCGCTGCATATGAAGATGTGCAGGTCATTCAACTGGATGTGATCGATCTGGCAGAGCCGGAAGAGGAGTACTAATCCCTTCCGGGGACATCGCCATGCACTTCACGACAGGCCTTTATGGCCTTTTTTTCCCCGATTTGAGAGCGTGCACACAAAAAACGACAAATCACTACATCGACAGACAATCGCAGGATTATCCACCAATATGTCGCCCTCCTGCTCTCCTGACAGTTTTCTCATCACCTGATACAAACCTACGTTATTGCCCTTCACTTTCCACCAGGATGGCAACCTGCGCCATTCATACCCATTAATGGTCATTTAGTTTAAAACAGACGTTCATTAGCAATAGCCAGAAAGGCCTGAGGCTGCATAAAGACTTTCAAACTAAATTAATACAACTGTTTTTCAAAAGCTTGGAGTAAGGTCGGGATTTGTTTTTGCATTTGTAATTTTATTACGTAATAAATTACATGGCATGCCTGTTTTCACCAGACCGAATTACCCATCACCCCGCGATGAAAAGCAGAAGCATAACCATCTGCGTAGAGCTTTTATACCAACCACATAAATCATTAAAAAACATAAAGTTAATCATCACCCAAAAACGGGCGTTTAAAAAAAGTTGTTGACGCAATCGGCAATATTTCGCACCGTATGAAACGTGTTATCCCGTTGTTACGGGAAGATTACAGGAACAGGGATCGACTTTAGTCGTAGTTAATAAGTTCAAAATGTAATTCTCAAAGGAGTGAATCTTATGTCGGCACCAGCCCAGACCCACTGCAGCGCACGCCTTCGCATCCAGGGCGCCATGCTTCCCGATTACGCGCAAATCCTGACGCCGGACGCAGTGGCCCTGGTATCCGAACTGGTGGAACGTTTTGCCCCCCAGCGGGACGAATTGCTGAAACAACGTGTGGCCCGTCAGGCTCGCATCGATGGCGGTGAGCTGCCGGACTTCCTGCCGGAGACTGCCCACATCCGCGAGGGAAACTGGACCATTCGTGGCATCCCCGCCGACCTGCAGGATCGCCGCGTGGAGATCACCGGCCCGGTCGAGCGCAAGATGGTGATCAACGCCCTCAACGCCAACGTCAAGGTCTTCATGGCTGACTTCGAAGACTCCCTGGCGCCGGCCTGGAACAAGGTGATCGAGGGTCAAATCAACCTGCGCGATGCGGTGAACGGCACCATTGCCTATACCAGCCCCGAGGGCAAGGCCTATACCCTCAATGCCGATCCGGCCGTGCTCATCTGCCGGGTGCGCGGTCTGCACCTGCCGGAAAAACATGTCACCTTCGATGGAGCTCCCATCCCTGGTGGCCTGTTCGACTTCGCCCTCTATTTCCTGCACAACTATCAGGCGCTGCTGGCTAAAGGGTCCGGTCCCTACTTCTACGTCCCCAAGCTGCAGAGCCACCTCGAGGGGCGCTGGTGGAGCGAGGTGTTCGCCTGGACCGAAGACAAGTTCGGCCTGCCCCGCGGCACCATCAAGGCCACCGTGCTGATCGAGACCCTGCCGGCGGTGTTCGAGATGGACGAGCTGCTCTATCAGATGAAGGATCACATCGTCGCCCTCAACTGCGGCCGCTGGGACTACATCTTCAGCTACATCAAGACCCTGAAGAACCACCCGGATCGCGTCCTGCCGGATCGCCAGGTAGTGACCATGGACAAGCCGTTCCTCTCCGCCTACTCGCGGCTGCTGATCAAGACCTGTCACAAGCGCGGCGCACTGGCGATGGGGGGCATGGCCGCCTTCATTCCAGCCAAGGATGCCGCCGTCAACGAGCAGGTCTTCGCCAAGGTACACGCCGACAAGCAGCGTGAGGCCGACAACGGCCACGACGGCACCTGGGTGGCCCACCCGGGGCTGGCCGACACCGCCATGGCGGTGTTCAACGCCGCCATTCCGGCCGGTGCACAGAACCAGATCGGCGTGCTGCGTGAAGAGGATGCCCCCATTACTGCCGCCGACCTGCTGGCCCCCTGCGAGGGCGAGCGTACCGAGGCGGGCATGCGCACCAACATCCGGGTTGCCCTTCAGTATCTGGAGGCCTGGATCAACGGTAACGGCTGCGTGCCCATCTACGGCTTGATGGAAGATGCGGCCACCGCCGAGATCTCCCGTACCTCCATCTGGCAATGGATCCGCCACGGCAAGAGCCTCTCCAACGGCCAGGTGGTGACCAAGGCTCTGTTCCGCCAGATGCTGGCCGAAGAGCAGGAGGTGGTCAAACGCGAGGTGGGTGAGGCACGCTGGCAGGCTGGTCGCTTTGCCGAGGCAAGCGAGCTGATGGAGCAGATCACCTGCGCTGATACCCTGATCGATTTTCTGACGCTGCCCGGTTACGAGCGGCTCTGAATCACGGGCCCCGGAGGGGGCTCGCCAATAACAAGTCAATGGAAACGTGAAATCAATGAAAGAGGGAACTGATATGGCACTGACCCGTGAGCAACAGATCCAGGCTATTGAGAAAGACTGGGCCCAAAACCCCCGCTGGAAAGGGATCAAGCGCGGCTACAGCGCCGAGGACGTGGTGAACCTGCGCGGCAGCTTGCAGCCGCAGCACACCCTGGCCCAACGCGGCGCCGACAAACTGTGGGAACTGATCCACGGCGAGGCCAAAAAAGGCTACGTGAACTGCCTCGGCGCCCTGACCGGCGGCCAGGCGGTACAGCAGGCCAAAGCCGGCATCGAGGCCATCTACCTCTCCGGCTGGCAGGTCGCAGCGGACAACAACCTCTCCTCCACCATGTATCCGGATCAGTCCCTCTATCCGGCCAACTCGGTGCCGTCGGTGGTGGAGCGCATCAACAACTCCTTCGCCCGTGCCGACCAGATCCAGTGGGCCAACAAGGTAGGGCCGCAGGATGAGGGCTTCATCGACTACTTCCTGCCCATAGTGGCAGATGCCGAAGCCGGTTTTGGTGGAGTGCTGAACGCCTTCGAACTGATGAAGGGAATGATCGAGGCAGGCGCCGCCGGCGTTCACTTCGAAGATCAGCTGGCTTCCGTGAAAAAATGCGGCCACATGGGTGGCAAGGTGCTGGTCCCGACCCAGGAAGCGGTGCAGAAACTGGTGGCAGCCCGTCTGGCAGCCGATGTCTGCGGCACCACTACTCTGGTGATCGCCCGTACCGACGCCAACGCGGCCGACCTGCTGACCACGGATGCAGATCCTTATGATGCCGACTTCCTGACCGGTGAGCGCACTGCCGAAGGCTTCTACAAGGTACGTGCCGGCATCGATCAGGCGATTGCCCGTGGTCTGGCCTACGCCCCCTACGCCGACATGGTGTGGTGTGAAACCGCCAAACCGGATCTGGACGAGGCACGCAAGTTTGCCGAAGCGATCAAGGCCAAGTTCCCGGATCGCATCCTGGCCTACAACTGCTCCCCGAGCTTTAACTGGAAGAAGAACCTGGACGATGCCACCATCGCCCGCTTCCAGCAGGAGCTGTCCGACATGGGTTACAAGTACCAGTTCATCACCCTGGCAGGCATCCACAACATGTGGTTCCACATGTACGAGCTGGCCTACCAATACGCCCGTGGCGAAGGGATGAAGCACTATGTCGAAATGGTGCAGCAGCCCGAGTTTGCCGCTGCCGAGCGTGGCTACACCTTCGTGGCGCACCAGCAGGAAGTGGGGACCGGTTACTTTGACAAGGTGACCACCGTCATCCAGGGTGGCCAATCCTCGGTGACCGCTTTAACGGGTTCCACCGAAGAGGATCAGTTCCACTGATCATCTGACGGCAGCAATCAAAAACCCCGGCCTGATGCCGGGGTTTCTTTTTGTCCGCTTGCCAGCTCACACCAAAGAGAGTCACCAAACGTGACGGGGGTATCAGAGCTCGAGGATCTCTTTGACGAAGGGGATGGTGAGCTTTCGCTTGGCGCGAAATGAGGCGTTGTCGAGCTGATTGAGGGTAGTAAGCAGGGTGCGCATGTCGCGGGAGAGGCGGTTTAGCAGGAAACGACCCACGTCGATGGGCAGTTTGAAGCCCCGCAGCTCGGCACGCAGCTGCAGGGCACTGAGCTTGCCTTCATCATCCAGCTCATCGAGATGGAAACTTACCCCCCAGTCGAGGCGGGAGGCGAGATCCGGCAGTTGCAGCCCCAGTTTGCGCGGCGCACTGCAGCCGGTCACGATGAGGGTTCCCTCGCCCTTCTCCTTCCAACGATTGTAAAAATCGAACAGGGCGCGCTCCCACAAGGCATTGCCGGCGATGGCTTCCAGGCTGTCGAGACAGACCAGCGGCAGGCTCTCGAGGGCATCCAGCATGCTGGGATCCAGCTGTTCGAACTGATCGAGGGAGAGATAGGCAGCGGCTGCGTCGCGGGCGTTGACCTCGGCACAGGTTGCATGGAGCAGGTGGGAACGCCCCGACCCCTTGGCTCCCCAGAAATAGAGGAAAGGTGCCCCCTGACCAATGGCCGCATTTTTGAGGGCGGTGATCAGATGAGCATTGTTGCCGGGATAAAAACTGACGAAGGTTTCATCGTCCGGTAGTTGTACGGCTAAAGACAGTTGGGCCGGTTGCTTCACTCGTTAGGCTTTGACTGTGACATTTGCTACCAAGTGTATCATCGCCGGGCCGGATAGAGAACCGCCCGGACAAGCCGGGCGGTATACAAAAGCCTTATAAAATCAGGGCTGCGACCATTGGTAACGCAATGCGCTGCCATTATCGTCAACCCGATGCAGGCGGCTCTCGAGCTGAAGCATGCGGGCCAGCTCGGCCTGATCACCCTGCAGGGTGAAATTGAAGGTGACCTGGTCCCCTTCCAGTTTGCCAATCTCCACCTTGCTCACGTTGGCCATCCCCTGCAGCATCTTCTGCACGGCGATCATGCTGTCCACATCAGAGAGCCCACTCACCACCAGACTCTGGCTGGAGGCCGGCCCCGAGACGCGGGCACCATAGTTTTTCACCAACCAGCCGGCCAGGGTGTCGGCAAAGCCCTGTGCCACCTCGGCCTGGGAGCCAGCCCCATTGCCCCGGGTCAGCTCGGCCACTTCACCACCGGCCTTGGGTCCGTAGAGACCCCAGTCGATGTTCCACTTTTCCCCTTCCGGCGTCAGCTTGCCCAGCACCACCATCTCGGCGCCATAGCGCTGACTCGCCTTGAGGATGGGATCGGCGAAACGGCCCCACACATCGGTCGCACTGACTGCCATGTTGTCGTCCAGATCCATCAGCGGAATGCTGACTGGCAGCCCCAGTGTCTGGGCCTGTTCACGCAGGGCCCTGGCCCAGCCATCGGCGGATTGATCCGCAAGCAGGCGGCGCTCCCCCTGATCCACTACCAGCCAGATCGCCACCTGGGGGCGAACCGGGCCCAGCAGGGCATACTGGCTGTCGGCCACCAGCCGGTTGACCTTGTCGCTCTTGAATTCGGCCTTCAGATACTTGACCGAATCCAGATCCTGATAGCCGTAGCTCTTTACATAGTCGCCGGGAGCCGCCAACGCCTTGGCCACCGCTGGCTGGCTGAGGATATCCCGCTTGCCGGTCACCTTGACCAGAACTTCTCCCAACGCCTGGGACTGGGCCGCCGTCATATCGCCGCTGGTGGGCGCCTTGCCCTGATAGAGATCGGTCACCTGGGCGGCAGAGGCCATGAAGGAGAGACCGCAACAAAGAGCGGTGATTGCGCGTTTGAACATGAATATCATCTCGAACAGGGAGCCTGTGGCTATGGTAGCGGCAAGGCGCGCCATGCAGCAAGGCTGCCAGAAACAACAGAGCCGGCAGAATGCCGGCTCGGAATGCCGCTCACCCGAACAGGGGCGGCTGATTGCATCGGCTTACTTGGTGCCGAAGATCTTGTCACCGGCATCGCCCAGACCCGGGACGATATAGCCCTTCTCGTTCAGCCCCTTGTCGATGGAGGCACAGAACAGCTCCACGTCCGGGTGAGCGGCTTCCAGCGCCTTGATCCCTTCCGGGGCGGCAACCAGCACCAGCACCTTGATGGAGTGGCAGCCTTTCTTTTTCAGCAGGTCGATGGTGGCGATCATGGAGCCGCCGGTGGCCAGCATGGGGTCGATAACCAGGGCCAGACGCTCGTCGATGTTGCTGACGATCTTCTCGAAGTAAGGCACCGGCTGCAGGGTCTCTTCATCGCGGTAGATGCCGACCACGCTGACGCGAGCGCTCGGCATGTGCTCCAGCACGCCGTCCATCATGCCCAGACCGGCACGCAGGATGGGCACGACGGTGACCTTCTTGCCCTTGATCTGGTCAACTTCTACTGGCCCATTCCAGCCATCGATGGTAACCTTCTCCGTTTCGAAGTCAGAGGTCGCTTCGTAGGTCAGCAAACTGCCCACTTCTTTGGCCAGTTCACGGAAACGCTTGGTGCTGATATCGCCTTCACGCATCAGACCGATCTTGTGTTTGACCAGGGGATGTTTGACTTCAACGACTTTCATTATTATCTCCTCTAACTGCCGCAAAAAAATCGCGGAATCATACAACAAAAGCCGCCGCTTGTAGAGTTTTTCCGCGCAAAAATGCGCAAACGATTTCCTTTCTGGTTTTTCCCCCGCACTGCTAGAATACGCCCCGAATTTTACCCTCCACTTCTTCACATGACGGGGAATACTCGTGACAGACAAAACCTCACTGAGCTACAAGGATGCTGGCGTGGATATCGATGCCGGCAATGCACTGGTTGAACGTATCAAGGGCGTGTCCAAACGCACTCGTCGTCCTGAAGTCCTTGGTGGTCTTGGCGGCTTTGGGGCCTTGTGTCAAATTCCTGCGGGCTACAAGGAGCCGGTGCTGGTCTCCGGTACTGATGGGGTGGGCACCAAGCTGCGCCTGGCCATCGATCTGAAAAAACACAACACCGTGGGCATCGATCTGGTGGCCATGTGCGTCAACGATCTCATCGTGCAGGGTGCCGAGCCTCTGTTCTTCCTCGACTACTATGCCACCGGCAAGCTGGATGTGGACACCGCCGCCGCCGTGGTCACCGGCATCGGTGAAGGTTGCGAGCAGTCAGGCTGCGCCCTGGTGGGCGGCGAAACCGCCGAGATGCCGGGCATGTATGAGGGGGATGACTACGACATCGCCGGTTTCTGCGTCGGCGTGGTGGAGAAGAGCGAGATCATCGACGGCAGCAAGGTCGGCGAAGGGGATGCCCTGATCGCCCTGGCCGCCAGCGGCCCCCACTCCAACGGTTTCTCCCTGATCCGCAAGATCCTGGAAGTCTCCCAGGCCGACGTGCATCAGCCGCTGGGTGACACCACTCTGGCCAATGCCCTGCTGGAGCCGACCCGTATCTACGTGAAACCTGTGCTCAAGCTCATCAAGGAGTGCGAGATCCACGCTCTGTCCCACATCACCGGCGGCGGCTTCTGGGAAAACATCCCGCGCGTCCTGCCGGCCAACACCAAGGCGGTGATCGACGAACAGAGCTGGCAGTGGCCGGCGGTGTTCAGCTGGCTGCAAGAGGCCGGCAACGTGACCCGTCACGAGATGTATCGCACCTTCAACTGCGGCGTCGGCATGATCATCGCCCTGCCGGCAGATCAGCTTGAAAAAGCGCTGACCCTGCTCAAGGCCGAAGGCGAGAACGCCTGGCACATCGGCCATATCGCCAAGGCGGCCGATGGCGAGGAGCAGGTCATCATCCAATGATGCGGATCCTGGTCCTTATCTCCGGCAGCGGCAGCAACCTGCAGGCGATTCTCGACAGTTGCGCCGCTGGCAAGATTGCCGGTCAGGTGGTCGGCGTCATCAGCAACAAGGCCGATGCCTATGGTCTGGTGCGCGCCAGGGAAGCCGGCGTGGCCACCAGCATCCTCGCCCAGCAGCAGTTTGCCAGTCGGGAGGAGTATGACGCCGCCCTGCTGGCGCTGATGAACGACTATCAGCCCGACCTGGTGGTGCTGGCTGGCTTTATGCGGATCCTGAGTGCCGACCTGGTGCGGCACTTTGCCGGGAAGATGATCAACATCCATCCCTCCCTGCTGCCCAAGTATCAGGGGCTGCATACCCATCAGCGCGCCATCGACGCCGGTGACGACGAGCACGGCGCCAGCGTCCACTTCGTCACCGAAGAACTCGACGGCGGCCCGGTGATCCTGCAGGCCCGCGTCCCCATCTTTGAGGGGGATGAGGCCGATGAAGTGGCAGCAAGGGTACAGGCCCAGGAGCACAGCATCTACCCGCTGGTGGTGCAGTGGTTCTGTCAGGGCAGGTTGCGGATGCAGGAGGGCGACGCCTTCCTGGATGGCACACGGCTCGGCCCGGCGGGACATGCCTGCGAGTAACCGCTAACTGCAGCAGTAAAACGCAACAAGGGAGGCTTTGGCCTCCCTTGTCATTTCTGCATACCCGAACAATGGCTGCATTAATTCAAAGCTGTTCACGACCTGTCGCGAGAAACCGTCAGCAAGGTCACAAGCCGCTCAGGAACCGGAGCGTATGGACATACGTGAGCACTCTTTGCTGCACATAAGCGAGCAGCACATGAGCCTTGATCACGGCTTCGCAGCAAGATCGTGGACTGGTTTACACCGGATTATCGATATCGATAAAGGTGACATCCAGCCCATGCACGGTGGCGAGCCACTCCCCCAAGGCCTTGATGCCGTAGCGCTCGGTGGCGTGATGACCGGCGGCGTAGAAGTGCATCCCCATCTCGCGGGCGGTGTGGATGGTCTGCTCGGAGGCCTCGCCGGAGATGAAGGCATCGATGCCCTGCTCCGCCGCCAGATTGATGTAGCTCTGTCCACCGCCGGTGCACCAGGCCACCGAGCTGATGAGCTCGGGACCGGTGTCGCCGCAGTGAAGCGGTTCACGACCGAGACGCTCGGCAATCAGTCTGGCAAAGTCGGCCCCGCTCATGGGGGTCTCCAGCTTGCCCACCATGGCGACGCTCTTGCTGTTCCAGGGCTCCAGCCCGCGGCGCACCTTGATGCCCAGCAACTGGGCCAACTGGGCGTTGTTGCCCACCTCGGGATGCACGTCCAGCGGCAGATGGTAGGCAAACAAATTGATGTCGTGGGTCAACAGGGTCTTGATGCGGCGCTGCTTCATGCCGGTGATCTGGGCCGGTTCGCCGCTCCAGAAGTAGCCGTGATGGACCAGGATGGCATCGGCGTTGGCGGCCACCGCCGCATCGATCAGGGCCTGGCTGGCGGTGACGCCGGTCACCACCTTGCGAATACGCTCACGCCCCTCCACCTGCAGGCCATTGGGACAGTAATCCTTGATGGTGTGCGGTTCGAGCTGATGATTGAGTACGGTTTCGAGTTTTCGATGAGAGATCATAAGGGTCCCTTATTAAGGCTCGAGCCCCTGTTTTACCAATAAAAACAGGGCCCAGGCTCAAAGCGCCAAGGGCCCCATGATAATCGAGCCGGGCCGGCAAGACCATGACAGCCCCTACATTCAGGCAGGCAGGTCGATCCCCGCCTCCCGCATCTGCGCCAGCTTGTAGCGCAGGGTACGCGGGCTGATGCCGAGCCGGTCGGCCACCTCCTTGCGACTGCCATTGCAGTCCTGCAGGGTGTCGAGAATGATCTGGTGCTCCTGCTGTTTGAGCTCGCTGCCGAGGCGATCCCCGCCATAACTGCGATCGGGCATGGTGCCCATCTCCTGCTCGTCCACCTCTTCCAGGATGAGATGCCCCTCGCCGATGACGCCGTCCGGGCTCAGGATGAGAGCACGCTGCACCACGTTGTCGAGCTCGCGCACATTGCCGGGCCAGGGGTGAGCCAGCAGACACTCGCGTGCGTCGGCCTCCAGTTGTGGCGTTGGCAAGCCCTGCTGGCTGGCATGCAGGGCCAGCAGGTGTTCCGCCAGCGGCAGTATGTCGCCGGGGCGCTCGCATAGGGACAACCAGCGCAGCGGGAAGACGTTGAGGCGGTAGTAAAGGTCTTCACGGAACAGGCCGTCCTGCACCGCTTTTTTCAGATCCCGGTTGCTGGTGGCGATAACCCGCACATCGAGGGGGATCATCTTGCGACTGCCGAGCCGCTCCACCTCTTTCTCCTGCAGTACCCGCAGCAGCTTGGCCTGCAGCCCAAGATCCATCTCGGTGATCTCGTCAAGGAGCAGAGTCCCTCCCTGGGCCTGCTCGAACTTGCCCGGGCACCCCTGCACCGCGCCGGTGAAGGCCCCCTTCTCGTAGCCGAACAGGGTCGCCTCCAGCATGTTTTCCGGAATGGCGGCGCAGTTGATGGCGATGAAGGGCTGCTCGGCGCGGCTGGAGTTGTCGTGAATGTAGCGAGCCAGCACCTCCTTGCCGGTGCCGCTCGGGCCGGTCACCATCACGGTCGCCTCACTTCTGGCCACCCGGGTCGCCAGCTGGAACAACTCGGCGGTCTTGGGATCCCCGTACACCACGGCGCGTTTTTCCACCTTCTGGGCCGGCACGTAACGGCTGACCTGATTGAGCAGCACCTCGGGGGAGAAGGGCTTGGCCAGGTAGTCGATGGCCCCTTCGCGCATGGCGCGCACCGCGCCGTCGATGTTGGCGTAGGCGGTCATCAGGAGGACCGGCAATTGCGGATATTGCTGGCGAATGGTGGCCAGCAGGGTCAGGCCATCCATGCCCCCCATCTGGATATCGGAGATCACCATGTCAAAGTTCTGGCGCGAGAGGGCAAGCAGGGCCCGCTCACCGCTGTCCACCTCACGGCACTCGTAACCGCCGAGCAGCAGGGTATCCACCAACGCCTCGCGCAGGCCATTGTCATCTTCAACTACCAGGATCCTGGCCTGTGTCATGCTACACCTCCAAGCTGCACCGACTGCTGATGCAGGGGGAACGACAGAGTAAAACAGGTGCCTTCACCAGGCACGGAGGCCACGCTGACCTCCCCCTGGTGGGCACGTACGACGGATTGCACCACCGCCAGTCCAAGGCCTGTGCCCTGGGAGCGGGTGGTAAAGAAAGGTTCGAACACCTGGCCGAGCTGATGACTCGGGATCCCCTTGCCATTGTCGATGACGCGCATCTCCACCCGGGAGCCACTGCGCACCGCACTCACCAGGAGCGAATCGGCCCCCGCCTGCTGGGCGTTGGCGATCAGGTTGTTGATGGCTCCCGAGAGCGCGTTGCTGTTGGCCAGCAGGCAGAGATCGGGCTCCGGCGCCTGTATGTGCAGCTCGCATCCTTGCTGCAGGCAGAAGGCCTCGGCCCCCGCCTGCACCTCGGCCATCAACCCCTGCACCGAGATGGGGGTGACCACCTGATTGTCGCCGTTGCGGGCAAACAGCAGGATGTCGTTGATCTGCTTTTCCAGATCCTTGAGCCTGTCCATCAGCTTTTGCTGAAACTGGCTGCGGGATTCGGGTTTGAGGGTGCGGTTGGCCAGGTTGGCGCCATAGAGCATGGCGGCAGAGAGTGGCGTGCGGATCTGGTGGGCCAGTGAGGCTGCCATGTTGCCAAGGGCCGACAACCGCTTCATGTGGTTGACGCGATCCTGCAGCTTGCGGGTCTCGGTGAGATCGTTGATGAACACCAGCTGGCCGGGCTGATCCGGCAGGGGCTGGGTCGAGAGCTGGACCCGGCGGCCATCGCGCAGGGAGATCTCGTGGCCGTCATCTTCCCGGGGTTCGAAGCAGCGGGCGATGACCTGACGCCAGAGTTCCCCTTCCAGCGGCTCCCCCAGCAGGGAGAGCGCGGCCGGATTGGCCCGGGTGATCACCCCGGCGCCATCGAGCAGCAACACCCCGGTGGGGAGTGCCGTGAAGATGGCGTAGAGCTGGCTCACTTCGTGGGACTGGAGTGGCATGTCCTGCTGCAAGATTGTCATAAAGCTGACCTCAAACTGGCAATTTGGTCAGCTCATTCAATTTTCATGCCACTAGATTAAATCAATTAAAACAAAGGATTAAAGACAGGCGTCAAGGCATTGACCCTTAGCCCTCCTTGCTCATCCCGTATTTTTTCATCTTCTCGACCAGGGTGGTACGACGCATGCCGAGCAGGTCGGCGGCGCGGGCCACTACCCCCTCCTGGGACTCCAGGGCCTGGCGGATCAGCTCTACCTCGAGGTCGGCCAGCATCTCCTTGAGATTGACCCCCTCCTCCGGCAACTGCATGGAGCGGGCCGAGCTGAAGGCGTGATCCAGCTCGGGCGGGTCCTGGAACACGGCAGCCAGCGCATCGCGCTCGTCCATCTCGGTCAGCCGCTCGTCCCGTGGCTCGCAGGGCAGCAGGCGGTAACGGCTCGGCAAGTCCGCCACATCGACGATCTGGTGCGGGTAAAGGATGAGCAGCCGCTCCAGCAGGTTGGAGAGCTCGCGTACATTACCAGGCCAGGGGTACTGCATCAGGGACTCCATGGCGCGCTGGGTCAGGCGAATGAAACCCTGGTGCTGCTCCGCATGGCGATTGAGCAGCTCCTGCAGCAGCAGGGGAATGTCATCACAGCGATCCCGCAGCGGCGGCGTCTCGATGGGGAAGACGTTGAGGCGGTAATAGAGATCCTCGCGAAAATCCTGGGTGCGGATCATCGCCTCCAGATCCCGGTGAGTCGCGGCGATGACACGCACATCGGCCTGGATGGGCTTGCCGCCACCGACTCTGTCGAACATTCGCTCCTGCAATACCCGCAGCAACTTGACCTGCATCGGCATCGGCATGTCGCCGATCTCGTCGAGAAACAGGGTACCTCCCTGAGCCAGCTCGAAGCGACCACGGCGAGCGGCGATGGCACCGGTGAAGGCCCCCTTCTCGTGGCCAAACAGCTCGCTCTCGAGCAGTTCGGCGGGAATGGCACCACAGTTGATGGGCACGAAGGGACCGGCACTGCGGGTTGATAGTTCGTGGATAGCCCGTGCCACCACCTCTTTACCGGTTCCGGATTCCCCCAGGATCAGCACGTTGGCATCGGTCTCGGCCACCTGACCGATGAGGCGGCGCACCTCCTGGATCCCCTTGCCCTTGCCCACCAGCAGGCGCAGCAGAGCCTGACCCTTGTCGTGGGTCTGCTGGCGAGGATGCAGGGAGACAAACGCCTGACAGAAATGCAGATGGCGAGTGAGGGATTCGTAAGTGATGGGGGCCTGCGCCACACCGATGAAATTGCTGTTGTCGAGATCGGCATCGATCAGGGAGAGAAACGGTGTGCGGGGAAAGGCCGCCAGCAGCTCGGGCAAGGGGCGCTCCGTCAGCTCACCCACCAATACCCCCTGCAGCGGGCCGGCGGATTCGATGGCAACGTCGAGGTCCCCTTCGGCCACATCCTGCCACGGGATCCCCATGAACGAGAGCACTGTTTCCAATTGCTGACGCCGTGCTTCATCGGCATCAACAATCAACACGCCCATCTCCACCATATCCACCTCTCGCGATTACATAGCTAACTTATTGTTTTATTTGATTATAAAACGCTCGTTGACGGTTCCTTTGCGGCACACAAAGTGCCAAAAATCCGACACATTGTCAAAAATTGTCGTAGTCAGGGTAAGTGTATCGACACAAAGAGGGGAGAAGATAAATTTTGCCAACGATTTTTTTGCGCAAGCAGAAACGGGGAAAACGGCCCGCCAGGCGGGCCGTGTCGGCACTCCCGACAAGCTCAGTGACGGGAATGGTGAGGAGCTGCGTAACGGCACTCGGGAAAACGACTGCAGGCGAGAAATAGCCGGCCGGCATGAGGGCCTTTTTTGGCTTCCCGCTCCACCAGCGGGGCATCGCAGCGAGGACAGTGGGGGGCGTCTTGCTCCTCATCATCCTCCGGATCGTCGAACAGCAGAGCGGCCAGCTCCTCTTCTGCTGGCTCGAACACGACGGTTGTCCTGGTGACAGCCAACTCGGGTTCGGTTGACGACAGCCCGGCCAGGGGGGCAGCCCGCTTGTGCTCTTTGCCTTCCACATCGACCCCATCGAGCAACAACGGGTTGAAGGTAGGTTCTCGCCGCTCCCCGGGCAGCAGCTCATCGGCCTGCGGTTCACGCCTCTTGGTCAACAGCGGCTGAAGCTGCTCGCGCAGATCTTCCACCAGATAGTGGCTGCCTGCGGGGATCTGCAGCAGGGGAAAACCGGCGCCGTCACAGGCCGCCTTCAGGAAGCTGTCACGCACCTTGCGCTTCTGGTGGCGGGGGCCGCTGTCATCAAGCTCGATGGCGCAGACAAAAGAGAGATCGGCGGGATGGCACAGCAGGTAATCAAAATGCTTGCCCCCTATCTTGCCCGCGTACTGCTGCCATTTGCCCTTGCCAAGGGCGGCCTGTGGCGCCAGCACATCGGCCACCGGCACCTTGGCAAAGACCCTGGCCTGTTCCCCTGCCGCCTGTTCCAACACGGTGAGAAAGGCCCGTTCGGCGGGGTTTAGCAGGGTCTCCTGCAGCTCATAGGGCAGACGCTGCGGGCGCCGGCCCCGACGCCAGACGATCGCCAGCACGAGCAGCGCCAGCAACAGCAAACCCGAAAGGATGAGGATATTCATGAAAACGCGATCCAGTTCACGACACGACAGGGCGCTCACTCTACCACAGCCGTCGTGGCACAAGGCAGCCGACAATTGAGGTGGATAAGCAAAACGCCCCGCTTTTTGTCCATTTGCCTGCGGACGGGGCTTCATATGGCCTGCCACAGCAGGCACAATGCTAGGGTCGGTTGAGATGACGTTGCACTCGCGACGACATCCCGGCCGGACCAAAAACCATTCCAAGGAGAGCAGGATGCAAAAGCAATTGGTGGTCACCGTGATCGGTGCAGACAAACCCGGGATCGTCGAAAGCCTGGCGGCCGTCATCAGCCGCGAGCAGGGCAACTGGCTGGGCAGTGCCATGAGTGAATTAGCGGGCCAGTTTGCCGGCATCCTCCATGTATCGGTTCCCGAAGCGCACTATCGCAGCCTGTGCGAAGCGCTGGCCATGCTGCCAGGCCTCACCATCAGCTTCGCCGAAGGAACCCCCTCGGCAGAGCCAGTCAACCAGATGATGATGACGGTCACCGGCAACGATCGTCCCGGTATTGTCCACGAGGTGGCCAGCATCTTGCGCCAGCTCAACATCAACGTGGCCGATCTCACCACCGGCTGTGAACCGGCACCCCATTCCGGCGCCCCGCTCTTCTATGCCCACGCGCTGGTCGCCCTGCCCGACGAGCTCGAAATGGAGACCCTGATCGGCGCACTGGAGTCCCTCTCCGACGATCTGGTGGTCGATATCGACGAGGGGTTTGGCGAATAATATTTTTGTCATTGAACTGTCATATATTCACGCCATACCAGCCCCTAAAACGGATCGACACAGAGGCACAAGATGAGCACCGACAAGCTGTATGAAGAAAAAGAGCTGAGCTGGCTCTCATTCAATGAACGGGTGTTGCAAGAGGCGATGGACAAGACGGTGCCCCTCATTGAGCGGGTCCGCTTCCTCGGGATCTTCTCGTCCAACCAGGACGAGTTCTTCAAGGTGCGGGTATCTGACGTCAAGCGCCGCATCCTGATCAACGAGGTACACGGCGGCGATGACGAAGCCAAGGTGTTGCTGCGGGCCATCCAGCAGAAGGTGATGGCCCTTGGCGAGGCGTTCGACAACACCTACAAGGAGCTGCTGATCGCCCTGGCCCGCCACAACATCTTCCTGGTCAACGAGAACCAGCTCTCCGAGAACATCCAGAAATGGCTGCGGGTCTTTTTCCGGGAGAAGGTGTTGCGCCACATCATCCCGATCCTGCTCAACAAGGAGGTCAACCCGGTCAAGTTCCTGAAAGACGAGTACACCTATCTGGCCATCGAGATGAAGAAGAATGGCCAGGTGATCCAGTACGCCCTGGTGGAGGTGCCGACCGACGATCTGCCCCGCTTCTTCCAGCTGCCGCCGGAGGGCACCCGGCGCAAGAAGCAGATCATCATCCTGGACAACGTCATCCGCTTCTGTCTCGACGAGATCTTCAAGGGCTTCTTCGATTACGACGAGATTGCGGCTTATGCGGTCAAGCTGACCCGGGACGCCGAGTATGACCTCTCGGATCAGCTGGACTTGAGCCTGGTGGACAAGATGAGTGATGGCCTGAAGCAGCGCCTCACCGCCATGCCGGTACGCTTCGTCTACGAGCGTGAGATGCCGGCCGCCATGATAAGCTTTTTAAAGCTCAAGCTACAGATCAGCTCCTACGACGCCATCATGCCCGGCGGACGCTATCACAACTTCAAGGATTTCATCGGCTTCCCCAACGTGGGGCGGGACTATCTGGAAAACCCCAAGCTGCCGGCCCTGGAGTGCCGCGACTTCGACGGTTTCGTCAACGCCTTCGACGCCATCACCAGGCAAGACATACTGCTCTACTACCCGTACCACAAGTTCCACCACTTCACCGAGCTGGTGCGCCAGGCGGCGTTCGATCCGGCGGTCAGTGCCATTCGCATCAACATCTACCGGGTTGCCAAGAAGTCGCGCATCATTCACTCCCTCATCGATGCCGCCAACAACGGCAAGAAGGTGACGGTAGTGGTGGAGCTGCGCGCCCGTTTCGATGAGGCGGCCAACATCGACTGGGCCAATATCCTGACCAATGCCGGAGTCAAGGTGGTGTTCGGGGTGCCGAGCCTCAAGATCCACTCCAAGCTCTGCCTCATCACTCGCCACGAAAATGGCGAAGCGGTGCGCTATGCCCACATCGGCACCGGCAACTTCAACGAGAAGACCGCCAAGATCTACACCGACTTCTCCCTGCTGACCCGCCACCCGGACATCACCGCCGAGGTGGAGAGCGTGTTCGAGTACATCGAATACCCCTACCGGCGCTACAAGTTCAACCACCTGCTGGTCTCCCCCATCAACAGCCGCCGCCAACTCTACCGGATGATCGACAACGAGCTCACCAACGCCAAGGCGGGCCAGCCCAGCGGCATCACTCTCAAGATCAACAACCTGGTGGACAGAGACCTCATCAACCGTCTCTATGCCGCGAGCCAGGCCGGGGTGCCCATCCAGATGATCATCCGCGGCATGTGCGCCCTGCGCCCGGGCGTGCCGGGCTTAAGCGACAACATCCGGGTCATCAGCATCATCGACCGCTTCCTTGAACACCCGAGGGTGATGGTGTTTCACAACAAGGGCAATCCCCAGCTCTACATCTCCAGCGCCGACTGGATGAGCCGCAACATTGACGGGCGGATCGAGGTGGGCACTCCCATCTATGACGAGCGGCTCAAGCAGCGCATCCTCGACATTCTCGAGCTGCAACTGAGCGACACCTGCAAGGCGCGGGTCATCGATGCCGACCAGAAGAACGAATACGTGAAGCGGGGCAACCGTCGCAAGATCCGCTCCCAGGTCGCGATTTACGACTACCTCAAACGTATCGAGGCCAACAATGGACAATAGTCTGTATGCCGCCGTGGATCTCGGCTCCAACAGCTTTCACATGGTGATCGCCCACCTCTCGGAGGGGCGCTTTCGCATCGTCGATCGCATCAAGGAGCGGGTGAGGCTGGTGGAAGGGATGGATGAGCAAAAGCGGATGAGTCCGGAGGCGATGGCTCGCGGCCTCGCCTGCCTGGCGCTGTTTGCCGAGCGGCTCACCAACATCAGGCCGGAGCATATCCGCATCGCCGGCACCTATACCCTGCGCCGAGCCAGCAACGCCCGCGAGTTTGTGAGCGAGGCGGCCAAGGTGCTGAACCACCCCATCGAGATCATCAGCGGTCAGGAGGAGGCGCGCCTCATCTATCAGGGGGTCGCTCATACCCAGCACATCGAGGGTCAGGTGCTGGTGGTGGACATCGGCGGCGGCAGCACCGAGCTCATCGTCGGTGAAGGGTTCGAACACAAGGCGCTCACCAGCCGCAAGATGGGTTGCGTCAGCTTTACCCAGAGCTTCTTTGCCGGCGGCAAGCTCACCGAGAAGGCCTTCACCAGCGCCGTGCTGGAGGCCCAGCACCAGCTCGCCCCCATCATCAACCAGTACCGCAAGCTCGGCTGGCAGAGCTGCCTCGGCAGCTCGGGATCGATCCGCACCGTGCGGGACGTGCTGCAGGGTGAAGGCTGGACCGACGGCGGTATCACCTTGGCGGGGCTGGAGCGACTCAAGGCCGAGATGATTGAACGCAAGCGGGTGGACAATCTCAAACTGAGTGGTCTGTCAGAGGAGCGCCAGGAGGTGTTCGCCGCCGCGGTGGCCATCCTGCTCGGGCTCTTTACCTCCCTGCCCATCGAGCGGATGGAGTACTCCGACGGCGCCCTGCGCGAAGGCTTGCTCTATGAATTCGAGGAGCGGCTGCAGCACCACGACATTCGCGAGCGCACCGCCCAGGCTCTCGGGCTGCATTACAAGATGGACAAGAGGCAGGCCGCCCGGGTCGAGCAGAGTGTCTTGGCCCTGTTCGATGCCTTGCAAGTGCCCTGGCAGATGCCGACCGAGCCCTATCGCGCCATCCTCGGCTGGGCGGCACGGCTGCACGAGATTGGCCTTGCCATCAACTACAGCGGCATCCATCGCCACTCCGCCTATATCCTGCAGCACACCGACTTGCCCGGCTTCAACCAGGACGATCAGGCCCTGCTGGCGGCCCTGGTGCGCTTCCAGCGCAAAGGGCTCAAACTCGCCGAGCTGCCCGCCCTGCCCAACCACGACGAGCAGACGGTGCTGCGCTGCATCCGCATCCTGCGCCTCGCCGTGGCGGCCCATCACAAGCGCCAGGATGACCTGCTGCCCGAGCTGCACGTGCAGGCAGCTGGCGATCAACTGGTGGTCAACCTGCCCGCCAGCTGGTGCGAGGAGAACCGGCTCTTGATGCAAAACTTGGAAAAAGAGCAGCGCTACTGCAATGAACAGGACTGGCCCCTGCTGTTTCACCTCACCTGACAAACCGGTCACTCACAGCAAAGCAAAAAGGCAGCCACTGGCTGCCTTTTTTCTTATGGGCTTCTTGCTTACGCCCCCTGCAGTTGCGGCAACAACAGCTTGGCAATTTCGAAGTAGATGATGAGACCGGTACCATCGACCAGGGTGGCGATGAAGGGCGCCGACACCACAGCCGGATCGATGCGAAAACGGCGCAGCACCATGGGGATCACCGAAGCGACGGTGGCGCTCCACAGCACGATGGCGATGATGGTCAGGGTCACCACCAATCCAATCTCGGGCCCAACCCCCAGGCTCCAGGCCCGCACCCAGGCGGCCAGCGCGATGGCCAGGGAAATCAGCACACCGGTGGAGAGCTCCTTTCTCAGCACCGAGCCCAGATTGCGCAGGCTCACCTCCCCCACTGCCATGGCGCGCACGATCGTGGTGGTGATCTGGGTGCCACTGTTACCGCCGGTGCCGATGAGCAGCGGAATGAAGAAGGCCAGGGCGATGACCGCCTCCAACTGCTCTTCAAACGCCCGCAGCACAGTGCCGGTGTAAGCTTCAGCCACGAACAGGACCAGCAGCCAACCTACCCGCTTGCGCCACAGCTGCCAGGGGGTCGCCTGCAGATAGGAGGTATCGAGGGGCGATGAGCCCCCCTGCATCTCGGCATCCTCGGTGGATTCGCGCTCCAGAATGTCGGCGGCATCGTCGAGGTGAAAGATCCCCACCAGGCGCCCTCTATCCTCCACCGGCAATACCTGGAGGTCACGGTCGATCAGCAGGCGCGCCGCCAGCTCCTGATCCGCCCGTGCATTGATCCGCACCGCTTCCCTGTCCATCAGGGTCGCTACGCTCGCCTGCGGGTCGGCGATCAACAGCGCCTTGAGGGAGATGCTCCCCAGAAGTTTGCCCTCCCCGTTGACCACGTAGATCTGGCGAAACAGCCTGGCGTTGTCCCAGGCATCGTGGAGCAGTTGCCGGGCCCGGCCTGCAGAGTCGGCTTCCCGCACCGCCAGATACTCCTGGCGCATGTTGGCCCCCACCGATTCGGTGGGCCAATCCAGCAGGGCCTCGTACATCTCCCTGGCCTGCGCCGGAAAACGCTCGAGCAGGCGGGGGCGATCCTTGCGACCCAGTTTGCGCAATATGGTCACCATCTCCCGACGGGGAATAGCCTCCTGCAGCACGCTGACGATGCTGCCATGCAACCTCAGCAGCAGGTTGCCGGCACTCTCCGCCGGCAGCGACCCCAGCAGGGCGCCCCCTTGCGTGACCGGCAGGGTGTCAAAGACACAGTTGAGCTCTTCGGCCTTCAGGGTCAGCAGTTGATCGGCGCGCTGGACCGGATCCAGATTGTGCGCCAGCCAACCCTGCAGGGCCGCCAGATCGAGCAGTTGATGACGATTGAGAAGGGTGTGTGTTTTCTTCATCACAGATATCCTCATGTGATTTCAGGCAAGCCTGAACACATCCGGCAGGGCGCCGGATGCGACGACAAGAAAACAGCAATTTGATTGACGAGTAATAGGCAGGAAATGACGCCGTTCGGCGTGTCATCATCCCCACGTACCAGCTTTAGCACTGCATAACGTATCCGGCATGCCGGAAGCCACTTGGGTTTACACCTTAATCCGATGAAAACTGTCCTGATCTTGGGCGTCTCTGGACGTCGTGAGATCAGTGGCCTGTGTTTATACAGGAGCCTCGCCTAACGAGATGCTGCAAATAATACGCACAACCCCTGTTGTGCGGGCGGCATGATCAGCCAATCGGCCAGAGGGGTCAACCCAGGGCGCGGCAAAAATAGCCATACGCAACAGCTTGTTACAATTGCCGGCGGATTGGGTGTGAGGCGGGATAACAAAAGGCCCCGAAGGGCCTTTGGTTATTTCATGCATCAGCGGATGTAGTCGAACAGGGTCAAGCGGCTTATCTTACTGAACGAGAGCTGGGAGGCGCTCAGGGCGGCGTCCTCCTTGGCCAGGGTCGAGATCACATCGTAGAGATCCGCTTCCGAGACCTTGGCCCGCGCCTCGGTATTGAGAGTGCTGAGCCCCTCGTTGGAGTTCATCACCTGCTCCAGGCTGTTCATCCGGCTGCCGAGATCACCCAGTCCGCGATCCATGTTGAAGCGGGCGTTGTTCATGTGCACGCTCGCATCGGCCACCGACAGCTGGAAGTTCTCCGGGGTGATGGAAGGATCGCGCAGGTCGTTGATGAAGTTCGACATGCCGTTCAGGATATTGTCGTTTTGCGGCGGATCCAGCACCAGCTCCTGGGCGGCGCCGCCAGCCGGCAGATCCAGGGTCAGCTCCATCCCGTTGAAGGGGATCTTGTTGCCCGCCACATAATCCCCCGACTGCACCGGGTTGCCTCCAGCATCCAGGATCTCGTAGGTATCCGGGGTACCCGCCGTGGTAGTGATGGTGTACTTGTTGCTGGCCAGGGAAGAGTCGTAGTTGTTGCGGTAGAAGCTGTCGAAGTTGCCCTGATCGGCGATCTCCACCTTGAGGTTGCCGGTAGTGGCGCTGGCGGTCCGGCGGGTGGCCACGATCTGGAACAGCCCCTGGCCCGAGTCGTTGGCCGCGATCTCGACGGTGGGCGAGACCTGGATGTTGCGCTGACCCGTGTCTCCCTGAAACACATAGTTGCCGCTCGCATCCTTGATGAAGGGCTGGTTCTTGCTCTGGTTGCCCCCGAAGATGTACTCCCCCTGGGAGTTCTTGCTGTTCATCAGGTCGAAGATCTGCTGTTGCAGCCCTTCCAGCTCGCTGGCGATGGCCTTGCGGTCATCGAAGCTGACCGCCGAGTTGTTGGCCTTCTGGATCAGGGTCTGGGCGCTCATCATGGCGGTGTTGATGGAGCTCAGCACCGTCTCCTCGTGACCCAGGCTGTTCTCCAGCAGACTGCCGTTGACCCCGTACTGCTTGAACAGATCGATCTCCTTGGTGAGGGCCATCTTCTGGCTCATGCCGGAGGGATCCTCCCCCGCCGTCTTGAACTTGTTGCCGGTCTGCAACTGCTCATAGGCGTTGGCGATCCGTTCGTTGGCGTTGTTCAGTGAGCTGAGGCTGCGGTTGTAAATCATGTTGGTGGTGATACGCATGAACTTACCTCACGGAAGAGAGCAGGGTGTCGAAGATGGTCTTGGCCGTGCTGACCACCTGGGCCGAGGCGGCATAGGATTGCTGGAAACGGATCAGGTTTGCCGCCTCCTCCTCCAGGTTGACCCCTGACACGCTTTCGTAGATGCCGGAACTCTGGATAAGCTTGGCCTCATTGGCCTTGAGCTGGGTACGCGCCTGACTGGTGTTGTTCCCCACCCCCATCACCAGGCCGGAATAGGCTTCGTTGAAAGTCATCTTGTCGTTGCTGGTATTGCCGCTGCTGCTCTTGCGCACCAGATCCTTGTTCTGCAGCTCGGCCAGCGCCAGGCCGTTGCTGTTGTCGGCAAAGCCATCCTCGTTGTAGCTGATGGTGAAGGTATCCTTGGGCTCGACCGTTCCAGTGATGCTGAACTCATAGCCCGGCGTCTGCTTGGGATCGCTGTAGACAGGCGTGCCCGCCGGGAAGGGGTTGACGATGGAGCCCATCAGGTTCTGCCCCTTGCTGGAGGCGGGGGCCACCCCGATCAGGGTGGTGCCGTCCTTTGCGTAGACTTCGTAGTTGCCGGCACTGTCGATCTTGATGACCTGGGGCGCGGCCGGATCCAGGCTGTTGGCGGTAAAACTCGAGCCGGCCCCGG
The DNA here is from genome assembly GCF_041402525.1 of Aeromonas sp. S18(2024). Classification (NCBI taxonomy): domain Bacteria; kingdom Pseudomonadati; phylum Pseudomonadota; class Gammaproteobacteria; order Aeromonadales; family Aeromonadaceae; genus Aeromonas; species Aeromonas sp. S18(2024). The sequence goes on along the minus strand of NZ_JBGLQV010000004.1, from coordinate 264,022 downwards.
TGTTGAAAATGCCGTTCAGCTTGATCTCGGCACTGCCAAAGTTGTTGCTGTCCTTGTCCCCCTTGAGGGGTGATGCCAGGGCCAGATCTTCGGGCCGGGTGATCAGTTGCTCCACCCCGGCCGCGGCATGTTTGGTTGGTTGCAGTAGCAGCTTGTCACCGGCGGCAGGCGCTCCGGTGAGATCCACCGAAAGACCATGGCCCGGGATCTCGAAAGTCATCGGCGGTGTTGTGCCCGTGGTGATGGAGGTACGGTTGCCGTCCTTGTCCAGGGAGAACACCTCGTATCCGGTCGCGCTGCTGAACTGGATCTCGTAATCGAAGGTGGTCACTTCCCCCCCCTTGCCGGGCACGAAGTTGACCGTGGCCCCCGCAGTACCGGCGTTGTCGCTGTAGGGCAACCCCTTGCTGCTGGGCAGGGAGAAGATGTCGCCGCCGATCTCGTTGTCCAGATCCATGCCGAGGTGGTTCTGGCGGTTCATGGCATCGGCCATGGCAATGGCCAACTGGCCCAACTCACGCTGGGTCGGCTCCAGATCGTCGCGGGCGGCAAACAGACCGCCCAGGGCGCCACCAAAGATGGTGTGGTCGATATCTGCCTCATTCTTGCCCATGGTCAGCTTGAGCTCCAGGGAGCGGGAGTCCGGATCGCCGGCCACCGTCTGGAACTGAGCCACGCCGCCGTCGAGCACCAGCGAGTGGCCGGTGCTGAGGTTGACCAGCATGCTGCCATTGGCCTGGGGCACGGTACGGATGTCCATCTTCTCGGAGAGCTTGCGAATGGCCTCGTCCCGCTGATCGAACAGCATCAGGTTCTCTTCGGGGGAACCCTGGGTGCGCAGGATGGCCTGGTTGAGGTCATTGATGCTGTTGAGCAGGCTGTTGACCTGCTTGGTCTCGTCCTCGATACGCTTGTTGATGGTATCCATCTGGGTGTCGAACTGACCGGAGAGGGTGTGGAAGCGGTTCACCAGATTGCCGAGTTCGGTCATGGTGGTCTTGCGCCCGCCAATCTCGGCTGGGGATTCGTTGGCGGTGTGAAACGCCTTGAAATAGGAGGTAATGGCCGTACCGACGCTGTTGCTGGTATCCCCGAGCAGGCCGTCGACGGTGGAGAGCTGTTCAAAGCGGGTGGCGGAGGCGTGATAGGCCGAGGTGTCACGGCGCATTTCCCCCTGGGCGTAACTGTTGATGACCCGCTCGGTCACCATGTCCCCCGTGCCCAATCCGATGGAATTGGTATAAACCAGCGTCCGTTCGCGCACATAGCCCTGGCTGTTGAGGTTGACTATGTTGTTGCTGGTGGTCTGCAGCAGGCGTTGCTGTGCCAGCACGCCCGAGGTACCAATTCCAAGCAGATCGCTTGCCATACGTTACAGCTCCCTTTCGTTGTATTGGGCAATGGCATCGCTGCGCAATACCTGTTTCAGTTTCCTGGCATAGTGGGGATCCGTGGCATATCCCGCCTGCTGCAAGGCTTCAAAGTAGCGGTCCGGACTGTCCACCTTGGCCAGCGCCCCCTTGTAGCGAGTGCCCGAGGTGAGGAAATCCACGTAGTCGTTGAAGCTCTCTTCAAACGATTCGTAAGAACGGAAGGCCGCCTTCTGGCGCGAGGCCACTCCTTGCTCATACTCCAGCGTGCTGACCACGGTTTTCGGCCCCTGCCAGCGCGGATCGGCCTTGATGCCAAACAGGTTGTGGGTTATCTGGCCTTCGCCATCCCGGATCACCCGCTTGCCCCAGCCACTCTCGAGGGCAGCCTGGGCCACCAGCACCGCCGGGCTCAGGCCCAGCTTGTCGGCCGCCTTCTTGGCCAGCGGCATCAGGCGGTTGACGAACTCCTGCGGAGTGTCAAAACCCTGGCTGCCATCCTGCGCAGTCGCACCAGCGCTGTGTCTGGGCCCCATCGGAGGCACGGTGCGGTGAGTCCGGCGCGGCGCGGCAAGGTCACGTTTCTCTTGCGCCATCTCCTTTTCAGCAAAATCTTTGCCAACTTTTGATGTTTCAATCAAATCGTTGGCGGCAGCGGTGGGCGGCTGATAGGGCTTGTAGACCCGCTCGGTACGCTGGGGCATCTTGAGGATGCGGCCATCGCTGTGGGTGAAGGTCTCGGGCGAAAGCTGTTTGGCCACCATGTTGGCCAGCCCCAAGCCCCCCTTGCTGGACATGTCGGCAACCCGCTGCTCGTCGAGCATCCCCTCATAGAACTGGGTATAGCTGCTGCTCATGGGGTTGTCCTGGGTCAGCACCTGGTTGGCCTGGCGCATCCCCTTGAACAGCATCTGGGTAAAGATGGACTCGAACTGACGGGAGGCGGCCTGCAGAGCTTCTGCTTTCCCCTCCTTGCTCTCGCTCTGGCTCATCTGGCGCAGGCGATCCAGGTTCTGGATATCCTGTACGACCCCGAGATTCATGCCGCTGTTGCTGTCAAATTCTGCCATTTCTCATACCTCATTGCCGCCCACGGCAACCCCTTGCCGCTTGTTACAATATGACCAATTGGCCCTCGATGGCACCCGCCTGCTGCAGCGCCTCGAGGATCGCCATCAAATCGCCGGGGGCCACCCCGACCTGATTCACTGCCCGCACCAGATCGTCCAGGGTCGCGCCGGTATCCAGCTTGAACATACGTCCCTCGGCCTGCTGCACATTGATGGTGGAGTTGTTGGTGACCGCCGTCTGGCCGCCGGAGAGCGGATTGGGCTGGGACACCTGCTGGTTTTCCGCGATGGTCACCGTCAGGCCGCCATGGCTGACGGCGGCCGGCTTGAGGCGTACCTCGCTGCCGATGACGATGGTACCGGTGCGGGAGTTGACGATGATCTTGGCCGCCTCGTTGGCCGGATCCACCTCCAGGTTCTCGATGGTGGCGAGATAGGAGACGCGCTGGCCCGGATCCCGCGGCGCATAGACCTGCACCGAGGTCGCATCGAGGGCCTGGGCCGTGTTGGGGCCGACCAAATCGTTGACCACGTCCGCCAGACGGCGGGCGGTGGTGAAGTCCGGGCGATTGAGGTTGAAGGTGATGGTATCCCCCTGGCTGAAGGAGTTGGGCACTTCCCGCTCCACGGTGGCGCCATTGGCGATACGTCCCACGGTCGGGGTGTTGATCACCACCTTGGAACCATCGGCCCCCTCGGCCCCCAGACCGCCAACCACCAGGCTGCCCTGGGCAACTGCATAAACCCGGCCATCCAACCCCTTGAGGAAGCTCTGCAGCAGGGTGCCACCACGCAGGCTCTTGGCCTCGCCGATGGCGGAAACGGTCACGTCTATGGTCTGCCCCGGCTTGGAGAAGGGTGGCAGATCGGCATGGATGGCCACCGGCGCCACGTCCTTGATCTTGGGCTTGATGTTGTCCGGTACCTTGATGCCGAAATTGTTCAGCATGGTACGGAAGGTCTGCTCGGTGAAGGCGTTGTTCTTCTCGCCGGTACCGGGCAGGCCCACCACCAAGCCATAGCCGATCAGCTGGTTGCTACGCACCCCTTCCACCGAGCTGATGTCCTTGATGCGGGCGGCGTAGGCCGCCCCCAGGGGCAACAGGCAGCAGAGCAGGGCCACAAGACGCAGTGACTTCATAACATCTCCTAGAGCGGCCACCAGGGACCATTGAAAAAGCTGGTGAGCCATCCCTGCTCCTGGCTATTGGCCAGATCACCGGTGCCGCCGTAATAGATGCGGGCATTCGCCACCTTCTGGGAGGAGACGCTGTTCTCCGAGGAGACATCCTCGGGACGAATGAGACCCGTGATGCGGATATATTCGTTGCCGTTGTTGAGCATGATCCACTTCTCGCCCCGCACCAGCAGGTTGCCATTGGGTAGCACCTTGGCCACGCTGACCGAGATGTTGCCTTGCAGACTGTTGCTCTGATCCGCCTTGGCCTGCCCCTTGAAGGCGCTGTTCTGGCCGATGTTGGCGGAGAGATCGTAGGGGCTGGCCGTCACCGGCACGCCACCCAGGGTGACGGTATCCAGGTTGAACTTGTTGTCCTTGCCACTCTGGGTGTTGGCCTTCTTGGACGCCGAGGTCGATTCGGCAAGTTCGATGGTGATGATGTCACCCACCTTGTGCGCCTTGATGTCCGAATAGATGCCATTGACCTGATCCGGTTGAAAAATGGCGCCGGTGGGTTTGACCGATACCGGCTCCGACTCCCCGTAGACGGGAGAAAACTCGGGGTCATCCGGTCTGGGTGTATAGGGCGTGGACGAACAGCCCCCCAGCACCAGTAATCCCAGCATCCATACGGCTTTCATTCTGGACCTCCTAATTAGGTTCGCTGGATCAGGAAGGACGTCATGGAATCGACGGCGGAGAGCACCTTGGAGTTCATCTCGTAGACACGCTGTGCCTGGATGAGATTGACCAGCTCCTCGGTCACGTTGACGTTGGAGGTCTCCAGCATGCCCTGTTTGATCACCCCGATCCCGTCAGCCCCGGCGGTGCCCTGAATGGCCGCGCCGCTGGACTGGGTCTCGACAAACATGTTCTCCCCCATCGGCTGCAGGCCGGTGGGGTTGACGAAATCCGAGATATTGATCTGGCCCACCACCTGGGAAGCACCATCGCCCTTGAGCTGGACCGAAACCTGACCATCCTCACCCACGGTGACGCTCTGGGCATCCTGCGGGATCTGGATTTCGGGCTGCAGGGGATAACCGTTGCCCGGGGTCACTATGGTCCCCTCGTCGTTCAGGGTAAACTGACCATTGCGGGTATAGGCGGCGCTGCCATCCGGCAACTGGATTTCGAAATAGCCGCGGCCGCTGATCATCAGGTCCAGCGAGTTGTCGGTAGTCTGGACGTTGCCCTGGCTGTGGTTCTTCTGGGTCGCAACCACCTTGGCACCGGCCCCCAGCATCAGGCCTGAGGGGAGTTCGGTATCCGCCGAGGAGCGGCCACCTGGCTGGTTGATGTTTTGATAGAGCAGATCCTCGAAGATGGCCCGCGACTTCTTGAAGCCGACGGTGCTGGCGTTCGCCAGGTTGTTCGAGGTGACCGAGATGTTGGTCTGCTGGGCATCCAACCCGGTCTTGCTGATCCAGAGTGCAGGATTCATGTAAAACTCCTTGATTAGCTGATACGCAGCAGCTGGGTTTGGGCCTCGTCATTTTCCTCGGCCGTCTTCATGATTTTGACCTGGGTTTCGAACTGACGTTGCAGCCGGATCAGGTTGGTCATCTCGTCAACCACATTGACGTTGCTCCCCTCGAGGGAGCCGGCAATCAGGCCAACATTGGCGGAGGCCGCCTCGTTCTGGCCATCCTTGCGGCGAAACAGGCCATCCTGCCCCTTCTCCACCGCATCAGCGGCCGGGTTGACCAGCTTGATCCGCTGGAAATCCTCCGGCAGGTTGGCGGCGGCCCCTTCGGGACGGCCACTGATGGTGCCATCCCGGTTGATTTCGATCTTTTCCATTGGCATCGGCAGCACGATGGGGCGGCCACCGTCATCCACGACGTTGAGCCCGGTCGAAGTCTGCAGATTGCCCGTGGCACTCACCTGGAGGTTACCCATGCGGGTAAAGGCCTCTCCCCCCTTGGGATCCTGTACCGCAATCCAGCCCGGGCCATCCACGGCCACGTCCAGATCCCGCCCGGTCGTCATCAGCATGCCGTGCTGCAGGTTCTGGCCCGGCCGCTCCGTCATGGCAAATACCCGTGACGGCAAGCCCTCGCCAAACGCCTGCATGCTTCTGGCCTGCTCAAAATCAGACTTGAAGCCGATGGTGTTGGCGTTGGCCAGGTTGTTGCCACGAACAGCCAAACTGTTCATGTTCTCCTTGGCCCCGGACATGGCGATGTAAAGCAGGTGATCCATGGGATCCTCCGTCAAACAGATGACTCTGAGGGGATAACTGCAATTTGGATGCCAACAGCGTAAATTTGGCTCGGTGACGGGATGATTTGCGGATAGTCGAAGGCGGGACAGAAAAGCGCGAGGCGCCTAAAGGCGCCTCGCTATCAGAGAGATCAGCGGATCTGCAATATGGTCTGTTGCAGTGAGCTGTTGACTTCCAGCGAACGGGAGTTGGCCTGGAAGTTGCGCTGCGCCGTGATGAGGTCCACCAGCTCGTTGGTCAGGTCAACGTTGGACTGCTCCAGTGCCGACGACTTGATGCTACCGAAGGTACCCGAGTTGGGCGTACCGGGCAGCGCATCGCCGGAGAGCAGGGATTGACGCCAGGAGGTGTCCCCCACCTGAGTCAGCCCCTGGGAGTTGGCAAACTTGGCCATGGCCACCATGGCGACCTTGACAGTGGTCGCGTTGCTGTAGGTGGCGGAGACGATGCCATCCGGAGTGATTTCGACCTTGGTCAGGCGACCGACGGTAGAGCCATCCTGTGTCAACTTGTTGACTTCGAACGGCGAGGCATATTGGGTGATGGTGCCCAACTTGATCTCCACCTGCTGGGTCGGATCGGCGCCGTTGGTGATGATGCCGGCACCACCGGCACCCAGCGCTTCGGTCGTGATGACGGCAGGGCTGGTCGGGGTGATCATCTTGCCATCGGCGCCGAACTGGATACGGGCACCCAGCGGTGCCTGGCTCAGGCCTGCCGCCATGGTCGGGGCTGAGCCACCGGCGATGTCGATGGGTTTGTCCCCTTCATACAGGTACATGCGCCAGGAGGTGGGATCGGCCGGCTTGGTCAGATCGGCCGGATCGGCCTCCTTGATGAAGTACTGGGTGATGGTATGGGGTTCACCCAGCGAGTCGTAAACCACCACTGAAGTCGAAGAGGAGTAGGTTTTCGAATCTTTCGGATCAAAGGTCGAGGCATCCGCGGCAGCATTACCCGCCGGCAGCGGGGTCGCTGTTGAAGGCAGGTTGAAGCTCGCTTCTATCTTGCTGGTCTGAACCGGCTCACCGGCCCGATCCGGGATCTGGATCGGCTTGGTCGCATTGATACTCACCGCCTTGGGGGTGCCGTCATCATTGATCTCGTAGCCTTGCAGATAGTGGCCCTGGTTATTGACCATGTAGCTGTTTTCGTTGAGCTTGAAAGCCCCGGCACGGGTGTAGGTGCGATCCAGGTTGGTCAGCCCGTCCGAGGTCACGAAGAAACCGTTGCCCTGGATGGCCAGGTCCAGCGAGTTGTTGGTGAACTGCAGCGCCCCCTGGTGGAACTGCTGCGCCACCGCACCGGTTGCCACACCGTTGCCGACCTGGGTCTTGGCGTTGACGAAGATGGAGTTGGCATAGACGTCAGCAAACTCGGCACGTGATTCCTTGAAGCCGGTAGTGTTGACGTTGGCGATGTTGTTAGCGGTGACGTTAAGGTCTTTCTGTGCCGCGTTGACACCACTTAAAGCGTTGTTAAATGACATGTTCAGCTCCTTAAATCACTGCTGAGGAATTAGGTGTAGTTGGTTGCGTGGGGGTTGTTTCAGGTTTGCTCTTGGTGCCGGAGATCTCCAGGATATCCGTCAGCAGGATGGACCCAAGCCCTTTGAGCTGAACCCGGGTGGGAGAAGCCGAGCTCCCCAGGGTCACACTCTCTACCTGGCCGTAAGTCAGTGCAGGTATGCTCTCCGATTTGCCACTGGCATCGGTACCACTGGCCTTGATCTTGTATTTGCCGGCCGCCACCGGATTGCCATCCTTGTCGGTGCCATCCCAGGTGAACGGCACGTTGCCCTGCTGCTCGCCGTTGATGACGAAATCCTTGATGACCTGGCCCTTTTCGTCCTCGACCGTGATCTTGAGGTTGGCCAATTTTTGCCCACCGACGGCAGCCACACCGGAGATCTGGCCGTTTGTATCCAGATAACCGGTGTCCGAGGGAATAAGGACACTCTGCCCCACCAGTGACGACGCCTGCAACGCCTGGCTGGAGGTCATCAGGTCGTTGAGGCTCCCCATCTGGGTCGACAGCTGGTTGATGGCATCCGACGTCGACATGGAGGTCATCTGCGACAGCGTCTGGGCGTTATCCACCGGTTTGAACGGGTCCTGATAAGAGAGCTGCATGGTGAGCAGTTTCAGGAATGACGCCTGATCCAGCTCTTTCTTCGGGGTCGTGCTCGTGCCCGATGTCTGGCTTGTCGTACTGACCCCGCCCAGCGTATTGGTGATATCAACCATGTGACAGCACTCCTATCAAGATTTGCCCAGATTCAACGTCTGCTGCAGCATCTTCTTGGCCGAATCTGCAACCTGAACGTTGGTCTGGTAACTGCGCGAGGCGTTGATCATGTCAGCCATCTCTTCCACCATGTTGACGTTGGGCTTGAAGATGAAGCCGTCTTTGTCCGCCATGGGATGGTTGGGGTTGTACTCTTTGAGCAGGGGAGCCTTGCTCTCGACTATCCCCTTCACCTCAACGCCGACTGACCCTTGTTTATCCGACATGGCCTGGTCAAGCTGGGCGGCAAAAATTGGCCGCCTGGCATGGTAAGTTGCCTCCACACTCGAACTGACGCTGTCTGCGTTGGCCATATTGCTGGCCACAGTGTTGAGTCGTACCGATTGGGCACTCATGGCCGAGCCTGCTATGTCAAAGACCTTGAACAAACTCATCACTGATCTCCTTTCAGGGCCTTGAGCAGGCCGCTGATCTTGCCATTCATGAATTCGAGGGAGGTTTGATACTCAAGGCTATTTCGCAAAAACTCGCTGCGCTCCTGCTGCACATCCACCGTGTTGCCATCACCGGTATCAGGTTGCAGTGGGTTGCGATACTGCACTGTGCCTGGCGCATCCATATTCAGGGCAAAGTGCTTCTCACTGGTGGTCGCCAGCCCAAAGCCCTGTTGATGCTGAGCCTCCTGCAACGCCTGAGCAAAATTGAGATCCCTGGCTTTGAAACCCGGGGTATCCGCGTTGGCAATGTTGCTGGACAACACCTCTGCCCGTTTGGCACGCACACTCAGGGTGTATTGGTGAACCCCGAATGCCTTGTCGAATGAAATAGCCATAGCACACCTCCTGCTTGGAGTATTTGTTAGCAAGAGCTATGCCAGAAAAGTTTCATATCAATAGAATGCCCAGACAGGCAATCCCCGGCTTGGCGGTGTGTTGCTCAAAGAGGCAGGCATACTGTCAGTCACGATCAAGCACAGACAGGCACAGGCAGATAAGAAATGAGGGAAGCTGTCGCTTCCCTCATTGATGGTTCATATGGTGCGAGAGGATCCCGCAAACCCTTGGATGGCGTGCCCCAGGGACTATTTGACCTTGTAGACAATCCCCGGATTGCAGCGGATCATCTCGAACCGATCGGTCAGCCCTGCCAGCGACTCAGACGCCCCCAGCATCAGGTAACCACCCGGGTTAAGGCTGGTGGCAAACTGGTTCAGGATCTTCGACTTCACTTCCGGCGCAAAGTAGATGAGTACGTTGCGGCAGAAAATAATGTCAAATTTGCCGAGCAGGCTGTAGCTCTCCAGCAGGTTGAGCGGTCTGAAGGTGGTCAATTTTCTGACTCGCTCAACCACCCGCATCTTGTTGTCGCCACAGGGCTCGAAAAACATCTTCTTGCGCTCGGGAGAGAGACCGCGCGCCAGCGCCAGGCTGTCATACACCCCTTCCTTGCACTGGTTTAGCATGGTAGTCGAAATATCGGTTCCCACGATCTGGACGCCGCCCGGCAGAGTGCCCGGCTTTTTCATCTGCTGCTCCAGCGCCGTCATGGCTATCGAGTAGGGTTCCTGTCCGGATGAAGAGGCCGCAGACCAGATTTTAACAGGGCGGCCACTCTTGCCCAGTTCGGGAAAGATCTTGTCGGTCAACAGCTGAAAGGGGTAGGTATCGCGAAACCAGAGGGTTTCGTTGGTGGTCATGGCATCAACTACCGCCATTTTCAGGTCACGCTCTCGCACACTCATTGCACGGGTAACCAGATCAGACAGACTCTCAATGCCAAACTGAGCCATCAAGGGTGAAAGACGGCTCTTCACCAGATACTGTTTGTTATCGCCCAGCACAATCCCGCTCTGTATCGCCAGAAAATTGCTGAACTGTTTGTATAAGTCGTCCGAAAGTGTCTTCATGCAGCTGTTCTTCTTTTATCAGAGTGCATTTTGTACGGCCTTAGCCAATTCATCGGGCTGGAACTTGGCAATAAAATTGTTCGCACCGACTTTCTGCACCATTGCCTGGTTGAATACTCCGCTGAGGGATGTATGCAGAATAACATGCAAATCCTTGAGGTTGGGATTATTCCGGATTTCAGCCGTGAAGGTATAACCATCCATTTCCGGCATCTCTATATCCGAAATGACCAGTGCAATCTGATCCTTGATCGGGCCATTTTTGGCCATCTCCAGCAACATGTTCAGTGCATCCCGACCATCTTTGGCCAGCACGCACTCCACCCCGATAGCCTGCAGCGCACGCTGCACCTGCTTGCGAGCAACAGAGGAGTCATCGGCCACCAGCACGGGACGACCCAGTGTCGGGTGTTCAACGCTCGCTTCCACCAACTCTTGGCTCACTTCAGTTGAGACAGGGGAGATCTCGTTCAGGATGCGCTCTACATCCAGTATCTCGACCAGCTCCCCATCCACCTCGGTGACGGCCGTCATGTAGTTGATACGACCCGCACCTTTGGGGGGCGGCAGAATGGACTCCCAGTTCATGTTGATGATGCGCTCGACCGAGTGCACCAGAAACCCCTGAATGGAGCGGTTGTATTCGGAAATGATGATAAAACACTTGCTCAGATCTTCGATGGGACGTTTGCCCATCGCCATGCTCAGATCGATGACCGAAATGGTCTGGCCACGAATGTGGGCGACCCCGCGAATGCAGGAATTCAATTTGGGCATCACGGTCAGAGGGGGACACTGCAGCACTTCACGTACTTTGAATACGTTGATGCCAAATCTTTGACGACCATTGAGACGAAACAACAACAACTCCAGCCGGTTTTGCCCCACTAGCTGGGTGCGTTGGTTGACCGAGTCCAGAATACTGGCCATAAACACTCCCTAAAAACGCTTGGCACTGTTCATGCATGCGTAATGGATTGCGTCAGACTATCGATGTAGAAACGAACAAATCCTGAAGCAATCATAGTTAATTTGGTGATATGCGTGGATAACTTATCGACCAACGAGCGAAAATGATTAATCGACTTTTACTCATCAGCCTTTTTTTCGGCAGCATCTCCTCCAGCTACGCGTCGGACGTCACCGATTACCTGCAAGAAAGAGCGCAAGAGTTCGTCTACGAGCAACTGGCTGTGCCGCTTGATGCCAGGGCGGAGGTCACTGCAGCGACCCTGGATGAACGTCTCCCGCTGACCCGTTGTGAAGACAGCCTGACTATATCCCTCCCAGCAAAAATGGAAATTCGCCGTAATACAACAGTTTACATGAAGTGCGAGGAAGACAAACCCTGGGATGTCTATTTACCTGTGCGGGTGAGCATCCAAAAACCCTATGTCACCGTCGCCAACCCGGTCGCAAAGGGGGATCTGCTGACCGAAAGCCAGCTGGTACTGGCCTATCTGGATCAGACCCTGATTCGGGGCGACTACCTCAGTGACACCACGGCCCTCATAGGTGTGCGCAGCAAGCGGGAGCTCAAGCCGGGGCAACCCGTCCGGTTAAGCCAGGTCTGCGTGGTGTGCAAAGGGGATCAGGTCACCCTGACCGCAGAAAATAACCACTTTGAAATCAAAACAATGGCCCGAGCCTTGCAAGATGGCAGCTTCGGAGAGATCATCAGGCTCGTCAACATTCGCTCCGGTAAAACCGTGCAGGGAAAGGTCAGCGCAGTGGGTGCCGTCACGGTCACTTTCTAATATCCGGATCGTCGACAACTTTTTTCTAAAGTTCTGACCTGGCGTACCGATAAACAGGTAAGCGAACCTTAAAGCAGACGAAGGTAATCAAAATGGCCATCAACAATATCAACAACTTGGCGAACAATCGGTTGCAAAATACCGGTAACAGCCAGGGAACAGGCAGCAAATCGGTTGCCTCTTCCCCCGACAGCAAGTCCACGGCGGTCAGACAGGATTCTGTCTCCCTGACCAACGAGGCCCAGCAATTGCAAAAGATGCAACAAAACCTCAATGCCGCCTCGACCGGCAATGAGAGCAAAGTCGAGCGCCTGAAAAAGGCCGTCGCCAGTGGCGAGTACCAAGTCAACAACGAAGCGGTTGCCCGCAAGATGTTCAGCTTCGAAACCAACCTGGACAAGATGCTGGGATGATGGACCTGCCTTCGTTACTGCACACTCAGGATGACTACCTCACCCGGATGCAAGGCATTCTGGAAGAAGAGTTCAACCTGCTCAAACAGCACCAGGCACTGGCCCTGCCTGAGCTGAGCGAGCGCAAACAACAGCTGCTGGGCGCCATCGAGGCGCTGGACAAGACCCTGGCAGCCTTGCCTGATCTGGCACAGCAGCTGGCTGCCTATCCAGACCAGATGGTACAGCTGCGGGAAAAACTGGATGCCTGCCAGAGCCAGAATGACATCAATGGTCGCCTGCTCGAGCTCAGCATCGTATCGAATCGCCGCCTCGCCGGCTTCTTGAGCCAACTGCGCGATCGCAACAGCCTAACCTATGACGCCAAGGGCAATACCCGCTCCGGGACCCGCTCCTACGGCATCAAGGCCTGATCTCCCCATCAGGCCTTTTGCATTTCTCCCGCTCGGCTAGAGCACCAGTCTCAGCAATTCCCTTCCGTCCGTACAGGCGTTGACCGTCAGTACGCCAGCGTCATAACGGCCATAACTGGCCGGCAAGTCGCCGCGCGGAAAACAGATAGACCCCGGATTCATCAAGATGCGCTCCCCCTGCCACTCCAGCACGGGCACATGGGTATGGCCGCTCAGAAACAGACTGCCCGCCGGCAAGGCGATGTCATCGGGATGATAAAGATGACCGTGGCTGACAAACCAGCGCCGCTCATCGACCAGCAACTGGTTGTAGGGGGCGGTAATGGGAAAACGCAACAGCATCTGATCCACTTCCGAATCACAGTTGCCTCTGACGGCCAGGATCTGCGGTGCCAGGCCGTTGAGCCGATCGGCAACCGTGGCCGGGTTATACCCTTCCGGTACCGGATTGCGCGGCCCATGGTTGAGCAGATCCCCCAGCAGCAGATAGTGATCCGGCTGCCAAGGCTCGAGCTGGGTCAGCACCCGCTCCAGGGCGATGATACTGCCGTGGATGTCGGAAATAATGGCAAGTTTCATGAAATGCTCCTCACTGCGGGCTGAAATAGAGATCCTTGGTGGCAATCGCCCCCTTCAGATTCTGGCTCGGCAATCCGCGCAAGGCGGGATCGACCAGACGCATCTGATTGTAGTGGTAGACGGGAATGACGGGCACCTCGTCGATCAGCAACTGTTCGGCATGCTGATAGAGCGCGCGCCGGCTCGACGCATCCAGGGTATTGGCCGCCTGCTCCAGCAAGAGGTCAAAGTCGGGATTGCAGTAACCGCTCTCGTTGCGCACGTCCTGGCAGCGGAAGCTGTTGAGCATGGAGGAAGGCTCCACGTAATCACCGAACAGGAAGGAGCGCGCCACCATGAAGTCGCCGCTGTCCTTCGCCACCTGATAGGCCGCCCACTCCATGTTGTTGAGTGTCACCTCCACCCCCAGCGGCTTCCACATGGCAGCGACCGCCAGAGCCAGCTTCTTGTGGTTTTCCGAGGTGTTATAGGTCAGGGTCAGCTTGAGGGGACGGGCGCGGCTGTAACCGGCCTCGGCCAGCAGTTCGGCGGCTTTGGCCAGCCGGGTCGGTTGATCCAGTGACGCCTGCGCCGGATGCAGGGCGTCATACCCCGGCATCTCGGGTAGCAGAGACCAGGCAGGCTGCTCGCCCTGGCCACTCACCTTGTCGGTCAACAGAGTGCGATCGATGGCCATAGAGAGCGCCTGGCGCACCCGCACATCCTGCAACTCAGGGCGGCGCAGGTTGAAGGTATAGAGATAAGTACCCAGCAGCGGCAGACCCCAGATCCGCTCGGGGGTGGCCTGCTTGATCTTCTGGTAATACTCGAGCGCCACCTTGTTGGTGAGCTGGATCTCCCCCGCTTCGTAGCGCAGCCGCTCCGCATGCTGGGAGGCGAGCGGCAGATAGGTCACTCGCTGGATGCGGGTATGGGCATCATCCCAATAGTGGAGATTGCGCTGCGCCTCGAGCCGTTCGTTGGGCACCCAGCTCTCCAGCTTGTAGGCGCCGTTGCTGACCAGCTTGCCGGGCTGGGTCCACTGCTTGCCAAAGCTGGCGATGGCCTTCTCGTTGACCGGCACGAAGGGGCGCTGGCTGATGAGCTGCAGGAAGTAGGGTACGGGACGTTCCAGCGTCACCTTGAGGATCTGATCGCTCTCTGCCTCCACCCCCAGCATGTCGGGTTCGAGCGCACCAGCGTAAATGGACTGGGCGTTGTTGATGCCGGTTGCCAGCAGAAGGCCCGCGGAAGGGGAACCTTGCGCCGGATCCAGCAACCGCCGCCAGGCGTAGACAAAATCCCGGGCCACCAGCGGCTCGCCGTTGGACCACTTGAGCTGAGGGCGCAGGAAGAAGCGCCACACCAGACCATCGTCACTGGTCTCCCAGCGCTGGGCCTGGGCGGGCACTATCCTGCCCTGGCCATCTTCATTGACCAGCCCCTCGAACAAATCCACCAGCACCACTTCGCCGGGAAAGCCGGAGCGCACCTGGGCAGGGTCGAGTGATTCGGGTTCGGCGCCATTGCCCTTGACCAGGGTCTGCCTGTCGGAAAGCTGAGGCTGCTGCTCAACCGGGGTAGCGTGTGCCAGCGGTCCGCTCAACACACCAATCAGGAAGGGAGAGAGCCAGCGTCGTGCCAGCCCGGGGGAAAGACCATACCGCATTACAACAACCTCGAATAAACCACTTGCAGGGGGGAAGGCCGACGGCGCGCCTGATGAATGCCTGATGCCGCCCTTGTTATCCCCGAAAACGCCCCGTATTGTATCGGGCTTGCCCGAGAGATGGAGTCTTTCGGGTTAATTTTTTCAGGAGTTTTTTATGGGGTATGAATGGCTGGCCCTTGCCTCGGCCAGTTTGTGGGCGGTAGCCGCCCTGATTTCGGTCACACCGGCCCGCCATCTGGGAGCATTTGCCTACAGCCGCTGGCGCATGTTCCTGGTCACCTTGATGCTCGGTACCATGAGCCTCTTCACCGGTGGCTGGCAGACGCTGTCGACCTCCACCCTCCCCTTGCTGGCGCTCTCCGGGCTGGTCGGCATCTTCATCGGGGATACCGCCCTGTTCGCCTGCATGAACCGGCTGGGCCCCAGACGCAGCGGTCTGCTGTTCTCCTGCCATGCGCTCTTCTCCGCCCTGCTTGGCCTGTGGCTGTTCAACGAGCAGCTCACCGGCTGGCGACTGCTGGGGGCCTTGCTGGTATTTAGCGGGGTGATGCTGGCGATCCTGTTCGGGCGACGTTCGAGCAGCGCATGGGAGCAGATCCGCGGCAGCCTGGCCGTGGGCATTGCCCTTGGCCTGACTGCCGCCCTCTGCCAGAGCGTGGGGGCCATCATTGCCAAGCCGGTGATGATGAGTGGCGAGGTGGACGCCGTGAGTGCCTCCGGGATCAGGATGGGCAGCGCTCTGCTGGCCCACTGCGCCCTGCGGCTGGTGCGCCTGCCCCTGGCCATGCCCCTCAAGCCCGTCACGCCGCGGATCCTCGGCATGATCGCCGTCAACGGCTTTCTGGCGATGGCCCTCGGGATGACCCTGATCCTGGTGGCATTGCGTGAAGGAGAGGTCGGCATGGTCGCCATTCTCTCCTCCACCACCCCTGTCATCCTGTTGCCGCTGCTCTGGTGGCACTCGGGGGAACGCCCCTCTGCGGCTGCCTGGGGCGGCGCCCTGCTGGCCACCTTGGGTACGGCGCTGGTGCTGGGCGTCAGTACGCTCTGACGCCCGAGACTTGACGCGGCGGGATCAGAACAGGGCGATCTCGTCGGCGGTCAATTCACGGTATTCACCGGGAGCCAGATCGTCATCCAGTTGCAGGCCGCCGACTCGCTCCCGGTGCAAGCCGACCACCTTGTTGCCGATGGCGGCAAACATCCGCTTCACCTGATGGTACTTGCCTTCGTGGATGGTCAGACGAGCTTCGCACTCACCCAGAATTTCCAGCTGGGCAGGGCGGGTCTTCTCAGTCTCGCTGCGCAGCAACACCCCTTCGGCAAACAGCGCGATGGCATCCGGGCTCACCGGATCGGCCAACCAGACGTGATAGGTCTTGGCACACTCGTGGCGCGGCGAGGTGATGCGATGGGACCATTGACCATCGTCGGTCACCAGCACCAGGCCTGTAGTATCGAGGTCAAGGCGACCCACTACGTGCAGCTTGCCCATGGCGGGTTCATCCATCAGGAAGAACACGGTCGGGTGATCCGGATCGTCGTTGGAGCAGACATAGCCTTCCGGCTTGTGCAGCATGAAGTAGCGGTTGCGCCGATCCAGGCTCAAGGTGACGCCGTCGAACTCAATCTGGCTCTCTTCATTGATGTGGAAGGCGGGCTGCTTGACCACAATACCGTCCACCATCACCTCTCCCTGGCGGATCAGTTTGCCCGCCAGCGAGCGGGTCAAATCGGAACAATCGCAAATAAATTTATCAAGCCGCATTCACAACCTCGGAGTCCAACAACGAAAGGGGCGTCATTATATCGGGCAGGGGCGACAACGCCACTGTTAAGGCGCGCGCAATTGTGACGAAGCCATTATCCGATGGTACACTGCAACGGTGCGGTTCATTGGCACGACCCCATAATAATAAAAGTCAGGAAGCACCATGAAGTCTCAAGCATCCTATCCCGTCATTCCCGTCAACAAACTCAAACCCGGCATGTATGTCATCGCCATCGCCAGTCAGACAGGCGGGATGGAGATTGCCCAGATGGGACTGGTGAGCAACCAGGCGCAAATCGACCATCTGATCCAACTGGGGGTACTGACGGTGCGTATCGATCTGGCCCGCAGCAAACTGGGCAGTGCCGACAGCGACGCCCTTGCTGCGCCGGATCCCGGCACCAGTACCACCCACGGCGAGCGCCATCTTCGCGGCAGCGGTGAAGGACGGGAGCTGAAGATCCGTCGCCTCTATCAGGAGGCCCGCGAACTGCAGGGCAAGTTCATCCGCCATCTCAAGGCTGGTGAACCCATCGACATCACCCCCCTCGCCGAAGTAGCCGAGGAGATGGTAGACACCATGTTCACTCACGGTGATGCCATGCTCTGCCTGGCTCGCATCCGCGCCAAGGATGCCTACCTGATGGAACACTCCATGAACGTGGCCATCCTGCTGGCCAACTTCGGCCGCTATCTGGGGCTGGAGCGCAGCGTTTTGAAGGAGTTGACCCTGGGGGGGCTGCTGCACGACGTGGGCAAGATCATGACCCCGGACGAGGTGCTGCACAAACCGGGGAAATTGACCGACGAAGAGTTCGCCATCATGCGCCAGCACGTGGTGCACAGCTACGGCATCCTGAAAAATACCAAGGGCATCACGGCCACCATGCTGGAGGTGGCCGCCAATCACCACGAGCGGCTCGATGGCAGCGGCTATCCCCGCAAGCTGAAGGGGGATCAACTCTCCCTCCATACCCGCATGAGCTGCATCGTCGATGTGTACGATGCCATTACCGCTGATCGGGTTTATAAAACCGGCATGCAGCCGACCCAGGCGTTTCGCATCCTGCTCAAGGGAATCAACCAGCACTTTGATGCCGAGCTGGTCACCAAGTTCATCAAATGCATGGGAGTCTATCCGGTGGGTACCCTGGTCATGCTCTCGAACCAGCGGCTGGCCATCGTGATGCAGCGCAACGAACAGCAGCCGCTCAAGCCGGTGGTCAAGGTGATCTATCATGCCACCCAGCGCCACTACCTCGAGGTGCAGTGGCTGGATCTGGCCAAAAGCAACGTGCAGGAGAGCATCGAAAGCACGGTCGATCCGAAAGAGTACGGCATCAACCTCGCCAACTTCTTCTGACATTCCCCCGGCTTGTCAGGACTGGCGCTGGCTGCCGAGCCAGTGCTGGATCAGAAACTCCTCATCCAGCGGCGAGAGATCAAAGCGCAAGCTGACCTCTTCAATCGCGGCGATATCGTATTCGTGATGCTCGCTGAGCCAGCGCACCGCCCGGCGCAGATCCTCGCCATGGGGGAGAAGCAGATGATCGCTCATGGGATACCTCCGACAAACCCGATGGTGGCCATCCAGATTGGCCACCTTCTTCCAGTCTAGTCGGCCGGCGACACGTCCCCTCCCCCGTCACTCCTTTTCGATTCAGCGGCCGAAGGCGCGCTGCCAATCCTGATCAAATTTGACCAGCGCCGCGTCCACCGCCGGCACATTGAGCAGTTGTTCCGCCACGTCGAGCGGCAGAGTGATGGACTGGCAACCCGCCAGCAGGCAGTCGAGGGCCTGGCGCGGGGTGCGGAAGGAAGCCGCCAGCACCTTGCTCTTGGGTGCGTGCAGCGCCAGCAGTTGCTGCAGCTCTTGCACAGTGGCGATGCCATCGCCCCCCTGGGCATCCAGCCGGTTGACATAGGGCGCCACGTACTCGGCCCCGGCCACCGCCGCCAGCCAACCCTGCAGCGGGGTATAGACGGCAGTCCCCAGGGTCGGCACCCCATTGGCCGTCAGGGTCTTGATGGCGGCTAACCCCTCTTCGCAAACCGGGATCTTGACCACCAGATCCCGATCCAGCTCCCGCAGCGCAAACGCCTCGCGCACCATCTCGGTCTCGCTCTTGGCCATCACCTGAGCAAACAGCCGCCCCTTGGGCCCCAGCACCTCGCGCAGAGCGGGCAACAACTCGGGCAACGGCATACCACCGGCAGCGGTGATGGAAGGATTGGTGGTGACGCCAGCCAGCGGCAGGATCCGTGACCAACGGCGCACCGCGGCCACATCGGCGGTATCGAGATACAACTCCATCTCTGACTCCTTTAGGTTGGGGTGTTCAATCTGCCGTCATTCTAGCGATAAAACATCCACAAAACTCTTGATCAAAATCAAATCAACTTTCGAACGAAAGCAAATAAAATAAAAACAAAAGGAGGCGGTATGATTTTCGACCTGCAACGTTACTCGACTCACGATGGCCCCGGCATTCGCACCCTGGTGTTTCTCAAGGGGTGCTCACTGGCCTGTCGCTGGTGTCAAAACCCGGAAAGCCGCTCTCCCAGACCGGACATCCTACTCGACCGGCGCCAATGCATCGAGGGATGCCAGCTCTGCAGCCAGGCCTGTCCGGCAATCTTGCGTGACACCCGGGGCATTCAGCTGGATCGTGCCGCCCTCGCTAAGCAGGACGTAGAGCGACTGCGCGAGCTCTGCCCAAGCGAGGCGCTGCAGGTGTGCGGCCGGGAAGAGAGTCTGGAAAGCCTCATGGCTACCATCTTGCGGGATCGCCCCTTCTTCGAGCGCAGCGGCGGTGGCGTCACCCTCTCCGGTGGCGAGCCCTTTATGCAGCCCGACTTCGCAGCCGCTCTGCTGGCCCGCTGCAAACAGGAGGGATTGCATACCGCGGTGGAAACCTGCCTGCACGTACCCTGGCACCAGATTGAGCCGAGCCTCCCCCACCTGGATTTGATACTGGCCGATCTCAAACACGTCGAGCAGGCGCGTTTCTTCGAGTGGACCCACGGCAAGGTGGCACGGGTGCAGGATAACCTCAAACGCCTCGCCGAGACCGGTATTCCCATGCAGATCCGGGTGCCACTCATTCCCGGTTTCAACGCCGACGAAGCCAGCATCGCGGCCATCGTCGACACCGCCGCGAGCCTTGGCAGCGTGCAGGAGATCCACTTTCTCCCCTACCACACCATGGGAATGGGCAAATATGCCCTACTGGATCAGCCCTATCAGGCCCCCAGCCAACCCCTGGATGCACCCGAATTGCTCGCCTTTGCCCATGATTGCGCCCGGCAACGGGGGCTGACCCCCATCACCCGGGGATAGGCACACCACCATGACGCAGACACAGACCCACCAGAGGATAAGATCATGACCCAGCTCGACCTCACCACCCTCACCCCACGGATCCGCGCCCACAAGGAGAGCCTGATCCACATAGTCCAGCCGCCGGTCTGCACCGAGCGGGCCCGCCACTACACACAAGCCTACCAGGCCCATCTCGCCCGCCCGCTACCGGTGCGCCGCGCCCTGGCGCTGGCCCACCACCTCAAGGAGCGCACCATCTGGATCAAGCACGACGAGCTCATCGTCGGCAACCAGGCAAGCCAGGTGCGCGCCGCGCCGCTCTTTCCCGAGTACACGGTCAGCTGGATTGAGAAGGAGATCGACGAGCTGGCAGACAGGCCAGGTGCCGGCTTTGCGGTGAGCGAAGAGGACAAGGAGGCTATCCACGCCCTCACCCCTTTCTGGCGTGGCCAGACGGTACAGGATCGCTGCTACGGCCTCTTTACCGATGAACAGAAGGGACTGCTGGAGAGCGGCATCATCAAGGCCGAGGGCAACATGACTTCGGGAGATGCCCACCTTGCGGTCAACTACGAGGAGCTGCTCACCCTGGGGCTTGATGGGTTCAAGGTCAAGGTGGCCGAGCGACGCGGCCGGCTGGATCTGGCTGACTGGGCGGATCTGCAGCGCGAGCAGTTTTTGCAGGCCGTTGCCATCACCCTCGATGCAGTGAGCAACCACATCGAGCGCTACGCGACCCTAGCTCGCGGCATGGCGGAGCAGGAATTGTGCGCCGAGCGCCGTGACGAGCTGCAGAGCATATCGCTCAACTGCGCCCATATCGCCCACCAGCCTCCCGAGACTTTCTGGCAGGCGCTGCAGCTGTGTTACTTCATCCAGCTCATCCTGCAGATTGAATCCAACGGCCACTCGGTCTCCTTTGGCCGGATGGACCAGTACCTCTACCCCTGGTATCGCCGCGAAGTGGAGCTGTCAGAATCCCTGCCGCGCGAGCACGCCATCGAGCTGCTGCAGGGCTGCTGGCTGAAACTGCTGGAGGTGAACAAGATCCGTTCCGGCACCCACTCCAAGGCCTCCGCCGGCAGCCCCCTCTACCAAAACGTGACGATTGGCGGCCAGATCTGGCGAGATGGCCAGGCCCATGACGCGGTCAACGGCCTCTCCTACGCGATTCTGGAGTCCTGCGGCCAGTTGCGCTCCACCCAGCCCAACCTCTCGGTGCGCTACCATGCCGGCATGAGCGAGGATTTCCTCGATGCCTGCATCCAGGTGATCCGCTGCGGCTTTGGCATGCCCGCCTTCAACAACGACGAGGTAGTGATCCCCGAGTTCATCAAGCTCGGCGTGAGCGTGGAGGATGCCCACAACTACGCCGCCATCGGCTGCATCGAGACCGCGGTGCCCGGCAAGTGGGGCTATCGCTGCACCGGCATGAGCTTCATCAACTTCGCCCGCATCCTGCTGGCTGCACTGGATGGCGGCCGCGATGCCACCACGGGCAAGATCTTCCTGCCCCAGCCGCAGTCGCTGCGGGAAGGATCATTTAGCAACTTTGACGAGGTGATGGCCCGCTGGGACGAGCAGGTGCGCTACTTCACCCGCAAGTCCATCGAGATCGACTGCGTGGTCGACAGCGTGCTGGAAGCGCAAGCTCACGACATCCTCTGCAGCACCCTGGTGGATGACTGCATCGAGCGCGGAAAGACCATCAAGGAGGGGGGGGCAGTCTATGACTGGGTCTCCGGCCTGCAGGTGGGGATCGCGAATCTGGGCAACAGCCTGGCGGCGCTGAAGAAACTGGTGTTCGAACAGGGCATGGTGGATCAACGCGAGCTGGCCAATGCGCTGGAACAGGACTTTGCGGGGCTCGCCGGCGAGCAGCTGCGCCAGCGCCTCACCAACGCGGCCCCCAAATACGGCAACGATCTGGACGAGGTGGATCTGCTGCTGGTACAGGCCTACCAAAGCTACATCGACGAGCTCAAGGGGTTGCACAACACCCGTTTCGGCCGCGGTCCCATCGGCGGCACCTACTATGCCGGCACCTCTTCCATCTCGGCCAACGTCCCCTTTGGCGCAGCCACCATGGCCACCCCGGATGGCCGTCATGCCCGCACCCCGCTGGCGGAGGGGGCAAGCCCCGCGTCGGGTTCGGATCGTCTGGGGCCAACGGCGGTGTTCAACTCCATCGGCAAGCTGCCCACCCCGGCCATCCTTGGCGGCGTGCTGCTCAACCAGAAGCTGAGCCCGGCGAGCCTTGAGAACGCACGGGACAAGGCCAAGCTGATGAGCCTGCTGCGCACCTTCTTCGAGGTGCACAAGGGGTGGCACGTGCAGTACAACATCGTCTCGCGGGAGACCCTGCTGGCGGCCAAGGCCAACCCGGATCAATACCGGGATCTGGTGGTGCGGGTGGCCGGTTACTCGGCCTTCTTTACGGCCCTCTCTCCGGATGCCCAGGACGACATCATCGCCCGCACCGAACACAGCCTCTGACAACGGACGGGGGGCCCATGCCCTCCCGCTTTTTTGGCAGAGGAGCACGCCACCTTTACCATGCCCCTGGTCCGGGCCATCCCGGCTCCACGGACAGAGGGCAAGATGTTATGATTGCCCGCCTGGCTCATATGTCGCTGCTTCAAGGCACATCGATGAGGCCGGACCCATGTTAGCGGCAAGCGCCAAGCGCTCCTGCCATCACCGACTCTTGTATGCGAGCCCCCATGAACCCACGCCACCAACAGATCCTCACCCTGGTCCATCAGGCCCGCAAGATGAGCGTGGCCGAGCTGGCGCAACATACCGGCGTGTCGGAAGTCACGGTGCGCAACGATCTCACCGCCCTGGAAAAACAGGGTCTGCTCAAACGGGTGCATGGCTCGGCCATGGCGCTGGAAAGCGATGACCCGGACGCCCGGATGAACATCAACTATCTGCTCAAAGAGCGCCTCGCCGAGCGGGCGGCCCAGCTGGTGGAAGATGGCGAGACGGTCTTTATCGAGGGGGGCAGCGCCAACGCCCTGCTGGCCCGCCACCTGGCCCTGCACAAGCGGGTCACCATCATCACCATCAGCAGCTATATCGCCCACCTGCTCAAAGACACCCAGGCCCAGGTAGTGCTGCTCGGCGGCCTGTTCCAGCACCAGAGCGAGAGCGTGGTGGGCCCTTTGACCCGCCTTTGCATCGAGCAGGTGCACTTCTCCAAAGCCTTTATCGGGGTCGATGGCTTTCACCCCGAGGTGGGATTCACCAGCCGGGACATGATGCGGGCCGATGTGGTCAACAGCGTGCTGGCCAAGGGAGTAACCAATGTGGTCATCACCGACAGCAGCAAGTTTGGCGCCATTCACCCGAGCCCCCTCGGCAAACCCGGCGAGATCGGCGTGCTGGTCACCGACGATGCCCTGCCTGCCCCCATGCGGGCGGCGCTCGCGGCGCGCGGCCTCACCCTGCACTGCGTCACGGCCTGAAGCCGCTAATCAGGCCAACCCCGGCGTCCCGCGCAGCCGGATGACTTGACGCCCGCCACCCTGCCCGGAGTATGCTCAACCCCTTGCGCCGCCCGCAGACAGACCACCTGTGGGCGGCGTCTCTCGCACAAGGACCCAAGATGCACATCAAGGATAAATGTCTGGCCGCCCTGGTCATCCTCTGCTGGGGGCTCAACTTCGTGGTGATCAAGTGGGGGCTGGAGGGGATCCCGCCACTGCTGCTGGGGGCGCTGCGCTTTATCGGCGTCGTCTTCCCCGCCATCTTGCTGGTACCAAGACCCGCTCTCCCCTGGCGCTGGTTGCTCGCCTATGGCGGCACCATCAGCCTGGGCCAGTTTGCCTTCCTGTTTTGCGCCATGAAATTCGGCATGCCGGCGGGCATGGCCTCCCTGGTGCTGCAATCCCAGGTGCTCTTCACCCTGTTGTTTGCCATGTTCTGGCTGGGGGAGCGCTGGCAACCCCACCACTGGGTTGCCCTGCCGCTGGCAGGTGCCGGGCTCTACCTTATCGCGACCCAGGGGGCGGGTAACCTGACCCTGCTCGGCTTTGCCCTGACCCTCTGCGCCGCAGCCTGCTGGGGCCTTGGCAACGTGATCAATCGCCAGATTGGTCTGCGCTATCAAGCCGCCCTGCCGAGCCTCATCGCCTGGGGTGGCCTGGTGCCCATTGTGCCGTTTCTCGCCCTCTCCTGGTTGTTCGAGGAGCCCGAACGCATCACGAGCAGCCTGCAACACATCAGCTGGCAGGGAGTACTCTGCGTGCTTTACCTCTCGCTGATCGCCACCTGGCTCGGCTACGGCCTGTGGGGGCGGCTGCTGATGCGCTACCCGGTGGCGCAGGTGGCTCCCCTCTCCCTGCTGGTGCCCTGCGTCGGCATGGTGGCGGCGGCCCTGTTGCTGGACGAACACCCCACCCCCTTGCAGTGGCTGGGCTCGGCCCTGGTGCTGCTCGGCTTCGTGGTGCACCTGCTGGGGGGACGGCTGCGCTGGTTGAGGCCACAGCCAACCCCTTGATTGCTTCGCGTTATTTGCCTCTGACCATTGACCCGCTCGGGGAAAATTTCCATGATGGCCCAATCCCCATCGGGAGTGGTGTCACCCATGAGTGATCTGCAGGATGCAGCCAACAGGAGAGCAAGGATATGCCATCGACCATCGCCGCCGGGGGGCGAGCCTTCCCCTATCTGATCCGCGCCACCGCCATCACCCTGACCCTGTGCTGGAGCCAGATTGGCTGGAGCGCCGCCCTGCCGGCCGATCTCACGTGGGAGAGCAACAACACGGATCCCGTCTATGGGGATCCGGCGGCCAAACGGGGCGGCACCTTCCACACTTTCATGACCAGTTTCCCGCTCACCCTGCGCGTCTACGGGCCCGACTCCAATGGCGGCTTTGCCGGCTATGTCAGGGAGACCAACCTACCTCTGCTCGGTACCCATCCGCTGACCGGCAATCCCATGCCGCTGCTGGCCAATGAGTGGGCCTTCGGACCCGACAACAAGACCCTCTATTTTCGCATCAACCCCAAGGCGCGCTGGTCGGACGGCAAGCCGGTCACCGCCGATGACTGGCTGTTCGCCCTCAAGATGCTGCGCAGCAAGGAAATCAACGACCCCTGGTACAACAACTACTACAGCACCCAGATAACCGACGTCACCAAATTTGATGATCATACCCTGGCCATCACCAGCGGCAGCGAGAAGAGCCGGCAAGATTTGCTGGACTCCCTGCCCTTCACCCCGGTACCGAGCCACGCCATCAAGCTCACCGCCAACTGGGTCAAGGAGTACAACTGGAAGGTCTTGCCGGTCACCGGCGCCTACCGGATCGGCGAGGTGAAAAAGGGCAAGTCCATCACCCTGGAGCGGGTCAAGGATTGGTGGGGAGATGAGGAGCGCTACTTTCAGTATCGCTTCAACCCGGACAGGATCGAGATCAAGGTACTGCGGGATCAGAACATCGCCTGGCAGCACTTTCTGCGCGGCGATCTCGACACCTTTGGCCTGACCATGCCCAACTGGTGGCACGACAAGACCAAGGTTCCCGAGTTCGAGAAGGGCTATATCGAGCGGACCTGGTTCTATAACCAGACCCCGCAATCTCCCATGGGGCTCTACCTCAACACGGCGGATCCCTTGCTGCGAGATCTCAACGTGCGGCTCGGCATCCAGTACGCCCTCAACCTCGACAAGATGCTCAGCACCCTGCTGCGGGGAGATTATCAGCGTCTCAACAGTTACGGCTCGGGCCAGGGGGATTTTACCAATACCGAGATCAAGGCGCGCCCCTTCGACCCCAAACTCGCCCGGGAATACTTTGCCAAGGCTGGCTTCAGCAAGGCGGGGCCAAACGGGATCTTGCAGGATGACAAGGGACAACCGCTGACCCTGACCATCACCTACACTACGGCGGAACATGCCCAGCGCCTGACCCTGCTGCGCGAAGAGGCGAAAAAGGCGGGACTCAATCTCGAGCTCAACCTGATGGATGCCTCGGCCGGCTTCAAATCCATGCTGGAGAAGAAACACCAGAGTGCCTGGATGGCCTGGAGCGGTGGCCGTTATCCTGCGTATTGGGAGTTTTTCCACAAGGTCAACGCCAACAAGCCCCAGACCAACAACATCATGAACATAGATGATGACGCAATCTCGACCCTGGTGGAACAGTACGACAAGGAGTTCGACTTCGCCAAAAAAGCGGCACTGTCACGGCAGATCCAGCAGCGGCTCTATGAGCTGGCCAGCTTCGTGCCAGCCTATCAGGTGCCCTATACCCGGGAAGGGGCCTGGCGCTGGATAAAGCTGCCCAAGGTGCCCGCCACGCCCAAGAGCGAACTGCTCTACTGGCCCCTCGATGGAGGCAACAGTGGCTACAGTTACGGCGGTCTGCTGTGGATTGACGAGGCCCTGAAAACCGAGACGAAGGCGGCCATCAAGCGTGGCCAGACTTTCCCCCCGGTCGTGCGAATAGACAAAACCTACCTGCAGCCTTGAACGCCCCTATCCCCCAACAAAAGACCCCGCTCATTGGCGGGGTCTTGTTATTGCAACTGACCGGTTGCGGGAACAGGTCGCCGTCGCTTAGCCGCGCTTGGCCTGCTTCTGGGCGATGGCGTCGGCCACGTCGGCCGGCTCCAGCACGATACCTTCCTGATCCGGAGTCGGGAACACGGCGACACACAGCTCGTCCTGCTCCATGCCGTCGATCCAGCGCTCCAGCCACACCTTCAGGGTGATGGACTGTGGCTTGCAGTCGGCCCACTCGCCTTCGGCCCACGCCTTGGCGTACTCGGGATGCGGCCATACCGGGATGCAGTCTTCATCGTCGGTGGTCAGCATCATGACGCCGTGCTCATCGGTCAGCACGTAGAGCTCTTCATGCTCGACCAGCTTGCTGATGAAGTGATCGTATCGGTAGTCGGCATTCAGTTGCAGCGCGGCATTGCGCTCGGTGTCGCTCAGTTCATAACTCATCGGCCAAGTCTCTCTCTCGATAAAAGGGCGCCATGTTCACATCTTGTGGTCAGCTTGTCCAGCTCGCCGCCCCCGGCACCGAATGAGGGGTTGGGGCGCCCACAAGAATAGGGCAGAAGCACGCCACATAGCGGCTCCTACCAGGATATTTCGTCAAAGTTCGGGGGTAACCAGCTCGATCTCCGCCACTTCGCTCAGCTTCTGGCGCAGCCAGTAGGCGGATTCGACCTCAACAAAGCAAAGCTGATCACGGCCACTGGCCGCCGCGGCCATCAGCTGCTCGAAACGCTGTTGCTGCTGCTGTTGCCAGGCCTGCGCCAGCTTGGTGCCATGGGCTTCATCCACCACCTCGCGGCGCAGTTCGAACAGGTTGTCGGTGATGGGACTGTTGATCTTGGCGGCGCTGTGCCAATACATCAGGAGGTTGTCCATCATCTCGGCATCATAGTTGGCCAGGGCATCGAGCTCTGCCGTGGCCCCACTAGCGCCGGTGGCAAAGTCGCACCAGCCCGCATCGAGGGAGGCCAGCTCACCGGCCGACGCCCCTTTGGCGTGCTTGCGCAGCTGGGCGACATCGCTCCCCTTGCGAGCGGGCAGCCATACCTCCCCCTGGCAGGAGTCCAGGAAGGATGTCAGCAATGACGTCTGATAGACGGGAAAACGGGCAGAGAGCGAATGCAGCAGGGATACCAGAGTGATCTTGACCATGGACGATACCTTGAACCGAGCGAACAGTCGCCGACGGACCGTTCGATATAAAAGGAGTGACCTATCCTATCATGTTTGTACGACCCAAACCTTTCGATAAACCGAACGCCAAGTACTTGATAACGACCAAAAAAACAGCATTCACCCCATACGCCCCCTGCAAAGCGCAATAATTTGAGCCAGCGCCCACTAAAGTGGCGACAGGGATGCTAGTTTGCTTACATCTTTAGCGTAAGGAGTGGATCCATGATTGGTATCGATCAGATTTCGGATGACGTAATAAACCAGTTGAAGATACTGGCTTGCTTTGATCCAGCCAACATGAGCCTGGGGATCAAGTTGCGCAGCGATATGTCAGAGGAGCTGTGCCAGGCGGCGGCTCGCCTGCATCAGCAGGGACTCATCAGCGCGGAAGATGGCGGCTATCTCACCCCGTTTGGCATGACCATGGTGGAGCATCTGCAGCACCTGCTGGTCGCACTCAAGCCTGTTTGACGGGTTGCGGTGCCCAGAGCGAAAAATTCAGCAATTTCCAATGCCGTCCCTGATGCAGGTGACAGGCAAACAGCAAAGGACCTTCGGGTCCTTTTACTTTGCCGTCCACCAGCCACTCCCCTTCCTTACCAGGTAGAGGCTGGGCCTGTATCTCGTCAGGCTGGCGATCACTGCCCAAGCGCACCGCCACGAATTGCCGGCAGACACTTTGTGCCTGCATGGCAGCTTGCACCGGCACTTCCGGTGTCGACATGGAGGTAGCAAGGATCAGCAGTGGCAACAGCATGATTCAACCCGCGTCCTGAGCCCTGACGGGCTCCAGATAAACAAAAAGCCGTGGTACCTGAGGCACCACGGCTTTCTTAAATTCTGTAAGATTACAGAGCAGTTACGTTCTCAGCCTGCGGGCCTTTTTGACCTTGGGTCACAGAGAACTGTACGCGCTGACCTTCAGCCAGGGTACGGAAACCGTTACCTTGAATGGCGCTGAAGTGAACGAAAACGTCCGGGCCGTTTTCTTGCTGGATGAAGCCAAAACCTTTGGTTTCGTTGAAAAACTTAACGGTACCGGTGATCATGTTAGACATATCTTTAAACCTGTATTCAAAATAATTACTTATGCTTTTCAGCGGGTAAAGCTCAAAAAACGGGATTAACTTATGAACAACAGGAAAAGATGTAAAACATCAAATTCATTGACATAACTATCGCCCTTTCAAGCTGGATAGGATTATACGTGGCTTTGTAGATTACGCAAACAAATTTGTGCCCTGCGGGAGCAGGGCACAATCGTTTACAGACTCGGCGCTTCCAGTGCTTGTACCAGGGTTTTGAGGAAGCGTGCCGCCTCGCCACCGGTGCAGGCTCTGTGGTCAAACGTCATCGACAAAGGCAGTGCCCGAACCGGCCTGGCCTCCCCGTGAATGAAGACCACTTTTTCGAACAATTTCCCGGCCCCTATGATGGCCACCTGGGGCGGCGTCACTATGGGGCTGGCGTAGCGACCCGCGATGGCGCCAAAGTTGGTCAGCGTGATGGTCGCCCCCTGCAACATCTCGCGTGGCACAGCACGTGCCTTCACGTCGGTTATCATCCGATCCAGCCCTTGGCGGATATCGACCCCTTCCCGCTCGGCGACGTTCTCCATCACGGGCACATAGAGCCCATGTCTGGAATCCACCGCAATGGCCACATTGACCTCGTTGAACAGCCGCCTTGACAGGGTCTCGCCATCGAACCAGGCGTTCATGGAGGGCTCTGCACGACAGGCCACGCCGATGGCCTTGATGAGACGTACCGTCACGTCTTCATCGGCTCGCCAGTGACGCAAATCCACCTCGTCGGTGATGCTGACCGGCACCACCGTCTGATGGGAGATCTCCATCGCCTTGGCCATGGCCCGGCGCGATCCCTTGAGAAATTCGTTGCCACTGCCCTGCATCGCTTCGAAGGCCGCCTGCACATCCTGCTCGGTCACCATGCCGGCATTGCCGCTCCCCTTGAGTCGCTCGATATCCAGCCCCAATTTCTGGGCCAGCAGGCGCACCGCAGGCATGGCCCGCACCAGAGTGCCGCCGGGCGCAACGGCCCCCACCACGAAGTGATCCTCGATATGATGCTGATGGGCGCTCACCTTGCCCACTACTGTGCCGTCATCCTCGCCCCCTTCAAATTCCACCAGCGGGGCGCCGATATGGAGGATATCCCCCTCCTCGCCGCACAGGCGGGCGATCACCCCCGCCACCGGTGAAGGCACGTCCACCAGCGCCTTGGCCGTTTCGACCGAGAGCAACACCTGATCGACCGCCACGGTATCGCCGACCTTCACCTTCCACTCAACAATCTCGGCCTCGGCCAGTCCTTCGCCCAGATCCGGTAATTTGAAAAATTTCATGACCAGTTCTCCATCAGCTGGTGAGCCGCATCCGCGATATCCTGCTCGGTGATGAGGTAATACTCTTCGTTGCGATAGTAGGGCACGGCCGCATCCACCCCGGTCAGGCGCTTTGGTGGCGCCTTGAGAGAGGTCAATGCCTGCTCGGTCGCTCGCGCCACAATCTCGGCGCCCACGCCAAAACTGCCACACGCCTCGTGCACCACCAGCAGGCGGCCGGTCTTGCGCACCGAAGCCAGGATAGTCTCCATGTCCAGCGGCTTGATGGTAGCCAGATCCAGTACCTCGCACTGGATATCCTGCTCGGCCAGCAGGTTCGCCGCCCGCATCACCTCCTGAATGCAGGCACCCCAGGCAACGATCGTGATATCTCGCCCGGGCCTCAGGGTAAAACAGACGTCCAGCGGCAGACCGATGCCATCATCCACCACGTCGGATTTCATGGAGCGATAGATGCGATCGGGTTCGAAGAACATCACGGGATCCGGATCGCGGATGGCCGATAGCAGCAAACCATAGGCGCGCCGCGGGCTGGAGGGGATCACCACCCGCAGCCCCGGAATATGGGCAAACAGCGCCTCGACGCTCTCGCTGTGGTGCTCGGGCGAGTGGATGCCGGCTCCATAGGGGGAGCGGTAAACGATGGGACAGGAGAGGCGGCCGCGCGTGCGATTGCGCATCCGGGCTGCCTGGCAGATGATCTGCTCCATGCCGGGGAAGATAAATCCCTGAAACTGGAACTCGGCCACCGGCTTGAGCCCCTGGGTCGCCATGCCGACCGCCACCCCGGCGATCAGCCCCTCGGCCAGCGGCGTATCTATCACCCGCTTGAAACCGAACTTGTCGCGAAGGCCCACGGTGGCGCGAAACACCCCGCCATTGACCCCCACATCCTCCCCCAGCACCACCACGTCGGGATCATGTTCCATCTCGTAGTGAAGGGCCATATTGACCGCTTCCAGCAGACTCATCTCACTCATGGCCAGCCTCCCACTTCATCCCCTTGGCTATGATCCGCTCGCGCTGGGGCAGCAGCTCGGCTGGCAGTTCGGCGTAGTGATAATCAAGCAGTGCCTCCGGTGGTTGGGGTTGCATCGCCTCGTAACGTGCCACTGCCTGCTCCACCTCCTGGCTCGCCTCGGCCAGCAGCGCCTGCTCCTGCTGTTCATCCCACCACCCTTGGCTGTGCATGAACTGCCGCAGCCGTTTGACCGGCTCGCGGGCCCAGGCGGCCTCAACTTCAGCCCCGTCACGATAGCGGGTGGCATCGTCGGCGGTGGTGTGATCCCCGAGGCGATAGCTCACCGCCTCGATCAGGGTCGGCCCCTTGCCGGTGCGAGCCCGCTCGATGGCACTGCGGGCGGCATCGTAGACAGCGACCACATCGTTGCCATCGACCTGCAGGCTGCGCACTCCGGCCCCGATCCCTTTCTGGGCCAGGGTCGGGGCGCTCGACTGCAACTTGCGGGGCACCGAGATGGCCCACTGATTGTTGTTGATGATGATGACCATGGGCAGATGCCAGACGCCGGCGCAGTTGAGCCCCTCCAGAAAGTCCCCCTTGGAGGTGCCACCATCGCCGATGGTGACCACGGCAACCCTGGGCTGGTTGCGCAGCTTGAACGCGGCGGCAATGCCGCAGGCATGGGTGATCTGGGTGGCGATAGGTACGCAGATCGGCAGATCCTCCGAGGGAGTGCCGTCAGCCTTGAGAAAATAGCTGCCCCTCTCATCCCCTCCCCAATACTGCAGGTTCTTCTCCATGGGCACGCCCCGCACGTAGAGGGTGGGCATATCCCGGTAGTAGGGCACATAGACATCCTGCGGCTGCATGGCAAGACCAATGCCGACGCCGACCGCCTCCGCCCCGAGATGGGAGGGGAATGTGCCGAGCTTGCCGGTTCGCTGCAGCGCGATCGCTTTCTTGTCATAGCTGCGCACCATCACCATGTTGCGGTAGAAGGTGTGCAGTATCACCTTGTCCAGCCAGGTCGGCAGGTTAGCAACCTGGCCCCCTTCCGCATCGAGGTAACGAAGGAAAGGGATGTCGACATGGGTCATAACTGGCTCCTTGCCGTTGAGAACGCCACCGGGAGTGGTGACACCTCAAATGTAAATATCATGTTAATGAAAAAGCAAAGGGAATCAGCCAGGTAAGACCAGTAGAAACTTCTTTGAAATAGCAAATAAATTGAATTTTCGTCGAAAGAGGTAGCGTGATGCCGTAAATGGTGCAGGTTTTCAGGAGCTGATACAGAACGCCAATACACCCAAAAGGGAGTCGAACTCCCTGGTATCAATCCAGCCAGCGTATCAGCTGGCTGGCCATTCTCGGAGGCAACAAGGGAACCCGGGCACGCAACCTGCTTCGCCAGGGTTCTGTCTGCAGGATCGGACAAGTCTGTATCTGCCGTTCGGCGCCTGCGACCCAGACCCGTTGATCGATAAGTGAGTCGAGGGGGAGCTGGACCTGCCAGTGAGGAAAGATCTCGGCCGTAGTAAGCCCGTCCACCCCACTGACGCCCTCCCCCATCGGAGCGGAAGTGAGCCAGGGGTAAAGCACATGCAATCGCCCCGGATTGACCATCTCCAGCAACTGACCAAGGCTTGGCTGCGAGAAATGGGGATCGCCCGCCGCTTTGAGCAGATGGCGCGCTCCCGCCAGCACCACCACACCGCGCTCGGGCAACCCGGCAATACAGTCGGCTATCGCCTGATCCCGCCCCCTGTTGTGATATTGCCACGCCTCGGGAGTCAGCTCCTGCCACTCAAATGGCGGCTCGCACAGATGAACCCGCAACCTCAGTTGCGCAGGACGCGCCAGATTGCTCTGGCGCAAGGCAGCAAAGAGGGCTGGAAACTCGGGGGGCATCCAGGCGGTGAAAGCGCTGGAGTCCA
Organism: Aeromonas sp. S18(2024); assembly: GCF_041402525.1. Taxonomy (NCBI): domain Bacteria; kingdom Pseudomonadati; phylum Pseudomonadota; class Gammaproteobacteria; order Aeromonadales; family Aeromonadaceae; genus Aeromonas; species Aeromonas sp. S18(2024). Next base: position 231,158 of record NZ_JBGLQV010000004.1, on the reverse strand, counting down.
GCCAGACCGGATAGAGCCTCTCCAGCGTGAGTGGCTCTCCCTGCCAGCCATCTGCCCCCGCCAGCCAGGCGTCTAGCAAACCCTGATGGCGGCGGTTGCCGCACTCAAGCACCAGATCCGTCATCACCCCCCAGAGCATCGGATCGCAAAGCCAGGCGTGCTGGCGCCTGATAAATGCGGGGTGCCAGTGCGGCTCCCCAAGCCCCACCAGCTTGCCTGCCAGCAGCGCTTCCCTGATGGCTGCGACCGGGGTCACGACTGCACCTCCCGCTCTGCGGCCTGAAGGCGCTTGCAGACAAGCTCACCTATCTTCGCCAGCCAGTCAGGATGCACCATCTCCTGATGCAGACACGGGAAGTGCTGATAGTGGATCGTCCCTCGCGTCAGGGTCTCCCAGCCACGGCCATCCAGCCAGGGCTGACGGGAGCCCACCGCCTCGATAAAGATCACCTCTCCGTGATAGCAATAGTCGACAGGCTGGCGGATCAGCCGGTTATTGTGGTCAATCAGCCCGATCATGGCGCTCACCACTTGCTCATCGAGCATGGCCAGCGCACTTCCTTCCTCCCCCAACCGGGCAACCACCTCTTCACGAGTGAGGGAACCCAGCGCCGCGTCCGACACGGCAATGCCTCCCATCCGCAGCAGAGCATCGAGCATGTGCTGCTCGTCGGGCAGCGGCTGGGTGTGCCACTGGTGACAGGGATAGGCATCGAGCAGCAACACCATGGCCACCTCCTGCCCCTGCTCTTGCAACATGGCCGCCATCCTGTGAACCAGCATGCCACCTATCGACCAGCCAAGCAGCCAGTAAGGCCCCTCGCTCTGATGGCGGCGCAGCTCGGTCACATAGTCAAGCGCCAGCTCATCGAATGTGACGGGCAAAGGAGCATCAGGCTGGCAGAGGGCCCGGGCCTGCAGGGCATAGACCGCCATGCTGGTAGGCAGATGGGCCACCAGCGAGGCATAACACCAGCCAAGGCCACCGGCGGGATGGACACAGAAAAGAGTTGGACCGGATAGCCCCGCCTCCTCCCTGCGCCCCCTGAGTGGCAACAGCATTGGCATCCCTTCTCGCTCGCCGCCAAGATGCCGTGCCAACTGAGCGGGGCTAGGTGTTTCGAACAGGCTGGCCAGGGAAAGCGTCTGGCCGAGCGCCTCTTCAATGCGTACCACCAGTTGCGCCGCCAGCAGAGAGTGGCCGCCGAGAGCAAAGAAGTTATCCCCGGCGCCGACCCGCACCAGCCCCAGCACCTCGGCAAAGAGACGGCAGAGCCGCTCCTCCAGCAGGGTTCGCGGCAACTGCTGGCCAACTGCGGTAGCAAGATCTGGCAGCGGCAATGCCTTGCGATCCAGCTTGCCGTTGGGAGTGAGCGGCAGCTCGGCCAGAGTCACCAGCAGCCCCGGCACCATGTAGTCGGGTAGCGCGGCACTGAGCGCAGGCGTCAGCTCGGCTAGAGTCAGCTCGACGCCATCAGAGGGCACCACATAGGCCACCAGCCGGCGATCGCCTTGGGCAAACTCGGGGGCCAGTACCACTGCCTGTGCCACGCGGGGATGTTGCAGCAACACCAGCTCAATCTCCTCCAGCTCGATGCGCTGACCGCGGATCTTCACCTGAAAATCGAGGCGCCCCAGATACTCGATGGCGCCATCCTCGCGCCAGGAGGCCAGATCGCCGCTTCGATAGAGGCGCCCCGCCCCGAAGGGGTTGGCAATAAAGCGCTCGGCGGTAAGCTCGGGCTGTCCGAAATAGCCTTCTGCCACCTGTACGCCCCCTATCCAGAGCTCTCCCGCTACACCGGGTGGCACTGGCTGCAGCCAGGGATCGAGAATATGGATACAGGTATTCCAGACCGGATAGCCGATGGGCACGCTGGTCACCTCCTCATCCGCACGGCAAGGGTACCAGGTGACATCCACTGCCGCCTCGGTCGGGCCATAGAGGTTGTGCAGGGGCGCGGCAAAAGCGCCATACCAGCGCTGCACCAGATCGGCCGGCAGCGCCTCGCCGGAGCAGAAGACCTGGCGCAAGGTGCGGCAACGCTTGGGCTCGGCCTGACCGACGAAGATCTGCAACATGGAGGGAACGAAGTGCAAAGTGGTGATCCCAGACTGTTCGATAAGCGCGGCAAGATAGGCGGGATCCTTGTGGCCGCCCGGTTTGGCGAGCACCAACCGCGCCCCCGTCATAACAGGCCAGAAGAACTCCCAGATGGAGACATCAAAACCGGCCGGCGTCTTTTGCAGCACTCGATCCGCTGGACTGATGGGATACATATGTTGCATCCAGAGCAGTCGGTTGACGATGGCGGCGTGGCTCACCACCACCCCCTTGGGGCGGCCGGTCGAACCCGAGGTGTAGATAATGTAGGCGGCATCTTCCGGTTTGGGGGCCGGCAAGGTGCAAGGAGCCACCGCCGCCAGCGTCTTCGCCACCTCCGGTGCATCAAGGCAGACGGCAGGTATGTCGGGCGCCACCGACATGGCCAGGGCTCGGCAAGTCAATAACAGCGCAGGTTCGCTGCTCGCCAGAATGTAGCCGATCCGCTCTGCCGGATAGTCTGGGTCAACCGGCACATAGACGGCCCCCACCGCCATGATGGCCTGCTGGGCCAAGATGAGCTCGGGCGAGCGGGAGATCACCACCGCCACCCGGCAACCGGGACCTATCCCCCTCCCCACCAGATAGCTGGCCAGCTGGCGAGTGCGCTGGCGCAGCTCGGCCACTGACCAGCGCTCCTCACTACATTCAAGGGCGATGGCGGCGGGGTTGGCCGCGGCCAACCCCTCGCCTAGCAGGGTGCTCAGCGTGGTGGATGGTAACGGATGGCTGGTCTCGTTCCAGCGTGCCAATTCAGCCTGCTCACAGGCCAGCAGCAGCGGCAGACGCACGACCTCAATGTCATCACCGGCATCACTCCAGGCCGCCAGATAGGCCACCAGACGGGCCAGATGGCGCTCACTCTCCTGACGGCTGAAGCGCCCCTGATGGGTCTCAAGGGTCAGGGTGACGTCGCCTGCTTCCTCGGCAAAGTAAAAGGCGCACTCTTCCACCGGCCCCGCCGCCAGTACCCGTACCTCCCCGCGTACCTCGCCAAAAGTCAGGGTGCGGGTAAAGGGCATCAGGTTGACCTGAGGGCCAAAGAGCGGCAGCCCGGGTTGACGCTGCTGCAAATGCTCCTGACGACAACCCTGATGGCGACGCAGGGCGGCAAATTGCCGCTCTACCTGCGCCAGCAGCTCGCCAACCCGGCTTGCCCCTGTCACCTCGATGTGAAGGGGCAGCACATTGACCTTCATGCAGGGGGTATCGGCAGCCTGTGAGCCCAGCCGCCCCATCAAGGGGATCCCCAACACTACCTCGCCAGCGCCGCTCATCCGGTGTACATAGCTGGCTACCGCCGCCAGCAAGAGGCTGTATGGATGGCAGGAAGAGCAGCCAGCTCGCGCCACCAGAGCCTGCCACAGTCGGCCAGCCAAACGCTGCTCGAGGCGATGGATGTATCCCGGCCCCTGCACCGGACGACGGGAGAGCGACGCCGGGCTCTCCACGCCAGCCAACTGCTGCACGAAGAAGTCGAGATCCCGCGCGGCACGGGGGGATGCCTGATAATCAGCCTCTTCGGCCAGCAGCTCGGTCTGGGTGGCATAACCGCATGGGGCTGGCAGACACCCGCGGCAGAGCTCTTCGTACCAAAGCGCCACCCGTTGGCAGATCAGGCGCAGGCCAAAACCGTCGATGGTGATATGGTGCACCGCGATAAACCAGGCCCACTGCCGGTCGGCAAGGCGGTAGAGGGAGGTGGCAAAGAGCGGGCCCTCGGCCAGATTGAAGGGGGTCGCCAACAGGGTTTCCATCTCTGCCAGCGCGGCTGCGAGCGGCTCGGCCTCACGGCGCAGATCCCGCTCTGCCATCTGCCAACAGGCGGGGTTGGCCTCCATGAAGGGGCCCTCCCCCGTTGCCACAAAGGCGCAGTGCAGACCGGGGATCTCATCGAGCGTCTGACGCACCGCCCGGATGAAGTGATGAGGGGCGAGCGCCCCCTCCAGCAGCCAGTACTCTCCCGTGTTGCAAGCCGGACTCTCCGGGTACTTTTGCTGGGCAAACCAGATGCCCGCCTGCGCCGTGGTGAGTGGCCAGCGCGGCTTGTCCCCGCCCTGGTGCGGGGCACGCATCGCCATTGTCTGTTCCATGGGAATATCCTTGCGCAACATCGACCGGGGAGCGTTTTCGCCTCCCCGAACGCTTGAAAAGCGAGGAAGCAGAGCCTCCTCAATGTAAGAAAAGGGCGATGCCCGCGACATCTGAAGATGCGGGGCTAGACGCCCAGAGTGGCACCGCCATCGACTACCAGATCCTGCAGGGTGATATGGCTGGCAGCATCGGAGGCGAGAAAGAGAACGCAGGCCGCCACGTCGGCCGGTGTGGCCAGCTTGCCAAGGGGGATCCCCAGCTTGAACTGTTCGGGGAGCCCGGCGATGGTTCTCCGCTCCCCCTCCCCGTCCTGCCACATGCCCCACAACATCGGCGTCTGGGTCGACCCCGGCGACACCAGATTGCAACGCACTCCGTAGGGGGCGAGCTCAAGCCCCGCCGTCAGAGTGAGGCTGGTCAGTGCAGCCTTGGAGGCACCATAGACCCCCATCCCCGCTCGCGGCACCTTGGCTGCATTGGAGGAGACATTGACGATGGCACCGCCTCGTCGCGTGCGAAACCAGGGGGCCAGAGCCCGCATCAGGTAGAAGGGGGCAAAGGTGTTGACGGCAAAGGTGCGCGCCAGCAGGACGTCATCCACTTCGTCGAGCCTGCCGGTGGCCAGCACGCCGGCAACATTGACCAGCACATCGGGCCCCAGCCCCTCTTCGAGCAACTGCTCGCAGCAGCGGGCGATGGCCTCGCTGTCGCTCACATCGATCACCACCCCCTTCACATTGCCGGGCAGCGCCTCGGCCAGCTGAAGATCGAGCACCACCACGCTCGCCCCCGCCTCGGCAAAGGTGCGCGCCACGGCATGGCCTATTCCCTGCGCCGCGCCGGTTACCCAGACGATTTTGCCTTGCCATTCGCTCATGGGGTGCACTCCGGCTGTCCGGCGTGACGGGAGAGCAGCGACCACCAGTGGGCCAGCGTCGGTTGACAGGCAAGTTCGGCGAGTTCAACCTCCAGGCCCCGCTGGCGCCACTCCTCCACCAACCCCATCACCGCCAGGGAATCGAGGCCGTAGTCGAGCAGGTTCTCATCCTCTGCCGGCAGCGTCTGCTGCATCTCTGCTGGCAAACGGGCCAATACCTGCGCCTGCAACAGCGCACGGCTAAGCGGAACAGCGTTTGCTGCCTCCAGCACCTCTGCCACCGTGAGCACCCGACCGGCATTGCGGCTGACATAAGAGAGAGCCAGCAGATGATCCTCACGGGAGAAGTCGGCGATGGCGTCGGCCACAAGGAAGGGGCGTATGTCGCGCATGAAAGCATCGACCGCCGTCTGCATCACCCCGATGTGACCGTAGATACCGCAGATCACCAGCTGATCCCGCCCCCATCCAGCCATCAGATCAGCAAGGGGGGAGCGGCAAAAAGCACTGTAGCGCCACTTGGTCAGCACAGTATCCTGCGGCTGTGGCGTCAGCGCCGCGACAATGGGCTGGCGTTCCGGCGAGCGGGTCAAACCCGGCCCCCACATGTCGCTGAGCAGGGCGCGATCAGCCGGACTCTGCTCGGCGGGCTGGGCGGTATAGACCACCGGCATGCCGAGGGCCCGGGCCTGGCGGCTCAGGAGCACGATATTTTCGACGACCTGGTTGATAAGCGGGTTATCCGGCCCATAGAAGTCGACAAAGTAACGCTGCATGTCGTGGATCAGCAGCACGGCGCGACCCGGTTCGAAGGGCCAGTTGACCCGTGCGGCGGGCAGCTCTTCTGCGGTGGGCAGCGGGTAGGCATCAAGGGCTTGAATGGTCATGCACACTCCTTGGCAAGCTGCTCGCGCAGCGTCTGTTTGTCTATCTTGCCGACCGGGGTCTGGGGCAGTTCATCCACCAGTACCAGGCGATCTGGCAACTTGTAGTCCGCCACCCCCTGCTCTCGCAGGAAACGACGCAAACGGGGCAAATCGAGGGACTCACGGCTCATCAGAAAGGCACAACTGCGCTCCCCCAGCAGCGGATCGGGCATGGCCACCAGCGCCGACTGCCGCACGTCGGGATGAGTGAGCAGCAGCTCCTCTATCTCAAGGGCGTCGATCTTCTCCCCACCCCGGTTGATCTGATCCTTGTTGCGGCCGACCACCATCAAATGGCCGCCGGGCAAGCGGCATACCAGATCGCCGGTGCAGTAGAAGCCATCCCGATCGAAGGCCCGCAGATTGTGGGCCTCGGCCTTGTAGTAACCACGGAAGGTGTAGGGGCCGCGCGTCCACAGCTCACCGCACTCGCCATCGGGCAAGGTGCGCCCGTTGCTGTCACGCACCTCCACCTCGTCTCCCGGGCTCATCGGACGTCCCTGGGTGTTGACGAGATGCCAGTGGTCATCCTCGGCGCGGGTGTAGTTGACCAGCCCCTCCGCCATGCCGAATACCTGCTGCAAGCGACAACCCAGACGGCTTTCCACCGCTTCGGCATGCGCAGGACTCAGGCGCGCGCCCCCCACCTGCACCCACTCAAGGGACGTTTGCGGATAATGGCTGGCCGTCTCCAGCCAGAGCGCAAGGGCGGGGGGTACCAGCGCGGCCCAGTTGACCTTGTGACGCTGTACCAGTGGCAGACAGGTTGCCGGTGAAGGCTCCGGCGCCATCACCACACAGCCGCCGACATGAAAAACGCCGAGCGATCCGGGAGAACTCAGGGAAAAGTTATGAGGGGCAGGCAGGGCACAGAGATAAATGACCCGCTCGTCCCAGCCGCAGACCGCCACGCTCTGGCGCACGCTGTAGCCGTAATCGTCGTGAGTACGGGGGATCAGCTTGGGAGTGCCTGTGCTGCCACCGGATAGCTGGAAAAAGGCAACCTGATCGGCCGGGGTCGGCACAGGGTGCGCCATTGCAACAGATGCCGGATGATCTGCAACAGAAACAGGGTCCGGCTCACGCCATGCAAACCCTTGTGCTGACGCCTCCCCATCTACAGGCTCGAAGAGCAGCATCTGGCAGGATGGCTGCGCCAGCGCCTCAAGGGCCGCCAGGCTGCCCGCCTCTCCCGCAAAACCCGGATGAGCAGGGCTCAGTACCAGCAGCGAGGGATCAATCTGGCTAGCAAAGGCGACCAGCTCGCGCCGCTGATGGCTGAAGAGGGCATGTACCGCCACCACGCCACAGCGGATCAAGGCAAACCAGCAGATATAGAATTCGGCGCAGTTGGGCAATTGCACCAGCGCGGTATCGCCGTGACCGAGCCCGCGGGCGGCCAGCCGCACCGCCAATGCATCGACCTCACGACGCAGCTGGCCATAACTCAGGATACGCTCGCCGCAGATGAGGGCTGTGCGATCGGGATAACGTTCTGCAGACTCATCCAGTAGGGCGGTAAGCGGCTGACCGCGCCACCACCCCTGCGCCCGATAGTGGGCTGCGCGTTCTGCGGGCCAGGGAGTAAAGGAGACCAGCGGCTTCATGCAGCCACCTCCGGCTCACGGCGCTCGAGGCCAAAGGCACGCAGCATGGTGCCGAGTTTGGCGGCCGTCTCCTGCCACTCCGCCTCGGGCGAGGAACCTACCACCACCCCGGCGCCGGCATAGAGACGCAACGTCTTTCCGGCCAGCATGCCGCAGCGAATAGTGACCACCCACTCGCCATTGCCATCGGCATCCATCCACCCCACTGCGCCACTGTAGAAGTGACGATCATATCCTTCCAGCCGGGCGATGGCCTGGCGGGCTTCCTCCTGGGGAGTACCACATACTGCCGGAGTGGGATGGAGCGCCAATGCCAACTCCAGCGCGGTAGATGGCTCGCGCAACCGCCCCTCGATCCGGGTCGAGAGGTGCCACATGGTGGGCGTGGCGATCACCTGCGGCTCAACCGGCACCTCGAGTTCGCGACAGAAGGGAGATAGCGCGGCTGCGACCGCATCGGCCACCAGCGCATGCTCATAGCGATCCTTGCGTGCCTGCAGCAGATCGGCGCAGGCTGCCTGTTGTTCGCAAAAGGCGTGGCGGGGACGGGAGCCTGCCAACGGGTTGCTCACCACAGTCATGTCATTGCGCGAGATCAGCAACTCTGGACTCGCGCCCAGCAGTGTCTCCCCCTCGGGAAGCGGAACCTGAAACACATAGGCCCCGGGATTCTGGGCCAGCAGGCTGCCATAGGCTTGCGAAGGGGCAGTACGCTGCGCGCTCTGCACATCAATGGCTCGCGAAAGCACTATCTTCTCAAGCTGGCCTTCGCTGAACTGCTGCAGGGCCTCTCGCACTGCCCCCTGATAGTGAGCCGCATCGGTCACCTCACACACCTTACCGTGCAGCTGGCAGTGGCAGCTGGGCAACAGGCGCTCCCGTGCAATCCATTGCCACTGTTCCGGGATCACCAGATGCCAGGGGGCTCGGGTGTCGAAGGGGATGGCGCCGATCGCGATGGGATTGGTCATGCCCTGTCGGCGCAATTGACGCAAATGGCTCAGCAACTGACCCGGTGCGATGCCAGTGAAGCTGTCGTGAATGCCCGAGGTGAGCAGTACCCGCTCACCACTGGCAAAACAGCAGGCTCTGTCCAGATCAGCCGCAGTGGCGGGCCACTCTTCTTCCTGTACATAGTCACACATGAGGGTGCTACTCCTTGGAATGAATCTCTGCCTGATGCTGACAAGCCCGTCATTCGACTCGCTTGGCAACAAGGTGAGCGGCATCCTAGCAAGGAGCAAAATCTGGATCAATACAAATGATAATCAATATCATTAACTTCTTTTCTGTCAAAAAGGGGAGCGTATGAATCTTTGAAAGAAAGCTAAAAAAAGAGTTGCGAACGAGGCAAAAGCAATTTGATAATGCTTATCATTTGAATATTATGGAAAATATAAATAATGAAATCCTCAGCCTCCCGTTTTGTCACTCCCACGCTACTGGCCACCACCATAGTGGCCTTGCTGACCCAGCAAGCCACAGCCGCCAATAGCACGCCCCAAGCCGACGAGGTGATCACCGTCACCACCACGGCACACAACACCCGCTCGGCACCGGCTTCCATCTCTGTCATCACCGCCGAACAGATTAAGGCGGCACCGATCAACGATCTCTCGGATCTGCTGCGTCACGAGGTGGGTATCCAGGCCGAAACCGATACCAATGGCCGCAGCGATATCGGCATTCGCGGCATGTCGGGCAAATACACGCTCGTACTGGTGGATGGCAAACGCCTCTCCTCCTCCAATGCCCTGTGGCGCGGCGGCAACTTCGACAACACTCCGGTTCCCCTTGGCATGATCGAGCGGGTCGAGGTGATCCGCGGCCCCATGTCAGCGCTCTACGGTTCCGACGCCATCGGCGGTGTCATCAACATCATCACCAAGCAGCCAGGCACGCAGTGGCAGGGGGCGGCGGATGCCGACTTCAAGGCCATAGAAGGCAAGGATGGCGGCGAGCAGCACAGAACCAACCTGGGCTTTACCGGCCCGCTCACCGACAACCTGCTGATCCGGATGAACGGCGAAGTCTATGATCGCCAGGCCTGGACACCCACAGAGGCAACCGACGGCATTCCCCTCATCGAAGCCAAACAGACGCGCAACTTCGCGTCCACCCTGAGCTGGCTGGTGGATGAGCAACAACGCTTCGAACTCGACTATCTCTACAACCAGGACGAACGGCCCCTCGACATTTTCCGCAAAACAGGCAACAAGGTGCACAGTCGCCAGCAGCAGAACGACCGCAATCTGTTTGGCCTGACTCACAAGGGGAACTGGAGCTGGGGTGACACCACCGTCATGGCCAATTACGAAAGCTCCCGGATCGACGACTTCAACACCAGCTACTCAGCCCCCCAGCAGCGCGAGCTGGAGGAGAACACCCTGACTCTCAAGGGTTACACCAATCTGATGCTGGCCAATCACTATCTGACCTTCGGCGGTGAATATCTCGACCGGGAGCTGGTGGATACGGTGAGCTACAAGGATATCGGCGGCAGGGAGAGTCACGCCCAGGAGGCGCTGTTTGCCCAGGACGAGATCGGCCTGACCGATAACCTGACCTTGACCCTGGGGGGGCGTTACGATCACCACGAGATCTATGGCGGCCACTTCACGCCGCGCGGTTATCTGGTCTATGAGCTGAGCGACCTGGTGACCGTCAAGGGCGGCGTCAGCCAGGCCTTCAAGGCGCCGGCTCCGCATCAATACTCCAAGGGTTACAGCATCGAGAGCTGCGGTGGCAGCTGCCTCATCTACGGCAGCGACAAGGTCAAACCCGAGACCAGCACCAACTACGAGCTGGGGATCATCGCAGGAGAAGGCATCTGGGAAACCAGCGCCACCCTCTTCTACTCCGACATAGAAGACATGCTGACCTTCAAGCAGATACCCAACTCCAAAGACCGTACCTGGTACAACCTGGATAAGGCCACGACCAAGGGACTGGAGCTGACCGGTCGCCTCGATCTGTTCGAGGATCTCAGCCTCAATGCCAACTACACCTACCTCAAGGCGGAAGGGGAGCAAGGTCAGCCCCTGCCCGAGCGCCCGGAGCACAAGGCCAACGCCAGGCTCACCTGGCAAGCCACCGAGCGGGTGAATGCCTTCGTAGGCACGACCTACACGGGCACCCAGTTTGCGGAGCAGACCGTCAACAAGGCCACTGTGTTGCATAAGTTACCCAGCTACCAGACGTTCGATCTTGGCACCGGCTTCAAGGTAACCAACAACTTTGATCTGCGAGTCGGCATCACCAACCTGACCGATGTCCGTCTGCAAGAGAAAGATGCTCTCTTCCAAAACGTGGAACCGGGCCGCAGCTATTACATCAGCGGCTCGGCCCGTTTCTGATCCGGCCCTCCACGCGGCACGGGAACCTTCCCGTGCCGCAATTTACGACAACAAGGGACAAGTCCCACTGGATAGCAATGAGCATGCTGATTTTCACTCTGTTCGAGGATCTTCCATGTTTCCCTCACTACTGAACGCATCGCCACTTGCCACTCTCCCCACTCTGGGCGAGTTGCTGGCGACGCTCCCCTGCCCCACCCGGCTTGCCCACCGGATCGGCTGCCACCGCCACCATGCCAGCCAGATCCTGCAAGGCATGGAGGATCGCCTGCTGCTGGTGATTGGCCCCTGCTCCATTCACGATCCGATCGCCGCTCGCGACTATGGCGCTCGGCTGGTCGAGCTGCAGACACGCTACGGCGATCAACTGCTGCTGGTGATGCGCACCTATTTCGAAAAACCACGCACCACCCTCGGCTGGAAGGGATTTATCTTCGATCCCTGCCTCGATGGTAGCGACCGACTGGCGGAGGGATTGCACCAGGCACGCGCTCTGCTACTGGAGCTGGGAGAAGCGGGCCTCGCTTGCGCTACCGAGTTTCTCGATCTCACCAGCATGCTCTATCTGGGGGATCTTATCAGCTGGGGAGCCATCGGAGCGCGCACCACCGAATCCCAGTTCCATCGCCAGCTGGCATCTGCGCTCCCCTGCCCCATCGGTTTCAAGAATGGTACCGATGGCAATGTCCAGGTCGCCGTGGAGGCGATCCTCGCCAGTCGGGCTGCCCACCTCTATACCCAACCGGATGGTGAGGGGCGCATGACACTGGTTCGTAGCCACGGCAACAAGGATTGCTACCTGATCCTGCGTGGCGGCCGCCAACCTAACTATCAACATGATGCCGTGAAACAAGCCTGTTTACTGTTGCAACGACACCACCTTGCTCCCCGGCTGATGGTCGATTGCAGCCACGGCAACAGCCAGAAGCAGCATCTTCGTCAACTGCGGGTGGCACAGGATCTGGCCAATCAGCTGACAGCCGGTAACCAGGGGATCGCTGCCGTGATGGTGGAGAGTTTCCTGTGTGAAGGGCGTCAGGAGATCAAGAGGGGTCAGCCACTTTGCTACGGCCAGTCGATCACCGACGCCTGCATCGGCTGGGAACAGACCCTGGTACTGCTCGATATGCTGGCCGAAGGGGTGGAAGCAAGACGCCGGCGGCGGATTGCGCTGGCAAGTTGAGATAAAACGGCGGCATTCCTGGTACAGCGCCAGAGCGCAATATGGCCCCGACGGGGCCACATTTTTACTCTCTTTGGCGGGCGTCAGGCGACGGACTCGCGCTCCACCAGCCTGGCTTCAAACTTGAGTGCCAAACCGTCGGCCGGCTTGTGATCGAGCAGGCGAAGGGCCAGCTCGGCGGCACGGCTCCCCATCTCCTCGATGGGATAACGCACCGTGGTGAGCTTGGGATAGATGTAGCGGGCGTAAGGAATATCGTCGAACCCCACCACCGAGATCTGCTGCGGGATCTTGTAACCCCGCTCCAGCAGACAGGAGATGGCTCCCGCCACCATGGCATCGTTGAAGCCAAGCACGGCGGTAAATTCAACCCCGCGGGAGAGCAGCTCGTTCATCGCCACATAACCACCGTTCTCATCGGCAAAGCCACGGCCGATCAAGGCCGGTTCCAGTGCGATACCGGCCTGGGCCAGGGTCTGGGTGTAGCCCGCCATGCGCTGCTGGCCGTCGACGAACTCTTCATCGTCCGAGGTGATAAAGGCAATCTTGCGGTGGCCGGCCTCCAGCAGATGCTGGCATGCCGTAGTGATACCGGCCTGGTTGTCGAGCCAGACGCAGCGATCTTCGGCTCCCGGCACCTGGCGGTTGATAAAGACCACAGGGGTGGATCCGGCGGCCAGCTCGCTCAGCTCCTCATCGGGCAACGCCTTGCTGTGCAGGATCAGGGCGTCACACTGGCGCTGCAGCAGGGCCTGAATGGCATGACGCTCGCGGGTGATGTCATGGTTGCCTGACATCACTATGGTGAACTTGTTGGCCCGATCGACCATGGCTTCAATGCCTCGCATCATCTGGGCGAAGAAGGGGCCGCCACAGAGATCGCCGACCAGCACGCCAATGCAGTTGGAGCGCTTGCTGACCAGGGCCTGGGCAAAGCTGTTGGGACGAAAATTGAGTTCCTTCATCGCCGCCAGCACGGCCTCGCGCTTTTCCGGCGCGACCTGTGCCGTATTGTTGATCACCCGGGAGACGGTTGAGATGGACACATTTGCCAGCTGAGAAACGTCTTTAATCGTTGCCACTATCCATTCCTTTATTGTGGGGAACCTGTCGGTACCGACGGCCCAGTATATCCTGCTCGCGGATCCGATTCCCGGAGCCAGGTCACCTGACAGGTTTCCTTTGGTAACAAATTCTTGCGCCGTGATACCCGGCGCCGGGTAACAGGCAGGGGCCAGCGGCCCCCGCATTCAATAGCCGTGCTTGAGTTCGCGATCGGACATGAACCGCAGCGGCTGCTGAAACTTGTGCTGATAGATGAGATCGAACGACAACACGTTCTGCACATAGTTGCGTGTCTCCCGGTAGGGGATGCTTTCGACCCACACGTCCATCGGCTTGTCGGCACTCTGCTCACGCCAGCGCTTCACCCGGCCGGGGCCTGCGTTGTAAGCCGCCGCCGCCAGGATCCGGTTGCCGTCGTAGACATCCAGCAGGCGTTTGAGATAGGCGCTGCCCAAGCGGATATTCATTGCAGGATCAAACAGTTGCTGCTCACTGCGATAGGGTACCCCAATCTTGCCGGCAGTCTCTTTCGCGGTCGCCGGCATCAGTTGCATCAGGCCCCTCGCCCCCACCGGCGATTGTGCCCGCGGGTAGAGGGCGCTCTCCTGGCGGGAGATGGCATAGAGCAGGCTCATGTTGACCGCCCGCTCGCGGGCCACCTGACTGAAGGTCTGCTTGTAGGGTTTGGGGAAGCGCAACTCGAGGGCATCCCAGGCCTCGGCACGGATGCTGGCGAGGATCGCCAGATCATGCCAGCCACGATTGAGGGCGATGTGGCCAAATTCGATGCGCTGGGCCACCGGGTTGCGATCCAGGTTGTGGATCCACTCCGAGCGGGCAGCCGCCACCTCGTTCATGGCCAGGAGCTCCTGCACCCGAAGCAGGAAGGGCCAGCGCCGGCTCGCGCTGCGCCAATCCGGTACATGCGGCACCGTCTGGTTCTTCATCCGGTAGGGGGCGCCAGTGCGCTGGGCGGCCATAAACCCGTAGAAACCACGCAGATTGGCGGTCTCCAGATAGAGGTCGCGGGCCTGCTTCTGCTGCCCTTGTACCTCCAGCGAGCGAGCCATCCAGTAGCGCCAGCGATCCTCCTTCTGGTGTGCCATCGGCATCATCTTCACCCAGCCGGAGAGGCCGCGCCAATCCTCTTCCCAGATGGCGAGCCTGGCTCGCAATTCGGTGATGTCCGGATCGGCCAGCAACCTGACCATGTTGTCCAGCCACTGGCGCTCGCTTCTCGAACGATCCAGCAGCAGGCGGCGGGCGATAGCCCGCTCCACCGGCTTGATCTCAGCCTGGCTCAGGCCAAAGCGGCTGCGAAACAGGTCGAGCTGGCGCAGCACAGCCTCCGGCTGCTGGTTGGCATAGCGGGTCAGCCCCAGCGACAACAACTTCCTGGAGTAAGGGTTGTTGCTGAAGTAAGTGGGGTTCATCGCCTTGGCTGGCTGCTCGAACAGGGTCACCATCTGGTTGCCATACCCTTGCAGGCCGGTGCCAAGGGAGGCCCCCAGATGGCGGATCAGGTTGGGATTTTCCGCCTCGAAGGCCATCGTCATCCGCTGCCAGATCTTATCCTGGGTGCGCAGACCAGCCCCCTGCCAGAGGGTGAACAGCGGATCACAGGCATCGGGACGGGATTGCCCGCTCATCCACATCTTGCCCGCCCCCTGCAACGCCTCCCTGGTCTTGCCGGTGTAATAGAGCGCCTGATAGTGCATGCAGAGCAGGTCGGTCGATTTGGGCTTGGCCGGGTAGAAGCGCAGGAACTGCGACCACTGCTGGCTCTGGGCCAGATAAGTCAGATAGGTACGCTCCAGCCGGTTGGACTGGGGGGTATCCCCATGCTGGCGGATGAAACGGGTCACATCCTGATAATCGGCCGCCCCGGGCCGAAAGGCGAGCTGGAAGTAATCGAGATAGGGCAGCAGAGGATAATGGGTCAAGCGAGCGCGAAGCTGCTGAAAACGGGCCTGATCGTTGGCCCGCACGGCATCATAGGCCTGACGGTACAGACTCTGATCCTGGGTCTGGGCCATGATCCCTGGCGCAAACAGTGTCGTTAAGAGAATTCCCCACACAGCTTTCACTGAACATCTCCATTGGGAAGCACGCCACCGCCCGCAGGCGGTGGATCCGGAAATGCCCATTCTACCCGCAGCCGGGCGGTGCGAAAGCGGGGATGACGACTATTTTTCCGCGCAGGCCAGGTGGACGTCGCGCTGGTACTCGGGTTTGGCCAGCCGCTGCACATATTTCTCCAGATAAGGTACTGGCAACGGCTTGGAGGCGAGGTAACCCTGGTAGAAGCTACACCCCTGCGCCTTGAGAAACTCAAGTTGCTGGCGCGACTCCACCCCTTCCGCCGTCACATTGAACCCCATGTGGCGCGCCATGGCGATCACCGCCTCGACAATGGCCATGTTGTCCCCATCCCGCGGAATGTCCTGGATGAAGGAGCGGTCGATCTTGAGCTCGTCAGCGGGCAGCCGCTTGAGATAGCTGAGGGACGAGTAGCCGGCACCAAAATCGTCGATGGCAAAGCTGATGCCAAGGGCCTTGAGCTCCGCCATCTTGCTGATGGTGTCCTCGGCATGGCCCAGCACCACCGACTCGGTGATCTCCAGGTTGAGGCAGGCCGGATCCATGCCGGTTTGTGCCAGCACATCGTGGATCCGCTCGACGAAATCGGTGGCGTGAAACTGCTTGGCGCTCACATTGACCGAGATCTGGGGAATGTGGATGCCACTCTCCTCCCACAACACGTACTGGACACACGCCTCATGCAACACCCAGTTGCCGATGTCGACGATGAGATCCGTCTCCTCGGCAATGGGGATGAACTCGGCGGGCGAGACCAGGGCCCGGCCCGGCGGCTGCCAGCGGATCAGGGCTTCAATGCCGATGAGATCGCCGCCATCCACCAGGTGCTGCGGCTGATAGTAGAGGGTCAGCTCGTTCTTGTTCAGGGCGTTGCGCAGCTCGTTGTGGATGAGCAGGCGCCGATCCGCCTGATGCTGCATGGAGGCATCGAAGAAACGCCGCGTCTTGCGCCCGGCAGACTTGGCCTGGTACATGGCGGTATCCGCCTGTTTGAGCAGATCGTCGACCCCCTGTTCCCGATCCGGAAACAGGGTGATGCCGACGCTGGCGCCGATATGCAATACCTGCCCGCCATGGCTGTAAGGGGAGGCAATCTCGGTGATGAGGCGCTCGGCGATGATGTCGGCCTGCATCTCGGCCTGGGGCGGGCTGGCTGAGAGGGAAGGCAGCAGCAGCACGAACTCGTCACCCCCGAGGCGAGCGAGACAGTCCCCCTGACGCACCAGCCGTTTGAGACGGGTCGCCACCTCCTTGAGCAGCCAGTCACCGGTGGCGTGGCCGAGGGAGTCGTTGATGGTCTTGAAGTGATCGAGATCGATAAACAGCAGAGCCCCGATCAACCCATTGCGACTGGCCTCGTTGAAGGTCTGCACCAGGGTTTCGTGCAACTGGCGCCGATTCGGCAAACCGGTCAGCTCGTCGTAATAGGCCAGATCCTGGATCCGCAGCTCGGCCGCCTTGCGCTCAGAGATATCCTCGAAGCAGATGACGAAGTGGCTGATCTCCCCCTTCTCATCCTGCACCGGCGTCACGATTTCCCACTGGGGATAGACGTGGCCATCGGCATGGCGCCGCTGGGTCTCCCCCTGCCAGCGGCTCAGGGTATTGAGCTCGTAGCCCGGTTTTCCCATGGTGGGCCAGAGATCCTCTTCCAGATGCAGGCCCAGCACGGCCTGGCTGTCAAAACCGGTGATCTGGCTGAAGGCGTGATTGACCCGCAGCACCTTGAAACCGGGATCCGTGATGATGATCCCTTCGTGGGTTTCAAAGGCCACGGCGGAGAGGCGCATCTGGGCATCGGATTGCAACCGCTCCAACTCGGCCACCATGCGTACCGAGAAGGTGTTGAGCACAGAGTCGAGGTTGGCAATGTCGGCGGGAGCGGAGTAGAGCAGGGCCAGATGACCCAGCAGCTGGCCCCGGCTATCGCACAGCGGCTGGCCATAATAGCGCTGTCCGGGTCGGGAGGGGGTCTGGCATTCGCTCAGCTCATTCAGGTTCACCTGACAGCTGGTTCCCTGCCGATAGAGTTGCTGGCACGGGGTGCCCGCCAGGGGGTAATCCCGGATATCCAGCCCGTCGGCAGCCAGCACCTTGATCCTGTCCACCCCGCTCAGCTCACCCACCCAGACGGCATCCACCTTGAGGATGTGAGTCAGCTGGTTGACCAAGGTGTTGAAAAACTCGGTACCGGTACAGGCAGAAAGCGCCTGGGCCAGGCGGGTCAGCAATGAGGTCTGCAATGGCTGGGAGAGATTGAGTGATTCGGCCGCCGCGCTCATCCCGTCAAGGGGCGCCAGCCAGCCGCAGCACAACTGCTGGCTGGGCACGTATTGCCCACTCCAGATCACGTGACTGAACAGGCCCCGTTCATCCTTGAGATGGCCGATGAACTGTTCCGGCAAGGTGGATTGATGCAGACGCGCCAAAAAATCGGCAAAGCCCGCTTCATCTTCCGGCTGCAGGCAACCTGCCCAGGGGTGTTTCCCCTCCCCCTGCCACTGCTGGTAGGCGCCCTGATCGGAGAGGCTCCACTGATCATGCTGCCGATCATAAAACCACATGATTTGAGTGGCTTGCTGCTTCATCTACAACTCCAACACAACAATCGTTCACGTTTGATGTCCAGGCAGAACGGGCACAACCACTCCCCACATCGACTCATGAGTTCAAAGACAATCAAAGAGGGGGGGCTAACATGCAGTATCGAGCGGGGAAAACCGGGCGAACCGGACAATGAAGTCGACACAAGGTGCTGCCAAGAAGGGACAGAAACGATCCTATTCCCGTCATACTGCCTGCCAGTTTCAAGGAGCTCAAGCTATTTTTGGCACGAAACCGGAAAAGCTCACAATTTACAAATCGCTAAATACATGGCGGGAGATTTTGTGACCAATATCACATTTTCAATACTACCGATGAGTAATCTGAAGGTGAAGACACAAGCAAGACGACCCGAAGGGGGCCAATATGAAAATCGAAATTACCAGCAAAATCATCGACATCACCCCGGCTATCCGCGAGCGCATCGAATCCCGTTTTGACAAGCTCGAGCGTCTTCAGGTGCCTCTCATCACACCCCATGTGATTGTGTCCAAAGAGCGTCTGATGTTTATCGTCGAAGCCACTGCTGGCATCCCCAACGGCAAGCTGTTTGCCCAGGCAGAGCATGAGGATCTCTACGCCGCCATCAATGAACTGGGACAAAAACTGGAGCGTCAAATCAACCGCCACACCGAAAAACCGATCGCCCGTCGCGCCAATGGCACACGCAAGGAGATGCCACAACCGGATGAAGCCGACGCATAACTCCCGGCAAGGTTAACACAGTCATTCAACACAAAGGCGGGATATCCCGCCTTTTGTATGTCCGCTTGCATGCCCGCATTCGCTTACCGACATGGGCGACTCGAACCGCCCTTCATGCAACCCGTCTCGCTCAAATGAGCCAGTGGAGCCGGGTATCGATGCCCTGCTGCAGGCGATCCAGCACAGGCAACAGCACCAGCGGGTCTTCCTGACGAGGCTCATCCGCAAGTGCTCCCCTCAGCCGCTCACGCCCGAGTGGCGTCAGGTTGTCGTAGACCGCCTCATCCAGCAGCGGTTGCTTTGCCACCAGTGGCTGTGGCTGCAATGCCAGCCACAGCCGCACATCCACCATGCTGCCCCCCTGCTGCAACCGCTCGTTGAGGGCACAGCTGTCGCTGGTCGCCTCTTCTGCCATCAAGGCTTCTGCCGGGCGCAACCCGAAATGGGCACGCCAGTCCCGCTCATCCGGCGCAGCGGCCGGCTTGGCGTCAAACCAGGGCTGCTCCTCCACCGAGTCGGTGAGCAACGCCAGGTGCAGCCGAAAATCCGCCCGATCGCCATGCTGCAGATCCAGGTTGAGACGTTGCCCCAACTGGCCCTCATCGACGAGCAGGTGATCACGGATTGAGCGGGGTAGCATGGCATAACTCTTGAAAATGGCGATTTCATTTCTTATCGGCCATCAATCCGATTCTTTTAATGGAAAAATCCCGCTTGGGGGTTCACAAAAGCGGAAGATCTGTTAGTATGCGCCTCGCACTTGTGGAGGGGTTCCCGAGTGGCCAAAGGGATCAGACTGTAAATCTGACGGCTCTGCCTTCGAAGGTTCGAATCCTTCTCCCTCCACCATTTCAAGTGCCACAATCTGTTTGCAATACCCCGTGGAGGGGTTCCCGAGCGGCCAAAGGGATCAGACTGTAAATCTGACGGCTCTGCCTTCGAAGGTTCGAATCCTTCTCCCTCCACCATCATTCAGAAAACCCGGCCTTGGCCGGGTTTTCGCTTTTCCGGCCCACCATATGTCAGGCCGATCTCCCCTCGCCCTCCATCAGAATAAAAAAACGGGAGGCCAGCGCCTCCCGTTTCGTCAGTCACGGTCGCTCCCGTTAGAGGGTGAAGCGATAGAAGACATCCACCGCCTGGGCGACCCCACTCATGGCCTGCAGATAGAGTCGCGGCAGCACCTCGTAGCGCAGCTTGAACTCGGCGATCGGGCTGAATACCCCCACCCCGTACTGAAACTGCAAACCGGGCAACAAATAGGCGGAGAGAGTCACCTGGGTGTCGTCGCCACTGCCGGCGGTATCGAGGGAGACATCACTCATCCCCAGCGCCTCTCCGATGCTCGACACCACGCCGTTGGCCTGGCTGACCGCGCCGGCCACCAGCAGGCCGTTGAAGCCGCCATCCTCGCCGCCCGTCTGCAGCCCCTTGCCGCGCAACAGATAGGAGAGCTGTTCGGACTGGGCCATCTGGGGTTCGGAATAGACCTTGATCTCCGGCTTGGTGGCCGGCCCCGTCACCCGTACCCCGACCGTCACCTGATCCTCTATGGTATCCGGGTCACGATAGGCCTCGATATTGAGGAAGGGGCGATCGAGGGGACCGGAGAAGATGATCCGTCCCTCCTTGATGATGAGGTTCTGGCCATAGGCCTTGAAGCGGCCGTCGGTCAGCACCAGCTGGCCGTTGCCCGCCAGTGGCTTGCCCGGATCCTGATTGATATTGAGCCCGCCGGAGACATTGGTCTTGAGCCCCATCGCCTCCAGTTTCACGTCGTCCCCGAGCCGGATCGCCACCTTCATCAGCAGTGGCAGGCTGGCCTGGGGAGGCGGTGGCGGCAGATCGTCGTACACCACGGTCACGTCATCGGAGACGGCGACCGCCGAGTCCGGCAGACTCTTGACCAGGATCCGCGCCCAGGGAATATCCACCTTGCCGGTGATGCGGGTCTCCTCCCCCAACGAAATGGCAATGTCCGGGGAGACCCGCACCCGGCCCATGCCCGGGTATTGCGCCTCCAGCTCATCCCCCTGGATGGTCAGGCTGCCACTCACCGGCATCTTGGCCCAGCTGAGCCAGCCGCCGAGGGCCAGCGGCCCCTTGCCCACCAGCATGGAGCCATCCAGCTCGGCGCGGTTGCCCTCGATCTTGAGGCGGGTCACCAGTTTGGAGAGGGTCACCATATCGGAGTGAGTCTGCACTTCGCCATCAAGCAGATTGAGCTGACCGAACAGCAGGGGGGATGCCAGGGTTCCCTCGAAGCGGGCATTGGCGGAGATCACCCCTTGCAGGGAGCGCACCTCGGGAATGAGGGGGGCAAAGGTGTCGAGCTTGAGATCGTCAAACTTGAGCTGGCCCCCGAGCTGGCCGCGACCTGCGGGCTCCCTGATCAGCAGGTCGGTATCGATATTGCCGATCTGCTGCGAGGCGAAGTCGAGGCGGATCGCCGCCTGCTGGCGCTCGAACTCCACGGCCAGCGCCAACTGCTGATAATCGGTCTTGATGTCGTCAGCCACGAAGGAACCCGGCGTGGTGCGCACCACCGCATGCAGGGTCGGTTGGCTACCGCGCCAGCTGGCACGACCATCGGCGGAGAGCTCCGCCTGCCAGCGGAAGTTGTCCGGCAGCCAGGGGCGCAGCCGTTTGAGATCAAACCCGTTGAGGGCAAACTCCAACGCCCCCTGCTCGGCCGATACCTGGCTGCCCTTGATGCAGAGGTTGGCCCCCTGGGAGTCAAGACAGAGATCCCCCATCGCCAAGCGCTGGCGCGGCAGATCGAGATCGAGGGCCCAGGGGTTGGTCAGGCTCCAGCGCCGCAAGGGAGTCTTGAGCTTGAGCTCGGAGAGGGTCCCGCGCCAGTGATCCCCGCGCACGCCGCCACCCAGCTTGAGATTGGCGGCCACCGGATCGCCCTTCATCGTCAGGGTGAGCTGATGGCGCGCCAGATCCCCGTCGAGGGCCAGCGCCAGCTGGCTTAGCTTGGTCTCTCCCTGGGTCAGGCTGGCCACGGTGAGCGCCAGCTCACCCGCAGGCTTGTCACCCACCAGGGCATTGCCCTTGATGGCGATCCCCTTGATGTTGGTGCCCGCATAATAGAGGCGATTGGCCAAAAGCTCAGTGGTCACCCGCGGCGCCTGCTGATTGCCCCCCAGGCGCACCTGCCCCTTGATATCCCCCTTCAGGCCGGGGTAGAGCCCCGCCAGATTGGGAGCATCGAGATCGGCCACCAGTTGCCACACCTGCTGGCTGATCTGCCCCTTGGCCTGCAACCGGTTGGGGCCGCTTTGCAGCGACAGCCCGGGAATGCGCCACTCCATCTTGTCATTGCCGCTCGCCTCACCCTTGATGGCCAGCGGATACTGGTTGAGCTTGCCATCCACCCTGAGGGTGGGCAGGTTCAGCTCCCAGCTGCCCGCTTCGTTCATCACGAAACGGCTCTCAATCTCCCCGCCCAGGGTGCCCTTGAGATCCGGCACCAGCTCGGCCGGATTGATCCCCTTGAAGCGGGTGTTCCCTTGCCAGTGGACTCCCTTTTGCCAGGCCAGCTTGCCATCCAGGGTCAACTCCCCCTTGAGAGCCTCGAGCCGCAGGGCCAGTTTGCTCAGCTGTTCGAGATCCCCCTTGCCATTGAGGGCAATCTTGAACGGGGGCACATCCGTCCCCTTGCCCGACGTCTTGAGGGCAAACTGATAGCCGGAGAGCTTGCCCTTGGCGGTCAGGCTCCCCTTGTCCAGCCGGTAATTCGGCTCATCCTTGGCCGGCTTGTGCAAGGGCCAGCCGAGGCTCTTCCAGTCGAGCACCAGATCAAACGGCAGATCCGGGTCAAGGGCTGCCAGCGACCCCTTGAGGCTGGCGGCTACCGGCCCCTTGGCCTGCAACGCCAGATCCAGCTTACCGACCGACCCGCTCAGGGCCAGGGTGGCCTGCTCCCCTTTAAGCTCGCCATCGAGCAAGCCCTTGCGCGCCTTGGCATCCAGGGTCAGATCCAGCGGATAATCATCGCCCAGGCGAATATTCCCCTTGAGGACCAGATCGGCCATGGCGTGGCGCAGCGAAAGCTCGCGCAGTTCGATGCGATCATCCTCGGCGCCGGCCGAGAGGTGCAGCTTGTCGACGGCTTCGATCAGATCGCCCTGCTGATAACGAAAACGGGTCAGACTCACCCCTTCCAGCTGGACGGGAAATGGCAGGGAAATGGCGGGCAGCTCGATGGGTGCAGCTTTATCAGCCTGAGTTGACTCGCTGTTGGTTGTCTCGCTCGCCTTATCCTGAGCCTGGCCCTGAGCCGTTTTCCCGGCCTTGGCATTCTCTTCGGCCGCCGCTTTGGCTGACGGCGTGTCAGCCAGGGTGACGCTCAAGCCATCCAGCACGGGGCCGCGCACTATCAGCCCCTTGCGATCGAGGGTCGCGCCGATATCCAGCGATCCCAGGGTCACGGCCACACCGGGCACGGCCAGATCGAGATCGGCCACCTGCAGGGTGTCTACCTGGATTTTGAGGGGCAGTGGTTGCCAGGCGAAAGGTTCGGAGGGCTCTGGCGGCGCGGGTTCGGAGTCGGCGACCTTCACCACCGGATGGATGACCACCAGGGATTTTATCCAGAGCTTGCCCTGCAGGAGCTTGCCAAGATCCCAGTCCAGCACGGCGCGATCGACCGAAACATCCACCAGCTCATCCTGCCAGCCGACCCCTTCCAGGGTCCAGCCATAACCGAGCTGGCCCGCCACCAGCTCACCCTTGAGGGAAGGGAGAGCGCCCTTAGCCTGTTGCCACAGCCACTTGTTGCCCTGATGGGTGAAGCCCAGCAGGCTGACGCCGATGAGCAGCAGAAAAACGAGGCCCATCAGCCAGAGAAAAAGACGCTTTACCCAGATCATAATTCAGGCCCCAAGGCGAAATGCAGCCGCACGGGCTTATCCTCTTCCGATACCCCGACCGCCAGATCGAGTCTGACCTGACCGATGGGGGTAACCCAGCGCACCCCGATCCCGGTGCCGATTTTCCACGGCTCGCTGTAATCGACGGTGGCGGTACCGCCATCCACGAACAGAGCCCCCAGCCACTTCTCGCTGAAGCGGTAGTTGTACTCCAGGCTGGCCACGCTGGTATAACGGCCCCCGGTCAGCTTGCCATCCGGCCCGGTCGGGGAGATGGTTTCATAGTCAAACCCGCGTACCGTCTGATCGCCACCGGTGAAGAAGCGCAGGGATGGCGGCACCAGGGAGAAGCTGTCCCCTATGATGGCCCCCTGCTCGGCCCGCATCAGGAAGCGATGATCCTCGCCCAGGGTGCGCAGCCACTTGCTGCGGCCCCATATCCGCACGAAGCTGATGTCGGATCCCCAGGTGGGATCGGAAAACTCCAGGGTGAGCTGCTGGCGATCCCCCCAGTCCGGCACCAGGCCGCCCCGCACCCGCAGCCGCGACCAGGAGACGCCGGGGATCACCAGCAAGCTGTTCCCCTCGTCCATGCCCTGGGTATAGACCTCGTTCTCCAGGCGGATGAAGACGTCGCGATCCCAGCTCTCCGGCCGCCGGGTCCAACGGTGCACCCCTATGGTGGTGAGATCGGAGCGGGTGTCGTTGTTGTCCTTGTACTGGTAGCCACTCTGGATGGAGTAGTAGTCCCGCAGCGGGTTGCCCACCGGGATCTGGTAGTCGAAGCTGAGCTCCGCCTCCGGCGCCGACACCTTGGCGGTGGCAAACAGGCGGTGGCCGTAACGGTTGACCCAGGGCTTCTCCCAGGTCGC
The DNA here is from genome assembly GCF_041402525.1 of Aeromonas sp. S18(2024). NCBI lineage: Bacteria > Pseudomonadati > Pseudomonadota > Gammaproteobacteria > Aeromonadales > Aeromonadaceae > Aeromonas > Aeromonas sp. S18(2024). The sequence goes on along the minus strand of NZ_JBGLQV010000004.1, from coordinate 206,785 downwards.
GCTCATCCGCGGCCCCACGTCGGTGGCATAGCCCAGACCGGCTTCGATTTCGTGATCGACCCGGTTGGCCAGGGTCACCGAGATGGGCACCCGGTAATCGGTCGCCTCGCTGATCTGGGGCTTGATATCCACCTGACGGAACAGCTTGGTGGAGGAGATATCCTGGGACATCTCGGCCAGGCGGATGGCCAGATAGGGTTCGTCATCCTTGATGGTGATGAGCGGCTTGATCAGCTTTAGCGCCTCGGGGGTGGCGTCATAGCGGATATCGCCAAAACGGTAGCGATGACCGGACTGGAACAGGATGAAGATCTCCGCCGTGCCCTTGTCGGGAAACACCCTGACCTGGCTCTTGCTCAGCTTGGCGTCGAAATAGCCGCGCGCCAGCCCCAGGCTGCCGAGATCGGCCTTGATGGATTCATATTTGGCATGGTTGAGGGGCTCCCCCTCTTTCAGGGGCAACTGATCCAGCAGCTCGCTATAGCGCTCGTCACTGCTGGCATCCCCTTCCAGCAAGACGTCGAGACGGGAGACAATGACCGGCTCCCCCTTGTCGATGGTGACAATGACCCGAGATGGCTTCTTCTCGTCGCGGCTGAGGGAGATCTTGGGCTCGTAGTAGCCATACACCTGCAGCGCCTTTTGCACGCTCTCGATGATCTTGGGGCGGGCAGGACGATACTGGCGCTCCTGATAGACGGGCAGGGCGTTGAGATAAGCTTCAACGTTGTCCTTGTTGTCCCCTTTCACTCCCTTGACCTGATAGGTGAGCTTGGCCGCCAGCGCTGGCGCCGCCAGGAGCGACAGAAACAGGCCCAGCGCCAGGATCAGCAGGCCGCGGCGACAGGCGGAGCCGGAGAGTAAACGCCCTGCCGGCAGGGATGGATTGCATCCGGTCAAAGGTCGATATTCCTGAAAGTTGGGTAACGAATATAAAGACGCACACAGGCACAGCCCGCTGCAGCCACTCGCCCGCCAAGCGGGGAACGCAGTCATGCACGGGGTCGGACCAAGAGCGCACCAACATATGGCGAACCCTATCCTAACATAGGCTTTCGCCAACGACAGAGCCGCCGGCCTGGCAAATTCGCCATAGATTTTAAGATGTTGGCCACAAATTGCGCAGCCAGGTGCCCCCTTTGGCCTCGCTCGCCGACCCAAAATAGCGCTAGCCATCTGAAACCGGAAAAATCTCCATCACTCCCGGTCCACGTCGAACAGCGCGTCCGTGGGTGTGCCACGACAAGGCTTGTCGGAACCTGCCTGTCGATTGAGCAGCCAGCCTCTCAAACCCCGCTATCCCGCGACAAGGCCCGCGCCACGCGGGATTGAGACAGGCTCGTTCAGTGCAATCGAATTATCCCGCTGCCCTTGTCTGACGCCCTCGCGCACACTCAAGCCATCAACCGAAGGAGATCCCATCATGCATGCCCGTAGCGAACAGATGGCTGACTACATTGCCGACCGGCTCGAATTCATCACTTTTCTCGCCTGTTGCAGCGCCCTGCTGGCGCTGCTGACCGGCATGAACGGCCAGCAGGCGCTGGCCTTTACCGCACTCAACCTGCCATTTGGTCTCGCCATCCTGCTGACCATGGCATTGCTGGCTCCCCTGCCCGCTTACTGGCGCCTGCCCGGCATCACACTGTTGCTGGCGGCAGCTGCCTTGCTGACGATGCAGCTTGGTGGCGAATGGCTCAACCCGCTGGCCATCTGGAGCCTCTATGCCCTGCTGGGACTGGAAATCCTCTGGCAGGCTCGCCCCAGAGCGCAACTGGCCACCAGCAGCCACCCCTGATGGCGGCAAGGCTCTGCCAAACGTGACCCGGACGGCTGACGCGGAGGGCAATTTGGGGTACCCTTGCGCCCCCGATTTGCCATCCACCCGTTAACCCGAGGAGCGCCCCATGAAAAAAGCCTGTGCCCAGCACATCCTGGTCAAGACAGAGAAACAGTGTCTGGAGATCAAGGAGAAGATCGAGAAGGGCGCCGACTTCGGCCAGATGGCCAAGCGTTTCTCCACCTGCCCCTCCGGCAAGCGCTTCGGCGATCTGGGGGAGTTTTCCAAGGGGGACATGGTCAAATCTTTCGACGATGCCGTCTTCAAGGGGGAGTTGCTCAAGGTATTGGGACCGGTGCGCACCAAGTTCGGCTTTCACCTGATCAAAGTTTTATATCGGAATTGAGAGAAAAAGAGCTGGCGTATACGCCAGCTCTTTTTCTTTGCTACTCAGCAACACCAATAAAGTCATTCAATAAAGGACCTAGCTCGTTATCCTCCAATATGCACCAACTGAGAAAAGCGCTGTAGGGTGCAGATGCTTTAACTAATAGCTTCATTCTTTCCAATGCAATTTCTTTTTCTTGTGGCAATACCGTTTCGGTATAATATTTATCTAGAAGATCTAACAATAGATTGTATTGTGAGAACACTCGCCCTCTTAAAAAAGACGCAGAAACAGTCTTATTCGGTGTATGCGTACTATTGAATATCTTATCTAGCAACTCTACAGTTAAATTGGTTTTTTCATTATTAACTTGAGCTTCTATTTGGAGCTTTTTTGCGTGTGGAGTTACGGGTGGAACATGTTTGATGGCCCTTAAAACATCAACATTTGTATCACAACAGTCAATAAGGTCATTATAATTAGCCAACTTTATATTATTACACCGACCGCATGAAAAATAGAGATTATTCCAATCGAACTTTATATTTTTATCACCTTGATGTGGAACAAAGTGCTCTACATTTATATCTTGAGGCTCTTTCGTCTCACAAATATAGCATTTTTTATGGAATACCCTGTTCAAAGCCTCCCATACGTCCTGAGAATCATACTTTACTTTATTAGCAAGCGAAGCTGGGGCTGGTTCATTTCTAACAACATTGAACATATTACGACCTCTTCGCTTTGCTAAGAGCGATTTTAGCAGATTTAACAAAATACAAAGACTCATCATCCAAAGCGGCATAATCAGATGGAAGTAGATCCAGTAACGCCTGGACGCCATCAATATTAAGAGGTGATCTATTCAATAAAACAGCTAATTTAGCTATATTTTTTTGAAGCAGACTGGATATGGGGAGTACACCAAACAACCCTTCTAATACAGCTTCGTAGGAGTACATCGAGAGATCATCAACCTGCTCAAGACGTGATAGGTCATAGATCACTGCATCATCAACCGATGAGACTACAAATGGCGAATGTGTACTAACAATAAATTGTACTTTGGGGAATGCTCTCTTTAAAAAAGCGAGAATTTTCTTTTGTAATGAAACATGTAGATGCGCATCAACTTCATCGATCAGAACAATCCCTGTTAATTCATCTGGGTCAATTGAACGAAGAGATACTTTCGTAATCAAATCTGCATATACCGCCATGATTGAAGAGAAACCAGAAGATAAACTTTGAAATGTATATGGATCTTTATGTGGCTGATGGATTTCGAATGACAAGGTATCTGATTTGAATACCAACCTTAGACTATTATCCTCAAAAAGATCTTGCAGGTCAGTTTCTAGCTTAGAAAACCATTTTTCAATGCGCATAGCCTCTTCAGGATTATTATTTATTTTACTCGACTCTGAGAACGCCTGATTAGCTATATTTGAAACAAGAAACTCTTCAAAAATTGAAGAAGAATTTAAATTTGAATAGATCTTTTGTGTAAACTCTTTATCTTTTGAACGTAAAGCATCAAGACTTGTTACAGTTGATGGTTTTGTGATCTCAGACTTCCTCATAGCCTCAAAAGAAACCAAAACAGCCTTAAAATTTTGATACTTTACGACAAAATCTTCAAGGCTACATATTTGAATAGGTGGATTTTCAACTTCTTTTATTTTAGCTTTTGTATTCTCAATTTGCTCTTTAAAATGATTATAGTTCTGATGTGCAGGACCTATAATATCAAAGTTGTATTGATAGGAGGCAAGATTGCTTTGAAGTTGCTCAACAGTATAATTATTTCTATCGATTATATATTCTTTCAGCTTTTTGAATAGGTGATCCATTAGTTGCGTTTTACCGCAACCGTTCCCTCCAGTTAAGATTAGTGTCTTCCCATCCAGATCAATATCAACAACCTTATCTGAATAAGGTATTTTTGTTTTGATTTTTATTAAATAACCAGACATACTACCACCTAAATTAATATTTTAGTCATTATATTGAAATTTATGAGTTTTTGTAAGGCTACTGTTTTAAAATGAGAGGCAATTGGCAAAATTCATGCTAGGAGATCATTTTTCCTATGCTTTAAAAACCACAAGATACTGTGGAATTAGATAATTAGCCGTCCATTGTTGAGCGTTTACAGCACTGCACTCACGTTTTGTACCAAATTTAGGCGAATCCGAATTTATCTTAAGAGCACAATACCAAGGTCCTCTACCGCAACTAATGCGCTCCCCTGTGGTGCTCCTCCTGCGGGCACCCTCCTTTTTTCCTCATGCCTCCATGGCCAAAAAATCGCCGAACAGGCTTCAATTTGCTAACGTTATCAGGCTATTAGGTTTATCCTTCTCGGCATTGCCCACTCAATCCATGGATCCCGCCCTATGCCCAGCACCATCTTGTGGCCACTGCTGGCCTGGTTCGTTCCTCTGGTAGGGGCCCTCGGTAGCCGTATCCATCTCTGGCCCTGGTGGCTGGGTTTTACCCTCTGTCTGGCCGGGGCGTTGCTCTCCCTCTTCCTGCTGGTACGTTTGCCCTGGAGCCGAAACAAGGCATCCAACCTGTGGGGGGCCATCCCGCTGCTGTTGCCCCTGCTGTTCCTGGTGCAGGCGTGGCGCATGCCACTGACCAACGATGTCAGCACGGATCCCTATCATCCCCCCGCCCTGAGCTGGGCCAGCGAACTCAGAACCCCGGCGGATCTGCCCGTCAATGCGCCTCCCCTGAAAGTTTTTGCCGGCAACCCCGGTCCTCTCTATACCCGCGCCTCCGGGGCCGAGGTGATCGCCGAGGCCAACGCACTGATGACAGAGCTGGGCTGGCAGGTACGTCCGAGCCCCCACGGGCTCGATGCCGTTGTCACCACCCCCTGGTTCGGCTTTCAGGATGATGTGGCGCTGCGGGTCTTTACCGGCCCCAAAGAGACCCGCATCGACATGCGCTCCGCCTCCCGTCAGGGGCGCAGTGACCTGGGCACCAACCGGGCACGGATCAACTGCTTTCTGGATCGGCTCAACGAGCGGTTGGGTGGGGCATACAAACCCAAGATGATGAAGAAGAACAAAGAAGAGGAGTAGCAATGCGCGTCGAGGTCAAACCGGATCAGGAGTATGCCTGGTTTATCCGCCCCTTTTTCTGGCTGCAAAAACGCAACTACGGCCAGGTGCTGATCCCGGGCAAGTGCTGGGGCCGCTCCCCCAGGCTGTTTGCCGCCGTGGCAACTCTCTATGGCGTCATCAACCGCAAACGCTCTCCCATCGATCCCGTGCTGCGCTCCCTGGTGACGGTGCGGGTCTCCCAGCTCAACTGGTGCCGTTTCTGCGTCGACATCAATGCCATGACCCTCATCAAGCGGGCCGGCTCCAGCGAGAAGGTGGAGGCCCTGGCCGAGTGGCGCGAAAGCCCCTTGTTCGACGAGCGGGAGCGGGCCGTGCTCGACTACACAGAGGCGATGACAGGGCTGGATGGTGTGAGCGACGAGCAGGCTGCCCGTCTCAAGCCGTGGTTCGATGACGACGCCATGGTGGAGCTGACCGGCCTTATCGCCTTCCAGAACATGTCGGCCAAGTTCAATGCGGCCCTCGACATCGCTCCCCAGGGCTTCTGCCAGCTGCCGGTGCAGCCAGCGCGCCCGACCGATGCCAACGCCGACAAGGACGCCAAATGACGCGAGCCCGTCTGCTGCTTCTGCTGGTGATGGGCTGCCTCATCGGCGCCTTTTTCGCGTTCGATCTCGGCCACTATCTGAGTCTCTCCCAGCTGCAGGCTCACCAAGAGAGCCTGGCGCTGTGGGTCGACCGCCATTTTGTCGCGGCCAGCCTGCTGTTTCTGGTGATCTATGTGCTCAGCACCGCCCTCTCCCTGCCGGGAGCCAGCCTGCTCACCCTGGCAGGCAGCGCTGTCTTTGGCGTGGCGTGGGGGCTGCTACTGGTCTCGTTTGCCAGCTCGCTCGGCGCCACCCTGGCGTTTCTCAGCGCCCGCTTCCTGCTGCGCGACTGGGTGAGCGCCCGCTTTGGCGACAAGCTGGCCACCTTCCAGGCGGGGATGGCAAAAGATGGCGCCTTCTATCTGCTGAGCCTGCGCCTCATCCCCATATTCCCCTTCTTTCTGGTCAACCTGCTGATGGGGCTGACTCCCATCAGAGTCAGTACCTACTACTGGGTGAGCCAGCTTGGCATGCTGCCCGGCACCTTCGTCTTCGTGCTGGCAGGGAGCGAGCTGGCGACCCTCACCAGCACCGGCAATATTCTCTCCCCCGGCCTGATGGTGGCGCTGACCCTCTTGGGGCTGATGCCCTGGCTGATGAAAAAACTGGCGCAGACCCTTGCCCTGCGCCGCCTGCACGCCCCTTTTCAAAAGCCGATCCGCTACGACTACAACCTGGTGGTGATCGGCGCCGGCGCCGGCGGCCTGGTCACCAGCTATATCGCCGCGGCGGTAAAGGCCAAAGTGGCCCTGATCGAAAAGCACAGGATGGGGGGAGATTGCCTCAACACCGGTTGCGTCCCCTCCAAGGCGCTGATCCGCGCAGCCCGCTTTGCTGCCGAGCAGCGCAAGGCGGGCGAGCTCGGCTTTAGTCCGAGCCAGAGCGAGGCTGATTTTGCCGCCGTGATGGAACGGGTCGCGCAGGTGATCAGGGAGGTCGAGCCTCACGACTCTGTCGAGCGTTACCAGGGGCTGGGGGTGGAGTGTATCGAGGGAGCGGCTCGGCTGGTCTCCCCCTGGGAGGTCGACGTCAACGGCCGGCGCCTCACCACCCGCCACGTGGTCATCGCCACCGGCGCCAGACCGCTGGTGCCCGATTTACCGGGACTTGATGAGGTGCCCTACCTCACCTCGGACACCCTGTGGCAGCTGCGCACCCCGCCGCGCCGCCTGCTGGTACTCGGCGGCGGCCCCATCGGCTGCGAGCTGGCCCAGAGCTTCGCTCTGCTCGGCATCCCCGTCACCCTGGTGGAGCTGGCCGATCAGCTGTTGCCACGAGAGGAGCGGGAGGTGGCCGAGGCACTGCGCCACCAGATGGAGCGGGATGGCGTCACCCTTCTCACCGGCTGGCGCGCCGAGCGGGCGCAATACCAAGCCATAGAGGATGGGCTGCCCATCCGGCTGCACCTGCGCCGGGGTGACGAGACCCAAGTGTTCGAAGGGGATCAGCTGCTGCTGGCGCTGGGCCGGGTCGCCAACGTGAGCGGTTTCGGGCTGGAAGAGCTGGGGGTGACGCTGGCGCCGCGCGGCACAGTAGCAGTAGACGGCTTTCTGGCCACCAACTACCCCAGCATTCTGGCGGTGGGGGACGTGGCAGGCCCCTATCAGTTCACCCACTTTGCCGCTCATCAGGCCTGGTATGCCGCCGTCAACGCCCTGTTCGGCCAGCTCAAGCGCTTTCGCGCCGACTACCGGGTGATCCCGGCGGCTACCTACACCAGCCCCGAGATTGCCCGGGTGGGCCTCAATCGCAAAGAGGCCGAGGGGCAAGGCATTGCATTCGAGGCGACCCGCTTCGATCTGGCCGAGCTCGATCGCGCCATCGCCGACGGTGAGCGTGAGGGCTTTGTCGAGGTGCTGACCGTGCCGGGCAAGGACAAGATCCTGGGTGCCACCATAGTGGGCACTCACGCCGGCGAGCGGATTGCCGAATTCGTCCTCGCCATGCGCCACAAGCTTGGGCTTGGCAAGATCCTCGCAACCATCCACGCCTATCCCACCCTGATGGAGGGGAACAAATACGTGGCTGGCGAGTGGAAACGGGCCCACCAGCCCACCCGCACCCTGGCCATGCTGGCCCGTTATCACAACTGGCGCCGCGGCGCCTGATCCCTTAGGTGACATTCATGCTCAAGACCTTGCCCCTGCTCAAAACCCTGGTCTGCGCCCTGCCCCTGCTGGCAAGCGGCTCCCTGCTTGCCGGCGAGAACCCGGCCCCCGATGCCCGCTGGCAGCAGACGCTGGACGAGGCCAAAGGCCAGACTGTTTACTTCAACGCCTGGGGCGGCAGCCCGGAGATCAACGGCTATCTGGTGTGGGCCGGGCAGGAGCTCGAGCGCCAGTACGGGGTCAAGCTGGTGCAGGTCAAGGTGGATGACATAGCCCCGAGCGTCAGCCAGCTGCTTGCCAATAAACAGGCGGGCAAGCTCGCAGGCGGCCCCATCGATCTGCTCTGGGTCAATGGCGAGAACTTCAAGGCGATGAAAGAACAGGAACTGCTGGGGGCCCCCTTCACCGGGGAGCTGCCCAACATGGCCCTGGTGGATACCAGTCTGCCGGTAAGTGAGGACTTCACCGTGCCGGTAGCGGGGCTCGAGGCTCCTTGGGGCATAGGCCAGCTCAACCTGATGGTCAACGGAGAGGAGGTCGCCACGTCCCCCACCTCGGCCTCCGCCCTGCTCGTCTGGGCCAAGGCCAACCCTGGCCGCTTCACCTATCCCAAGCCGCCCCAGTTCCACGGCTCGAGCTTTCTCAAGCAAATCCTGCTGGAGCTCACCCCGGATCCCGCCCCCCTCTATCGGGAGGCGACCGATGCCGAGTTTGACCGCCTGACTGTGCCCCTCTGGGCCTGGCTCGATGAGCTGCACCCGGCGCTCTGGCGCAAGGGCAAGCTGTTTCCTGCCAGCGCCGCCGAGACCCGCCAGCTGCTGGATGACGGCGAGCTGGCCATGGCCATCAGCTTCAACCCGGGAGAGGCCCAGAGCGCGGTGCAAAACGGTGCCCTGCCACCTGGCGTGGTCGCGGTGGCCATGGCAAAGGGGGCGCTGACCAACAGCCACTTTCTCGCCATCCCGTTCAACGCCAGCGCCCGTGCCGGCGCCAAGGTGGCGGCCAATTTCCTGCTAAGCCCGGCGGCCCAGGCTCGCAAGGCTGATCCCGCCTTCTGGGGCGATCCCAGCGTGCTGCGGGCCGACGCCCTGCCCGCCTCGGCCAGCCAGACGCCGGCGCTGCGCTTCAAGGCGGTGGCAGAGCCCCACCCCAGCTGGCAGCTCAGGCTTGAAGAAGCCTGGGCCGAACGCTACGGCCACTGATGCCATCAACCACCAACAACCGGCTGCCAGGCTGGCGTCCCCTCTTCACCTGCGCTTGCGCCCTCCTGCTGGCGGCGCCCGTGCTGGTGGGGGTGTGGCAACTGCTGGGCAGCGGGCTAAGCCAGTTAAACCTCCATCGCCTGCTGGCTCAGCCCGGACTCTGGCACTCGGCGGCCCTGAGCCTGTGGATTGGCGCGGCCTCGACCCTCGGCAGCCTGCTGCTGACCGCCCTGCTGCTGGCACAAAGCGGTCAGCAGGGTGACGAGCCCCCCTGTTTTCGCTGGCTGCGCCGCCTGCTCTCCCCCCTGCTGGCCCTGCCCCACGTCGCCTTCGCCATCGGCTTTGCCTTCCTGCTCGCCCCCTCAGGCTGGCTGCTGCGCCTCGTCTCTCCCTCCCTGACCGGGTTCGAGTTTCCCCCCGATTGGCAGACCATCCGGGATCCCTGGGGACTTGGCTTGATCCTGGCGCTCATCATGAAGGAGACGCCGTTTCTGCTGTTGATGACGCTGGCGGCCCTGGAGCCCGCCAAACTGGCGCGCCAGCAGTGGCTCGGGGCGAGCCTGGGCTTCAGTGCCCCGCAGATCTGGTGGCGCCTGCTGCTGCCCGCCCTCTGGCCCGCCCTGCGCCTGCCACTCTATGCGGTCGCCGCCTACGGGGTGGCGGTGGTGGATCTCGCCCAGCTGCTGGGCCCGGATACCCCCGCTCCGCTGGCGGTCAGGCTGTGGCTCTGGTATCAGGATCCGGATCTTGGCTGGCGCGGCGTCACCGCTAGCGGCGCCCTGCTGCTGCTGGCCATCAGCCTGTTGCTGCTAGCGGCGATGAGGCTGCTGGAGTGGGCTCATCAGAGGTATGGCAAGCAGACCTGGCTCGACGGACAGCGCCGCGCATCGCGCCCCTTGGCGGCCAGGCTGGCCTGCCTCTGTGTGGCCGCCCTGTTTGCCATCAACCTGGCGGTGCTGGCGGCCCTGCTGCTCTGGTCGCTGGCGCGACGCTGGTCCTTCCCGGATCTGTGGCCAAGTCAATGGAGCGGCCAGCACTGGCTGGTGCTGCTGCCGGACCTGATGCCCCTGCTCGTCGACAGCGCCCTGCTGGCCCTGGCAAGCGCGGCGCTGGCCCTGCTGCTGGCGGTATTGAGCCTGGAGGCGCAACAGGGGCGTCGCCCCTGGCCGCTCTGGCTCATCTGTCTGCCGTTGCTGTTGCCCCAGGCCAGCCTGCTGTTTGGCATCCGGCTCGGGCTCGACTGGCTGGGTGGCGGGATTGGCTGGGGTTGGGTGCTCTGGAGCCAGCTGCTGTTCGTGTTTCCCTACGTCTATCTCTGTCTGCACGGTCCCTATCGCCAGTTCGATCCCCGTCTCACCCAGACGGCGCTCTTGCTCGGCGCCAGTCCCTGGCGCACCTGGTGGCGGGTGAAGGGGCCCTTGCTGGCCCGTCCGCTGCTTTTCTCGTTCGCGGTGGGAGCGGCAGTGAGCCTCGCCCAATATCTGCCGACCCTGCTGTTTGGCGCAGGTCGGGTGGTCACCATCACCACGGAAGCGGTGGCCATCGGCAGCGGCCTCAACCGGCGACTGGCCGGGCTCTACGGCCTGTTGCAACTGCTAGTGCCACTGGCAATCTATCTGCTGGCGCTCTGGCTGCCAGGTCGCCTCAACCCGGCGCTCAAGGGCGCCCGATAAACACGGGAACGTCTCGATGCTAAGCACCACGCCCCTTCACCTCTACCTTGGGCAAGATCCCTTGCTGTCGTTACCCGCGCTCGCCATCGCCCCCGGCGAGGTGCTGACCCTGATGGGCCCCAGTGGTTGTGGCAAGAGCTCGCTGCTGGCGGCGCTGGCGGGCGTCTTGCCCCCCAAGGGACCCCTTCGGCTGGAGGGGGAGATCCGGCTCGGCGAGCGACGGCTCACCCCCCTTTCTCCGCAGGCGAGGCACATCGGCATGCTGTTTCAGGATGACCTGCTGTTTGCCCACCTGACGGTGGCCGAGAACCTGATATTCGGCATGCCCGCCACCCTCAAGGGAAGCGGAGCCCGGCGGGCGAAAGCGCTGGAGGCCCTGGCACAGGTGGCGCTGGCGGATCAGGCAGACAAGCTGCCGGGGTCGCTCTCCGGCGGCCAGAAGGCACGCGTCAGCCTGCTGCGGGCTCTGCTGGCCGAACCGCAAGCCCTGCTGCTGGACGAGCCCTTCTCCCGCCTCGACAAGCCGCTGCGGGCGGCATTTCGCGCCCTGGTGTTCGAGCAGATAAGGATGCTGGCGATCCCCGCCATCCTGGTCACTCACGATGAAGAGGATGCTCCCGGCACCATCCTCGACCTCACCCTTTCCATCCCTGTTTGCTGAGGATCCTGACCTTGTTCGATCGCTACCTCATCCCCGTCATTCGCAGCCCCCTCACCCGGCTGGCCAAGCCCTTGTGCCGCATGGGGATCAGCGCCAACCAGGTGAGTCTCACCGGCTTTGCCATCGGCATGCTGGCACTGCCGCTGCTGGCCTTTGACCTTTATCTCTGGGCACTGCTCGCCATCCTGCTCAATCGCATGCTGGACGGGCTGGATGGCGCCGTGGCACGGGAGACGGGGATCACCGACTGCGGCGGTTTTCTCGACATCACCCTCGACTTCATCTTCTACGCCGCCGTGGTGCTGGGGTTCGCCCTGAGCGACCCCGCCAACGCCCTGTCCGCCGCCACCCTGCTGTTTGCCTTCATGGGCACGGGCTCGAGCTTTCTCGCCTTCGCCATCATGGCGGGCAAGCGGGGGATCGATAACCCCGTCTATCACCACAAGTCGCTCTATTACCTCGGAGGGTTGACCGAGGGGAGCGAAACCATCGCCCTGTTCGTGCTGATGTGTCTGTGGCCCGCCGGTTTTGCGTCACTCGCTTACGGCTTTGCCCTGCTCTGCCTCATCACCACCCTGACCCGGCTCTGGAGCGGCTACCATACCCTGCGTCAGGGAACAAAATAAGCGCCAGCCACACTGCACTGGCACTTGCGCATGGATGGCAATGTTTTACCATGTCGGCACTCTTTTTCAGGCTCATGAGAACCCTATGCGTCGCCTTGTCTGTCTACTCACTCTCTCCGTATTCCCCTTGATCGGCGGCTGCAGCAGCACGCCTGAAGCCAAGCCCGTGGTCAAACCCCAGCCCAATAGCGCCTTTATCAACCAGACGCCGCCGAGCAAACCCGTCTATTCACAGGGGATCAGCAAGGGAGACTTCGCCAATCGCCCCAACGTGGACAGGTTCGTACAGCGGATGGTCGACAAGCATGGTTTTGACAGTGCCCACCTCCATCAGGTGCTGGCCCAGGCCGAGCGTTATGACTGGATCATCCGCCTGATGGATGCCCAGGGGCCGAGCAGCAGCAAGCCCACAGGCCCGACCGGTGCCTGGAATCGCTACCGCGCCAAGTTCATCACCCCGGACAATGTGCAAAATGGCGTCGCGTTCTGGCGCGAATACGAGAACGAGCTCAACCGTGCCCAGCAACTCTATGGGGTGCCGCCCGAGATCATCGTCGGCATCATCGGTGTGGAGACCCGCTGGGGTCGGGTGATGGGCAAAACCCGCATCCTGGATGCGCTGGCCACCCTGGCATTTGACTACCCGCGCCGGGCGGAATTTTTCACCGGCGAACTGGAATCCTTCCTGGTGATGACCCGAGATGAGGGGATGGACCCCACCGCGCCGACAGGTTCCTACGCAGGGGCCATGGGTTATGGCCAATTTATGCCGTCCAGCTTCCAGCGCTATGCGGTGGACTTCAACAACAATGGCCACACCAACCTCTGGGACCCGGTGGATGCCATCGGCAGCGTGGCCAACTACTTCAAGGCTCATGGCTGGGAGAAGGGGCAACCGGTGGCCGTGCGTGGTCAGGGCCAGATGCCCGGCTACGAACATGGTTTCCAGACTCGCTACCCCGTCGCTTCCTTGCGTCGCGCCGGTCTCACCCCCACCAGCAGCCTTGGCAATCACAGCGAGGCGAGCCTGCTGCGTCTGGATGTCGGTACCGGCTACCAATACTGGTACGGACTGCCCAACTTCTACACCATCACCCGCTACAACCACAGCACCCACTACGCCATGGCGGTGTGGCAGCTGGGGCTGGCGGTCAAGAGCGCCCGCGGCGGATACTGAGACGCCCGGCAAAAAGACAACCCGGCAAGGAGTGCCATGCCGGGTGTCTTCTCTACCTGAATACAAAGAGCAGCAGCGCCGGCAAGCCGGCGCTGTTTTTTTAGATTTTCCCCGCCGCAGCCAACTCGTCCAGTACGGCCACCAGGGTCGCAGGTTCGACCCGCTTGGTGTAATCCACGTTGACGAAGTGATAGAGCACGGTGCCATCCTGGCCAATCACATAGGTGGCTGGCACCGGCAGGGTGAAGCTGTCATCCCCGTTGCTCGCCGGAATATCGATGCCAAAACTCTCATAGATTGGGCGCAGCTCCTCGGCAAGCGTGAATACCAGTCCCAGGGAGGCCGATACCCGGTTGCCTTCGTCGCTGAGCACGGTGATCGCCAGCCCGTTGGCGGTGAGGGTATCCTGGGCCGAGCTCGGTTTCTCCGGAGTCAGTCCGATGAGGTTGACGCCACGAGCCCGAAACTCCGGCAGCACGGCGTTGAGGGCCTGCATCTCCAGATTGCAGTAGGGGCACCAACCGCCGCGGTAGATGTTGAGCACGACCGGCCCCTGCGCGAGGTAGTGAGAGAGCGGACGGATCACCCCGTGCTGATCCGGCAGCGCGAAATCGGGGATCTGCGCGCCAGTGGTGAGTGCCCCCTGTTCGAGGGCGGTTTCCCTGAGCTGCTCGGTCGCCTGATCCATCACCGCCAGAATATGAGCCGGGACCTTGCTCTGCTTGATCTCGTCGTAGGCTTTGATTTTTTGTTCCAGAGTCTGCATGATTGTCATCCTTTTTGTAGTGGTCGCTACAATATCAATCAGGGGCCGGCAGTCGGTCAAGCTTATTTTGTAGCGACCACTAAAAAACAATCTCCTCACGGCAGGTGACACCATGGCAAGACCCGCATCATTTGACAGAGACAACATCCTGGACATCGCCCTCGACGCCTTCTGGGACACGGGATTCAGCAACACCGGCATAGCGGCGCTGGTCGAGAAGATGGGCCTCAAGCCCAGCAGCCTGTACGGGGCCTTCTCCTCCAAGGAGGGACTCTTCATCGAGGTGTTGCAGCGTTATTCTGCCAAGAGCCTGGAACAGATCCGCGCGCTGCTGGCGTCGGAGGATTCTCCCCTGGCTGGCGTGCGGGCGCTGCTCGATGCCGTGGCGCGGGATGCCATCGCCTGCGAGGCCCATCGCGGCTGCCTGCTGGTCAATACCTTGCTGGAGGTGGGGCGCCACCACGACACCATACAGGCGGCAGTCAGCGCGCACCTCGCCGAGGTCGAGCAACTGGTGACGCAGGCGCTGCAACAGGCACAGGCGCAGGGGGAACTGGCGCCGGATAGAGATGTGCCGGCGACCGCCGCCCTGCTGATGACCATGCTGTGGGGCTTGCGCGTGCTGGGACGCACCCATCCGGACCCCGCCAAGGTTCAGATCGTGCTGGCACAGATGCAGGCCTGTCTGTAAGCCACTGACCGCCTGCCGCGGGCAGCAGTCATCGTCTGCACAGACAAAAAAGAGGAGCCGTGATGGCTCCTCTTTCTCGTTGCATGTCGGCCCGGGGAATTCAGGCTCCGGCGTTAGGCCTTGCCTAGACGCCAGCCTTGGCCAGGGCCGCGGAGACGATCTGCTGGGCTTCCTGCTGGATAAGATCCAGGTGTTCCTCGCCCTTGAAGCTTTCCATGTAGATCTTGTAGATGGACTCGGTGCCGGAGGGGCGCGCCGCGAACCAGCCGTTTTCGGTCACCACCTTGAGGCCACCGATGGCGGCGTCGTTGCCGGGCGCCTTGGTCAGCTTGGCAACGATAGGCTCGCCGGCCAGGGTGGAGGCTTCAACCAGCGCCGGATCCAGCTTGGAGAGTACCGCTTTTTGCGCGCTGTTGGCCGGTGCGTCGATGCGGCGGTAGCTGGAGCGGCCGAACTTGGCCTCCAACGCGTCGTAGTGCGCCTGGGGATCCTTGCCGGTGACTGCCAGAATTTCGGCAGCCAACAGCGCCAGGATGAAGCCATCCTTGTCGGTGGTCCAGACGGTGCCATCCTTGCGCAGGAAGGAGGCGCCCGCGCTCTCCTCGCCGCCAAAGCCGAACTCGCCGCTGTAGAGACCATCCACGAACCACTTGAAGCCGACCGGCACCTCTTTCAGGGTGCGGCCAATCTCGCCGGCAACCCGGTCAATCATCGAGGAGGAGACCAGCGTCTTGCCGACGGCAGCATCCCTGGACCAGCCGGTTCTGTGGGTGAACAGATACTGGATGGCCACCGCCAGATAGTGGTTCGGGTTCATCAGGCCCGCCTTGGTGACGATGCCGTGACGGTCGTAATCGGGGTCGTTGCCAAGAGCGATGTCGAACTTGTCTTTGAGGGCAATCAGGCTCGCCATGGCGAACGGGCTGGAGCAGTCCATCCGGATCTTGCCGTCCTTGTCCAGGGTCATGAAGGAGAAGGTCGGATCGACGCGATAGTTGACCACTTCGATGTCGAGATCATAGGTCTTGGCGATGACATCCCAGTAGGCGACACCTGAGCCACCCAGGGGATCCACGCCAATCTTGATGCCGGCCTGCTTGATGGCATCCAGATCCAGCACGTTCTTCAGATCATCCACATAGGGGGTGACATAGTCGTGTTCGACCACGAACGGGCTCTTGAGCGCATCGGCGAACGGCATGCGTTTCACGCCGGCCAGCCCCGCTTCCAGAATGGCGTTGGCGCGGTCTTCCACCCACTTGGTGATCTCCCCTTCCGCGGGACCACCGTGGGGCGGGTTGTACTTGAAGCCACCGTCTTCCGGCGGGTTGTGAGACGGGGTGATCACCACGCCGTCGGCACGCGCAGCAGGCTTGCTGGCATTGTGGCGCAAAATGGCGTGGGAGATGACCGGGGTCGGGGTAAAGCCGAGACCAGCCTGGATGCGGGTCTCGACACCGTTGGCCGCCAGCACTTCCACCGCACTGGCAAAGGCGGATTCGGAGAGAGCATGGGTGTCCATGCCAACAAACAGCGGGCCCGTGATACCGGCCTGCTGGCGGTACTCCACCAGCGCCTGGGTCACCGCCAGGATGTGGGATTCGGTAAAGGCGCTGTGCAAGGCGCTGCCACGATGGCCGGAGGTACCAAACGCCACGCGTTGTTCGGGGCGGCTCATGTCCGGCTTGTTGAGGTAGTAGGCGCTGACCAGACGAGGGATGTTGGTCAGATCACTTAAACGGGCCGGCTGACCGGCGTGAGCATGCTGAGCCATGGTGTTGTCCTTGCGTAATGGCGGCCTTGATGACCAAGGCCTGAGTCTGATGAACCGTTAAATTGCGCCGCACACCTGTGCGATCACCTCGTCGTCATACCCCATGCTGCTCATCAGCTGGGCCACCATGTTCTGCTTGCGGCTGGTGTTGGTATTGGTGATCACCCAGAACGGGGTCTGTGGCACCGGCTTGGGCTTGGTGGTGCTGCCACTGGCACGCAGAGCGTCGGGATCCCGCGAAAAATAGACACGCTTGCGCCCCTTGATTTCGGTAGCCTGAGTGAACCCGGCCGGATCATCCCGGTAGAGGGTACTGAGCACCTGCATGAAGCGGTTGATGGACTTCTCTTCTTTTTGCAGCTCACCGGAATCGAGCAGCGCCTGCACTCCCTGGTTGCTGCGCGCCGCAACGGGCTGCGGTGCCGTGACTGGCTCGGTCACGGGCGCCGTCACCTGGACAGGCTGTTCCAGCAGACGGCGCAGAATATCGGAGGCACTCTCGCCAATGTGCCGGGTCTGGCTGGCGATATAGAAGTAGAGATCGTCATCAAGCTCGATGGTTTTCATAGGGATGCGCTGGACTCGTCGAAATTCGGATGCGGCGATTATACATAGGCAGACCCGACAGCCCAAGCCAGGGGCTGGCAGATGTACATGAATCTCATCGAGAATACGGCATAATGGCGGGCCAAGTGTGTGATCGGCCGCACTGATAGCCAATTTGGATGGGATTTTTTAGAAAAAAAACCACACAAAATCTCTATCCAGGATATGAAAAGCTTTTCTTTCCAGTGCGTTAAGCCATATCACCATTCGAACTCATGAGCGGGAAGGTGTTATTTTGCAACATAATCACGAATTGAACTTCAAGGAGCAGGGCCAGGGGCCGGCCGTCATCCTGATCCACGGCCTGTTCGGCAGCCTCGACAACCTGGGATTGCTGGCTCGTGCCCTGAGTGAACACTATCGGGTCATCAGCGTCGATCTGCGCAACCACGGCGCCTCCTTTCACTCGGACGAGATGGACTACCCCGCCCAGGCCGCCGATATCCTGGCGTTGATGGATCAACTGGCCATCCCTGAGGCGACGCTCATCGGCCACTCCATGGGCGGCAAGGTGGGGATGCAGGTTGCCAAACTGGCGCCAGCGCGGGTCACCAAGCTGGTCGTTGCCGACATGGCGCCGGTGGCCTATCCCCACTCCCGCCACCAGAATGTGTTTGCCGGCCTCAACGCCACCCTGGCCACGCCCCCGCAAAGCCGCAGCGAAGCAGAAGCCCAGCTGGCCCAGTACATAGAGATCCCGGGAGTTCGCCAGTTCCTGCTCAAATCCTTTGCCAAAACCGAGGCGGGCTGGGGCTGGCGTTTCAACGTGCCGGCCCTTGAGCAAAACTACGCCAATATCATGGGCTGGCCCGAGGATAATCGCCGCTTCGAGGGGCCCGTGCTCTTCATCAAGGGGGGCGACTCGGACTATATGCAGCCTCGGTACAGCGAGACGGCGCTTGCCCAGTTTCCGGCGGCAAAAGTGCGGGTCATTACCGGAACCGGTCACTGGCTGCATGCGGAAAAGCCGGTTTTGTTCAACAAACTGGTTGTGGATTTCCTGTCGACAGGCGGTTAACAGTTTCAAATCCTTTGTGATATAGTGCGCCGGTCATAAGGAGTGTGCGCAATCCATGCTAAGTGAACATATCGACCTGATCGAAAGTTTGGGCCTGAAGTTATTCTTTGTGGCCATCTTCATATTGATTGGCCTTGCCATTCAGGACGTCCTCAAACGCGGCAACGTGCCCCGTTTCGGTCGTTTCATCGTCTGGTTGGTGCTGTTTCTGGGTTGCGCAGGTTTTGTCGCCAAGGGGCTGATTGAACTGGGCTGGGAAGGCTCAGGTCTCGGCTAACTTTTTTTCGTCTGTGATGTATGGCCAAACAGCAAACTGATCGAACAACACTGGATCTGTTCGCAAATGAGAAGCGCCCCGGCAGGCCAAAGACCAACCCACTCCCCCGCGAGACCCAGCTCAAGATCAACAAGCGTAACCAGCTTAAACGCGATCGGGAAAATGGGCTGAAGCGGGTAGAGTTAAAGGTGGAGGCCGAGTTGCTGGAGCGCCTGAACCAACTTGCGTTGCAACAGAACATCAGCCGAGCCGAGCTGATCCAATCTATCCTGAAACAACAGATTGAGTCCGCCTATCCGGTGGACATTGCAGTCTGAGCGTTAAGCATTAACACCAAACACGGGTAACTAAACACTATGGCAAGTGTAGGTCTGTTTTTCGGCAGCGATACCGGTAATACCGAAGCTGTCGCCAAGATGATCCAGAAAGAACTGGGCAAGCAACTGATTGAAGTCCGTGATATAGCCAAGAGCAGCAAGGCCGACATCGAGAACTTCGATCTGCTGATGTTCGGTATCCCGACTTGGTACTACGGTGAAGCCCAGGCCGACTGGGATGACTTCTTCCCTGACTTGGGCGAAATCGACTTCAACAACAAGCTGGTCGCCATCTTCGGATGCGGCGATCAGGAAGACTATGCCGAATATTTCCTCGATGCCATGGGCACCCTGCGCGACATCGTCGAAGCCAAAGGCGCCATCATCATCGGCCACTGGCCGACTGCCGGTTACGAGTTTGAAGCCTCCAAGGCACTGGTAGACGACAAGCACTTCGTCGGTCTGGGTATCGACGAGGATCGCCAGCCGGAGCTGACTGCCGAGCGCGTCAAGGGTTGGTGCAAGCAGCTGCATGAAGAGATGTGCCTGGCCGAGCTGGAGTGATCCCGCCCCTGCATCTTCTCTGAACACAACAAGGGCCCCAACGGGGCCCTTGTTGTTTTTGTACAAACGTCATTCTGCGCCATTTCTGTGTTCCGGCCGTGCCCGCACGTAGAGGGTGCGCTTGACCTGAGCGACCAGCTCGCCCCGGCTGTCCTGCACCGTCACTTCAAACTCGGGGAAGTGCTTGTCCCCCGCAGCCGTTGCCGCCACGATCGATGCCAGCTTGCCCTCGGTCAGGGTGAACTCGGCCACCAGCTTGCCCTTGCCGGGCTTGATGTAATTGATGCTGCCCGCCTTGTCCCACACGTAGTAACGGTTCTTGAAGTGCCCCATCAGCATCAGTGGGTAGATGGGGTCCGTCATGGCAAACATGCTGCCACCGAACTGGGTGCGGTTGGCATTCTTGTTCCACCAACGGGACTTGAGGGTCACCCTGCAGTAACGAAAATCATCGCTCAGGGTCTCTATCTTGATGCCGGCGCCCCAGAAGGGGGGCCAGGCATTGAGGGCGCGGCGCACTCGCGCTGCCTTGTCAAAAAGCCAATCCATGGATCTCATCCGACCAGATATACAGAAGTTACATTTTATCAACATACAGGCTGTCGACAAGCCGAACCTAACGATAGATTTTTTCGATACAAAGCGGGATCTCTCGCTAAACCCTTTGAATTAGCGGGTTTATTTTTGGGGATGCCGCCCTATAATGACAGGCCAAGCGAGTTCAAGGTTGCCATTCCCGCGGCAGTCCCTCAGAATAAACCCACCTTCGAGAATGCGAATAAGTAGAATATGGCAGACAACAACCAAGCGTTAAAAAAGGCCGGGCTCAAGATTACCTTGCCCCGAGTCAAAATTCTGGAAATCCTGCAACAGCCGGACTGCCAACACACCAGCGCCGAAGATCTCTATAAGCGACTTATCGATCATGGCGAAGAGATCGGTCTTGCCACCGTCTACCGTGTTCTCAACCAGTTTGATGATGCCGGCATCGTCACCCGACACCACTTCGAGGGGGGCAAGTCGGTGTTCGAGCTGGCTACCCAGGAGCACCACGACCACCTGGTCTGCCTCGACTGCGGCAAGGTGATCGAGTTTTCCGACGAGGTGATCGAAGAGCGCCAACGCGACATCGCCAAGAAGCACAACATTCGTCTCACCAACCACAGCCTCTACCTCTATGGTCACTGTGCTGCAGGCGAGTGCAAGCACGACGACTGAGCCGCCAGACACACTGAATGACGGACAATAAAAAAGCCAGCTGATGCTGGCTTTTTTATTGTCCTGGGCAACGCTGATTGCCAAACAGAGGGCAGGGTTTCCCCTGCCCTGCTCGCTTAGCCCTCTACCTTGCCCCAGGAGTCGCGCAGGGCCACGGTGCGGTTGAACACCAGGTGCTCCGGGCTGGAGAGCTTGTTGTCGGCGCAGAAGTAGCCTTCGCGCTCAAACTGGTAAGCCTGCTCCGGCTGGGCGTTCTTGAGAGAAGCTTCGACGCGAGCCCCCTGGACGATCACCAGAGAGTCCGGGTTGAGTGCGGCTTCGAAGTCCTCTTCGGCACCCGGATTTGGCACCTTGAACAGGCGGTCATAGAGACGCACCTCGGCAGGCAGGGAGTGAGTGGCGCTGACCCAGTGGATCACCCCTTTCACCTTGCGGCCATCGGCCGGATCCTTGCCCAGGGTGTCGGCATCGTAGCTGCAGTAGATGCAGGTGACCTTGCCGTCGGCATCCTTCTCGACCCGTTCGGCCTTGATGACATAGGCGTTGCGCAGACGCACTTCCTTGCCCAGCACCAGACGCTTGAACTGCTTGTTGGCTTCCTCTTTGAAGTCAGCCTCGTCGATGAAGATCTCGCGGGTGAAATTCAGCTCGCGGGTGCCCATCTCGGCCTTGCTCGGGTGAGCCGGCGCGGTCAGCACTTCGTCGGCCGCCAGGTTCTCGATGACGACCTTCACCGGATTCAGCACGGCCATGGCGCGCGGGGCATTCTCGTTGAGATCTTCACGGATGCAGGCTTCCAGCATGCTCATCTCGACGATGTTGTCCTGCTTGGTCACACCGATGCGCTTGCAGAACTCGCGAATGGAGGCCGGGGTATAGCCACGGCGACGCAGACCGGAGACGGTCAGCATGCGCGGATCGTCCCAACCATCCACGTGCTTCTCGGTCACCAGCAGGTTCAGCTTGCGCTTGGACATGACTGTGTATTCGAGGTTCAGACGGGAGAACTCGTACTGGCGCGGGTGGCAGTCGATGGTGATGTTGTCCAGCACCCAGTCATACAGACGACGGTTGTCCTGGAACTCCAGGGTACAGATGGAGTGGGTGATCCCCTCCAGGGCGTCCGAGATGCAGTGTGTGAAGTCGTACATCGGATAGATGCACCACTTGTCACCGGTCTGGTGGTGGTGGGCAAACTTGATGCGATAGATGACGGGGTCGCGCATCACCATGAAGGGAGAGGCCATGTCGATCTTGGCGCGCAGGCAGGCGGTGCCTTCAGCAAACTCGCCGTTTTTCATCTTCTCGAACAGCGCCAGGTTCTCTTCCACGGAGCGATCGCGGAACGGGCTGTTCTTGCCCGGGGCGGTCAGGGTACCGCGGTATTCGCGCATCTGCTCGGGGGTCAGCTCGTCCACGTATGCCAGCCCTTTTTCGATAAGCTCAACGGCATAACCGTGCAGCTTGTCGAAGTAGTCGGAGGAGTAGCAGATCTCGCCATTCCACTGGAAGCCCAGCCACTGCACGTCCTGCTTGATGGACTCGACATACTCGATGTCTTCTTTGACCGGGTTGGTGTCATCGAAACGCAGGTTGCACTGGCCCTGGTAGTCACGGGCGATGCCGAAGTTCAGGCAGATGGACTTGGCGTGGCCGATGTGAAGATAACCGTTCGGCTCGGGCGGAAAACGGGTATGCACGCTGGTGTGCTTACCACTGGCCAGATCCTCATCAATGATCTGACGGATAAAGTTAGTTGGGCTGTTCGCCTGACTCATGGCTCACCTCAAAAAAGCGTCACTGGCGGAAGTTGTGCCGGCTGGCACCCTCATCCCCCCGCCGTCAAGCCGGATATGATCCCTCATTACGCGCCCTGCCTCAACCTGAATTTGGCCGTTCCATGCCATTGACGCGCCAAAAATAGCGCCCAGGGGAAGAACTCCAGCAAAAAGCACAAAAAAGCCCCGCACGAAGCGGGGCAGAAGGTGATGAAAAACAGACAATACACACAACAAAGGCTCACACGCATAGTCAACCTTTCCCAAGACCGATGACCACCGGTCTTGGGAAAGGCGGGTCTTGCGACCCACCTTGCGTTATGGATTGAGAGCTATCAGTTCAGCTCGGTCACACGGCTGGTACGCTTGCCATCGAAGCTGACAGTGCGCAGGTAGACCTTGCCAGTCACGCTCGGCTTGGCCGCGGCGTCGTAGGCAGTCCAGGTGGTGCCATCCAGGCTGTACTGGATGGGCAGGCCCGGCAGATCCACGTTCGCTTCCAGCACACCGTTCACCACCCTGGCGCCCGGTACGGAGAGGCGGTATTCGACACCGGCCTGGTCGAGCTTGGGCAGTACGCGCTGACCCAGCAGGTTGGCGAACTGGTTCCACTCTTTGTTCAGAGTGGCCTTGTTGACGTGCTTGGTCTCACCGGAGAACTCGCGGCCCTTCACGTAATCCAGCTCGAAGCCACCCTTGTGCCAGGCACGCTCGGCCACGGAGAAGACACGGGGGTAAACCATGTACTCATACTGGGCGTCGGTGCGCACGGTTTCGCTCCACTGCTGACCGGAGATACCCTTGAACTTGACCGGCTCCTGGTCACCCTTGGCCACGAAGGCGTTGCCGTCGCGGTCAACCGAGGTCTCGGCGTTCTGCGGCAGGTTTTCCGGGGCGAAGGCGAACACCTTGCGGGTGTCGTTGAAACGGGTTGCCCAGTAGTAGCCACGCTCGGCCGGATGCACCTCGTTCGGGAAGTCGAAGTAGAGGTAATCCGGGTTGGAGAGCACCACGTCATAACCGTTGTGAGCCCACTTCATCGCTTCGTTGAAGCCACCCCAGTAGAGGGTCTCCCAGAAGTTGACACGGGTCTTGTCGGTGGCGAACACGCTGGCATCCTTGGCGTACTTCAGACCATCTTCCCACGCCTGCAGGGTGGAGAAGCCGTGGCCCTTGACCATCTCGCTCACTTCCTTGGCGAAGTAGACCGGCAGCTCGGCCACGTCCTTGATCTTGCCATCCTCGATCATCTTCTGGCACATGGGGGACTTGCCAAACGGCTTGTCCTGCTTGCTCCAGTCGGTATTGCCGCGCCAACCCACCAGCTCTTCCGGTTTGGTGACATTCGGGTCTTGATAACCACCACCCAGCATGATGTTCTTCGCCTCGTCACCACCGTAGTGCCAAGCGGTAAGCGGCTGGCCAGCGGCCTCGTGCATCTTGGCCACTTCATCCATCACCTTGGCCACGAAGGTGGCGGCACCCGGCTGGCAGGGGTTGATGAAGGACATCTTGTCGTAGAACTGCACCGAGGTGACGTTGGAGGTATCCGCCGGGTCAGTCAGACGGAACTGGTTAGCTTCGGCCTCTTTGCCTTCTGCCATCAGACGCTTGTAGCGCGCCTCCATGGAAACCACGGCGGCACGGGCGTGGGCCGGCATGTTGATCTCGGGGATCACGGTCACGCCGCGAGCCTTGGCATAACGCACCAGCTCGACGTAGTCAGCCTTGCTGTAGAAACCGGTACCCATGTTGTCGCTGGTCGGGCCGGAGCCGAGCTGCGGCAGCAGGCACTGAGTTTCGGAGAGATCGTGGCAACGCTTGCTGCCGACATCGGTCAACTCCGGCAGGCCCGGGATCTCGATACGCCAGCCTTCATCGTTGGTCAGACCCAGGTGCAGTACGTTGAGCTTGGTGGCGGACATCTGGTCAACCAGCTTCTTCATGGTGTCCAGGCTGCGGAAGTGACGAGCCACGTCGGTCTGCATGCCACGGTATTCGAAGCGCGGCGCATCCTCGACACTCATCGGGGAGACCAGCTTGTCATCGACGCCCAGCAGGGATACCAGGGATTGCGCGCCCCAGAAGGCACCCGCAATGTCATGGCCCTGGATGACGGTGCCCTTCTTGCCGATGGTCATGTCGTAGCCTTCGGCCTGCTTGACCTTGCTGCCAAGTTTGATGGTCACTGGATAGCCGGTGTCGGAGAGGGTAACACCCAGCTTGGTCAGTTGAGCCTTCAGGGTCTCGGCGCGATCGGTCGGCAGATCAAGGGCGTTGAGCTTGATGGTGGAGAAGTCGACCTGCGGACCGGCTTTCACTACCTGCTTCATCGGGGTCGGCAGGATCTGGTTGTCGATCTTGCCCGCCGGCAGCAGGGTGCTGGTCTGGTTGGCAGCAAAACGGGTCTCGCTGTTCATCAGGATGTTGTTGTCATCCTTGGTGCGCTTCCAGCCATCGGCTGGCATCGACTTCTCGTAGGTGGTGGCATCATTGATGTTGCTCATGCTGGCCAGCACTTTCGGCTCGGCCCCTTCGCTGGCCACATACCAGTTCGGCATGATGTCAGATTCGAACAATACCCAGTACTCCACGACCAGCGGCACTTCCACGGTCGCATCCTTGGCAAACCCCTGGAACTTCTCGGTCGGCGTCAAACGATAGAGGTCGCCAGTGAGGTGGGTAATGGTGAACTGGTCGTTGTCCACCCGCTGGATGCGGCGGATGGAGGAGACATAGAGGCTCCAGTCCTTGGAGGTCACATCGGCACCGGTGTTGGTCAGGTGCAGCTTGGCCACACCACAGCTCGCCCACTCGGAGCCCAGCGCCTGGCAATCGAGACCGGCACCGGCACCGTCGTTGGTGACCACTTCATACTTGACCACCAGGTTATTGGCGAGGGAATCGACCACGGCTTGCTTGGCGGCATCGGCTGCCTGGACCTGGGTGGCAAAAACGGTAGACATGGCAATGGCTAACAGAGAATGTTTCAAGTTCATAACTGCTGCTCTCATTTGAAGTAAAGGTTGGAATTTCTTGGCTTTTTTTATATTGGGCCCCTAAGCGGGGCCCTTAGTTATGTCAACAATGGACTTAGACTTGAGGCGAGCTTGGCGCCCGATTAACGCAGGGCCTTCATTTCACCGGCGATGATTTCGGCCAATGGGCCCAGAATCACCTGCAGGTTCTGCTCGCCGAGCTTGACCACACCGGCCGCGCCCAGGGCTTTGAGCTTGCGCTCATCCACGATGCTGCGATCTTTCAGGGTCAGACGCAGACGGGTGATGCAGGCATCGATGGTGACCAGGTTGTCATGACCACCCAGTACTTCCAGGTACTGCTTGGCCAGTTCGGTACGGTCGGTAGTCTGAGCAACCGCCGGAGCGCTCTCCTCTTCCTCTTCACGACCCGGGGTCTTCAGATTCAGCTTGGCAATGACGGCGCGGAAGACCACGTAGTACAGACCGAAGAACACCAGACCCTGAGCAATCAGCATGTACCAGTTGGTTGCCAGCGGGTTGCGGCTGGAGAGCACCATATCCACCAGACCGGCACTGAAGCCGAAACCGGCCATCCAGTGCATGGAGGCGGCGATGAACACGGAGATACCGGTCAGCACGGCGTGGATGACATACAGCACCGGCGCCACGAACATGAAGGAGAACTCGAGCGGCTCGGTTACACCAGTGAAGAAGGAGGCGAAAGCGGCGGCGATCATGATGGACGCAACTTTCTCTTTGTTCTCTTTCTTGGCGGAGTGGTAGATGGCCAGCGCGGCACCCGGCAGACCGAACATCATGATGGGGAAGAAGCCAGCCTGGTACATACCGACCACGCCTTTCACCTGATCCAGGCTCTTGCCAGCGGCCAGCGCGGCATCGATGGTAGCCTGACCACCCAGGAAGTTCGGGATGTCGTTGATACCGGCCACGTTGAACCAGAACACGGAGTTCAGGGCGTGGTGCAGACCGATCGGGATCAGCAGACGGTTGAAGAAGGCGTAGATACCGGCGCCAGTGGAGCCCAGGCTCACGATGGACTCACCGAAACCGACCAGACCGCCATAGATGGCAGGCCATACGGCCATCAGGATGAAAGATACGATGATCATCACCACTGAGGTCACGATCGGCACCAGACGACGGCCGGAGAAGAAGGAGAGTGCCTTGTGCAGCTCGACGCTGCTGAAGCGGTTATACAGCTCAGCGGCGATAACGCCACACAGGATACCCACGAACTGGTTGTTGATCTTGCCAAACGCGGCCGGAACTTCTTCCAGCGGGATGCTCTTGATCTGGGCAACCGCGCCCGGGCTCAGCAGGGTGGTCACTACCAGGAAACCGACCAGACCGGCCAGTGCGGCAGAACCGTCTTTATCTTTGGACATACCATAGGCGACACCGACCGCAAACAGCACGGACATGTTGTCGATAATGGCGGCGCCCGCCTTGATCAGGAAGGCAGCCAGCGCGCTGTCACCACCCCAACCATTCGGGTCAATCCAGTAGCCAACCCCCATCAGGATCGCAGCGGCAGGCAACACCGCTACCGGCACCATCAGGGCACGGCCGATCTTTTGTAAATAACCGAGAATGTTCACGGTTCCTCTCCTTAGTTAATGTATTTCTAGAAATTAAGTGCTTATCACGTTTGACGCATAAGCCATCAAGGCTTGATTGGCAGTCTAGGGGTTTTATTTCGCTGCGCAAATTAATAAACCGATAATCGTGATCATTATCACCCAAACAAGATAAAGGTAGCGGATAGATGTGGCTTAGTTCGCAATCTTTATTTACGCTATAAAACAACTTGAATCCATCTTAGCCCATTGCCACCGTCCAAGCGGTCGCAAACCGACACCGAGGAATCCAACATGCGTCTGATCCCGTTGAAATCTGCCAGCCAAGTCGGCCTCTGGTCAGCCCGTTACATCGTTGACCGTATCAATGCGTTCAAGCCGACCGCTGATCGTCCCTTCGTGCTCGGTCTGCCCACCGGCGGCACCCCGCTCAACACCTACAAGCGCCTGATCGAACTGCACAAGGCCGGTGAAGTGAGCTTCGAGCACGTGGTCACCTTCAACATGGACGAGTACGTGGGCCTGCCGGAAGATCATCCGGAGAGCTACCACAGCTTCATGTACAACAACTTCTTCAATCACGTGGACATTCGCCCGGAAAACATCAACATCCTCAACGGCAACGCCGAGGATCTGGTAGCCGAGTGCAAGCGTTACGAGGACAAGATCAAGTCCTACGGCAAGATCCACCTGTTCATGGGCGGCGTGGGCAATGACGGCCACATCGCGTTCAACGAGCCGGCCTCCTCCCTCTCCTCCCGCACCCGGGTCAAGACCCTGACCGAAGACACCCGCATCGCCAACTCCCGCTTCTTCGGCGGCGACACCGAGCAAGTGCCCAAGCTGGCCCTGACCGTGGGCGTCGGTACCCTGATGGATGCCGAAGAGATCATGATCCTGGTGACCGGCCACAGCAAGGCGCTGGCCCTGCAGGCCGCCGTGGAAGGCAGCGTCAACCACATGTGGACCATCTCCACCCTGCAACTGCACCCGAAAGGCATGATGGTATGTGACGAGCCCTCCACCATGGAGCTCAAGGTCAAGACGGTGCGTTACTTCCAGCAGCTGGAAGCCGCCAACATCGGCCGCCTGTAAGGAGTGAACATGTACGCATTGACCAACTGCACCCTCTACACCGGCAGCTGTGTGCTGACCGGTTACGGGGTCGTCATCGAGGGCGACAAGATTGTCGCCATCTCCCATCTGGATGAGTTGCCCGAGGGGATCGAGCGATTCGATCTTGAAGGTGCCAACCTGACCGCCGGTTTCATCGACGTCCAGCTCAACGGCTGTGGCGGCGTGATGTTCAACACCGACATCAAGGTGGAGACCCTGGCCATCATGCAGGCGGCCAACCTCAAATCCGGTACCACCAGCTTCCTGCCGACCCTGATCACCAGTCCGGATGCAGACATGAAGCAGGCCGTCGCCGTCACCCGCGACTACATGGCGGCGCACCCCAACGAGGTGCTGGGGGTACATCTGGAAGGCCCTTACACCAATCTCAAGCGCAAGGGGATCCATCCTGCCGCCCAGATCCGCCAGCCGGCGGACGAGATGATCGACTTCTTCTGTGCCAACGCCGATGCCATCGCCAAGATCACCCTGGCCCCCGAGCGCAACGATCCGGCCCATATCCGCCGTCTGGTGGAAGCCGGCATCCTGGTCTCCGCCGGCCACACCGCCGCCAGTTACGATCAGGCGATGGCGGGCTTTGACAATGGCATCCGCTTTGCCACCCACCTCTACAACGCCATGACCCCGACCCTGAACGGCCGCGAGCCTGGCGTGGTCGGTGCCATCTACGATCGCAAGGATGTCTACACCGGCGTCATCGTCGACGGTCACCACGTGCACTACGCCAACGTGCGCCTGGCCCACAAGATCCTCGGCGAGCGCCTAGTGCTGGTCACCGATGCCACCGCGGCGGCAGGTGCGCCGGAAGGCTTTGAGAAATTTGATTTTTGTGGCACGACCGTGTTTTTACGCGATGGTCAGTGCATTGACGAGAATGGTACACTCGGCGGCTCTTCCCTCACCATGATTGAAGGGGTGGAGAATCTGGTCAAACAGGTCGGATTACCGCTTGATGAAGCACTGAGAATGGCCAGCCTCTACCCGGCACGCGCCATTGGATGGGACTCACGTCTCGGTAGTATCCAGGTCGGCAAGATTGCCAACCTCACTGTATTCGATCAGGACTTCACGGTCCGCGGGACCGTGGTTAACGGACACTACACACAACAGTGACATCATGACTGGCGGACAAATAGCAAACGTAGATCTTATCAAGCAGGTCAACAGTGCGGCCGTGTATCGGCTCATCGACCTGCAAGGGCCCATCTCCCGGGTCAAAATTGCCGAACTGAGTCACCTGGCCCCGGCCAGCGTGACCAAGATCACCCGGCAACTGATCGAGCATGGCCTGATCAAGGAGACCTCGCCGCAAGCCTCCACCGGCGGACGGCGCGCCATCTCCCTGACCACCATCAAGCATCGCTTTCAATTTGTCTCTGCCAAGCTGGGCCGTGGCTACCTGCACCTGAGTCTCTATGATCTCGATGGCAAGGAGCTCGACCAGCACATCACCCAGGTGGCCGAGATCGACCAGCAACCCGTGGTCGACATGCTGCTGCGGGAGATTGGCGCCTTTATCGATGCCAACAGCGAACGCAGCCGCAATCTCATCAGCATCGCGCTGACCATGCCGGGTCTGGTCAATCCCGAATCCGGCATGGTCATCTACACCCCCAAGTACCAGATCCGCAACCTGCCGCTGGCGAAGCTCCTGGAGAACCACTTCAACCTCCCCTGCTACGTGGGCAACGACACCCGCTCGCTGGCGCTGGCCGAACACTTCTTTGGCGAGTCCCGCGACTGCATGGACTCGATCCTGGTGAGCGTGCACCAGGGGACCGGGTCGGGGATCATCACCAAGGGGCAGGTGTTCTTAGGCCAGAACCGCAACGTGGGCGAGATCGGCCACATCCAGGTCGAACCCCTCGGCAAGCGCTGCCACTGCGGCAACTTCGGCTGCCTCGAGACCATCGCCTCCAACGAGGCAATCGTCGACAAGGTGAAGGAGCTCATCAGCCGTGGCCACCAGAGCTCGCTGCAAGAAAAACACATCACCATCCAGGAGGTGTGCAAGGCAGCGCAAGCGGGGGATGAACTGGCCCACAGCGTGATCGAGAACGTGGGGGAGCATCTGGGGCGGGCGGTGGCCATCACGGTCAACCTGTTCAACCCGCAGAAGGTACTGATCGCCGGCGAAATCACCGCCGCCGAAGAGATCCTGTTCCCGGCCATCCGCCGCTGCGTCGAGCACCAGTCGCTGCCAAGCTTCCACCGTGGCCTGCCCATCGTGAAGGCGCGCTTCCAGAACCAGCCCACCATCGGCGGCTTTGCCCTGGTTAAACGGGCCCTGCTGGAAGGGGATCTGCTACAGATCATCATGGAGCAGAAGTAGCCTTGGCGACGCAAGGCCCATAATGACAAACGGCAGCCCTCGGGCTGCCGTTTTGTTTTGCTTGTTTGCCTGGAGTTAGGCTCCTACCCCGCCCGGCACGGTTTAAACAGGTCCAGCGCTCCGTTGTAGACCTTGGTCTGTACATCCATGATCCCCAGCATCGAGTGGAACAGGTTGTCGTGGGAGAAGCGCTTGCTGCCCGCCTCCTGCTGCAGACAATCCATGTTCAGCTGGCGATCCGTCTGCAACTGGGGAGAAAACCAGGTCAGCAGCGGCACCCGGGTCTGATCATCCGGCGCGAACTTGTAGGGCGTACCGTGCAGATAGAGGCCCATGGCACCGAGGGATTCGCCGTGATCCGAGAGGTAGACCAGCCCTACGTTGTACTGACTCTCCAGGGATTTCAGCTTGTCGATGAGCCGGGCCACCACCTTGTCGGTATAGCGGATGGTGTTGTCATAGGTGTTCACCAGCTCTTCATTGGTACAGTTTTCGATGTCGCTGCGCGGGCAGTCCGGCACGAAGGTACGCTCGCTGGCGGGATAGCGACGGAAATAAGTTGGTCCATGGCTGCCCATCAGGTGAAACGCCACCAGCTTGTTGCCCTTCATGGCGGCGATCTGCTGATCCAGTCCTTCCAGCAGCACCTCGTCATAGCAGGAATCACCCTTGCAAAGGGCCGGATAATCCCTGGGGGCGATTTCTATGGTCGGCACATTGCGGCACACCCCTTTGCAGCCCCCGTCATTCTCTTTCCAGAGCACGGAGACACCGGCATGCTGCAGCACATCCAGCAACCCATCACGGGAGCCGGCCAGCTGATCATCGTAGCCGCGGCGGGTCAGGTTGGAGAACATGCAGGGCACCGAGACAGCCGTCGCCGTGCCGCAGGAGCGCACATCCCGAAACGAGACGATCCCCTCCTCTTTCGCGGTAAAGCTGTTGGTCGCCTTGGCATAACCGTTGAGGGAGTAGTTCTGGCTGCGCGCCGTCTCCCCCACGACCAGGAACATCAATGTCGGCTTGGCATCCTTGGCGATCAGCTTGGCATCGGTGCCGATCTGCTGGTAGGGGATCGGAGTCGCGAAGACCACATCACGGGCATATTTGTAGAGCCCGTTAACATAGTTGGCGGGTACTATCTCCTTGCCAAGGGATTTGTTGTTGCGCCCGACCGAGGCGTAATCCTGGTAATAGAGAGCGGCCATGCTACCCACCACCAGCAGGGAGAGCGCCAGCGAACCAGCGCGCAGCGCCAGTCCCTTGTACCAGGTGGCGGGATAGCGGATCTTCAGCGACCAGAGCCCCAAGGTCGGCAGTACGCCGGTCAGCAGGAACCAGAGGGCGACCGACCCGTTCAGATAGGACGTAGCTTCCCTACTGTTGGTCTCCACTATGTTCTGCATCATGCCGGCATCGAAGACGACGCCATATTTGAGCATGGCGTAGCTGACGATGGAGCCGGTCAGGATCAGCAAGGTAAAGAAGGGTTTGAGGACAAAGCGGAAGGTAAAGGGAATAAAGACGGCATTGAGCGCCGCTACCAACACTAGGGGAATGGAGAGTACGAATCCGGTTTTGACATGCTCCAGACCGCTGAGCACCTTGTAGAAATGCAAAAAAATCGGCCAGTTCAGCACCAGCGCAAAAAACAGTACCAGCAGCAAATTCGCCTTCAGCACACCGAGCGCAATACGCATTAACAACTCCTAGCGAACGGGTCAGTCTTTGATTGACCCGGATTAACTGACTAAAACCATGGCGTCAGACTAATCGGCGAAACTTAAGAGTGAATTAAGAGAGAAAGAGGTCACAACCTGGCCCTTCTCCAGGGGTGCTAAACGGATTTTTAGTTGTCTATCCATCGGATTTTGCTAGCTTGTTTGAGAGGCATTCAAGAAATGCAGGCATTCCAATGGCACTGATCCAGGTTTCGATAGAACAGTTGAAGGTAGGCCACTTCATCCATCTGCCAACCGGATGGACCAACCACCCTTTTATGTTTAATACCTTCAAGATCAAAGACCAGCAGCAACTCGACATCATTCGCCACCTCGATCTCCACCTCCTGATGGTTGACCCGGACAAGAGCGATCTCCCCGTCGAACCCTTGCTGCGCGGGGATGTGCCGGATGCAGGCCCCGATCTTGACGAACTGGATGCCACAGAAGAGCCGACAGATTCCGGCCCTCCCCCCTTCGATGAGAAAGCCTTTCGCCGCTCCATGCGCGCCGCCGACAAGGCCTTTGGCCAGTCGATGTCGGAGCTTCGCGACGCCCTGGGTGCCCTCAACCTCAAACCCGATGAAGGCTTGGCCAACGCTGCTCAGCTGGTGCGCAATACCGCCGCCCGTCTGAGCGAACACGAAGGCCCCCTCGGCCTGCATCTGATCCGCAGCCCCCATACCGATGTTCTGTTGCAGCACAGCCTCAACGTCGCCTTCATCGCCATGCTGATGGGACGTGAGCTGGGGATGAACCCGGTCGCACTGGAAGAGGCGGGGCTGGCGGGGCTTATCCACGACATCGGCGAGCTGAAGGTGCCGACCCAGATCACATTGAAGCGGGGAGAATTGAACAAGGCCGAGCAGAACTTTCTCAACATGCATCCTCAATACGGGCTGGACATGCTGACCCAGCTCAACGCCTTCGAGCCGAAGATCCGCCAGGTGGCTCATCTGCATCACGAGCGGCTCGATGGCAGCGGTTATCCACTGGGGCTCAAGGGAGGGGATATACCACCGCTGGCCCGTCTCATCGGGCTGGTGGACTATTATGACGAGCTGCTTCACCCCCGCAGCAGCGCCAGTGCCGCCGCCCCCAGCCAGGCCATCAGCCAGCTCTACAAACTGTCCCAGAAAAAATTTGACCAGAATCTGGTCAAATTGCTTATCAAGGTCCTGGGGGTGTATCCACCGGGTTCACTGGTCAAAATGTCTGACGACAGCATAGGGCTGGTGCTCTCCACCGAGCCCACCATGCCCCTCAAACCCAAGTTGCTCCCCTATATCAAGGCTCAGCGCCCGGAAGCCGTCACCATGATCGATCTGCGGGAAGACGAGCGCACCATCACGGGCTGTATCAGACAGGAGGATCTGGATGAGGGGCAGCGCCAGTTCTTCAATCTGACTCGCCGCTTCTGTTATTACTTCGCTTTTTGAGTTATCCCCAGAAGCTGGGGATAACTCATTGGACAAACCGGAATAATCACTCGAATACCCACCGGAAAGTTGCCATCCGGCCATGTATAAAAAACGCCCAGCCAGTGGCCGGGCGGAGCATGCTACCTCCATGTAGCCTATCCAGCGGATAGATTTATGCTCCATCCACCAATAGCAACCCCGGCTCGCTTACACAAATATCAATTTAACATGCTGATTTAATATGGTTTTATCCGCATGTTCTGGCAAACTGGCGGCCCGCGTCGCAAAATTGGCCCCCCAGAACAAGATCCTGATCACACTTGTTCAGATGCTGGCTGTTTTTTAACCTTTCCCTTGAGGAGCGTTTTTTATGCAGTTGGTTCTCTCCTTGCTGCAACAGATGAGCGTCAGCTTGGTGATCGCCTATCTCTTCTCAAAAAGCCCTCTGCTGCGCCCGCTGGCCAACTACTCCGTCAGGCTTCCACACAAAATACTGATATACATCATTTTTTCTGCTTTCTGCATCCTTGGCACCTATGTGGGCCTCGATATCGATGATGCCATCGCCAATACCCGGGCGGTCGGCGCCGTGCTGGGGGGCCTGCTGGGGGGACCGCTGGTGGGCTTTCTGGTGGGACTGACCGGGGGATTGCACCGCTATACCCTGGGGGGATTTACCGATCTGGCCTGCGCCATCTCCACCACTTGTGAAGGACTGCTGGGCGGTCTGGTGCACTGGCGCTTGATGCGATCCGGCCGGATGGGCGCGCTGTTTGAACCCAAGGTTGCCTTCTTCACCACCCTTTACGCCGAAATGCTGCAGATGGTGATCATCTTGCTGGTGGCCGCCCCCTTCGACAAGGCGCTGCTGCTGGTGCGCACCATCGCCACCCCGATGATCCTGGCCAACTCCTGCGGGGCGGCGCTCTTCATCAGCATGATCCGCGACCAGCAACTGATGTACGAGAAGTTCTCCCGGGTCTTCTCCGCCAAGGCGCTCAACATCGCCAACCGCACCGTGGGGATCATGAGCCAGGGCTTCACCCCGGAGGCGAGCAGCAAAATCGCCAAAATTATTCAGGAAGAGACCGGGGTCGGCGCCGTCGCCATCACGGATACCGACAAGATCCTCGCCTTTATCGGGATCGGGGAGGATCACCACAAGCCGGGTACTCCCATCACCTCGGCCACCACCATGGAAGCCATCGCCCAGAACAAGGTGCTGTTTGCCGATGGCAACAGCCAGCCCTACCGCTGCAGCATCTCACCCCAGTGCCAGCTCGGCTCTGTGCTGGTGATCCCGCTGCAGGGGGACAAGGGAGTGATCGGCACCATCAAGCTCTACGAGCCGAAGAAGCGGCTGTTCCTCAAGATCAACCACACCCTGGGCGAGGGGATTGCCAACCTGCTGTCGCAGCAGTTGCTGGCCGGTCGGCTGGAGCAGCAGCAGCGGCTGCTGGTGCAGTCCGAGCTCAAGCTTATCCAGGCCCAGATCAACCCCCATTTCCTGTTCAACACCCTCAACACCATCAGCGCCATCACCCGGCGGGATCCGGACAAGGCGCGCGATTTGCTGCTGCACCTCTCCCTGTTCTTTCGCAAGAACCTCAAGCGCCACAGCGGTCTCAGCACCCTGCAGGAGGAGCAGGAGCACTGTCAGTCCTATCTGGAGATTGAACTCGCCCGCTTTGGTGATCGCCTGACGGTGATCAACGAGATCCCGGCCCACCTAGCCAACCTGCAGCTGCCGAGCTTCACTCTGCAGCCGCTGATTGAAAACGCCATCAAGCACGGCATCTCGACCCTGCTGGAGCAGGGGCGGATCCGCCTCTATACCGAGGAGCACGCTGACAGCGTGACCATCCACGTCGAGGACAACGCCGGCACCTGGCAACCCCAGCCGGCTGGCGATGGCCTGGGCATGACCATAGTGGACAGGCGACTCAAGAGCGCCTTTGGCGAGCGCTACGGGGTGAGCGTTGCGTGCGAGCCGGAGCAATGGACCCGGGTCTCCTGCACCATTCCCAAAGTGGCTCCCTGATGCAGGCCGTTATCTCTGTCCTGGCGTCAGCAGGATATGGCGCCGGCCCTGTGCCCGACCCCATGCACCCATTCATGTTTGATAGGAGGAAATCATGATCCGCGCCCTGCTTGTCGATGACGAGCCCTACGCCCGTGAAGAGCTGGCCCAGCAATTGGCCGGCTATCCCGACATCGAGATCCTGGGCACGGCGGCCAACGCCATCGAGGCGCTGCCGCTTATCCAGCAGCTCAAGCCACAAGTAGTGTTTCTCGATATCCAGATGCCCAAGCTCAGCGGCATGGAGCTGGTGGCCATGCTCGATCCCCTGCCCCGCATCGTGTTTGTCACCGCCTTCGACGAATACGCCATCCAGGCGTTTGAGGAGAACGCCTTCGACTACCTGCTCAAACCGGTGGAACCCGCCCGGCTGGCCAAGACCATCGCCCGCCTGCGCCAGGACATCAGCCCGCAACCGATTGAGACGCTGGCCCCCGCCATTCACCACATTCCGGGTTATCTGCACAACCGGGTACGCCTCTTGCCCATCAATCAGGTGGAGTATGCCTTCTCCGATCTCGGCGGCGTCCATGTGGCTTGCCAGGGTGAGTTGTTTCATACCCAGCTCACCCTCAAATCCCTGGAGGAGAAGAGCCCGCTGCTGCGTTGTCACCGCCAGTATCTGATCGCCCCGGAGGCCATCTTCGAGATCCAGCTGCTGGAAAACCAGCTGGCGGAAATAGTCACGCCGAGCGGCGCCCGGGTACCGGTGAGCCGCCGCTACCTCAAGGAGTTGAAGGATAGGCTGGGTCTGGAGTAAGGCCGTTTGTGTGCGCTTGATCACAGGCACCAACCACTCGCAGCGCCATGGCGCCGCTCGTCCCGTTTCCACTGCCGGCAGCGCCCATCCCCGCTAGACTGCTCATGCACATCAAAGAATAACAATGCAGGAGCGTAACAATGGTCTGGTTCTTCCTATGCGTCGGCTTGCTCGTAGCCGGCTATTTCGTATACGGCAAATTCATCGAACGGATATTTGGCCCGAAACCCGAGCTGAAAACCCCCGCCATCACCATGGCGGACGGGGTTGACTATGTCCCCATGTCGGACAAGAAAGTCTATCTGGTCCAACTGCTCAACATCGCCGGCGTCGGCCCCATCTTCGGCCCCATCCTGGGTGCCTTGTATGGTCCGGTCGCCATGCTGTGGATCGTGTTTGGCTGCATCTTCGCCGGTGCAGTACACGACTACTTCTCCGGCATGCTGTCGGTGCGCGCCAAGGGCGCCTCGGTGCCGACCGTGGTCGGTGAGCACCTGGGCAACGCCGCCAAGCACTTCATGAACCTGTTCGCCGTAGTCCTGTTGATGCTGGTGGGCGTGGTGTTCGTGCTGAGCCCGGCAGGCCTGCTGGCTAACCTGACCTCCACCGATCTGGTCTACTGGATCATGGCCATCTTCGCCTACTACATCCTGGCGACCATAGTGCCCATCGACAAGATCATCGGCCGCTTCTACCCCATCTTCGGCGCACTGCTGGTATTCATGTCGGTCGGCCTCATCATCGGCCTGATCGTCTCCGGCAAGGGCTTCTACAACACAGGGATGGACTTCTCCAACCTGCACCCGACCGATCTGCCCCTGTGGCCGCTGCTCTTCATCACCATCGCTTGTGGTGCTGTGTCCGGCTTCCACGCCACCCAGTCCCCGCTGATGGCGCGCTGCATGCAGAACGAAAAATCCGGCCGCTTCATTTTCTACGGCGCCATGATCGGTGAAGGCATCATCGCCCTCATCTGGTGCACCCTGGGTCTCTCCTTCTACGACAGCACTGAAGCGCTCAACGCCACCCTGGCAAGCGGCGGTCCCTCTGCCGTGGTACACGAAGTCTCCACCAGCCTGCTCGGCACCGTTGGCGGCATCCTGGCCATCCTCGGCGTGGTGATCCTGCCCATCACCTCGGGTGACACCGCGTTTCGCAGCGCCCGCCTCATCGTGGCGGACTTCCTGAACCTGACCCAGAAGCCGATGGCCAAGCGTCTGCTGATCGCCATCCCCATGTTTGTCCTCGGTTTCATCATCTCCAAGGCCGAGTTCGGGGTGATCTGGCGCTACTTCGGCTGGGCCAACCAGACTACCGCCGTCATGATGCTGTGGGCCGCTGCCGCCTACCTCATCAAGGAGGGCAAGCTGCACTGGGTATGCACCATCCCGGCCATGTTCATGACTGCCGTGGTGTTCACCTACCTGGCCAACGCCCCCATCGGTTTTGGTCTGGAGATGGGTATCTCCACCATCATCGGTCTGGTCGCCACTGCCGTGATCACCGCCACCTTCCTGATCAAGTTCCGCCAGCCACTGGTGAGCCAGACCAGCGAAAGTTGACGCAAATAACACCTGAATCAAAAGGGGGCCCGTGCGGCCCCCTTTTTGATGAAAACAATATTAACGCCCTTCCTTGAAAACCCCATCCCAAATCAGGCTTTCCGCATTATCATGGCGGGCGATATCACGTTAACGATGTGATTATTAATTGCTTTAGTGGCAACAAAAACCAATTATCAATGGGTGCTCAAGCCGCCGGAGGTCTACATGTCCCTTGATTACTTTGCACTCGGTCTGCTCGTGTTTGTCGGGTTGGTCATCTTCTACGGCATCATCGTGATCCACGATATTCCCTACGAGATAGCCAAGCACCGCGACCACCCCCATCAGGACGCCATTCATGTCGCCGGTTGGGTCAGCCTCTTCACCCTCCATGTCCTCTGGCCCTTTCTCTGGATCTGGGCAACCCTCTACCGCCCTGATCGCGGCTGGGGCTTCAACAAGCGTCTGGCAAAGGATGAAGAGGAACTCGCCGCCCTCAGGGAAGAGCTGGCCGAGCTGAAAAACCGCCTCAACCATATCGAACAGAGCGAACAAAAGGGATAAGCCATGGACCTGCTACTGATCCTGACCTACACGGCCATCTGTGTGGCCATCTTCAAAATCTTCCGTATCCCGCTCAACAAGTGGACAGTACCGACGGCGGTACTCGGGGGCGTGTTGATCATCGGCACCCTGATCATGCTGATGAACTACAACCACCCCTACTCCGAAATGGCGCGCAACTACTATATCTCCACCCCTATAGTGCCGCTGGTGAAGGGGCGCGTCGTGGAAGTGCCCGTCAAACCGAACCAGCAGGTCAAACAGGGGGACGTGCTGTTTCGCATCGACGACACGCCGTTCAAGCAGCAGGTTGCCAGCCTGCAGGCCCGCCTGCAGTCAAACCAGGATCACATCAAGTCCATCGACGCACGCCTGCGCTCCGCCCGGCTGGATCGTGACCGCGCCCAGGAGCTGCTGCGCCGCGGCATCGGCAAGCAGCGGGATCTCGACGTGAGCCAGGCCAATGTCGACGATCTGGTTTCCCAGCTCGATCAGCAGCGCGCCCTGGTCAACGACGTACAGGCCCAGCTGGAAAAGGCCCGTTATGACCTCGAGCAGACGGTGGTGCTTGCCCCCTCCGACGGCTTCGTGCTG
The DNA here is from genome assembly GCF_041402525.1 of Aeromonas sp. S18(2024). Taxonomy (NCBI): domain Bacteria; kingdom Pseudomonadati; phylum Pseudomonadota; class Gammaproteobacteria; order Aeromonadales; family Aeromonadaceae; genus Aeromonas; species Aeromonas sp. S18(2024). The sequence continues at coordinate 167,708 of NZ_JBGLQV010000004.1, read as the reverse complement.
CAACTGGCGCTGCGTCCGGGCATGATTGCCACCCCCTACCTCTATCGTCCCGTCATGACCTTCGTACACCAGAGCGAGAACTACTACGTGGGCTGGTTCTGGCAAAACAGCATGCAGCGACTGGAAGTCGGCGACGAGGCCGAAGTAGTGATCGACGGCATTCCCGGCAAGATCTTCAAGGGCGAAGTCACTGTCGTGGTGCCCGCCATCGCCGCCGGTAACGTACAGGCCAACTCAGGTCTGCTGGACCAGAGCACCGCCCAGCGCCCGGGTCGCTTGCCGGTCACCATCAAGATCACCGACCCCGAGTGGTCCAAGTATCAGGTGATCGCCGGTGCCAGCGGCCAGGCGGCCATCTACACCCACCACTTCCACCATGTTTCCATCATGCGCAAAGTGCTGCTGCGGATGGCGAGCTGGCTCAACTACCTGTTCCCCTTCCACTAAGCTTCGTTGCTATCTCCTGTCCAGAGGGCCGCGCTTGCCGGCCCTCTGTTTTTAAGCCAGACATTTAAAAACCGAATCCCTATAATGGCGCCATCTTGCAGCAGCCAGTCTCCCCATGTTCGTTCTCAGACCCTATCAAACCGACGCCGTCAACGCCGTCATCAGCCACTTTCGCAAACATCCGGATCCCGCCGTCATCGTGCTGCCCACCGGGGCCGGCAAGAGTCTGGTGATCGCCGAGCTGGCGCGAAAAGCCCGCGGCCGGGTGCTGGTGCTGGCCCACGTCAAGGAGCTGGTGGAGCAGAACCACGCCAAGTACGAGGCCTGGGGACTCAAGGCCGACATCTTCGCCGCCGGACTGTCTCGCAAGGAAGCCTGCGCCCAGGTGGTGTTCGGCTCGGTGCAGTCGGTGGCGCGCAACCTGGACGCCTTTGATGGCGCCTTCTCCCTGCTCATCATCGACGAGTGCCACCGGGTGTCGCTCGATGACGAGAGCCAGTACCATCAGGTGATCGACCATCTCAAGGCCGCCAACCCGGCACTCAAGATCCTGGGTCTCACCGCCACCCCTTACCGGCTCGGCCTTGGCTGGATTTACCGGCGTCACTACCACGGCATGGTACGCAGCCACGGGGATCGGCTGTTTGGCGACTGCGTGTTCGAGCTGCCCCTGCGTTTCATGGTGAAAAACGGCTACCTGACCCCGCCGCGCCTGATTGATGCCCCCATAGTCCACTACGACTTCAGCAAGCTGGTACCGCGGGAGAATGGCCTCTTCAGCGAGGCGGATCTCAACGGCGAGCTCAAGCGCCAGGAGCGGGTCACCCCCCATATCCTGAGCCAGGTATTGGTGTATGCCGCCGAACGTCAGGGGGTGATGATCTTCGCCGCCACCGTCGAACACGCCCGCGAGATTCACGGCCTGCTCGGTGCCAAAGGAGAGAAAGCGGCCCTGATCACCGGCGAAACCCCGGGGCAGGAGCGCGATGCCCTTATCAGCGCGTTCAAGGCCCGCGAACTCAAGTTCCTGGTCAACGTGGCGGTGCTCACCACCGGCTTTGACGCCCCCCATGTCGATCTTATCGTGATGCTCAGACCCACCGAGTCGGTATCGCTCTACCAGCAGATAGTGGGGCGCGGCCTGCGCCTGTCACCTGGCAAGACCGACTGCCTGGTGCTCGATTATGCCGGCAACAACTTCAACCTGTTTGCCCCCGAGGTGGGGGAACCCAGGCCCCACGCCGGCACCGAGCCGGTGCAGGTTCCCTGCCCCGCCTGCGGCTTTGCCAACACCTTCTGGGGCAAGACAGACGAGGATGGCAAGGTCATAGAGCACTACGGCCGCCGCTGTCAGGGGTTGTTTGAAGATGACGAGGGCCACCGCGAGGAGTGTGACTACCGCTTTCGAGCCAAGATCTGCCCCGCCTGCGGCGCCGAAAACGACATCGCCGCCCGCCGCTGCCAGAGCTGCGATCAGCTGCTGGTGGATCCGGACGACAAGCTTAAAGAGGCGCTCAATCTCAAGGACTGCATGGTGATCCGCTGCGCCGGCCTCACCCTGGCCGCTGGCCGTGGCAAACAGGGGGAGCGACTGGAGGTGACCTATCACGACGAGGATGGCCTCACCCTCTGGGAATACTTCGCTTTTCACTCCGCCGGCGCACGGCGCTTGTTTCAACAGCGCTTTGTGCGTCATCATTGGCCCGCCCCGGGGCTGGAGCCCGAATTTGCCACCCTGGAGAGCGTGCTGGCCGCATCCGGCCAGTTCCGTCACCCGGATTTCGTCATCGCGCGCAAGTCAGGACGGTTTTGGCAGGTGAAAGAGAAAATTTTTGATTATGACGGCCGGTATCGTACTGCCAACGCCCTCTATTGAGGACGAGCGCCGGTCGGCAGATGAACATCGTCGATTATCAGAGTCGGTACTCCACTGCCGACACCCTTCATCAAGTTTGAGGATCCTATGCTGCGGCTGTTGATTGGTTTTTGCGCCCTCGTTTCCATGGCGGTTCACGCCACCCCGCTCACCCCGCCCAAGGGTGGCCAGTACGCCATCATAGTGCAGGGCAACAACGGCATTGAGTTTGCCCGCAACGCAGATGACATGATTGCCCCCGCTTCCACCATGAAGGTGCTGACCGCCCTGGCCGCCCGCCTGGAGCTGGGTGCCGACTTCCGCTTCGCCACCGATATCCAGGCCGAGCCCGGTGCCAAGCAGGGCAACGCCATCAACGGCGATATCTGGATCAACTTCGTCGGCGACCCCACCCTGTCGAAAATGGATCTGCTGGCCCTGTTCAAGCAGCTCGGCATCAACCGCATCAACGGCAACGTCTACGTCAACACCGGTGCCTACAACGGCTACGAGCGCGGCAATGGCTGGTCGTGGGGGGATCAGACCCTCTGCTTCGCAGCGCCTGTCTCCTCCGTCATCATTGACAAGAACTGCGCCTACGCCACCATCACCGCCACCCAGATCGGCAAGCCGGCGGTGGGCAATGTCGCCAAAGGCGTCGCCATCGGCGTCGGTGCCGACAACGTGGAGGTGATGAGCTATGGCGACATGGCACGCCAGTTCTGCGCCCTGGAAGTGGACATGGCCAAGGGCAACTTCTATGAGCTCAAGGGCTGCATCACCCCGAACAAGGAGCCCCAGGGGCTGCGCTTTGCCATCCATGACGTGGAGGCCTGGGGCTGGGACAACATCCGCTGGGCGATGGACCGGGCAGGCATCAAGCACGACGGTCTGCTGCGGATCACCCACAAGGCACCGGTCGGAGCCCAGACCCTGGCGACCCACTACTCGGTCTCCCTGCCCATCATGCTGGCCAAGATGCTGAAGAAATCGGACAACCTCTACGCCGACACCTTCCTGAAAACCGTTGGCCGCCACTACTACAACAAGCCGGGTAGCTATCGCAGCGGCACCATGGCGGTGCGCGCCATCCTCACCAAACACGGCATTGACCTTGGCAACGCCACCTTGGCCGATGGCTCCGGCCTCTCTGCTCACAATCTCATCAGCGCCCGCCAGATGCTGTCGGTGCTGAACTTCATCCAGAAAAATGATGCCGAGCTCGACTTCATCAAGCTGCTGCCAAGCTCCCAGGTGGATGGCACCCTGGCCTGGCGACGCAGCGTCACCGCCCCCATGATGAAAAACAAGGTCCATGCCAAGACCGGCACCATCACAGGCACCTCCAACCTGGCCGGTTTCATCGACACCGCCGGTGGCCAACGCAAGGCCTTCGTCATCTTCCAGCGCGGCCTGTCGCAGGATCCGGCCACTCACGAGCGCTATCGTGCCAGCAAGGCGCCCTGGCCCTGGACCCTGTTCGAAAAAGGCGTGCTGGAGAGCATCTATCAGCAGCAACCCATCCAGATTGCCGCCCAGTAACAGACTCAGTCACAACAGGGGGCAGCGTGCTGCCCCGATAAAACTCTGCCCCAGCTTGAAACGACGAGCGAAAGAGCCTCTCTCGGCTGCTCGCCACACAGGGTTGAGCCGATAGAGCCACTCGCAGCAGGGTTGAGCCGATAGAGCCACTCGCAGCAGGGTATCGACAATTTCAGCTTTAAGTCAGCACGAGGCGAGGCTATGCTGGGCCCAGCCTCAATTAACGACCCCATAACGGAGAGATAAGATGTTTGCAGTGATTTTTGGTCGCCCGGGTTGCCCCTATTGTGTCCGCGCCAAGCAGATAGCCGAGCAGCTGGTCGAGCAGCGCGACGATTTCAAATTCCGCTACGTGGATATCCATGCAGAAGGCATCACCAAGGAAGATCTGGCCAAGAGCGCCGGCAAGCCGGTCAATACCGTGCCGCAGATCTTTCTGGACGAGCAGCACATCGGTGGCTGCACCGATTTCGAAGCCTACGCCAAAGAGCATCTGGGCCTCTACCAGTAATTCCTGCGGGTCATCCCGTGCTGGCAAGCCGCCAGCAGCGTATAAAAAATCCGGCGCCAATGGCGCCGGATTTTTTATGGGCAAAACTCGCACATCATCCCTTGTCAGGGAGTCAGCGACTGGGCCGCAAAGCGAGCGATGATGGGGTTGTGATCGGAGGAATCGGTCGCGGGCGAGCTCACCTCCACCAGGTCCAGATTGCGGTAGTAGAGGTGATCGAGCGGGCGGCCGAAGGCGGTGCGGCGCAAGTCGGGCACGGGCACGGCCTCCTGCAGGCCCAGCTCGTCCACCAGCTTGTTTAACCAGAACTGGCGCTTGTCGCTCCAGGTGTTGAAGTCCCCGGCCAGGATCACCGGTCCCTGATGGCGGCGCACCAGAGCGGTCAGATCATTGAGCTGCTCGCGGAAGGTGGCCATCCCCAGCTCGAAGTTGACCGCATGCAGATTGATCACCAGCACGCCGTCAGGATCGCCCTGTAGCGGATAGAGGCTCACCAGCCCGGACTTGGGGATGCGCAGCAGCGGCTCGGGGGAGCGCACGCCACAGACGAACGCCTGCGGGGTCTTGGCCACCGTCATCACGCCAAACGAAACGGAACCCTGGGTGAAGGCTTGCAACTGCTGCCACTGGAAATTCCCGGCGCGCAGCCAGTCGAGCATCTCGGGGCGGGTCGCCGACTCTTGCAAGAGCACCAGATCCTGCCCCTTGGCGTACTGGTCCATCCCCTCGCGCCAGTTCTTGCGCTGCCCCTTGTAGAGGTTCCACACGGTAATGCCAAACTCGCGCGGCAGCGCCGTGGTCGCCAGCGCCACCAGTGGCGGGCGCTGGCAATCGAGATCCGGCACGATTCCTTGCGCGGTCACCAGATGGTTCTGATCCGGCACGTCGAAACAGCCCACCAACCCCAGGGTCAGCAGAGAGGTACCCAGAATGCGATAACTATTTTTCATTGGCTACTTTGCATTGTGCTGTGACCATCACAAACGTCATGAGTGCCGACTAAGCTGATAAGTTCCCGTTCCGCTCAACCAGAAGGAGATGCCCCCATGGCGAAAGAACTCAGGTACAACGTGACGTTTTATGATCAACAAGGAAATTGTCATCAAGTGGAACTTGCCACCGTCTACCAGATCAGACGGGACCCGCAGTGCGATCTCTGCCTGTTTGACACCCTGCAATACGTCGGGTCGGAAGAGATGCTGGAACGCATGATACGGCAAAAAACCGGGCTTGAGCAGGAAATATCCATCATCAATGCCCGGTTGCTCTGATCACTCGCTCACCGGAACCGGGCGGGATTTGCCGTTTTCGTCGATGGCGACGTAGGTAAAGACCCCCTCGGTCACGCAGTAACGCTGGGCGTCGTTTTCACGCAGCACCGGCTTGACCCACACCTCCAGCTTGAGCTTCATGGAGCTGCGGCCGATCTTCATGCAGCGGCCGTAGCAGCAGACCACGTCCCCTACTTTAACCGGGCTGTGAAAGGTCATGCCCTCGACGGATACGGTACAAATACGTCCCTTTGCCAGCTCCTTGGCCATGATGCCCCCACCTATATCCATCTGGGACATGATCCAGCCACCAAAGATGTCGCCATTGGGGTTGGTATCGGCTGGCATCGCCAGAGTTCTCAGCAACAGCTCCCCATCGGGGTGACGTTGTGTATCTACCATCATTACTGCCTCTCTATCATGGATGGGCGGCATGATAGGGGGCGATCTGCCCCTTGGCAAACCTCAATTGCCACGGGCCGCCAGCTCGGCGAACCAGTGGGCCGGATCGGGCCAGCGATAGTTGAATCCCAGTTGCTCGCAGATGCGCAGCCCGTCGATGGGCAAAAACTCCCCGGCAGGCTCGATAAACACTGGCGCGGGCAACCCCAGCTGGCGCGCGGCAAAGGGATAGAACTGCTCGCGGCGCGGATGAACCGGCGCGCTCAGGTTGTAGGCATCCCCATCCTTGCCCCGTTCAAGCAGCAGCAGGCAGGCGGCCACCACATCGTCCAGATGGACCAGATTGACCGCCTGGGCGCCTCCTTCCAGGGTCTTGCCGGCCAAAAAACGCCCCGGATGACGATCCGGGCCATAGAGGCCGGAGGGGCGCACTATCATCACGCACTCGAAACCGGCCGCCTGCACCGCCTGCTCCGCCGCCAGCATCCGCTCGCCGCGGGCATGACGCGGCTTGGGTTGCTCCCCCTCCGCTTGGCCTGCGCCCCATACCGAGGTGGCACTGACAAACAGCACTCGCCGGGTGCCGTGCGCTTTGGCAAGCGCGCAGGCCTGCGCCACCGCTGCCGGATAATCGTCGGTCTTGCTTGGCGGTACGCAGATCACCAGGGTTTCACAGGGGATAGGCCACTGCTCTTTTTTATCAGCGACGGGCATATCGGCAGAAATCGTCAGCGGATGGGCATGGATCCCCTCCTCCTGCAGACGGGCCGCCTTCTCGGCGCTGCTGACCGTCACCGCCACCTGTTTGCCAGCTGCCAGCAGGGTCCGCGCCAGCGGCAAGCCCAACCAGCCCGCCCCCAGAATGCCGAACGTCCCGGCGATATGTTGCTCTGTCATCGTCCCCTTCTCCTGCTTGACGCTGTTTGCCCCGCAGCTTACCTACCTTGGAAGGAAAAGAAAGCCTCATTTGGCAGATAGAAAATGCGGCTAAAGAGGTATGATTAGGAGCAGACTATCGATTTCATACACTGAAAATGCAAAATTGATTAACTGGTCAAGCGCATACTTTACTTCTAAGTGATACTTTAATAGCTTCGGGAAGCTCGACATCATTTTCAATAATATTTATCGCCGACTCTAACCATGTAATGTCATCATCTCTGTATTGCTCCAGCTCTCTATAATTATCCTTAGCCAAGACTGTACACAATTGTTCTCTTACTGTGCCAGAGCATTCATGCATCGAATAAAACTCGATAAATTTATGAATAGCGTTAATTCGTTCCTCCCGATATTTAATATTTACCAATGAGATATCTTTACTATGAATTTCTTGCTGTCTCTCTCACCCACTGATAAAACTCTCTAACTTGAGTATGATAGTCATCAATTATTTTTCTAAGGTCTATGCTATCTCCCTGTGCTCTGATAAATCTTTTAGCCATAGATTTTATACTACTGGACTTAAGCAGCTCTGTTGAATCAATAGTAACAGAGAAGATAAAACCTTCATTCGATTGCGAGTCGAACCTCATTACAGTACCAATTGATGGTAATTTTTCATGCTGGCAGTAAGTTCTTAAAAATTCTATAAACTTACTTAGTGTGTTTTCATCAAAACGAGCTTTGACTTCTACTTCATAGTCATCAAACATATGTTCATTTTCTTTATACACCCTACGATACAAAACCCTTGAGTGATCGATTAAAGATTTTGCGGCACATACATAATTATGTAGCTTAAAACCAAGATGAGTTAGTACCTCTTCCAATTTCCAGCGATTAACCACCGCGAATAGCTCAAGCCCAACCTTTTCATTACACAAAAAATCAATTACAGATATAAGCTCCTGATAATTACTGTCAAATAACCTTAACGAATAGTCGAAATGTTTTAAGAGTTCAATTCTATTCTTTGCTTCATCTAAACTCATTGTAATACCTTGTACTGGCATAGGAAAAAGTGAATTATAATGATAATTCCCAATTACTAACAAATGAAGGAGAAGTTAAAGGAAGCAAATTTCAATCCAATTTAAATCCGTACTTTTTTCTATTTAGAGCTTCTTCCTGTCTTGAAATGTAGTTCAATTTTACAACTCCTTTTCATCTCACCCAATAATGACACGATAATAAACAACGCTCACCCAAATAAATCTGGCATCTCTTTCACAATGGTTTCTTGCTCTGCCCCCTACAACTCAAACCTACTATATCAAAATCATTGTAAAAATATCGCTATTACAATAACCATGCTTATGGCCAAGTAGATTAGCATTTCCCTTATAAATACATCCCACGCATCCCCCAAAAAGCGGGCCATTGGCCCGCTTGGTTATATTTCACCCACCCTGCAATCACACCGGCGGATGGAACTGGCTGGCCTCGCGGGTGGCCATCTCCTCGTAGATGGCCCATTTCTGCCACGCCACCTGCTGCGCCACCTGCATCAACCGTTCGGCCTCCTCCGGGTGGCTCTGGGCCAGCACCCGGTAACGGGTCTCCTCGGCCCGGTAGTCGGCGAGCGGAATGGAGGGGCGCAGGCTGTCGAGGCTAAAGGGGTTCTGCCCCGCACTGCGCAATACCGGGTTGTAGCGCATCAGCGGCCAGTGCCCGGAGGCCACGGCGCGTTTTTGCTGGGTCAGCCCCTGCTCCATATCGATGCCGTGGGCGATGCAGTGGCTATAGGCGATGATAAGGGACGGGCCCGGATAGGCCTCGGCCTCGCGCAACGCTTGCAGCGCCTGCTGCGGGTTGGCACCAAAGGCGATGCGAGCCACATAGACGTTGCCATAGGAGATGGCCTGCAATGCCACATCCTTCTTGGCCAGCGTCTTGCCCCCCGCCGCAAACTTGGCGACGGCACCGAGCGGCGTCGATTTCGACATCTGGCCGCCGGTGTTGGAGTAGACCTCGGTATCCATCACCAGCACGTTCACATCCCGCCCGGAGGCGAGCACATGATCGAGCCCTGCCGAGCCGATGTCATAGGCCCAGCCATCGCCGCCGATGATCCAGACCGAGCGGCGCACCAGCTGATCGATAAGCGAGAGCAGCTCCTGGGCCCGGCTGGAACGCACCTCTTCCAATCTTTCGCGCACCTGCGCCACCCGGCCTCGCTGGGCGCGGATCTCCGACTCCAGCCGCTGCGGGGCGTTGATGAGGGTGTCGACCAGCGTCTCCCCAAGCTCCCCCTTCATGGCCTGCAGCGCCGCCACCGCCTGGGCGTGGTGCTGATCGGCTGTGAGACGGAAGCCAAAGCCAAACTCGGCGTTGTCCTCAAACAGGGAGTTCGACCAGGCCGGCCCCTTGCCTTCACCATTCTTGGCCCAGGGGGTAGTCGGCAAGTTGCCGCCATAGATGGAGGAGCAGCCGGTGGCGTTGGCCACCAGCATGCGATCGCCAAATAGCTGGGTCAGCAGCTTCAGATAGGGCGTCTCGCCACAGCCCGCGCAGGCGCCGGAGAACTCGAACAGGGGCTCGAGGAACTGGGCGCCGCGCACCGTGGAAAAATCCACCCGCTCACGGGCAGGCCAGGGCAGGCTCTCGAACCAGTGCAGTGCCTGCTTCTGGCCGGCCAGATGCGGCGCCTTGTCCATCATGACGATGGCGCGCTCCCCTTCGTGCTCTTCATCGGCACCGGCTCGCACCGGGCAAGCCTGCACGCACTGGCCGCAACCGGTGCAATCCTCCGGATAGAGCTGCAAGGTGTAGCGGCTGTCGGGGAAGCCCCTGGCGGTCACCGGCACCGACTGCGCCGCCTCGGGGGCGCTCGCCAGCCAGTCCTGGTGATAGAACTTGGCCCGCAGCGCCGCGTGGGGGCAGACGAAGACGCAGTTGCCGCACTGGATGCAGATCTCCGAATGCCAGATAGGGATCTCGCGGGCGATATCCCGCTTCTCGAAGCGGCTGGTGGCGGTGGGGTAAGTGCCATCCACCGGCAGCATGGAGACGGGGATCAAATCGCCGCGCCCCGCCAGCATCTCGCCTGTGACCCGCTGGACAAACTCGCTGCCGCCGGGGGCCAGGGGCAGCGGATAGTCGCCCGCCTCGTCCTCCCCGTCCGGAATGCTCACCCGGTAGAGGTGAGCCAGGGTATCGTCCACCGCCGCGAAGTTGTGCGCCACCACCTCGGGCCCCTTGCGGGCATAGCTCTTCTCGATGCTCTCCTTGATGAGCGCGATCGCCTCATCCCGCGGCAAGATGCCGGCCAGGGCGAAGAAGCAGGTCTGCATCACGGTGTTGATGCGATTGCCCATGCCGTTTTGCTCGGCCACCCGATCCCCGTCGATGCAGTAGAGCTGGATATTGAGGGCGCGAATGCGGGCGCGCAGCCGCTCGGGCAGCTGCTCCCACACCACATCGGCCTCAAAAGGTGCGTTAAGCAGCAGGGTTGCCCCTTCTGCGGCGTGTTCGAGCAGGTCTACCGACTCCACAAAGCCCCACTGGTGGCAGCCGATAAAGCTCGCCTGCTCGATAAGCCAGGGGGCGTCGATGGGCTCGGGGCCAAAGCGCAGATGGGAGACGGTGCGCGAGCCCGACTTCTTGGAGTCGTAGACGAAGTAGCCCTGGGCGTGGAAGCCCTCCAGCTCGCCGATGATCTTGATGCTGTTCTTGTTGGCGCCGACTGTGCCGTCGGCGCCGAGGCCGAAGAAGAGCGCCCGCACCCGGCTGGCAGGCTCCAGATCGCCGATGGGGTGCCAGGCCAGACTGAGGCCGGAGACGTCATCCACAATCCCCACGGTAAAGCGCGGGCGCGGCGCATCGGAGGAGAGCTCCTCAAACACGGCGGCGCACATGGCGGGGGTGAACTCTTTGGAAGACAAACCGTAGCGACCGCCACTGAGCCAGGGCAGGCGCTTGACAAGGCCGCGCTGCAGACCGTCGATAAGGGCGCTTTGCACATCCAGCAGCAGCGGCTCACCGCCCGCCCCCGGCTCCTTGGTGCGATCCAGCACCGCCATGCGTCGCACGCTGGCAGGTAGCGCATCGAGCAGCGCCTGCACCGGGAAGGGGCGATAGAGGCGCACCACCAGCACCCCGGTCTTGCGATCCTGCTGGTTGAGCCAATCTACCGTGGTGCGGGCGGTGGCCGCCCCCGACCCCATCAGCACGATGACGTCGGTGGCATCGGGGGCGCCGTGATACTCCACCAGCTGGTAGTGACGGCCGGTCAGCTTGCCAAGGCTCTCCATGCACTGCTGCACCCGGGCCGGCACCGCCTCGTAGAAGGGGTTGACGCTCTCGCGGGACTGGAAATAGGTATCCGGGTTCTGGGCAGTGCCGCGCATCACCGGATGATCCGGGTTGAGCGCCCGGGCGCGGTGGGCGCGCACCCAGTCGTTGTCGATAAGGGCGCGGATCTCGTCCCGGTGCAGGGCCACTATCTTGTTCACCTCGTGGGAGGTGCGAAAACCGTCGAAGAAGTGAATGAAGGGCACCCGGCACTGCAGGGTGACGCTGTGGGCAATCAGCGCCAGATCCTGCGCCTCCTGCACCGAACCGGAGGCGAGCATGGCAAAGCCGGTGCTGCGCGCCGCCATCACGTCCTGATGATCGCCAAAAATCGAGAGCCCCTGCGCCGCCAGCGAACGGGCCGCCACATGAAACACCGCCGAGGTCAATTCGCCGGCGATCTTGTACATGTTGGGCAGCATCAGCATCAGCCCTTGACTCGCGGTGAAGGTGGTGGCGAGCGCCCCCGCCTGCAGGGCGCCGTGGACCGTACCGGCCGCCCCCCCTTCGCTCTGCATCTCCACCACGGTGGGGATGTTGCCCCAGAGGTTGGTCTGCCCCTCCGCCGCCCAGGCATCGGCGAGCTCCGCCATGGTCGAGCTCGGGGTGATGGGGTAGATGGCACACACTTCGCTCAGCTGGTACGCCACCCAGGCTGCGGCCTCGTTGCCGTCAACCATGATCAGTTCGTGTTTCATAGGGACTCCTGTGGTTGGCGCAGCTCGATGGCGTGGCAGGGACACTGGTCGTGGCAGGCGCCGCAGCCGGTGCAGCGTTCGGCATCCACCCGATAACCGTGGCCCGGCCCCAGTTTCTCGATGGCCTGCTCGGGGCAGCTGCCGTAACAGCCGTCACACTCGAAGCAGTTGCCACAGGAGTAGCAGCGCGCCGCCTCGTAGCGGGCCGCCGTTTCGTCCAGCCCGCCGATGATCTCGCCAAAGTCGTCCCGCGCCCAGGTCGGTTTCACCGGCTGGCTGCTGGCGGGCGCATGGGTCTGGAACCAGAGCTGCAACTGCTCCGGCCCCACCAGCGGATAGGAGAGCATCTTCTGGTAGTGGCGCCCCCGCAGCCAGGCATCCATGTGGCGCGCCGCCTTCTTGCCGTGGCCGGTGGCAATGGTGACGGTGCGCTCGGAGGGCACCATGTCGCCGCCGGCAAAGAGGCCCGGTACGTCGGTCATCAGGTTTTCGCCAACCTGCACCACCCCATCCCGGTTGACCCGCACGCCCGGGATGCTTTCAAGCACGGAGAGGTCTACCTCCTGACCCAGCGCCAGAATGAGGGAGTCAGCTTCCAGAGTCTCGAACTGGCCGGTGGGCACCGGCTTGCCCTCTGCATCCAGCGCCATCACCTCCACCTCTATGTTGGTGTTGTCGAGCTGGCGGATGCTGCGCAGCCAGTTGATCTTGATCCCCTCCTCCTCGGCCTCGTCAGCCTCGAAGGCGTGGGCCGGCATATGATCCCGGTCGCGGCGATAGATGATCATCGCCTCCTCCACTCCGAGGCGGCGGGCGGTGCGGGCCGCGTCCATGGCGGTGTTGCCGCCACCATAGATGGCTACCCGGCGCCCCAGTTTGGGAAGCGGCAGCCCCTGCTCTTCGGCCAGGCTTGCCTGCTCGAGAAAGCTCACCGCATCGAGGATCTTGCCCGCCTCCCGGGCCGGAATGTCGACCCGCTTGGCCAGATGGGCGCCGATGGCCATAAAGACGGCGTCAAAGCCCCCCTCGTCGCGCTCACGCAGCACATCCTCCACCTTGTGGTTGAGGGTCAGCGTCACCCCGGCGGCCAGAATGCGGGCCACCTCCCGATCCAGCACGTCGCGGGGCAATCGATAGGCGGGAATGCCAAAGCGCAGCATGCCGCCGGCGAGCGGGCCCGCCTCGCGGATCTCCACCTGATGGCCGAGCCGATTGAGGTGCCAGGCACAAGAAAGCCCGGAGGGGCCCGCCCCTATGATCAGCACCTTCTTGCCACTGGCGGGCGCGGGGGGCGCAGGCTGCCAGCCCTGGGCCAGCGCCTCGTCACCGAGAAAGCGTTCGATGGCGTGAATGGAGACGGCTTCGTCCACTTGGGCGCGGTTGCAGGCGCTCTCGCAGGGGTGATAACAGACCCGCCCGTGGACGGCAGGCAGAGGATTTTCTTCGATCAGGGTCTGCCAGGCCGCTTCAAAGCGCCCGGCCTGGGCCAGGGAGAGCCAGGCTTGAATGTTTTCACCGGCCGGGCAGGCGTGATTGCAGGGTGGCAGGGCCGGCCGCCAAACGGGTAGCCGGGTACGCACCGGGCCTGTTCCCGTTTTCAGGGAGAGATCCGGCAATGGGGTCATATCCAGTTGTTTGCTCATACATTGCTTTCTTCTTGTTGTGGGACAGGCCCCATCCGAATGCGCTTGATACCGTGTAGCCTGGGCAGACGGTGGCCGGAGGGGGAAGAAGCGAAAGCGTCAGAAACTGGAAGCTGACCCGATAGTGGACTGTTTTTTGTACGCCTTGGCCGATCGGGATCAAAAAATGTTGCATTTTATGGGCAATCGCGTCCGAATTGTGACCCATGTAACCCCCATGCAAACGGGTCGTCATCGTGAACGCGCCAGCGGCTTGTCATCGCCAGCCCCAAAATCCGCAACCAGCCGCAATTGCCGCTCACGCCATAAACCGTTATGTTGCCCTCTTCCCGGGCAACGCAGCCACGTCACAAGGAGCCGGACATGCCAACCCTCGACAGCATTCATCTCTATCCCGTCAAATCGACTGCAGGCATGGCGCTGACCCGCGCCCGGGTCACCGAGGAGGGTCTGCTGGGGGATCGCCGCTACATGGTGGTAAAGCCCGATGGCACCTTCATCACCGCACGCACTCACCCCCAGCTGCAACAAGTGCAGGCCACCCCCATTGATGGCGGCCTGCTGCTGCGCTATCCGGGGTTCGAGCCGCTCACCCTGCTGGAGACCGAGTTCAGCCTGACCCCGCAGGCCACCGGCGTCTGGAAGGACAACTTCAATGCCCTGCACACCCACGCCTGGGCCGATGCATGGTTAAGCCGGGTGGCAGGGGAAAGGGTGCAGCTGCTCTGGCTTGGCGAAGAGTCTGCCCGCTTTCGGGAGAAGACAGGCACCCGGGTCAGCTTTGCCGATGGCTATCCCTTGCTGCTTATCAGCCAGGGTTCGCTTGAGGATCTCAACCTGAGATCCGATGCTCTGCACCAGATGAGTCAGTTTCGCACCAACCTGGTGGCGAGCGGCACTCGCCCCTTCGAGGAGGACAGCTGGAAGCGGATCCGCATCGGCGAGGTGGAGTTTCTGGTGGCCAAGCCGTGCAGCCGCTGCATCATGACCACGGTGGAGCCTGGCACGGATCGCTTCAATGCCCTGAAAGAGCCGCTGGCCACCCTCACCCGCTACCGCCGGGGCGAGGATGGAGAGGTCTATTTCGGCCAGAATCTGGTAGCCCTGAACGAGGGGTGGATCGAGGCGGGCAGCGAGATAGAGGTGCTGGAGCGCGCCCGCGCCCCCGTCTATCCCAACGCGGCCCCGAAAAAACGCGAGCTGGTGTGCGTGGCCCGCGAGCCCCTGGCCCGGGATCTGGAGACCTTCTGGTTCGAGGCGGCCGACGGCGAGCCCCTACCGGATTATCTGCCGGGTCAGCACCTGCCCATCAGCCTGGATATCAAAAACGAGCGCATTCAGCGCCGCTATACCCTGAGCGCCAGCCCGGATCAGCCGGAGCGTTACAGCATCAGCGTCAAAAAGGTGGCCGATGGCCGCATCTCCCACTGGCTGCACCAGCAGTTGCAGGTGGGTGACCGTCTGCTGGCAAGCGACCCGGCCGGAGAATTTCACCTGGGGACAGGACGGTCCTTGCTGTTGCTTTCGGCAGGTTCGGGGGTGACCCCCATGCTCTCCATCGCCCGTACCTTAGGCTTGCGCGGGGAGCTTGGGGATGTTCACTTTATGCACCTGTGCCGCAGCGAGGCGGACATTCCGGCCGCCAACGAGTTGCACGCCATGGCGCGCCAGGGGATGACCCTCACCCTGATCCTGAGCCAGCCCGATGAGCACTGGCAGGGGCTCAAGGGACGGCTTGCCGATGAACACCTCAAACAGGTGAAAGAGCTGGCAGGACGCGACGTGTTTGTCTGCGGTCCCCACGGCTTTATGGCCGATGCCACGGCTCGCCTGCTGGGGTTGGGCGTTGCCGCCGAACGCATCCAGCAGGAGAGCTTTGGTGGCGCCATTCTCTCGGTCGCTCGTCCCCATCAGGCGGTGCAGCTGCGCATCGGCGAGCGCGCCTTTGCCGGCAACAATCAGGGCACCGTGCTGGATCAGGCCCACAAGCAGGGTGTGGAGCTGCCCTGGAGCTGCCGCGCAGGGATCTGCGGCAGCTGCAAGCAGACCCTGCTCGAGGGCGAGGTGGAGCACCCGGATGCCCCCGCCATCACGGCCGCCGAGCGGGCCGAAGGCAAGATCCTCACCTGCTGCGCCGTGCCGCTCACCGATCTGGTGATCGGCCCCCGTTAATCACAAGGCCGGGAGCCTGGCTCCCGGCGCCCTTGTTCCGCTTGCGTTCCCTCTTTATCTCCCTGCTTCAACTCCCTGCTTCGTAATCTCTCTCCCGGCGTCACATCGTTTTTCTTGGCCTGCGCCCTGCTCCGTCCGACCAGCCACCTATACTCACAACAAAAATAAAACCCCATCAAGACAGCGGGTTCTGCCGTCTGCCCAAGGGGGTATCTTTGGCGCGAATAAGGAACGCTCAGACCATGGAACAAAACAGACCCGCCTTTCAGCTCAACCTGCTGCTGTCGGTTGTCACCCTGATCCTGCTGTCACTGGTATTTTTTGCCTACAGCTGGTCGGAAAGCAGGCTCGAACACAACTATCAACAACGCTACCAATCCTATCTGCTGGCCGACGAACTGCGGCAATCCTCCGACGATCTGACCCGGCTGGCCCGCACCTATGTGATCACCAAGGATCCCGCCTACGAACAGCAGTACATGCGGATCCTGGCCATTCGCAACGGGGAGCAGAACCGGCCGCAAGGCTACAACCGCATCTATTGGGATTTTGTCGCCGCCACGGGCCAGAACCCGCGCCCCGACAGCGGGCTGCGCCGCAGCCTCATCGATCTGATGAAGGACACCGGCTTTACCGAAGAGGAGATGGCCAAACTCAACGAGGCCAAAAACAACTCGGATGCCCTGGTCAACACCGAGGTGGCCGCCTTCAAGCTGGTGCAGCAACAGGATGGAGATCTGGCCGGCAACCAGCAACAGGCGATCGCCATGATGCATGACAAGGCCTATCACCAGAACAAGGGGCGCATCATGTCTCCCATCGATGACTTCTACGTCTTGATGGAGACCCGCACCCAGCAAGCGGTGGATGACGCGGCAAGCCTCGCGACCATGTTGCGCTACCTCTTCATCGCCCTGGGTCTGGTGTTGATGTTCTTCCTGTGGCGCACCTACAAGGCGCTGCTCGATCTGGTCGGTACTTCGGTCGATCAGCTCAGAAGCGAGCTGAACAACCTGGCACAGGGGGATTTCTCTCGCCCGATCAAGGTACCGAACGGGGCCAAAGATAGCCTGATCGCGCTGCTGGCCGGCATGCAGACCACCCTCAAGGGGATCATTGCCCAGGTCTCCCACTCCAGCGGCGAGCTGTCGGAGTCGGCTGACAGCATTGCCCAGATTGCCGAGCAGACGGCCCACTTCGCCACCTCCCAGCAAAGCAGCACCCAGACCATGGCGGCCGCCATCGAAGAGCTGGTGGTGAGCATCAGCCACCTCTCCGACAACGCCACCCACGCCGACGAGCTGAGCAAGGTCTCCGCCGATACCCTGGAACAGGGCGCCGGCGTCATCAAGCAGACCCTCGACAGCATAGAGAACATCTCGAGCACGGTGGGGGATGCCGCCAGCAGTCTTGCCGACCTCAACAACCATACCCAGCAGATCTCCGACATCATCGAGGTGATCCGCGGCATCGCCGATCAGACCAACCTGCTGGCCCTGAACGCCGCCATCGAGGCGGCTCGGGCCGGGGAGCAGGGGCGCGGCTTTGCCGTGGTGGCCGACGAGGTGCGCAACCTCGCCAGCCGCTCGGCGGCCTCGACCCAGCAGATCACCGGCATGATAGGCAAGATCCAGAGCGGTGCGGATACCTCCATCCGCAGCATGGAGCTCACGGTCAACAACGTCTCGCGCGGGGTGAGCCTGGCCAACCAGACCGGTGAGGCCATCGCCAGCATCCAGAGCCACGCCGCCAACCTGACCGGCCTGATGGGGGAGATCAGCCACACCCTGCGCGAGCAATCCACTGCCGCCAACGAGGTGGTCTCCACCGTGGGCAATATCACCTCCCTCTCCGAACAGTCGGGCGAGGCGGCGCGCCACGTCTCCCAGGAGGCGGCCAAGCTCAAGCAGCTGTCACGGCTGCTGCGCCAGGAGATGGCCCACTTCAAGCTCTGAGCCCGGGGCCTAAAAGCAAAACGGCTGCCCGAGGGCAGCCGTTTTTCATGGCAGGTCGCTTAACCGCGCAGGGCGGCGATGCGCTGCTCGATGGGCGGGTGGCTCATGAACAGCTCGCTCATGGAGCGCTTGCCGTTGATGCCGAAGGCCATCATGGCGCCTTCCATCTGCGGCTCGGCACCGCGGGAGAGACGCTCGAGGGCGGCGATCATCTTGTCGCGGCCGGCCAGCTTGGCGGCGCCGGCGTCGGCGCGGAACTCACGCTGACGGCTGAACCACATGACGATCATGGAGGCCAGCACGCCGAACACCATCTCCAGCACGAATACGGTGATCATGTAGGCAAAACCACCGGTGCTGCTGCTCTCTTCCTCATTGTTGGAGCTGAAGAAGTTGCTGATGACGCCGGCCACGATACGGGCGAAGAACATTACGAAGGTGTTCACCACACCCTGGATCAGGGTCAGGGTCACCATGTCGCCGTTGGCCACGTGGCTCACCTCGTGGGCCAGCACGGCTTCCGCCTCGTCGCGGCTCATGCTGTAGAGCAGACCGGACGAAACAGCGACGAGCGAGTCGTCACGACGGGCGCCGGTGGCGAACGCGTTCATCTCGGGGGAGTCGTAGATCCCCACTTCCGGCATCTTGATGCCGGCTTCACGGGCCTGACGAGCCACAGTGCTCACCAGCCAGTGCTCGGTCTCGTTGCGGGGCTGTTCGATGACCTGGACGCCATAGCTGCGCTTGGCCATCCACTTGGACATCAGCAAGGAGATGAAGGAGCCCCCAAAACCGAACACGGCACAGAATACCAACAGACCGGAAATGCTGGACTTGTTGATCCCCAGAACCGAGAACAGGATGTTGAGTACCACCCCCAGCACCAGCATGACGGCCAGGTTGGTCACCAGGAATAGCATTATTCGCTTCATATAGACTCCTTGTGAAAATAAGGGACATGGGCGGGGAAAACGGATCTCTCCTGCCCATGTTAATGCCCACATTCTAGGAAAATTCGATGAATGTTCGCTGAATGTGTCGTCACAGCAGTGGGGAGATATCCAGCCGTCCCTGCAAATTCGCTTCAAGTGGATTGTTTACAAAGGGAATTTCACCCAAAAACGGAGCAGGTATCAAGCCTCTCAAGGTGTCCAGATTTTCCTGATAGTGGCTCATGGCGCCATGCAGCCGGTTGATAACCCAGCCCGCCACCGGCAAGTTGTCGTTGCGAATGGCGGCAAAAGTGAGCAGCGCATGGTTGAGACAGCCCAGCTTGGCTCCCACTACCATGATCACCGCCATGTTCTCCTGCTTCACCCAGTCCGACATCAGATGCTGGCGATCCAGCGGCAGATACCAGCCTCCCGCCCCTTCCACCACGGTCAGCTCGGCCCCGGCCTGCTCAATCTTGCGCAGCCCCTCGCTGATCCCCTGCATGTCGATGGGCTGGCGCACTTCGCTGGCGGCGATATGGGGGGCGATGGGGGGCTCATAGGCAAACGGATTGACCAGATCGTAAGGCAGCGCAAGGCTCGCCGCCTCCTGCAAGAGCACGGCGTCGAGGTTGCGAAGCCCGTCCGGAGTGCGGGCACAGCCCGCCGATACCGGCTTGTAACCCGCGCAGCGGATACCCTGGGCGCTGAACTCCCTAAGCAGGGTGCGGGCCACCAGGGTCTTGCCCACGTCGGTATCGGTGCCGGTAATAAAAAATGATTTCATCTTCTTCTCTCCCTGGCGTGACAGCGAGCTCACTGCCCCTGCCACGCCGCAATTCCAACATCCGCTTCGCGTCAGACCGGTTTGTCGATCCGGCCAAGACAGACCCGATAGCTGGCGACCAGCTGGCCATCCGGCTGGCGAAAGGCCTCGTAGGCTTGGCCAAGACGCTGCAAGCGGGCGCGGCCGCTCAGACCGGCGCCGCTGTTGGCCTGGTTGTCGTTGACCTCATTGGCGCCGATGCCCTTGAGATCACGCAGCAGCTGGGTCACGTCAAGATAGGCAAGATCCCAGGTCTGACACTGCAAGCGGGGAGCGGTGACCCCGGCAGCCGCCAGCGCCTGCTCCAATTGTGGCAGGCTGAGGAAGCGATTGACATGGGCACGGCCGTCCACCTGTTGCCAGGCGGTGCGCAGTTGCCAGAGTGACTCGTCCAGCAGGGTGGAGAAAAAGAGCTGGCCACCGGGTCTGAGCACCCGCATCAGCTCGCCAAAGGCCTGGGCCGGCCGCTCGCACCACTGCAACGCCAAGCTGGAGAAGACCCAATCAAATGCCTCGTCGGTAAAGGGCAACTGCTCGGCATCGCCGCACACCAGGCGGGCGCCGCTGCCGCGCTCCGCGGCCCGGGCCAGCATGCCGGGGGCGAGATCCAGCCCCACCAGGCTCTGACAGCGATCGGCGAGTGCGGGCAGAAAATATCCGGTGCCGCAGCCGAGATCCAACCCGGCGCGGGCCACATCACATCCAACCAAACTGGTCGGCCCCTGCGGCATCAATCCCAACAGCGCCTGCCCCACCTCCTGCTGAAAGCGGGCGTGGGCATCGTAGTGTCGGGCGGCGGCGCCGAAGCGGCGGGCGAGGCGGGCCTTGTCGACCGACTGAAAACGCTCATGCATCCTGGGTGCCTCCCGCGCTGTAGACAAAGGGGCAAGGGCCGAGGGCATCAAGCAGCCGATCGATATCCTCATCGCGGTGAGCGGCGCTCAAGGTGATGCGAAGACGCGCCGTGCCGACCGGCACAGTGGGCGGACGGATGGCGCCGGCCCAGATGCCACACCCTCGCAGCCTATCGGCCAATTGCAAGGCGGCACTGCTTTCCCCCACCAGCAGCGGCTGGATGGGGGTATCGCTCGCGCCAAGCTGCCAACCCAATGTCTGCGCCCCTTGCCGAAAGCGGGCGATAAGGCGAACAAGTCGGGCACGGGACTCGTCGGCCCCGCGCACCAGCTCGATGCTTTTAGTGATCGCGCAGGCCTGAGCCGCCGGCATATGGGTGCTGTAGACATAGTGGCGAGCGAAGTTCACCAGATACTCCACCAGCTCACGGCTGCCGCCGACAAAGGCGCCAGCTACCCCGAGCGCCTTGCCAAAGGTGCCCATCTGGATGTGCACTCGGGCAGGATCAACCCCCTGGGCCGCCAGGGTGCCACGCCCCTCGGCTCCCAGCACGCCGAGGCCGTGGGCGTCGTCAATCATCAGCCAGTTGCCGCTTCGGGCGGCCAGGGCTGCGAGCTCGCGCCAGGGGCCCTGATCCCCGTCCATGCTGAACACCCCTTCCGAGACGATGAGCCCGCGGTTTGGCTCAAGCAACCGTTCAAGAGCCGCCATATCGTTGTGGCCAAAGCGCTTCATCTTGCAGGGAAGCTGGCTGCCCATCTCCTGCAGGGAGGCGTGGTTTAGCCTGTCTTGCCACAGCAAATGATCCTTGCCGAGCAAGGCTTTCAGCACCGCCTGATTGGCGGAAAAGCCGCAGTTGAACAGCAGTACCGCCTCCAGCCCCAGCCACTCGGCCAGCGTCTCTTCCAGCTGCTGATGAGCGCGGCTGTAGCCGGTCACCAGCGGCGAGGCGCCCGCGCCCGCGCCATAACGCTCAATTCCCTCTTTGAAGGTAGCCTTGATGGCGGGGTGACCGGCAAGCCCCAGATAGTCGTTGGCAGAGAAGTTGAGGTACTCTCGCCCCGCCACCCTGAGTCGCCCACCGCTCGCCCCGTCGGTGGCTGCGCGGCTGCGTAGCAGGGCGGCCTGCTCACGTGCTGCCAGCGCCTCTCCCAGCGCAAAGGGGCTATTTACAACGGGGGCGTTCATGAGCGAACGCCGTTGGCACTGGGGGTCTTCGTTTTGGTGGCGTCATAGAAGAGATCCCTTGGCTCGCTCTGGCGACTCACCTCGGCCAGCAGTTCTTCTTCTTGCACCTGATCCGGCTTCTGGGCCCGCTGGGCGGGGCGAATGCCGAGCCGCTTGAACAGCTGCATGTCGCTGTTTTCGTCGGGATTCGGGGTGGTCAGCAGCTTGCAGCCATAAAAAATCGAATTTGCCCCCGCCATAAAGCACATGGCCTGCATCTGCTCGTTCATCTTCTCCCGTCCGGCTGAGAGGCGCACATGGGAGGCCGGCATCATGATGCGCGCCACGGCGATGGTGCGGATAAATTCGAACGGATCGAGATTTTCCTGGTTCTCCAGCGGCGTCCCCTTCACCTTGACCAGCATGTTGATGGGTACACTCTCCGGGTGGCGCGGCAGGTTGGCCAGCGCCATCAAGAGGCCCGCCCGATCCTTGGCCTGCTCCCCCATGCCGACGATACCACCGGAGCAGACCTTCATGCCGGCGCTGCGCACGTGCTCCAGGGTATCGAGTCTGTCCTGATAGGTGCGGGTGGTGATGATGTCGCCGTAAAACTCCGGCGAGGTGTCGAGGTTGTGATTGTAGTAATCAAGGCCGGCGGCACCGAGGCGCGCCGCCTGATCGGCGGTGAGCATCCCCAACGTCATGCAGGTCTCCATGCCGAGCCCGCGCACCTCCTCGATCATCCGCAGGATGTAGGGCATGTCTTTTTCTTTGGGGTTGCGCCAGGCCGCCCCCATGCAGAAACGCGACGAGCCGTTGGCCTTGGCTTCGCGGGCCCGCTCCAGCACCTTCTCCACCTCCATCAGCCGCTCGGCCTCGAGGCCGGTGTGATAGCGGGCGCTCTGGGGGCAGTACTTGCAATCCTCCGGGCAGGCGCCGGTCTTGATGGAGAGCAGGGTGCTCACCTGCACCTCGTTGGGATCGAAATGGACGCGGTGCACAGTCTGGGCCTGGAACAGCAGATCGTTGAATGGCAGGGCAAACAGGGCCTGAACCTCGGCGAGGGTCCAGTCGTGACGAAGGGCGTGGCCGCCCCGGGTGAGAGCATTCATACATGGCTTCCGGTTGTGATAGATGGGATCCTGCGCCGCCTCCCTGGAGTGCGTGCAAAATCCGCCAGCGGGCCCGGGCGAGCAAAAGTGCGCGCAGGGCCAAGTGGCTGAAATTGTTGGCTAGTGTAGAGAGCGGGCGTAGACTGTCAACACCGACCAGATCTCATAAATTGACAACAGAACGATAAATGACCAACCAAGAATTCGACCTGCACCATGTGTGGCACCCCTATACCTCCCTCACCCACCCCCTGCCCTGCTATGAAGTGGCCAGTGCCAGGGGAGTGACCCTTACCCTGACGGATGGCCGTGAACTGGTGGACGGCATGAGCTCCTGGTGGGCCTGCGTCCACGGCTATCAGGTGCCGGAGCTCGATGCGGCCGCCACTGCCCAGCTCGGCAAGATGTCCCACGTGATGTTTGGCGGCCTGACCCATGCTCCGGCGGTGGAGCTCTGCCGCAAGCTGGTGGAAATCACCCCAAAGGGGCTGGATCGGGTGTTTCTGGCAGATTCCGGCTCGGTGGCGGTGGAGGTGGCGCTCAAGATGGCCCAGCAGTACTGGCACGCCAAGGGCTCGCCCAGAGCCAAATTCATTGCTCTGCGCGGCGGCTATCACGGTGACACCTTCGGCGCCATGAGCGTGTGCGATCCCGATGGCGGCATGCACGAGCTCTACAAGGGGTTCTTGCCCGAGCACCATTTCGTGGCAGCACCGAGCTGTCGCTTTCACGCCGAGTGGGACGAGAGTTGCGTGGTGGAGCTGGCGACGCTTATGGCAGACACCCATGAGGAAATCGCCGCCATCGTGCTCGAACCCATAGTGCAGGGGGCGGGCGGCATGCGCTTCTATCACCCCCGTTACCTGCAGTGGGTGCGCGCCCTGTGCGACGAGTTCGGCGTGCTCTTGATTGCCGACGAGATTGCCACCGGCTTTGGCCGTACCGGCCAACTGTTTGCCTGCGACTGGGCCGGCATCAGCCCCGACATCATGTGTCTGGGCAAGGCGCTCACCGGGGGCTACCTGACCCTGTCGGCGACCCTGACCACCGAACATGTCGCCCGCACCATCTGCGACGGGAAAGCGGGGGTCTTTATGCACGGCCCCACCTTTATGGGCAATCCATTAGCGTGTGCGGTCGCCAATGCCTCCATCGAGCTGCTGCTGGACTCGCCTTGGCAGGAGCGAGTGCGCGCCATCGAGCACCAACTGCGCACCGAACTGGTCGAGCTAACCCTGCACCCGTCGGTGGCGGACGTGCGGGTACTCGGCGCCATCGGCGTGGTGGAGATGAAGGAGCGGGTGGACGTGGCGCGCATCCAGCGCAAGTTCGTGTCACTTGGGGCCTGGATCCGCCCCTTTGGCAAGCTCATCTACCTGATGCCGCCCTTTGTCATCACTCCTGAAGAGCTCGGCGTGCTGACCCGCGCCATTCATGAGGCCATCCATCAGGGTGAGTATTGAGGCAGACGGACGAGCATCGCCATTTGTTGCATTGCAATGGCAACTTAATCTGGGTCCATTAGCCAGAATGTGAGCAAAACACCAGACCTGAGGCGCACGGGAGGGTAGACTGTAGCGGTTTTACCATACTGATCGACTCTCCATGCGCCTCTCCATTGCTGCCAAAATCAACTTCTTCCTGCTGTTCATCTTCTCCATGGTGCTGGTCTTTTCCGCGGCCTATCAGGCGGTGCGCGAGCGCGACCTCATCCTGACCCTGATCAAGGAGCAGAGCCGCGAGCAAACCGAAGCCTATTTCGACGGCCTCAACATGCTGATGCTGACCGGCAAGATGGATGCCCGCGATACCCTGCGCACCAAGTTTCTGGAGCACGCCCATGTGGAAGATGCCCGCATCGTGCGCGGCGAGGGGGTGAGCAAGCAGTATGGTCCCGGCTTCGAGAGCGAGCAGCCCAAAGACAGGTTCGATGAGCTGGCACTGGCGGGGAAAGGCAGTCTGGAGGTGGTACACGACGGCATGCACAGCCGGCTGGTGGTGACCCAGCCGCTGCTGGCCAGAAAGGATTTTCGCGGCACCGACTGCACAAGTTGCCACCAGGTGGCAGAAAACAGCGTGCTGGGGGCGGTGCGCTTTGACTACTCCCTCGACTCCCTCTTTACCCGGGTCGAGCAGAACATCCTCACCTCGGCCCTGAGCCTCACAGTCATCTTCGGCCTGGGGCTCTTGCTCACCCTCTGGGTCATTCGCACCTGGATCGTTCGCCCCCTCAACCAGCTGACCCGCTCCATGGAGGAGGCTACCGATCTGCACGACTTTGGCCACCGCCTGGAGGGGGACGACGGTGACGAGATTGGCCGGGTGGCGCTCGCCTACAACCAGATGCTCGACAGCGTGGAGCGCCAGCTGGGCAAGCGCCCCAAGAAGCCGGACGAAGAGAACGACCGGGCAGCAGGCTAACCGACGTAATAAAAAAGCAGGCTGGCCAGCAAAATCAGCAGCAGGATGGCCAGATTGATATGACGGGCATCGTCCCGACGCCGGCTGCGCTTGCGCTCCAGCAGCAAGACCCCCAGGGTGAGGGCGCAACATCCCCACAATCCGTACACCAGCCAGGGGGTCAACGCCGGCTCCCAGTAGTTTCGCACTTCAATGCCGCCATAGACCAAAAAGCCGTAGGCTATCTCGGGGCGAGCATAGTGATAGAGGGAGAGCAGCACGATAAAGCCGCCCCAGCAGAGCAGCACCAGCCCTCGCAATACCCTGGTCAGCCAATCCGGTCCACGTCGTCGCTCTTTCACCCGCCTCTCCTGCGTTGATGACTCTCGTCTCGCGCAAAACATGCTGCAAACCCCAGCAGAGTCCGACATTTTTGCTTGTTTATCAAACCTGCACGGGTAAGATTAACGGCTTAGTCTGCCATGATGGGCCCTTGAATGCCCGGGCCAGACCCATAGCGCTGCAAGAACAAGCTGGAGACAATATTTCGATGACGCACGCATCCGTAGTAGATGTGCTGACCGGTAAACATGCGGTTGGCACCACCCTGACTGTACGAGGGTGGATCCGGACTCGCCGTGATTCCAAGGCGGGGATCTCATTTTTGGCCATTTCCGATGGCTCCTGTTTCCATCCGGTACAGGCCGTCGTCCCCAATACCCTGGCCAATTACGAGAATGAAGTGCTGCGTCTGACCACCGCCTGCTCCGTGGAAGTGACCGGCGTCGTTGCCGAATCCCAGGGCAGCGGCCAGGCGTTCGAGCTGCAGGCAACCGACGTCAAGGTGGTCGGCTGGGTCGAAGACCCGGACACCTACCCCATGGCCGCCAAGCGCCACAGCATCGAGTACCTGCGCGAGCAGGCCCACCTGCGTCCGCGCACCAACATCGTTGGCGCCGTGACCCGGGTGCGCAACAGCCTGGCACAGGCCATCCACCGCTTCTTCCACGAGCAAGGCTTCATCTGGGTTGCCACGCCACTCATCACCGCCTCCGACACCGAAGGTGCCGGCGAGATGTTCCGCGTCTCCACCCTGGATCTGGAAAACCTGCCGCGTACCGACGCCGGCAAGGTGGACTACAACGAAGATTTCTTCGGCAAAGAGGCCTTCCTGACCGTATCCGGCCAGCTGAACGCCGAAACCTATGCCTGCGCCCTCTCCAAGGTCTACACCTTCGGGCCGACCTTCCGCGCCGAAAACTCCAACACCAGCCGTCACCTGGCCGAGTTCTGGATGGTCGAGCCGGAAGTGGCGTTCAACGATCTGGAAGATAACGCTGCGCTGGCCGAAGCCATGCTGAAGTATGTCTTCAACGCCGTGCTGACCGAGCGTCGCGACGATCTGGAGTTCTTCGCCCAGCACGTGGACAAGGACGCCATCGGCCGTCTGGAGCGCTTCGTCGCCTCCGACTTCGCCCAGATCGACTACACCGACGCTATCGAAGTGCTGAAAAACTGCGGCAAGAAGTTCGAGTTCCCGGTCTCCTGGGGTATCGATCTCTCCTCCGAGCACGAGCGCTATCTGGCCGAGGAGCACTTCAAGTCTCCGGTGGTGGTGAAAAACTACCCGAAAGACATCAAGGCCTTCTACATGCGTCTCAACGACGACGGCAAGACAGTTGCCGCCATGGACGTACTGGCCCCGGGCATCGGCGAGATCATCGGTGGCTCCCAGCGTGAAGAGCGTCTGGACGTGCTGGATGCCCGCCTGGCCGAGATGGGTCTGAACAAGGAAGACTACTGGTGGTATCGCGACCTGCGCCGCTACGGTACCGTGCCGCACTCCGGCTTTGGTCTGGGCTTCGAGCGTCTGGTGGTCTATGTGACCGGCATGGGCAACGTGCGCGACGTGATCCCCTTCCCGCGTACCCCGCGCACCGCAGAGTTCTGATTACAGGCCTTTGCCGACAAAGCCGACCCCAGGGTCGGCTTTTTGCTATCTGCTTCTCCCCTACCCGGCCGCTGACCCCATCCTGTCCTTGGGTTTTGCAAGGTCGCACGGTATTTATCCACTTTCCGCCAGACCACAAGTGTCATACGTACCTGCTCCGGCACGGCAAAATGACAATTAAGTTAATACGTGGTTTTTAAGGCGTTAAATCAGAAAACGTCGACTTATTGAAGTATCTCAATTTTTTGCCCTTTTCCGGCGGGCAAAATACCGACTAACCCTTTAGGGCTAAATAAAAAACGGGCTATTCAGATCCATGAGCCCGACACAACTCAGGCATGGATTCAATTACACGAGGTAATGGAATGATCTTGATGGAATTTTTGGTAGTACTCGGCTGTTTGCTGCTGGGTACCCGCTTTGGGGGCATGGGACTCGGTCTCATCAGTGGTATCGGTCTGTTCCTGCTGACCTTCGTGTTTGGTCTGGTGCCGGGCGAGCCGCCGGTACAGGTGATGCTGACCATTCTGGCGGTGATCGGTTGTGCCGCTACCCTGCAGACCGCCGGCGGTCTCAACCTGATGATGCAGGTGGCAGAGCGCCTGCTGCGCCGCCACCCGCAATACATCACCATACTGGCTCCGCTCACCACCTGGACCCTCACCTTCCTGTGCGGTACCGGCCACGTGGTCTACACCATGTTCCCCATCATCGCCGACATCGCGCTGCAGAAGAACATCCGCCCCGAGCGTCCGATGGCGGTGGCTTCCGTTGCCTCCCAGATGGCCATCTGCGCCTCACCTGTCTCGGTGGCCGTAGTCTCCATGGTCTCCATCCTGGCGGCGGCCCACGGCATCGGCCAGGCCTATGGTCTGCTGGACATCCTGATGGTCGCCATCCCCTCCTCCCTGACCGGCGTCATCGTCGCCGCCCTCTGGAGCCTGCGTCGCGGCAAGGATCTGGACAAGGACGAGGAGTTCCAGGCCAAGATCCAGGATCCGGAACAGCGCGCCTTCATCTATGGCGGCGGTGAAACCCTGCTCAATACCAAGTTCCCGAAACAGGCCTACTGGTCGACCTGGATCTTCTTCGCCGCCATCGCCGCCGTGGTGATGCTGGGTGCCTATGAGGGTCTGCGTCCCGTCTTCACCATCAAGGAGAAGACTGGTCCCCTCTCCATGAACCTGGTGATCCAGATGATGATGCTGATCGCCGGCGCCTTCATCCTGATGGTCTGCAAGGTCAAGCCGGGCGAGATCTCCAACGGTGCCGTGTTCAAGGCCGGCATGGTCGCCATCTTCTCCGTATTCGGGGTTGCCTGGATGAGCGAAACCTTCTTCCAGGCCCACATGCCGCTGCTCAAAGAGACCCTGGCCCACGTGGTGCAGGCCCAGCCCTGGACCTACGCCCTGGTGCTGTTCCTCATCTCCAAGCTGGTGAATAGCCAGGCCGCGGCCCTCACCGCCATCGCCCCCATGGGTCTGGCGCTGGGTGTCGAGCCCAAGCTGCTAATCGCCTTCCTGCCGGCGAGCTACGGCTACTTCGTGCTGCCGACCTACCCGAGCGATCTCGCCTGCATCGGCTTCGACCGCTCCGGCACCACCCGCATCGGCAAGTTCATCATCAACCACAGCTTCATCATTCCCGGCCTCATCGGGGTGATCACCTCCTGTACCCTGGGCTATATCCTGACCAGCATACTGCTGTAACCGGACACTCCCATCCCGCAAGCCCTCGTCATCGGGGGCTTGTCATTTTGGGCCCGTGCTGCTTTGCCAAGCAGTCGACGCCCTAGTAGCATGCTTCCTCTCTTTTTTCACAAAAATGGAACCCCATGTCTCGCGTCATCCTGCTCTGGAGCGGCGGCAAAGATGCCATGCAGGCCCTCTGCCATGCCCGTGAACAGGGCCATCAGGTGGTGGCACTGGTGACCTTTGCTCCGCCTTCGCCCCGCTTTCTCGCCCATCCACTGCATCAGATTCGCCGCCAGGCGGCCGCCCTCGCGCTCCCCCACCGGCTGGTCACCATCGAGGCACCGTTCGAGCAAAGCTATGAAGATGCGCTGGCCCAGCTACGCCGGGAGTGGGTCATCGATGGGGTGGTCACCGGCGATATCGACAGCGTGGGGGGCGCCAGCAACTGGATCCGCGAGCGCTGCCGCCCGCTCGGGATAACGGTTCATACCCCGCTCTGGCAGCAATCCCGCGACGACTTGCTGGCGGATCTGCTGACCCGCGGGATAGTGGCACACCTCTCCTGCGTCGATACCCGCTTCCTGACGCCCGACTGGGTCGGCCGGGGGCTCGATGGCGAAACCATCGCCGAGTTGCAGCAACTGGCGGCAAGCCAAGGCTTCGATGCCTGCGGCGAACAGGGGGAGTTTCATACCATGGTGACCGATGGCCCCGGGTTCAGCGCCCCCGTGCGGCTCGGTCGCTGGCAGGTGGCGCAGGAGGGAAACCTCGCCTATCTGGCCGAAGAGGAGACGTGAGCCACGCCCCTCCTAGCCAATCGCAGAGATAAAAAACGGGAGGCATCCGCCTCCCGTTTTCATGGTCCTTGCGCAGGGCTATTTGGCCAGCTTGCCCAGCACCCGCTGCAGCAGGCGAATGCGCGGCGCTATGCTATCGAGCAGCAAAAACTCGGCCTCTGAGTGAAAACCGCCGCCCATGGGTCCGAAGCCATCCAGCGACGGCACTCCGGCCGCGGCGGTAAAGTTGGCATCCGAGCCGCCGCCAGCCTCCAGCCAGTTGAAGGGGATCCCCTCCTCTTTGGCCGCCGCCTCCACCAGTGCCATTAGCGCCTGGGTATCACCGCTCGGGCGCATCGCCGGCTTGAAGGTCTGGCGATCCACCTCGACCCGGCAACCTGGCAGGAAGGGGTTCTTGGCCATGAAACTGAGCCTGTCGTGCACGGCGGCCGCCTCTTCATTGCTCCAGAAACGCAGGTCGACGATGGCCTCGGCATAATCCGGCACCACGTTGACGCCGGTGCCCCCCTGTACCACCCCCACATTCATGGTGGTGCCCGTCTCCATGTTGACCTGCTGGTTGATGGCGAGCACCCAGTTGGCGAGCTCGGTGATGGCCGAGATCCCTTCCGCCAGCGCAGAGCCCGCATGGGAGGCCTTGCCATGGAAGGTGATCCGGTACTTGGCATTGCCCTTGCGGGCGCTGATGAGATCCCCGTTCGGGCGAGCCGCCTCGGCCACCAGCACGCAGGCGCTCTGGCGGGCCTTCTCCACCAGCCACGCTTTCGACCAGGGGGAACCAATCTCCTCATCGCAGTTGCAGCAGACCAGCACCCTGAGTTTGGCCAGCACCGCCGGGTCCATCCCCTTGAGGGCATACCAGAGGGAGAGCAGGCCGCTCTTCATGTCCGATACCCCGGGGCCAAAGGCCTGATTGCCCTCGATTTTCAGCGGCCGCTTGGCCGCCGTCCCCTCGGGGAAGACGGTATCCATGTGGCCAATCAGCATCACATCGTAGTGATCGGCGCCCGGCGCATTGGTGATCTCGAGACAGGGGCCACATTCGGCGGCGAACTGGTGACGGCGCACCTGCCAGCCGATGGACTCGAATTTCTCGGTCATGATGTCGGCGACCCTGGCCACCCCGGCCGGGGTGCGGGTGCCGCAATCCAGGTTGATGAGGGGGGCCAGATCCGCCAGATAGGTCTCAAGGGAAAAGGGTGTTTTTACATCAGTCATCATCTTCTCCATGCAACGGCCCCCATGAGGGGGCCATCGTCGGCAACAGAGTGAAAGAGGCGGGCAGCCGGGCTGCCCGCCTCGCCAATACCGTCAAAAAACCATTACATAAACAACAGGTAGTTGAGTGTCAGGGCGGTGATCAGCGCCCCCGCCATGGGCACACTGGTGCGCTTCACCACCACGAAGGGCGACACCTTGGCGATGCCGGCACAGGCGATCACCACGGCCGCGATGGGGGAGATGCTGCGCCCGATACTGGAGGCCAGCTGCATCGGCAGCAACATGGTCACCGCCGGCACGCCAAACTTGGCCGCCACCGCGGGAGCCAGGGTAGAGAAGCTCAGGAAGGCCGCGTTGCCGGAGCCCATGATGACGGCCGCCACCATGATGAGGCCCACCATGACGAGGGTCATCAGACCGCTGCCGATGCCGGCGTCGCTGGCCGAATGGAGCAGGGTGTCGATGGCGCCGATGGCCTTGAGGGACTCGGCAAACAGCTCGGCGCAGACGATGAGCGCCACCACAGGACCGAACACCTTGCCCATGCCGTCGAGGAAGCTCGACAGGCCGGCGAAGGAGGTACGCACCGAGCGCGAACGCAGCAACTCGCACAGCATGCCGATGAAGACCGACAGCAGCATGGCCACTTCCACGCTCATCTTGATATCGCTCACCAGCAGCTTGGAGAAGGTCATCATCAGCACGAAGGGAATGATGGGCAGCAGGGCATACCAGGTCGGCGCCTTGACCTCGTCCGTTCCCTTCTCGTCCAGCTCGGCGTGCTCGCCGCGATGCAAGGCCGGATCCCAGCCATCTTTGCGATCGCAGTGACGCTGCCAGAAGAAGTGCAGCACCATGGTCACCAGCAGCATGGGGGCCACCAGCCAGATCTGGTAGTCGACGAAGTAACTGGTGGGATCCATGCCAGACTGGCCGGCCGAGAAGATGGCGTTGGTCTGGGTCGGGCCAATCTCGAACGCCTGGGAAGTGGCGATGACGCCGCAGGCGGAGGCCGGGCTGATGCCGAGGTTGCGCATCACCGGGTACATGGTGACCATCAAGAGCAGGCCAAGGCCGGTCGCCGAGGTGACAAACAGGGAGACGAACACCGCCACCAGGTAGCAGATGGCCAGCATCAGGTAGCTGGACTGAATGCCCGCCACCGGTTTGACCGCCACCCGCACCAGCGCCTGGGAGGCGCCAATGTGGGACATGTAGGTGGCAAAGCCGGCCACCGCCATGATGGTGAGACCCAGCCCGGCCGCGCGGTAGGAGAAGATCCCCTTGAACACCTCGAACAGGTCGAACAGGGCGAAGCCTGTGCTCTTGTCGGCAGGCAGTATGGGGTGCAGTCCCAGCCAGTAGGCCAGGGTGAAAATGGCCATGCCCGCCAGCGCCAGCACGGCTTGCGGGTTGTAATCCTTGATGATGCCGTAAACCACGGCCACCAGGACGAACAGGACGAATAGAAGTTCCAACACAGACTCCTGACAGATTTATCGAAAAGCGAAATCTAGTGTGCCCTCTGCCAGCAGCCTTTGATCCCCATCAATAAAGGTGAACTCGCCGCCATTTAGCAGCATAATATGTCGGTCAGTTAACAAAATTTCGATATTTAAACTGATTCATGCATATTGCCTGAGATTATTCACGAATCGTGCGACATAACTGGTCTCTTTTTTGCGTTGGATCAACATCAGAGAGCCCTGAAGCCGCCAAGATGCGCATCGACACCTAGCGACCATTTCGCACCGGAGAGAGTTATGACAAGCCAAGCCACCGCAGAGACTTCAACCTGCGACTACAAGCTGTGGGACATCCTCATCGAGTCTGCAAGGGAACGCACCACCATTCGCTACTCCAAACTAGCCAGACAGGCTGGGCTGGAACAGTGCCAGGACGAGCTGCGCACCCTGCTGCAGCGTATTCGCATGTACTGCACCGAGAACAATCTGCCGATCCTCTCCGCCATCGTGGTGGACGATGTGGGCAAATATACCGGCCTCTCCTCCAGTCTGCCGGACGCTCCCTGGGAACGTGCCCGGGTTTTTGATCACGAGTGGACCACGCTGCACTGATCCTGCCGCTCCTTCCCTCCTCCAAAACGCGCCCGATGGCGCGTTTTGGCTATCAGCCCCCTGGCTGCCCGCCATTTTCCGCTCTGCAACGGCCAACTGACGCGCCCCGGTGATTGCCTTGGGATCGCCACAATGCCAGAATCGTGCCTCTCCTTGATTTCCCGTATCGATCTCAAGTTTCCGATTTCAGGGCCCGTGCCCGCAGACAAGGACTCCCCATGGCCACCACCCTCTATGGCATCAAAAACTGCGACACCATCAAGAAAGCCCGCAAGTGGCTAGATGAGGCTGGTGTCGACTACCGCTTTCACGACCACAGGGCCGATGGCCTGGATCCGGCCGCGCTGGATGGCTGGCTAACCAAACTCGGCTGGGAAACCCTGCTCAACACCCGTGGCACCACCTTCCGCGCCCTGCCGGAAGAGGAGAAGCAGGGGCTCGACAACGACAGGGCCCGTGCCCTGCTGCTGGCGCACCCGGCGATGATCAAGCGCCCGCTGCTGGACTGCGACGGCGAACTGACCCTGGGGTTCAAGGCTGACCACTACCAATCCCTCTTCTCTCGTTAACCTCTGCTTTTAAGGAACACCGATGTCGGATGTCATCGCACTGGCCAAGGATCTGATCCGCCGCCCCTCCGTTACCCCGCTGGATGAAGGGTGCCAGACCCTGATGAGCGAGCGCCTCGCTCGTCTTGGTTTTGTCATCGAACCCATGGTGTTCGAGGACACCACCAACCTGTGGGCACGGCGTGGCAGCGAAGGGCCGCTATTCTGTTTTGCCGGTCACACCGACGTGGTGCCGGCCGGGCCGCTCGATAAATGGCACACCCCGCCGTTCGAGCCGACCATCCGGGATGGCGTGCTGTACGGGCGCGGCGCCGCCGACATGAAGGGGTCACTGGCCGCCATGGTGGTGGCCACCGAGCGCTTCGTGGCCGAACATCCGGATCATCAGGGGTCGATTGCCTTTCTCATCACCTCAGATGAAGAGGGGCCCTTTATCAACGGCACCACCCGGGTAATCGACACCCTGGAGGCACGTCAGGAGAAGATCACCTGGTGCATCGTCGGCGAGCCCTCCTCCACCAATCAGGTGGGCGACGTAGTGAAAAATGGCCGACGCGGATCCATCACCGGCGATCTGCTGGTGCGCGGGGTGCAGGGCCACGTGGCCTACCCCCATCTGGCGGACAACCCGATCCACAAGGCGGCGCCGGCGCTGGCGGAACTTGCCGCCACCGTGTGGGATGAGGGCAACGCCTACTTCCCCCCCACCAGCTTCCAGATCGCCAACATCCAGGCCGGCACCGGCGCCTCCAACGTCATTCCGGGAGAGCTGCACGTCCAGTTCAACTTCCGCTTCAGCACCGAACTCACCGACACGGATATCCGCGAGCGGGTCGAGGCGCTGCTGGACCGGCACGGCCTCGACTATCAGCTCACGTGGACCCTCTCCGGCCAGCCCTTCCTCACCGACACCGGAGCTCTGCTTGAAGCGACCGTGGGCGCCATCGAACAGGTCAACGGCCAGCAGCCGGCTCTGCTCACCACGGGGGGAACGTCTGATGGGCGCTTTATCGCCCCCACCGGGGCGGAAGTCATTGAGCTGGGTCCGGTCAACGCCACCATCCACAAGGTGAACGAGTGCGTGAAGGCCGAAGATCTGGATCTCCTGGCGGACATGTATCAAGGGGTACTGACGCGGTTGCTGGCGTGAACCCGGACCAGCAACGCTCTTCTCTTCCAAGACCCATCGGAGGGACTGTGATATGACCCAGGATCAACTGCTGGGGCTCGACGAGAGCCATCTTATCCTGATGGGGCGCGGGCCCCATCGCCTGACCGCCGCCACCGCGGCGGCCTTCAACGACATGCAGGTGGCGGCGGCCCACGACGGCTTCAACCTGCAGGCGGCCTCCAGCTGGCGCGGCTTCGAGCGCCAGCTCGCTATCTGGAACGGCAAGTGGCGCGGCGAGCGACCACTGCTGGATGCCGCCAGCCAACCCATCGATGCCCTGCAACTGAGCGACGAGGAGCGGCTGCACGCCATCCTGCGCTGGAGCGCCCTGCCGGGCACCAGCCGCCATCACTGGGGCACGGATCTCGATATCTACGATCCGGACTGCCTGCCCACGGGCACCAAGCTGGCGCTGGAGCCCTGGGAGTACGAAGAGGGGGGCTGGTTTGCCGACCTGAGCGAATGGCTCGGCGAGCGGATGAACGATTTTGGCTTCTTCCTGCCGTATGACAAACCGGTCGGGGCTGGCCAGGGCGTTGCCTACGAGCCCTGGCATCTGAGTTTTGCCCCCGAATCGCGGGAGCTGCGCCTCGAACCGGATGCGCTGGCACTTTGCCTGCAACAGGCGGATATTGAAGGCAAGGAGACCATACTGGCCCATCTCGACGAGATCCTGGCCCGTTATGTGACTATCGAGAGTGACGAGAGGACGACATTATGAATTTATGGCTCTGGATAGGCTTGCCACTGCTCTTCCTGCTCGGGCTGTTTCTCAATGCCATCAAGGACATGAAACAGCTGGAAAAGCAGTTGCCCAAGTACAAGGACAAGATCCGCGAAGTGAAGGATGACGAGGACGACTGACTTCGCGTATAAACCCGGTCCGATGGATGGCGGCATCCCGGGCCACAACCACGCTTTACAGGCGGCCAGCAGAGACTGGCCGCCGCTTTTTATCCGCCTCAGTCGGCGACCTCTACCCGGTTGCGCCCCGCCCCCTTGGCGCGATAGAGCGCCATGTCGGCGCGCTGCAACGTCTTGAGCAGCGGCTCGTCAGGCCGGCGGCTTGCCACCCCGAACGAGGCAGTGACTGCCACCCCAAGCGGCCAGTTGCGACTCTCGACCATCGCCAGACGCAGGCGCTCGGCCAGGGCCTGGCCCCAGGCCAATGAGCGCCCGGGCAGCAGCAATACGAACTCCTCCCCACCCCAGCGACAGAGCATGTCCCCATCCTCCAGTTGCAGCAGCAACTCGCTCACCAGGCACTTGAGCACCTCGTCACCCACCGGATGACCATGACTGTCGTTGATCTGCTTGAAGTGGTCGATATCGATAAACACCAGAGTCATCTCGCCGCCGTGGTGCACCAGCCTGGACTCCCCCTCATAGCGACTCAATGCCCCGGTCAGGGGGTCATATCGCACCTGGTTGCTGGCCATCCGGTACTCCAGCTCGAGATCCCGGTTGCGCGCCATGGTCTGCCTGGCTTGCCTGCTTAACTTCGCCAGGCGCCGCCGCATCCCGAGATAATCCATCAGCAGCAGGGAGATCACCGACAGGCTCCAGCCGATGAAGAGGGCCCGATAAAAGAGGGTGGGCGACATCCAGGGCCCCTCGAAGATCAGCGTCTCCACCTTGAGTTGATAGTGGCCCGGCGCCGCTCCCGAGCCGGTCGCCAGTTCGATGGCGAAGACCCGGCTCAGATCCTGGCCCTGCTGCATCAGGGGAATGTCGTAGTCGGTCAGCCACCAGGTGGTGGGGGTAAAGAGCTTGAGGGGGATCTCGACCCGCCCCGGGTACTGTTTGGGGTCGAACAGGATGGCGTTGACCTTGTGGGAGACGGGATCCCCGGCCCGGGAATAGTCGGGGTGGTAGTTGCGCAGATAGATACGCCAGGCGGCGTCACTCGGCCCCTCTCCTTCCAGCTGCAGGATCAGGTTATCGAAATCGGAGAGATCGATCCCCTGTTCGGGGGCGGTGAGGGTGATCGCCAGTTCGCAATAGGGCCAGCGGTATTTGTTCCCCAGCTCGCACGTCATCCCGGTACCTTGCGCCGCCAGGGTTGCTACCGAGTCGCCCCCCGTGGGGCGATCGTCGATGGTAGCGACCTCCCACTTGTCACTCGGCACTATCACCAGATGGCGTCTGGGGCCCCACTCAAACAGTGCGACCAGGAACAGCGAGGTCACCATCAAGAGGGCAAGGAGCCACCATAACCGTCTGAGTTGTAACATTATTATTCCGATCCAAGCGTCAATTGCATCATGGCCGGAATATACCTCAGTTCGATGAGAAAACGGTTTTTTATTAACACTTCAAGCAGTAGTCATCTCGAAAACCGGATGGGGGCCACATATCGGGTGGACGACGCGAATTGAGAGGGGAAAGAAATAGGACAAAAACCGCTTCCGGGATGGCAGGATGTCGGCGAAGGCGGGGAAAGGGATTCATAGGTGTACCGACAGACTGCGTCCGGTCAGAGGCGGAGAAGTGTAATGAATTGCAAATTCGAGACACAAAATCGCCACATTGTCACATTTGCTGCATATAATGTGCCTACTTTACACCAGCCAGGAAGGAGTTCGCCCTTGGATGCCGTCACCATCAACAGTTTCTTCTTCATCGGTGCCCTGTTGGTGGGAGCCAGCGTCCTGCTGAGTGCTCTCTCTTCCCGCCTCGGCATCCCCATCCTGGTGATCTTTCTCGCCGTCGGCATGCTGGCGGGGGAAGATGGCCCCGGTGGCATCCAGTTTGCCGACTACTCGGTCGCCTATCTGGTGGGCAACCTGGCGCTGGCCATCATATTGCTCGACGGCGGCATGCGCACCCGGGTCTCCTCGTTTCGGGTGGCACTCTGGCCCGCTCTGTCGCTTGCCACCGTGGGCGTTGCCATCACCACGGGCCTGACGGGCCTCGCTGCCGCCTGGCTGTTTGACCTCAATCTGCTGCAAGGGATGCTGATCGGCGCCATCGTCGGTTCCACCGATGCGGCGGCAGTCTTCTCCCTGCTTGGCGGGCGCAGCCTCAACGAGCGGGTCAGCGCGACCCTGGAGATAGAGTCGGGCAGCAACGATCCCATGGCAGTGTTTCTCACCGTCACCCTGATCGAGGTGCTGGCCACCGCCCAGCAGGGGCTGGATGCCGGTTTCCTGCTGCTGCAACTGCTCCAGCAATTTGGCATGGGGGCAGGCATCGGCCTGGCCGGCGGCTGGCTGTTGTGGAAGCTCATCAACAACGCCAAACTGGCCCCCGGCCTCTATCCCCTGCTCACCGTCAGCGGTGGCCTCTTGATCTTCGCCCTCACCACGGCGGTGGGGGGTAGCGGCATCCTCGCCATCTACCTCACCGGTCTGCTGCTCGGCAACCTCGCCCTGCGCAGTCGCAGCAGCACGCTGTCGGTGCTGGATGGCCTGACCTGGCTCAGCCAAATCGGCATGTTCCTGGTGCTGGGGTTGCTCGCCTCCCCCCACAAGCTGCTGCCCATCGCCCTGCCGGCCCTGGCGCTGGCGATGTGGATGATCCTGTTTGCCCGCCCCGTCTCGGTCTGGATTGGTCTGCTGCCGTTCAAGAACTTTGCCCCCCGCGAGCGCTGGTTCATCTCCTGGGTGGGGCTGCGCGGCGCCGTGCCCATCATTCTGGCGGTCTTCCCCATGATGGCGGGGCTGCCCAATGCCCAGCTCTATTTCAATGTGGCCTTCTTCGTGGTGCTGGTCTCCCTCATCCTGCAGGGCAGCTCCCTGCCGCTGGCCTCCAGGCTGGCACGAGTCGAGGTGCCGGCGCCCCCGTCCCCCATCAACCGCTCCGGCCTCGAGATCGATCTCGACAGCCAGTGGGAAACCTTCGTCTACCGGCTGGGGGCCGAGAAGTGGTGCATCGGCTCGCCGCTGAGGGATCTCAAGATGCCCGCCGGCACCCGGGTCAGCGCCCTGTTTCGCGGCCGCGAATTGCTGCACCCCTCGGGCAGTACCTGCCTGCTGGCCGATGACATCCTCTGCGTCATCGGTCACGAGCACGATCTCCCCGCCCTCGGCCAGCTGTTCAGCCAGGCGCCAGAGCAGGATCTGGGCCCGCGCTTCTTCGGTGACTTCCTGCTGGAAGCCTCCGCCCGCCTCATCGATCTTGCCCCCCTCTACGGGCTTGATGTGAGCGAGGTGGCGGATCAGACGCTGGGGGATTTTATTGCCTCCCTGTTGGGCGATAATCTGGTGGTCGGTGACAACATCGAATGGCAGGGCCTGATCTGGACCGTGGCCGAAATGGACGAGAGCGTGCCGAGCAAAATCGGGGTGCGTTTCCAGGAAGAAGATCCGGTGTAACCCCGGGTCCCGACCTCCAAACGAGAAGGGAGAGAAGTTATGCCATATCAAAACATGCTGTCCGGCCCCCAAGCCCCCTTCCCCAATCTGGGGGTGATCGAAGGCTTCTTTGGCAAGGGATGGAGCTGGCAGGCACGCGCCCGTTATGCCCAGTGGCTGCCTCGCCACGGCTATGGTTTCTATATCTATGCCCCGAAAGAGGATGGCTATCTGCGCAAGCACTGGGCCCAGCCCTGGCCAGAACAACAGCTGGCAGACCTGGCCCGCCTCGCCCGGCAGTGCCGTGACAACGGTCTCGCCTTCGGGGTAGGCCTGAGCCCCATGGGAGCCCACCACGATTACGAACGAAAGCGTCCGGCACTGCTCGAGAAGGTGCGCCTCATCGAAGAGACACTCCAGCCCGACATTCTGGCGGTGCTGTTTGACGACATGAAGGGGGATACCCCGGATCTCGCCCATCATCAGCTCACCATCGCCCACGACATCGCGGCTCACAGCAAGGCGGGCCGGCTCATCTTCTGCCCCAGCTACTACTCGACCGATCCCGTGCTGGAGAAGGTGTTTGGCGCCATGCCTCCCCGCTATCTGGAAGATATCGGCGAGCAGCTCGACCGCCGCTTCGAGATCTTCTGGACCGGCCCCAGGGTCTGCTCGAGCGAATACCCGGCGGCGCACCTTAAACAGGTGACCGGGCTGCTCGGGCGCAAGCCCTTCCTGTGGGACAACTACCCGGTCAATGATGGCAGCAAGGCGAGCAACTTCCTGCATCTGCGCGCCTTCGAGAACCGCCCCGCGGAGCTTGCGGATCTGGTCAGCGGTCATGCGGTCAATCCCATGAAGCAGGCGGCCCTCTCGGCCCTGCCGCTCGCCACCCTGCCCATGAGCTATCGGCTCGGCAAGCAGTATGATCCGGACAAGGCGCTGCACGCCTCCCTCAACGCCACCTGCGGTCCGCAGATCTCGGCGATGATCGACGCCGACTTGCCACTGTTCCAGGACATAGGCCTGGCCCAGCTCACCCCGGAACAAATAAGCCACCTCAAGGCGCGCTACCTGCCGTTTCGTGACCAGGCCTGCGTCGACGAGATCGTGGGCTGGCTGGAGGGGAAATATGTGTTCGATCCGGACTGCCTGACCGATTGACGTCCCTATGATGGCAGGGAGTAACGAGGAGGAGAGCCCATGGAAGCGTCTGTGATCTACCAGAACCTGGCGGTGCTCGCCGCCTTTTTACTGCTCTACAGCCTGATTGCCGGACGCTTCGAATCAAAGCTCATCAACGGTCCCCTGCTGTTTCTGCTGGTGGGCGGCGTACTGGGCTCTGGCGGCCTGGGCCTGCTCTCCCTCGATATCGACAGCGAAGGGCTCAAACTGCTGGCCGAGTTGGCCCTGGTCATAGTGCTGTTCAACGACGCTGCCAACACCAACTGGCAGGTGCTGCTGGCCAACCGCCAGCTCCCCGTCCGGTTGCTGCTCATCGGCCTGCCCCTGACCCTGCTGGCGGGTACCCTGTTCGGCCGCCTGCTGTTTCCCGAACTGCCACTGCTGGAGGTGGCGATCCTCGCCACCATACTGGCTCCAACCGATGCGGCGCTCGGCAAGGCGGTGGTGAGCAATCCGGCGGTACCGGCAGCGGTGCGGGAGGGGCTCAATCAGGAGAGCGGCCTCAACGACGGCATCTGTGTACCGGTTCTGCTTCTGCTGCTCGCCCTGATCGCCCCCACCGAACAACACGCGGGCACCGCCACCCTGGCCGTGACCCTGTTATTGGAAGAGATAGGCATAGGGGTGCTGGTGGCCTTCGTGCTCAGCACCCTGACCATCCGATTGCTCAAACTCTCCTATCTCAATGGCTGGCAGTTGCCGCTGTGGCGCCAGCTCACCATGCCGGGGCTGGCCCTGCTCTGTTTTGCCCTGGCCCAGACTCTGGGTGGCAGCGGCTTTATCGCCGCCTTTGTCGGGGGACTGCTGATCGGCCATCGCTTGGGAGAGCACAAGCACGCCTACATGGACAGCTGCGAAGGGTACGGAGATCTGCTCTCTGTGGTGATCTGGATGGTGTTTGGCGCCATCATGATGCCGCTGCTGCCCATCCTGCTGCAGTGGCAGTACTGGCTCTATGGCGCCGCCAGCCTCACCTTGCTGCGCATGGTGCCGGTCTGGCTGAGCCTGCTGGGCACGGGTCAATCCCTGGAACTCAAACTCTTTATCGGCTGGTTCGGGCCAAGGGGGCTTGCCAGCATCGTCTTCGCCGTCATGGTGCTGCAGCATCAGCCGGCCCTGACGGGCCAGTTGCCCGTCATCGCCACCGTGCTCTGCACCATCATCTTGAGCGTCATTCTGCACGGGGTGAGCGCCAATCCCTGGGTCAGACGCTTCACCCGCAAGGCCTGACGCTCCCCACAAAAATGCCCCCTCTTTTTGCCAAAGAGGGGGCATTTTTCATGCACTTTTTGTCAACCCAGCGCCAACCAGACGCCGACCCCCAACATCAGGGTGCCGGCGATGCGGTTCATCAGGGTGACGTTGCCACTCCTGGCGAGGAAGTGGCGCAGGGTGCGGCCACCGCTGGCGTAGAGCAGCAGGCAGGAGAACTCGATGAGCAGAATAAGGGCCACCAGCGCCGAGATCTGCGGCGCCATCGGCTTGCTTGCCGAGATAAAGGGAGGCAGCAGGGAGATCATGAAGGCCCACCCCTTGGGGTTGGCGATGGCAGTCACGAAGCCCTGCATGGCCAGCCCCATGGCGCTGGTCTGCTGGCCCGCCGAGAGATCCGCCGGAATGGCCATCTTGCCCTTGGCCTGCCACATCTGGATGCCGAGCCACATCAGATAGGCGCCCCCCACGTATTTGAACGCGGCGAAGATCCCCGGGTAGTTGAGCATGATGGCCGCCACCCCGATCACCGACAGCACCGAGACCAGCCCCACCCCGATAAGCTCCCCCCACATCATGTGCAGGGCCCGGCGCACCCCCAGGCTCATGCCCAGGGTCATCGCCAGGGTCATGCACATGCCGGGGGTCACGGAGACAAAGAAAAAAGTGGGAATAAACAACGCCAGAATGGCCGGATCAATCCAGCTGGACACACAACACCTCCATGGAACGCATAGAACAGGGACAAAACGGGAACTGACAGACCCAATCCAATCAGATTGGTCGAACTTATACCAAGTTGGCCAGACAGTGTCGTCTATCTCGCTCTTTTACCACAAGAAAAAACTGTAACTACCTCCAACGTCGGCAATAAAGTCTGTGACAACCCTTGTCGCGTCTGTGTAAGATGCCAAACTTTGCCATTCTTCCGATTAGAGCCTTTTATGTCATTGAATAATCTATCAATTCGCCTTCAAGTTCTCGTTCCATTACTCCTTGCCAGTCTGCTGATGGTCATCACCGCCGGATTCAGCAAACAGGAAGTCGACAATGCCATTCGGGAGATAAATGACACCACCGCCAGCGTGATCCGCCACAAGGATGACATTGCCACCCTGATCCATGCCGCCTACCGGATGCGCACCAATGCCATCTACGGCCTCTACGACGCCAAGCAATTCGCCGAGCTGCCCGCCAGCCTCAACGCAGCCGAGCAAGAGATCCGGGGCATTCTCGCCCGTCTGGTGATCGAGGGGGCCGAGCAGGATAACCGCCAGGTAATGGCGGCGCTGCAAGCCTATCTGGATCATCTGCGCGGCAAGATGATGCCGCTGCTGGCACTGCAACATCAGGGCAATGCGGATCCGGTTGCCTTTGAGGCGGCCCGCCTCCATTTCCGCCAGCTGGGCGAGCAGCTGAACAAGGAGATCGACGGCATGTCCGCCCACATCAACCAGCTGATCCAGGACGAACTGGTCCGGGAGCAGAAACACTATGATGAGGCGCTGTTCCATGCCCTGCTGCTGACGGCCGCCGCCCTGATCGCGGCCCTGGCCTGCGGCTGGTGGCTGTCAGGCCATATCGTGCAACCCATCAGTCAGCTGCAGGGGGTGATGCGCGCCATGGCCCAGGGCCGCTTCAACGTCCGTGCCAGTGAAGAGGGCAATAACGAAGTGACCCACCTGGCGCGGGACATCAACCTCACCCTGAGCCAGCTCGGCAACACCATCCAGACCCTGACCGGCATCAGCCAGAATGTGGCCTCCGCCGCCACCGAGCTCGCCGCCGTGATGACCCAGGCCGAGGCGAACGCCCAGCAGCAACGTGGCGAGATCGAGCAGGTTGCCTCGGCGGTCACCGAACTCTCCAGCACCGCCGACAACGTCAACCACAACGCCGCCGTGGCCGACGATCTGGCCCGCGATGCCAACAGCCGGGTCGAGCAGGGGCTCACTCTCTTTGGCGAGAGCGTAGCCGCCAACGATCGCATGGCGGGCAGCCTGGAGAGCGCCGCCGCCGTAGTGGCCCGGCTCAAGTCCCAGTCCGAGCAGATCGGCAAGGTGATCGAAGTCATTCAGGGCATCTCGGAGCAGACCAACCTGCTGGCCCTCA
Source organism: Aeromonas sp. S18(2024) (assembly GCF_041402525.1). Classification (NCBI taxonomy): domain Bacteria; kingdom Pseudomonadati; phylum Pseudomonadota; class Gammaproteobacteria; order Aeromonadales; family Aeromonadaceae; genus Aeromonas; species Aeromonas sp. S18(2024). The sequence continues at coordinate 124,397 of NZ_JBGLQV010000004.1, read as the reverse complement.
ACGCCGCCATCGAGGCCGCCCGCGCCGGGGAAACCGGTCGCGGCTTCGCGGTGGTAGCCGACGAGGTGCGGATGCTGGCGGCTCGCACCCAGGAGTCCACCAAGGAGATCCAGGGCATCATAGAGCAGTTGCAGAGCCAGTCCCTCTCTGCCAACCAGGGGGTGCAGGAGACCCTGACCATCCTCGAGCACAACCAGCGTCTCGCGGCCGAGGTACAGAGCCTGCTTGGCGGGATCACCGGCGCGGTGCAGCAGATCAATGACGCCAACGCCCAGGTGGCCACCGCCGCCGAGGAACAGTCCTGCGTCACCGCGGACATCAGCCGCAACATCTCCAACATTCACGAGATAGTGAGCCAGAGCTCTGCCGGGATCAGCCAGAGCGCCAGCGCCAGCCAGGAGCTCTCCCAGCTGGCCGAGCAGCAGCGCAGGCAGCTCGCCCAGTTCCAACTGTAATAGCCATCCGTTTTCAAAGGCCCGCAAGGGCCTTTTTTGTTGCCAAGGTGAAGGGTTTGTTTCTGTTTTAAACGCCATTTTTTGGCTTGTGGTGCCATAAGGGGCTAGGCCGCTCCGCCAAATGTGAGTATGGTAGAGGCACGTTACTCCCCCTCACGCGAGCACATCCATGAGCCTGAAATTCAAGAAACCCGCCTTTATTCTGCTGGGCCTGATCGCCCTGCTCTCTGCCACCTGGCTCGACTACTACCTGCCGGAGCACACCATCGCCACCATCACCGGGGTCGAGGTGAAACGTACCGACAAGGATGGCCCCATCAGCAAGAAGAACCCGGCCGATGGCCCCACCACCGACGTCTACTACATCTACACCGAGCGTCCCGGTGAGCAGATCCGGGTGTTCCGCAACGAAGATACCGAGTGGGGCTGGCCCTTCTACTTCAAGTTCAACGCCGCCGACGTCCAGGCCAAGGCCAAATCCATGGAGTTCGAAAAGCGCCTGGCCATCATTACTTCCTACGGCTGGCGCGTGAACATGTTCTCCATGTTCCCTAATGTCACCAAGATTGAGAGCACAGAGCCCGACGCCTCCACCTGGAGCTTCTTCCGCTGGTTCTGGTTCGGTGTCTGGGCCCTGGTGATGGGCAAGGCTGCGCTGGCCACCTGGCGCTACTTCGATCGCCTCGAGGACGAGATATGACGGAATCGAGCAAGACCCGCACCAGCTTCTACCGCCGCCTCTACGTGGCCTGGCTGATCAGCCAGGGCACGGATACGGTCCCCGCCATCATGGCGGCCACCGGCATGCCGCGGCGCACTGCCCAGGACACCCTGGCGGCGCTGGCGGATCTCGATATCTGCTGCGGCTTCGAGCAAACCGAGGGGGCCCGCCATCTGCAGGGGCACTACCGCATCAGCGACTGGGGCCCCATCAATCCCGAGTGGATTGCCGCAAGGTTGCCGGTCATCAAGGAGACCCTGAGCTATCCCTGAGCTTGGGCTAAAAGATAACAAGAGGGGCCAGCCGGATGGGCTGGCCCCTCTTTTTTGTACGCCGAATTTGTGCGCCGAATTGCCCCTATTCTGGCAGGGTTGCATCCCCCTGCTCCCCTTCCGACTCGCCACGGGTGCAGTCGATGATGGTGCGTTTGGGGTTGTTGGGGTCGCGCAGCAGCAGGGGAGCCTTGCCCTCGTCGTGCAGGGTTTCGTCGGCAAACTCGCTGCCATAGGCGTTGTGGGTCAGCCGCCGTGCGTTGGCGATGGGGGTATCGATAAAGAGGGCGTGCACCTCGAAGGTGGAAGCCGGCACGATAAAGCCGACCACCGGCAAGCCGTGCAACTCTTCATGCAGCTTGTACCAGGCAAAGCCGTCGCTCACCTTGTAGGGGACGTACTTCCTGAGCTGCGCATTGGCCGCCTGCCCGGTCTCGCCATCGACATAGAGCTCGGCGAGATCGCAGGTGGCCAGTCCCTGCCACATCCGCTCGAACGGCGACGCACAGCCGGTCAGTTGCAACCCGGCCAGCAGTGCCAACCCTGTCTTCCACATTCTCTGTCCCTTCTGTTGAGAGTGAGTCTGTGCTCAGTCAAAGGCGCGCAGCCGCGTGACCAGCAAGTCGATAAAGCCCGGGCGATCCAACCCCAGCAACACCAGCGCATTGGCCGGCTTGCCGGTGAGACAGTAGCGATCCACCACCGTCATGCCGCTAGTATGTGCCCCCTGCGTCTCGATATCGACCCGGCATTCGATGCCATGAAACAGTTCGGGGGCCAGCAGCCAGGCGATGGTGCAGGGATCGTGCAGCGGGGCACCGGCAAATCCCCACTTGGGATCCCGGTGGTAGATCATGAAAAAGTCGAGCAGACCGGCCACACACTGAGCCACCGGATTGGAGATGGCGCGCACCCGCTCGATATCCTCGTCCATCACCTGCGCCTCGTGGGTCACATCGAGGCCGCACATGGTGATGGGGATCCCTGAGTTGAACACCATATCGGCCGCTTCTGGGTCCACATAAATATTGAATTCCGCCGCCGGGGTCCAGTTGCCCGGTCCGGCCGCCCCCCCCATCAGCACGATGCGGGCGATCCTGGACTTGAGCTCGGGGTGGGCCGCCAGCAGCAGGGCTATGTTGGTAAGCGGGCCGGTCGGCACCAGGGTCACGGGCTCGGGACTCTCGCGCAGGCATTTGGCCATCAATTCGAGTGCCGTCATCGCCTGTGGGGCAAAGGCGGGATCCGGCAATTTCGGGCCATCCAGGCCCGACTCCCCATGCACGTTGTCGGCGATGATGAGCTCGCGGGCCAAAGGCTTTGGCGCCCCCGCCGCCACCGGAATGTCGTGGCGGCCCAGCAAGGTGAGGATGCGCAGGGCGTTGTTGAGGGTCTTGTCCGGCGTCTGGTTGCCAGCGCTGGTGGTCACTGCCAGCACCTTCAGCTCGGGGCTGGCCAATGCCAGAATGAGGGCGATGGCATCATCGTGGCCGGGATCACAATCGAGAATAACGGGCAACGCCATGGACAGACTCCTTACAACATGACAGGGAGCCATACCTTAACAAGCGGCGGCCGGATTAACTCGGGAGGGAGTCACAAAATGGCTCCCTCCCGACTAATCAAGCAGTTAGCATCGCGATCTACCGTGTGCCCACCCCGATTCGCCGCACGCCGCCCGTTCGGGTATGATGCCCTCCCCCTTTTCCAGCCCGCGAGCCTTATGTCCGTTATCGTCGATACCTTTATCGCCCCGCCCTGCGAGGCTGCCATCGAGATCCTGTTTGCAGACGAGCACCTGCTGCTCATCAACAAGCCGAGCGGCCTGCTGAGCCTCTCGGGCAAGAACCCGCAAAACCTCGACTCGGTCCACCATCGGCTGGTGCAGGCGTATCCCGGCTGTACTCTGGTACACCGCCTCGACTTTGGCACTTCGGGCATCATGGTGGTGGCCAGAAACAAGGCTATCAATGCCGCCCTCTGCCACCAATTCAGCCAGCGTGCTGTGAGCAAGGCCTATCACGCCCTGCTGTGCGGCCATCTGGCGGCAGACGAGGGGATGATCGAAGCGCCCATCGCCAAGGATCCGGCGCTCTTTCCCCTGATGAAGATCTGCGATAACAGCGGCAAACCGGCCCGCTCCCGCTTTCAGGTAGTGGAGCGCCTGATGCGCCAGGGGGAGCAGGGTGCCATTCCCCTGACCCGGGTCAGGCTGGTGCCGGAGACGGGGCGCACCCACCAGCTGCGCATTCACAGCCAGTGGCTGGGCCACCCTATCCTGGGTTGCGATCTCTATGGCGGCATGGAGCGGCCCGGCACACAAACGGCGCCAAGGCTGATGCTGCACGCCAGCGAACTCGATTTTGTCCACCCGGTGAGCGGTGAGTCCATGGCGGCAAGGTGTGCCTGCCCCTTCTGACAAGCGAGTGGATGGGAAGGTGAACGGCGAGCGGACGGAAGAACAGGGAAACGGCGGATAAAGATAGGGGCCGCGCTTTCGCAACGGCCCCCACCCCCCACTCGGTACTCTTCGTTACAAAGAGGGCGATCAGATCAGCTTGCGGGCAGCGCCCAGCACGATCTTGATGGCATCAGATTCGGTCTTCGCCATGGTTTCGGCGTTCGGGATCTCCTGCTGGGTGCGGTTCACTATGATACCGGCCACCATGCCCGCGCGCAGGCCCTGGCTGGCACACATGGTCAGCAGGGTGGCGGACTCCATTTCGAAGTTCAGCACGCCCATGGATTGCCACTCCTTCATGGAGCCCTGGAAGCGTTGCACCACGCGACCGGAGAAGGTGTCGTAACGCTCCTGACCCGGGTAGAAGGTGTCAGAAGAAGCAGTGACGCCCACGTGCAGCTTGGAGCCCAGTTCCTTGGCGGTCTCGACCAGTGCAGTGGTGCACTCGAAGTCGGCGACGGCCGGGAATTCCATCGGGGCGAAGTGCAGGCTGGCACCGTCGAGGCGCACGGAGCCGGTGGTGACGATCACATCGCCTACGTTCAGGTGCGGCTGGATGGCGCCGGTGGTGCCGATGCGCAGGAAGGTGCGGATCCCCAGTTGGGCCAGCTCTTCCACGGCGATGGAGGTGGACGGGCCACCGATGCCGGTGGAGCAGACGATGACGGCCTTGCCGTCCATCTCGCCGCGCCAGGTGGTGAATTCACGGTGGCTGGCCAGCAGCACAGGGTTGTCCATCAGCTCGGCGATGCGCTTCACGCGCTCGGGATCACCGGGGACGATCGCCAGGGTGGCGCCTTGCAGATCAGCCTTTTTCAAACCCAAGTGAAAAACATCAGACATAGTGGACTCCTGGTTGCCCCCTGCCAAACATGGTCCGGGCGCACGATAAGATGATTCTTAATAATAGGTTTCAAGCCTGCTCCCCTGTTCGGGGAAGGGCCAACTATGGGCGAAAGCGTCTGCCAATTCCTTGAAGCGCCTCACACTTCCATGCATTGACAGCCGCGAATTGTGCGCAAAACGTTTGCTAACTTGATGAATTAATTGGAAAACGTTTTTCGTGTCGCCATTTGTCTCTCCCCCTTGTCAATCCCTGTCGTACCCCGTTTTGCCAGTACGTGATCGAGTCCATAAAGTTGTAAAACAGATACCATTGACCCCTTTCCATCCCCTCTCTGGGTGCTATGTTGAAGCCCGCATACCACTTAATGGCTAACGACAGGAATTCCATCATGGCAACATTCAAGTTCTTTATCCCCGCGATCAACCTGATGGGTGCAGGCTGTCTGCAAGAGGCGGCGGCCGACATCAAGGGTTACGGCTACCGCAAGGCACTGATCGTCACCGACAAGATCCTGGGCCAAATCGGCGTAGTGACCAAGCTCACCGCCCTGCTGGCACAAAACGGCATCGACAGCGTGGTATTTGACGAGACCAAGCCCAACCCCACCACCACCAACGTGGAAGCGGGTTTGGCGATGATCAAGGCCAATGGCTGCGACTGCGTTATCTCTCTGGGCGGCGGCTCCCCCCATGACTGCGCCAAGGGGATCGCCCTGGTGGCGGCCAACGGCGGCAACATCAAGGACTACGAAGGGGTGGATCGCTCCGCCAAGCCGCAACTGCCGCTGATCGCCATCAACACCACGGCCGGCACCGCCTCCGAAATGACCCGTTTTTGCATCATCACCGACGAGGCCCGTCACGTGAAGATGGCCATCATTGACAAGCACGTCACCCCGCTGATGTCGGTCAACGACCCCGAGCTGATGCTGGCCAAGCCCGCTGGCCTCACCGCCGCCACCGGCATGGATGCTCTGACCCACGCCATTGAGGCGTATGTCTCCACCATCGCTACACCGGTGACCGATGCCAGCGCCGTCATGGCGATCCAGCTGATTGCCAAGCACCTGCGCACCGCCGTCAACCAGGGCGATGATCTGCACGCCCGCGAACAGATGGCCTATGCCCAGTTCCTGGCCGGCATGGCGTTCAACAACGCAAGCCTTGGCTACGTGCACGCCATGGCCCACCAGCTCGGCGGCTTCTACGACCTGCCACACGGGGTCTGCAACGCCGTGCTGCTGCCCCATGTTCAGGCCTACAACGCCCAGGTGAGCGCCCCCCGTCTGAAGGATGTGGCCGGTTTCATGGGGGTGGACGTCAGCGCCATGAGCGACGAGCAGGGCGCTGCTGCCGCCATCGAGGCCATCAAGGCCCTGGCCCGCGATGTCAAGATCCCGGCCGGGCTGGAGCAGCTCGGCGTCAAGGTCGATGACTTCGACACCCTGGCCAGCAACGCCCTGAAAGATGCCTGCGGCTTCACCAACCCGAAACAGGCGAGCCACGAGGAGATCGTCGCCATCTTCCGTGCCGCCATGTAACCGGGCCATCACTGCGCCATGCCATCAAGGGTCGCAATGCGGCCCTTTTTATTGGCTGATGGATCAATGGCTTTTTACTTCCGTGGAGGGAGTCGGTATGATTTGCCGAGCCAAAAAAGACTGTATGGATGATCTGAACTCGATATGCGGATGAAACACCTGATTGCCGCGGCCCTGACCGCCCTCACCCTCTCCGGTTGCAGCCTGGTCTATCGTATCGATATTCCCCAGGGCAACTATGTGGAACAAAAACAGGTCGACAAACTGCGCCAGGGCATGACCCGCGAGCAGGTCAGCTATGTACTGGGGACCCCCATGCTGCGCGACGGCTTCGATCCCAACACCTGGTACTATCTCTATGAATTCCAGCCGGGGCGCGGTGAGAAAGAGCGCAAGGAGCTCACTCTGACCTTCGCCAATGACAGGCTCACCACGGTGACGGGGGACTTCCCGCTGCCCGCAGCCTTCAATACCCCGCTCTGATATATCGCAAAACCGGCCTCGCGCCGGTTTTGTTTTATCAAAGACACAATGCCAGGGAGAACGCCATGAGCCGTATTCTGATAGCCGGGGCCAGCGGATTGATCGGCCGCGAGCTGGTAAAGCAGATGCCCGTCGAGCATGAGCTGACCCTGCTCTGTCGCAAACCGGGGGAGGCCCCCCACCACTGGTTGCCGGTGGACTTCGACAAGCTAGCCGAAGTGGCCCTGCCCCAGCCGGTGGATCTCGCCTTCTGCGCCCTGGGCACGACCCGCAAGGCGGCAGGCTCTGCCGAGGCGTTTCGCCGGGTCGATCTCGACTATGTGCTGGCATTTGCCGATCTGGCCCGTCGCCACGGCTGTCAGCGCCTGGTGGTGGTCTCGAGCCTGGGAGCCAATCCCGACTCCCCGGCCCTCTATCCGCGCACCAAGGGACAGATGGAGCAGGCCCTGCTGGCCCTGCCCTGGCAGCGGCTCGCCATCGTGCGCCCCGCCATGCTGCTCGGCCATCGCTCCCCTCCCCGCCTCTCGGAGCAGTGCTTTCAGGCGATCTACCCGCTGTTTCGCCCGCTGCTGCGGGGCAAACTGACCCGCTGGCGTGCCATCGAGGCCCATCAGGTGGCTCACGCCATGCTCATGCTCGCCCGCCAACCAGCAGGGATCGAGATCGTCGAAAACGAGCGGCTGCTGGCCCTCTGATCCCGGCTCTACGACAATGTAAAAGGGCAAGCCATTGGCTTGCCCTTTTTACTTGGCGCGTTACTTGGCGCGTTTTCGACGCAGCCCGCTGTCAGCTTGTGTGACTGGCAATAACGCCCCCTGCTTAGCCGCGAAGGTGTTCGATAAAGGCGTCGATCTGCTCGCGGCCGCAGGCCGGGTTCATAAACACCGCCTTTTCCCCGGCAATGTAGGAGTAACGCCCACGCGCGTCGTAGTCGGAGCGGGCCACCGCCTCGACCCAGTTGGTGTAGAGCCCCACCTTGCCGCGCCCCTTGAAGATCTGGCGATGCCAGTCGGTGTTGCGCGCCAGCCGCGCCTTGTAGGCGGGATCGGGGCTGCGAGCCAGCTCAAAGGCGAACTCGGCCTCCGGATCCTGCACCCACTCGGGGTTGTAGATCTTGAAGCCCACGCTCGGTCCCTGGTTCTCCTGGGCCACCAGCTTGACGTTGCCAAGCTGGCTCAGACGGAAGCGGAAGTAGTTGGCATTTTGCAGGCAGTGGGCCAGCACGGTGCGATACCCCTCGACTCCCAGGTAGTTGAGGGCCGCGTAGGCGCCAAACAGACCGCTCGCCCCGCGGGAGCACTCTATGGTGGACTGCAGGTGGGTGTGGCCCTGGATGTCGCGCTCGAAATAGGAGAAGTTCTCCGGATCGTTCTCCATCGCCTTGAGATCGTCCTGCTCCTTGATCATCACCAGGCTCGAGGTGTAGGGCACATAGCCCCACTTCTGGAAGTCGACGGTGAAGGAGTCGGCATATTTCAGCTCGGCAAAACGCGCCACGTTGCGCTCGATACCGGCCAGGGTGGCGGCGTTAATGGCCAGCGGGTTGGCGGCAAAATCGTAATCGAGGAAGAAGATCATCGACCAGCCGATGGCGGCGTCCACGTGGATGTGGGGCTTGACCGCCACCTCGAAGCGCTCGCACAGGCGATCCCGCAGGTCCACCACGGGTTTGACCTGATCCACCCCGAAGGTGTCGGTGGTGCCCATGGTGAGCATGATGGTGGGCACCACGTGCTTCAAGGCAAAACAGGCGGTCAGGGTGCGCTCGAGATCGACCAGATCGATGTCGTTGTTCTCGCCGACCTGAATGCGGATGGTCTTGTTCTCGATGTCCACCCCGAGCAGGGAGAGGTTGGTGATGTTGGAGTAGTGGCCGCCCTGAGAGTTGATGATGCGGTAGTCCTGATAGTGGCCGAGCCCCTTGTGCTTGGCCTCGGGCAGGCTCTTGCGAATGCCGAGCAGGTAGCCGTAGAGGTTACAGAAGGTCCCCCCCTGGGTGAAGATGCCGGTGGCCCGCTCGGGGTCGTAACCCGCCAGCAGCGCAATCTGGCGCACCACCTTCTTCTCCAGCTCCTCGGCCACCCCGGCGTATTCGGAGTAGACCAGGTTGGGGTTGGCCAAAATGCCCATCTGGGCACCGTAGATGGCGGGATCCGCCGACATGGTGATGACGTTCTCGACGCTCGAGGGGTTCTCCCAGTCTTTGGACAGTGCACCGGCAAACAGCAGTTCGGCCATGGGCTCCCCCGGGGTACGCATGGCCGCCGGCACCGGCATGGTCTCGCACAGATCGGCGAGGCGGGCGCGGCCGTCCGGCCAGGCATTCAGGCGGGCATCGGGGGCCAGACCGCGACGACGAAATTCATTGAGGGTGGCAAAACCGGGTTCGCGGAACACAGGCCAGAGATCGGGATCGCGTGAGAAAAAATTGGCTTTGACGGTGGCAAAACGGGCAGCAAAATCGGGGTGAACGGCGTTGACGCCTTCATCTTTCAGATAAACCAGGTCACTCATTTTTATACCATTAGTACTGCAAGTGTGCGGTTCTTATACCGCTCGGATCACACCATCAACAGCGACAATATCTAATGGGCTCCCCTACTTTTTGTCATGAATGAGTGATGACGGGGGCTGGCAGAAAGGGGCCTTTTGAGCACCCCTTCACGTTTTGTTACCTGGCTCACACTTTGGCTGGCAAGTCGATCAACGCAGCGCCGTCCGCAACCAGGTGACAAACTCGGCCAACTCATCGTGCCGGGACGGGTAGGCCGCAAGCCAGGGTTGCAGGCACGCCTCCAGCGCCTCGGGTTGATAGGGGCAGCCGATCAGACGCTCGCCAAGCAGCTCGAACGGGGCAGGATCCAGGATGTCGCCAAAGAGCCGGGCACGACTGATGGCCCCCTTCTCCACATCGAAATGCAGCTCCACCCCACCCCAGCCAAAGCGTTCCTCCAGCAGATGGGTAAACGCCGGGGCGTGACCAAAGTTCCACTCCCAGCTGCGCTGGCGGGCGAAGGTTTCGGCAAAACCCGGCAAGTCTGGCATCCGCTCGGGGGAGATGTGCTCGGGCTGAACCTGCTCACCATAATGGCTGAAAAACGCCTCGCACAGGGCTTGGCTCACCTGCTGATGGTCGATGCCGGGGAGCAGCTCGCCGAGGTTGGCCACCCGACTGCGCACCGAGGTGATCCCCTTGGCCGCCAGCTTCTTGGGATCAGGATTGAGGTAGTTGGCAAGCCGGCCGAGATCGGCGTCCAGCAGCAGGGTGCCATGGTGAAAACCGCGATCCAGGGTCTCCCGGTAGGCCGAGCCCGACACCTTGCGATCCCCGTCCGGGGTGGCCACCAGCAGATCGTTACGGCCGGAAGCAAAGGCGCTCACCCCGAGCCGCTTGAGTGCATCCAGCACGATGGCAGTGGAGATGCTCTTGTCATAGCCGGGCTTGCCCGCCATGAAGGTGAAGCAGCTGTTGCCAAGGTCGTGGAACACGGCGCCACCGCCGCTGCTGCGCCTGGCCAGGCTCACCCCGTCCTCTTCCATCCGGCGGGTGTTGCACTCCTTCCAGGGGTTCTGGGCGCGGCCGATCACCACGGTATTGGCGTTGCGCCACAGGAAGAGCACCCGCTGGTGCGGGTCCATCTGGCGGAAGATGCACTCCTCCACAGCCAGGTTGAAGTGGGGATCGTGGGAATCGGAGATAAGCAGACGCAGAGTAGCCATGCCGTTGCCTCGTAACGAAAAAGAGAGGGCCATGATACCACCCGGCCCCTCTCCTTTGCCCCCCTATCCCGTCCCGGCTTGCGGTGTCGTTACGAGCTCATTTCACTGCATTTTTTCTACACCCGGTCAACATGCCAGACACAGGCAAACAACACTCAAATGACTATCTCGCCCCGTTCGCTCATTTATTGACGGATTACTTGAAAAAAAGCGTCATTCAGTACAAAGTCAGCGCAAAATCAGGGTCAAACGCACCAGTCTTGAACAACAAGAGGCCTGCAACCGGGCCTTTAAGGGGTTCGTTTGTAACCATAATAACGATACTCCAACTCCAATCGTGATGAACGACACAAAAACGACATATTGGCAGTCTCATTTTGCTCCTAAAGGTGCGCCTGCCCCCTATCCCCCCCCAATGGAATTGATTACTCTGGCGATAGCAGCCGCTATCGAGGGGACCCCTGTATGACTCGAGCCCACGCCCTCCTTTTCCCTGCCTGGCATCGATGTTCCCGGTTTGTCAGCCTGCTGTTCGGATCCACCACTCTTCTCCTGTTTTCCCCTCAACTGTTCGCCACCGAACAGCTCACACTGCAGCTCAACGGACATCACCAGTTCCAGTTCGCCGGTTACTATGCCGCCCAGTTCAAGGGTTTCTATCGGGATGCCGGTTTGCAGGTCGAACTGCGCGAAGGAGAGCCCGGCATGGACACCACAGACTCAGTGCTCTCGGGCCAGGCCGGTTACGGTATTGGCAACAGCGATCTCTTGCTGGCCCGCGTCGCCGGCAAACCGGTCGTCGCCCTGGCGGCCATGATGCAGCACTCCCCCCTGGCCATCCTGACCCTGCCGGACAGCAATATCCTGCACCTCTCCGATCTGGCACAAAAACGCGTGAGCCCGGACCCCTCGTCCAGGGAACTGATCGCCTATCTGCACACCCGCTATCCGGATGCCAAGCCCACCCTGGTGCCCTACCAAAAGGGGAGCTCTGCCCTGCTGCAAGGGGAAGCTGACGCCATCGCCACTTACGGCACAGACGATGCCTACCAGCTGCAACGCCAGGGGCTCCCCTATCGCCTCCTGCGCCCCATCGACAGCGAGATCGACTTCTACGGCAATATCCTGTTTACCTCTGAGCGCGAACTCCAGATGCACCCGGATCGGGTGCTGGCCTTTCATCAGGCCAGCCTTAAGGGATGGCGCTACGCCATGGTACATCAGGAAGAGGTGATCAACTGGCTGCTCAACCACCATCCCAGCGGCTCAGGTCGCGAGCAACTTGCCTTCGAGGCCGACGAAACCGAGCGGCTGCTCCAGCCCAATCTGGTGGAGATAGGCTACATGTACGAGGGACGCTGGCAGCAGATTGTCCACACCTATCTCAATCTCGGCCTTATCGCCAACCAGCCTGATCTGGGCCGTTTCCTCTATAACCCGGACAAGGCCCAGGACAACCGGCAACTGCGCAAACTGGAGCAGCGCATCTCCCTTGCCCTGCTGATCGGCTTCTCCCTGCTGACCCTGGTCAGCGTCTTCTGCTACCTCTACCTGAGGTTGCGCCGGGAGAGCCGTGAACGCCAGCAACTCACCCAGCGACTGGCGCAGCGCGAGCGTCACTACCGCTTCGTTGCGGAGCACAGCGCCGACGTGATCTGGACCATGGAGGTGAGCTCCCGCCGCTTCAACTACCTGAGCCCGGCCATCAGCCAGCTCTGTGGCTGGAACCGGGAAGAGGCCATGAGCCTCTCTCTGCCACAGGTGATGCCGGAGGCGTCGATCAAGCGCCTGGACAAGGAGCTGGATCTGGCGCTGGCGGCCTGGCAGCGGGGGGATCATGCCCAGACCCGGCGCGTCATCCGCCTCGAACTTCACCACAAGGATGGGCAGAGCCTGACGACCGAAACGGTCACCACCCTGCATGGCAACGAGGCAGGCGAGCCCGATGCCATCATAGGTGTCACCCGGGACATCACCGAGCAAGCCGCCGCCGCCCAGACCATGGAGCGCCTGGCCTTCTACGACCCCCTCACCAACCTGCCCAACCGCCGCCTGCTGCACAAACGGCTCAATCAGGCGCTGGCGGAGCATCAGGCCCAGCCATTGGCCCTGCTCTTTATCGATCTGGATCACTTCAAGCCGATCAACGACACCCTGGGCCACGAGGTGGGGGATGCGCTGCTGATCATGGTGGCCGAGCGGATGAGCCGGCTTATCGGCAAGGGGGGAATCGTGGCCCGCCTTGGCGGGGACGAGTTCGTGATCATGCTGCCGGGCATGGGGGCCGAGGCGCTGCCGCGGGCGGAGCAACTCCAGCGAGATCTGCTCGCCCCCTACTATCTGAGCTGTGGCCGGGAGCTGCGGATCTCGAACAGCATAGGGATCGCCCTCTATCCCGAGCATGGCCGCACGGCCAGGGAGCTGATGCACCACGCCGATCTGGCCATGTACCAGACCAAGCACGGCGGGCGCGGCCAGGTGAGCCTCTATGCGCCGGATTTGGCGCTCGATCAGGGAGCCCTGCAGTGGAATGCGAGCCACCAGTGCGGGCATCCCCGCATCGATGCCGAACACCACCAGCTGTTCGTGCTGGCCAACCGGCTGCTGAGGCGAATGAAAACCCGCGAGCAGGAGCCGGAGGCATTCAGGCAGGCCCTGCAGGCGCTGTTTGATGCCACCCGCCGCCACTTCGCCTTTGAAGAGACACTGCTCGAGGCCATCGATTTTCATGACAAGGCCCAGCACAAGGAGGAGCACAGACGCCTGCTGGCCCAGGCCCAGACGTTGGCGGATGCATCGATGGAGGAGCTGGACAACCACGCCTTCCTCAATTTCATCCTGCAGGAGCTGGTGGTCGGCCACATGAACAAGACGGATCGCAGCTACTTCGCCCAGGTCAAGGCGCACCTCTACCTGCACGGCGATACCCTGGTCTTCGCCACCCCGTAATGCCGAGCGGTGCAAGAGAGACGAAGGGAGGTCATGGACCTCCCTTCATTTCTCGGTTTGCGGATTGATCAGGTTTCCTGATGACGACCTGACAGCAGGCTGTAGTAGAGCAGGGGGATCACCACCAGGGTGAGCAGGGTGGAGACCAGAATGCCGAAGATGAGGCTGATGGCCAGCCCGTTGAAGATGGGGTCATCGAGGATGAAAAGGGCCCCGATCATGGCCGCCAGCGCCGTCAGCAGGATGGGTTTGGCCCGCACCTGCGCCGCCTCGATCACTGCCAGCTCGAACGCAGTGCCCGCCGCCCGCTGCTGCTCGATGAAATCCACCAGCAAGATACTGTTGCGCACGATTATCCCGGCCAGCGCTATCATGCCGATCATCGAGGTGGCGGTGAACTGGGCCCCCAGCAGGGCGTGGCCCGGCATCACCCCGATCAGAGTGAGCGGGATGGGCGCCATGATGATGAGCGGCACCAGATAGGAGCGGAACTGGGCCACCACCAGCAGGTAGATGAGGATCATCCCCACTCCGTAGGCAATGCCCATATCACGGAAGGTCTCGTAGGTTATCTTCCACTCCCCGTCCCACAACAGTGCCACTTCCCCCAATTTATCCGGCTGCTGCACATAGTACTGGGGCAAGTCGATACCCTCCCCGGCGGCAAACATGCCGTAGAGCGGGCTGTCGGTGTGGCCCCCCATGTCGGCCACCACCATCACCATGGGCCGCATGTTCTTGTGCATGATGTAGCTGGGCGCCACCTCGTCACGGCGGCTCACCAGCTCGGATACCCGAATGAGCTGCCCGTTCTGGCTGCGCACCTTGAGCGCCAGGATGCCGGCCAGATCCCGCTTGTCACCGGCCGCCAGCTCGAGGCGAATGGGCACCGGGTACTTGGCCCCCTGACCATGCAGCCAGCTGGCATCCTGATAGCCCACGCCGCCGTTGAGGGTGGCCACCAGATCGCCGAGTTCGACCCCGAAGCGCGCCGCCTTGCTGCGATCGATCACCAGCCGCCACTTGGGCTGCGGGTCGGTCAGATAGATGTCCACATCCACCAGATCCGCCGTCGCCACGAAGCGGGCCTCTACGGCGCGCGCCGCCGCTTCACGGGCAGCTGGCGTCGGGCCATACACTTCCGCGACGATGGGGGACCAGACCGGCGGTCCCGGGGGCACCTCCACCACCTTGAGATTGCCTCCCACCGCGCTGGCGATGGCCTGCAAGGGCGCACGCACCGACCGGGCAATCTCGTGACTGCTGCGATCCCGTTCATGCTTGTCCACCAGATTGACCTGGATGTCCCCCACGTTGGCGCCGCTGCGGATGAAGTAGTGGCGCACCAACCCGTTGAAGTTGATGGGGGCGGCGGTGCCGGCGTAGATCTGGTAGTCCTTCACCTCGGGCACCCTGGCGAGCTCCCGACCCACCGCCAGCAGGGTGCGCTCGGTCTGCTCCAGGGTCGCCCCCTCCGGCATGTCGAGCACCAGCTGGAATTCCGACTTGTTGTCGAAGGGGAGCATCTTGAGCACCACCCACTGCACCATGGGCATGGCGGCGGCCCCCGCCACCAGCAACAAGATGACCAGCCAGAGCTTGCGTCTCGCGCTCCTGGCGCCAGCGCCAATCAGAAAGGGGGTCATCAGACGGTGAAAGAGGCCGGCCCTGGCCTCGCCGTGGGCGACATGCCCCTCGCTCTTGAGCAGATGGCCCGCCAGCCAGGGGGAGAAGATAAAAGCCACCAGCAGCGAGATAAGCATCCCCATGCTGGCATTGATGGGGATGGGGCTCATGTAGGGGCCCATCAGGCCGCTGACAAAGGCCATGGGCAGCAGGGCCGCGATGACGGTCAGGGTGGCGAGAATGGTCGGCCCCCCTACCTCGTCCACCGCGCCCGGAATAAGTGCTTTGAGGGGGCCCTTGCCAAGACCGCGATGGCGGTGGATGTTCTCCACCACCACGATGGCGTCATCCACCAGGATGCCGATGGAGAAGATCAGCGCAAACAGCGACACCCGGTTGAGGGTAAAGCCCCAGGCCCAGCTGGCAAACAGGGTCAGCGCCAGGGTGATAACGATGGCGATGCCCACCACCAGCGCCTCGCGCCAGCCCATGCTCACCAGCACCAGCAACACCACCGCGGTGGTGGCAAAGATGAGCTTGCCGATCAGGGTGTTGGATTTGGTCTCGGCGGTCACACCATAGTCCCGGGTCACCGTCACCTCGACCCCGGCCGGGATGAGCCGGTTCTTGAGGCTCTCGACCCGGGCCTCCACCCGCTTGGCCACCTCGACCGCGTTCTGCCCCGGCTGTTTACCGATGGCCAGGGTCACTGCTGGATAGCTGCGATCCCCCTGCCCCATCCAGCTGCGCTGGGTCGGGGTCTCCTCCCCAAGCGACACTCGGGCCACATTGCCGAGGTAGACAGGTTTGCCTTCATGGAGCCCCACCACCAGCTCGCGGGCCTCCTGCTCGCTTTGCAGGAACTGGCCCACCTGTACCTTAATCTCCCGGTTGTCCTGCACGACGGCCTGCTCGCTACCCACCTGGTTGGCGGCGGCAAGACGCTGGTTGAGTTCCCCCCAGCTGATGCCATGGGCACTGAGGGCGGCCGGATCCGGCATCACCCTCAGCACGGCGCGCTGGCTGCCCAGGCTGTAGATATCGCGGGTGCCGGGCAGGCGCTTGAGCTCGGTCTCCAGCTCGTGGGCGACCCGGGTCAGCTCGGCGGCCCCCAGCTGCTTGCTCCAGAGCGTCAGGCTGACGATGGGCACATCGTCGATCCCCCTGGGTTTGACCAGCGGCTGGCCGACGCCAAGCCCCTGGGGCAGCCAGTCGCGGTTGGAATCGAGCTGGTTGTTGAGATCGACGATGGCCTGCTCGCGGCTCACCCCCACCTTGAACACCACCACCAGCAGGGCGCCGTCGGGGCGGGAGAAGGAGTAGAGGGTGTCTATCCCCTTTATCTGGGAAATAACCTGTTCGGCAGGGGTGGTGACGAGGGATTCGACCTCGGCGGGGCTAGCGCCCGGAAAGGGAATATAGACATCGGCGAAGGTGACATCGATCTGCGGCTCCTCCTCCTTGGGAGTCACCAGCACCGCAAAGAGGCCGAGCAAGAGCCCCACCAGCGCCAGCAGCGGGGTGATGGCCGAGCCCTGAAACAGCGCCGCCAGTCGCCCGGCCGGTCCCAGCTTGTGATCACTCATGAGCAACCTCCTGCTGGCGCGCCCAGGCATCTGCCGCGACCCGATCACCCCCTTGCAGGCCGGCCAGGATCTCGCACTGCCCCTGCCAGCAATCGCCGACCCGCACCGGCGTCAGGGCCCAGCCCTCTCCCTGCCTGAGGTAGACGCCATTGAACTCCCCTTGGCGCAGCAGGGCCTGGGCCGGGAGCTGCAGCACCTGGCGCTCACCGCGCCTCAGCTGCACCTTGAGCCACATGCCGGGCAGTACCCCGGCGGTTTTTGGCGGCAGATCGAGGCGCAGGCGAAAGGCGTGGCTCTGGTTGTCGGCGTAGTTGAAGCGGGTCAGCTTGAGGGGCGTAACGGCCTTGCCATCCGGTAGCAATACCTGCACATCCACAGGTTGACCGGCCAGAGCGAGGGCGGACTGGGGCAGCTCCAGTTCCACTCGCAAGGCATCGAGGGAGAAGCCCGAGAGCAGCGGGGTGCCGGGAGCCACCGTCTCCCCCAGCTCCACCAACCGTTTGGTGACGACCCCGGCGTAGGGCGCCAGGATGCGGGTATAACCATAGGCCTCGCGGGCCTGGGTGAGGGCCGCCTCGGCGGCATTCACCTCGGCGCGGGCGGCGCGATCGCTGGCCTGGGCCGTGTCGAGCTGGGCGCGGGTGATCACTCCCTTGGCGATGAGGGCCTGGAAGCGGGCGAGCTGACGCTCGGCCTCCACCTGCTGGGCCTGTGCCCGCGCCAGTCGCGCCTGCGCACCCGTGACGGCGGCAAACTGCTCCTTGCCGCTGATCTCGAGCAGAGGTTGCCCCGCCTGCACCTCATCGTTCACATCCACCAGCATGCGGGAGACACGGCCGCTGGTCTGGGCGGCCACCGTGCCCTGATTGATGGCGCTGACGGTGCCATCCAGCATCAGCCAGTCGCTGATCTGGCGAGGAGAGACGGTCAGAACCTCGACGCTACCAGCCTCGGCGGCCCCAGCCAGGGGAGATGTCATGACCAGCAGTACGGCCCCCAGCAAACGGATGTTGCCCATGATAATCCTCCTTCCCTGGATGGTGATTCGCGCTATGTCATCAGGCAATGCGAGGCTGGCTCGCCCTCACCCATACCTTGTCGACCAGCAAGATCCCGGCCACCATGGCCGCAATGAACAACAATATCATGGGCTGGCCGCTGGAAATGAGACTCAAGGCTGGCCCGGGACAAATCCCCACCAACCCCCAGCCGATACCAAACAGGGCCGAACCGCCGATGAGACGACGATCCAGCACCGGCTTGGGCACCACGGCGATGGGATTGCCCAGCAGGCTCAGACGCCGCGGCTTGACCAGCAGCAGATAACCCGGAGTAAACACCAGCAGGGCGCCCCCCATCACGAATCCCAGGCTGGGATCCCAATTGCCCGCCAGGTCGAGAAACCCTGTGACCCGGGCCGGATCCACCATGCCGGAGATGGCCAGCCCCATACCAAACAGCAAACCGGCGAGCAAACTTGTCAGCAAATTCATGGCAATCAGCCTCTTAGAAGAAATGGTGAGTCAAAAACACGGTCACTATGCCGGTCGTCATAAAAGTGAGGGTGGCCACGATGGAGCGGCGGGACAGGCGACCCATGCCGCAGATGCCGTGACCACTGGTGCAGCCATTGCCAAGGCGGGAACCGACGCCAACCAACAGACCCGCCAGCAGCACCAGCGGCCAGCCAGGCAGGGCCGTGAAGTCGGGCATCTTGGCCCACCCCAGGGTCAGAGCCAGCCAAGCTCCCGCCCCCAGTCCCAGCAAGAAGAGCCAGCGCCAGGCCTGCTTTTGTTGCAGAGCACCCGCCAGAATGCCGCTGATCCCGGCGACCCGGCCGTTGCACAACAACAGGATCAGAGCGGCCAATCCGGCCAGCATGCCCCCGCCCAGGGAGAGCAGCCATTGCGTTTCCATCATCAAGATTCCTTATTTTCAGAGTGACAAAAATGGGCTTGCAGCGCCCCGAGCACATCGACCGCCGCCTCGCTCGCCAGCGAGTAGAAGATCTGCTGGGAAACCTTGCGGTACTGGATCAGCCCGTGACGCTTCAATACCGACAATTGCTGGGAGAAGGCCGACTGCCCCAGCTGGCTGTGGGCCAGCAGTTCGCCGACCCCTTTCTCCCCTTCCACCAGTTGACAGAGCACCATCAACCGCTCCGGATGAGCCAGGGCCTTGAGTAACGCAGCCGCCGCGCTCGCGTGGCGGGTCATCTCATCGAACTGTGTCATAAGCAGTAAATTAGTAGTTGCTTATATTTGGTTTTATTCTATAAATAAAAACTAAATTAGCAACATCTAATTTAAAGATCAGCCACCACTAAGGAAAGGAGCAACACATGACGGTAGACAATGGCGTGAGGATAGTCGCAGGCTGCATGCTGCTGCTGTCGCTGGCACTGACCCACTGGGTTCACCCGGGCTTTTTCTGGCTGAGCGTCTTCGTCGGGGTCAACCTGATCCAGAGCGCGTTCACCGGGCTCTGCCCGGCGGCCATGATCCTCAAGCGAATGGGGTTTAAATAGCCTGGATCCGAGGTGCCGCATGAAGAGGCAGGCATGGCCCTGGCAACGCCCGATTTGTTGCAAGATGTTGCCAAAAGAGCCTGAAGGTTTACCCGGCCTGGTTAGTTGGCTATGATCCCTGCCTCTTATCAATAGCGGAGACCATCAGTGGGCAACTCATCAAGTGACAGTTGTAGACCGACCCTCGTCGTCGGCACCCGGGTCGCGAGCTAGCCGCAGGTCTTCCTCTGCCGCTTGCTCGCAGCCCTGCGAGAAGCGGAAATCCACTCCCCTTTCTCTTTTTACACTTGACGTCAGGTGACCGGGCCAAGGCCGGGACACCTTGCCTGCATAGTTTCTGCTTCCCACAAGGAGGCTGCTATGCGTTTTGTTTCAACATCGTCTGTCACCGTCCGGATCCACCCCCTGCTGAGCAGACTGGGCCGCGGCTTGCTGCCGCTCTGGCTGCGTGGCAAGGGGCGCCAGCATCACTACCGGCTGCAGATCCGCTGCCAGGATCGCGCCGATATGGAGCAGGTGCTCGACATGGTCAATCACACCCTGCAACCGGCGGGCCTGCATCCCTTGCAGTCTCTGCGACCGGGACGCGGCGGTAGCCGGGAGCTGGTGCTGAGCCTCGACTGCACCCCGCCCCAGCGTCGTTATCTGGTGCAGTTCGTGCATCAGGTCGGGGTTCAGCATCCGGTTTGCTGGGAGCTGCGTCCCCGTCGCGACTCCGAGACCGTGTTCAGTTGACCTGACATCCGGGGCCGGCCCTGTCGGCCCCTTTCCATCCATTCCAACGACCCGCTTGCATCCTCCATGGGCGGGTCTCGTATCCGTGTGCCCTTTTCACGACGACATGGTCGCTGGCGCACGAGACGGCCAGCTGCTGGTAATAAGAGCGCTCAACAGAGTCACTTGCCAACAGGCATGGCCATCCGCTACCAAAAGGAACACACCATGAGAATGTGGCAACAACTCGATGTGATCGCCCTGGGCGATACCCTAGCCAGCCTGCTGCTGGCCTTTATGCTGGGCAGCCTGGTGGGGCTGGAGCGCCAGTATCGCCAGCGTACCGCCGGCCTTCGCACCAACGTGCTGGTCGCCGTAGGCGCGGCCCTGTTCGTCAACCTGGCCCAGCGTATCCACGACCTGCATGGCGGTACTTATGGCGTGGTTCATGTAGTGGCCTATATCGTCTCCGGCATCGGCTTTCTCGGCGCCGGCGTCATCATGCGCGAATCGGGCAACATCCGCGGCATCAACACGGCGGCCACCCTGTGGGGCGTTGCCGCCGTCGGGGCGGCCTGCGGTGCCGGGCTGGCCATGGAGGCGGTACTCGGCGCCCTGTTCGTTCTGGCCGCCAACACCCTGCTGCGCCCTCTGGTCAACCAGATCAACCGCCGCCCGGTAGACAATCTCGATACCGAGGTGACCTGCAAGGTGACGGCGCTCACCTCCCGCGAGCACCAGAAAGAGGTGCTGCACTGGCTGGAAGAGATGCTGGAGCGGGCCGACTACCCCTTGAGCGAACTGGATATAGCGCCGTTCGGCGAGCGGGATCTGGAGATCTCGGCGGTGCTGCTCGCCACCTCCATCGACGGCGACGAGCTCGATGCCCTGATGCAAAAGCTGAGTATTCACCCTCATATCAAGCAGGTGTTCTGGCATGCCAGCACCGCGGATTGACACAGATACACTGGGCTTTGGCAAAGAGCAGGCAAAAAGAAAGCCGGCGCTGGGGCCGGCTTTGCTGGGATGGGCTGAGGATCAGCTGGTCAGATCGTCGAAGAAGCGTTTCACTCCTTCGAAGAAGCCTTCCGATTTCGGCTTGTGGGTCTTGGCGGCGGCACCGCTGAACGACTCGTCCAGCTGACGCAGCAGCTCTTTTTGCTGCTCGGTCAGCTTGACCGGGGTCTCGACCACCACCTTGCACATCAGATCCCCCACCTGGCCGGAGCGCACGGATTTGACGCCCTTGCCACGCATGCGGAACATCTTGCCGGTCTGGGTCTCCGGGGTTACCTTGAGCTTGACCCGGCCGTCCAGGGTCGGCACTTCGATCTCGCCACCCAGGGCTGCCGCAGTGAAGCTGATGGGGACTTCACAGTAGAGGTTGTTACCGTCACGCACGAAGATCTCGTGCTCCTTGACGTGCACCTGCACATACAGATCGCCAGCCGGTGCGCCGGCTTCCCCCGCTTCCCCTTCGCCGGAGAGACGGATGCGATCGCCAGTATCGACGCCAGCCGGGATCTTGACCGACAGGGTCTTGGTCTTCTGGTAGCGCCCTTCGCCATGGCACTTGCGGCACGGATCCTTGATGATCTTGCCGCGACCGTGACAGTGCGGGCAGGGTTGCTGCACTGCAAAGAAACCCTGACGCATCTGTACCTGGCCGGAGCCGTGGCAGGTGGGGCAGGTCTGGGCAGAGCTCCCGGTGTGGGCGCCGGAGCCGTTACACACCTCACAGTGGACCAGGGTCGGGACCTTGATCTCTTTGGAGACACCGCGCACCGCCTCTTCCAGGGTCAGTTCCATGGTATAGCGCAGGTCGGCACCACGGGCCGGGCCGCGACGACCACCGCCACGGCTGCCACCAAAGATGTCACCGAACACATCGCCAAAGATGTCGCCGAAATCGGCGCCGCCGCCAAAGCCACCGTGGCCGCCGCCACCCTGACTCGGATCGACACCGGCATGGCCGTATTGATCGTAACGGGCACGCAGGTTGGCATCGGTCAGGACCTCGTAAGCCTCCTTGACCTCTTTGAATTTCTCTTCAGCATTGGCATCGCCCTGATTACGGTCAGGGTGATACTTCATGGCCAGACGCTTGTACGCCTTCTTGATCTCGCGCTCGTCGGCATCTTTCGATACCCCCAGCACTTCGTAGAAATCGCGCTTCGACATACTCATCCTGTTAGCAGTTATGCAGACGGGCGTTGGTCACCCAACGCCCGTGAATTCATAGACTTAAGCCGATGGGCGAAGCGGACCTCGCCCATCTGGGTAGGGCTTACTTCTTGTCGTCTTTCACTTCTTCGAACTCGGCGTCGACCACGTCGTCGTCAGCCTTGGTAGAAGAGGAGGACTGGCCGGCATCAGCACCGGCTGTGCCTTGTGCCTGAGCCTGCTGCTGGGCAATTTCCATCAGCTTCTGGGACGCTTCCAGCAGAGCCTGCTGTTTGGCTTCGATGGCAGCCTTGTCGTCACCCTTGAGGGCAGCTTCCAGCTCGCTGACCGCGGCTTCGATCTTGGTCTTGTCGTCGGCAGGCAGGGCATCACCGGCTTCAGTGATCTGCTTGCGCACGGAGTGGACCAGACCGTCAGCCTGGTTGCGAGTCTGCACCAGCTCTTCGAACTTCTTGTCTTCGGCCGCGTTGGCTTCGGCCTCGCGTACCATGCGTTCGATCTCTTCATCAGACAGACCGGAAGAGGCCTGGATGGTGATTTTCTGCTCCTTATTGGTCTCCTTGTCTTTCGCGGAGACGTGCAGGATACCGTTGGCATCGATGTCGAAGGTCACTTCGATCTGCGGCAGACCACGCGGTGCCGGGCGGATGCCTTCCAGGTTGAACTGGCCCAGGGACTTGTTGTCGCTGGCGCGCTTGCGCTCACCCTGCAGCACGTGAATAGTCACGGCTGACTGGTTGTCTTCGGCGGTAGAGAACACCTGGGACTTCTTGGTCGGGATGGTGGTGTTCTTCTCGATCAGCGCAGTCATCACGCTACCCATGGTCTCGATACCCAGAGACAGCGGGGTCACGTCCAGCAGCAGTACGTCGGTCTTGTCACCGGACAGTACGGCACCCTGGATGGCAGCACCCATGGCCACGGCTTCGTCAGGGTTGACGTCTTTGCGCGGTTCTTTGCCGAAGAACTCGGCAACGGTCTTCTGAACCAGCGGCATACGGGTCTGACCGCCCACCAGGATGACGTCGTCGATCTCGCCTACTGCCAGACCGGCGTCTTTCAGGGCGACACGAACCGGCTCCAGGGAGTCTTTCACCATGTCTTCCACCAGGGATTCCAGCTTGGCGCGGGTCACCTTGATGTTCATGTGCTTGGGACCGGTGGCATCTGCGGTGATGTACGGCAGGTTCACGTCGGTCTGCTGGGCAGAAGAGAGCTCGATCTTGGCTTTCTCGGCGGCATCTTTCAGACGCTGCAGAGCCAGCTGGTCGTTGCGCAGGTCGATGCCCTGCTCGCGCTTGAACTCGTCAACCAGGTAGTTGATGACGCGGTTGTCGAAGTCTTCACCACCCAGGTGGGTGTTACCGTTGGTCGCCAGTACTTCGAAGGTGGTTTCGCCTTCGACTTCGTCGATCTCGATGATGGAGATATCGAAGGTACCGCCACCCAGGTCATATACGGCAACCTTGCGCTCGCCCTTGACCTTGTTCACGCCGTAGGCAAACGCAGCCGCAGTCGGCTCGTTGATGATGCGCTTGACGTCCAGACCCGCGATGCGACCGGCATCCTTGGTGGCCTGACGCTGGGCGTCGTTGAAGTAGGCCGGAACAGTGATGACCGCTTCGGTCACCGGCTCGCCCAGGTAGTCCTCGGCGGTCTTCTTCATTTTCTTCAGCACTTCGGCAGAGATCTGCGGAGGTGCCATCTTCTTGCCTTTCACCTCGACCCAGGCGTCACCGTTGTCGGCCTTGGCGATGGCGTACGGCATGATTTTCAGGTCACGCTGCACTTCGTCATCTTCGAAACGACGGCCGATCAGACGCTTGATGGCGAACAGGGTGTTTTTCGGGTTGGTGATGGCCTGACGCTTGGCCGGCTGACCAACCAGGATCTCGCCATCATCGGCATAGGCAATGATGGACGGAGTAGTACGATCACCTTCTGCGTTTTCGATCACGCGAGCAGTGTCGCCATCCAGAATAGCGACGCAGGAGTTGGTAGTACCCAGGTCAATACCGATGATTTTACCCATTTGAGAAATCTCCAAATACTTTGAATAAACCGGCGAGAGACTCGCCTCAATGCGTTAACGGCTAGGTGGGGGCTGCCAATTCGGCTTTCAAGCTCCCGGCATCAAATTTTTTGTGCCGCCGTGGCCTTGTTCCCTATATGGGGTCGCCAGATGCCGCTTCAAGCCCCTCTCCCTAAAAAACCGTACTCTTTATCTGCTGTGAACACCTTGCTCGTTGCCAGGGGAGGCTTGCCGATACCCTTGGCGACCAGCAACAGCGTCGCGACAAACAAAAAGCCCGCCAAGCGGCGGGCTTGGTGAGGATACGATGATCAGTCAGCAGACTTGGACACCATCACCATGGCCGGACGGATGACGCGACCGTTCAGCTCGTAGCCTTTTTGCATCACGGCGATGACGGTGTTGGGTGCCACGTCGGCACTCGGCACCATGCTCATGGCCTGGTGGGCGTTCGGGTCAAACGGCTGGTTGGTCGGATCCAGCGCCACCAGACCGAACTTGGCCACGCCGCTCTGCATGGACTTGAGGGTCAGCTCGACACCTTCGATCATCGGCTTGAGGGCGTCGTTTTCCTTGTCGGCGAGCTCGATGGCGCGCTCCAGGTTGTCCAGCACCGGCAGCAGTTCACCAGCAAACTTCTCGAGGGCAAACTTGTGTGCCTTCTCGACATCCTGGGCCGCGCGGCGACGCAGGTTTTCCATCTCGGCGACGGCACGAATGGCACGCTCGCGCTCTTCGGCAGAGGCCTGCTGGGCCGCTTCCAGCTGTGCTTCCAGTTCGGCAATACGTGCCTGCTCGGCTGTCACTTCACTGTCTACATCGGTCGGCTCGACTGGCTGGGCTTCAACTTGCTCCATCGCTTCAACCTTTTGCTCTTCGTGGTTCATGACATCTCCAATTGCGGGGTTACTTATGAGGGCCTGACCTCTGGCTGAGCGACCAGACGGCAACAGACCGACTATGTTGGCGCTATTATGGGGATGGATCCCCGGCTTTCAAGGGAAAAAGGTCATTCATGGCGCCGGATGTGCGCCTTTCCTTGCGACCCCGTTCACGCTTTCGCCATCTGGTTCAAGGGGATAGAGACCCGCCATCCCATATGGGCGGCTCACAAGCGGGACAAACCACTGTATACTGGCCCGCAATACCCCTGTGGATCAGACAGACTATGGATTCTCCGTTCAAAACCATCGCCCTGATTGGCAAACCCCATCATGAGGGAGCCAACCAAACGCTGACCGGCCTGCATCAATACCTGACGACCCGCGGTTTCCGGGTGCTGGTCGAGAGCCGGGTCGCCCAGACCCTCTCGATCCTCGAAGAAGACGTGATGGATCTGGTACAGCTGGGCCAGCAGGCGGATCTCGCCATCGTGGTCGGCGGTGACGGCAACATGCTGGGGGCGGCCCGGGTCTTGTCACGCTTCGATGTGGCAGTGATCGGGGTGAACCGGGGCAACCTCGGCTTTCTGACCGATCTCTCCCCCCAGGATTACCTGCTGCCCCTCGAGCAGGTGCTCTCCGGTCACTACAAGAGCGAGCACCGCTTCCTGCTGGAGGCGTCCGTCTATCGCCACGGCGAGCGCAAGTCGAGCAACCTGGCAGTGAACGAGGCGGTGCTGCACCCGGGCAAGATCGCCCACATGATCGAGTTCGAGGTCTATATCGACGGCAGCTTCATGTACAGCCAGCGCTCGGATGGCATCATAGTAGCCACTCCAACCGGCTCCACCGCCTATTCACTCTCGGCCGGTGGCGCCATTCTCACCCCCAAGCTCAACGCCATCACCCTGGTGCCCATGTTTCCTCATACCCTGAGCAGCCGTCCCATCGTACTGGACGCCGACAGCGAGGTGCGCCTGCTGGTCTCGCCCGACAATCAGGATGACGCCATGCAGGTGAGCTGCGACGGCCAGGTCACCCTGGCGGTGCACCCGGGGGACGAGATCCTCATCAAGAAGAGCCACCACCAGCTGCATCTGGTGCATCCTCTCGATTACAGCTACTTCCACGTACTGCGCAACAAGCTCGGCTGGGGCAGCAAGCTGTTTTAAGGGGCAAGGTCATGAGCTGACTGGCTGAGCGCCACTTCACTGCGCAGCCAGTCGCTAAAGGCACGAAAGCGCGGTCGCTCGCGGTTCTCCAATGGAGAGATCAGCTCGTAATTACGCCCGGCAGCCACCGCCGGGCCTCCTACCGCCACCAGCACGCCCTGCTCCAGCAAGTTGCGCACCAGTACCTCCCTCCCCATAGCGACCCCCATGCCACCTTGAGCCGCCTGCAGAGCCATCTGGTAGTGATTGAAACCGTAGTGACACTGATCGTAGGGCAATGTCATACCAGAACCATCGCTCCAGAGGCGCCACTCCGAGAAGAGCTGCTGCACATCGGTCGATTCCGAGGCATGGATAAAACAGGCCTCAGTCAACCGTGTCGGTTCCTGCAGCAACCCCAGCCGCTCGGCATAGGCAGGGGAGCAGACGGGTACCAGACGCTCCTCCATCAACAGCTCACGGTGCAGATCACTGCAGCGGATCGCACCGTAGTAGATGGCGAGATCCACCCGCTCCTCGTTGAAATCCACCGCCCCGGCCCGAACCCGCATCATCACGTTCAGCCCGGGCCAGCGCTGCTGGAAACGGGGTAGCCTTGGCATCAGCCAATTGAGCCCCAGCGTCGGAGCAACACCGACATGGAGCGTCCCTCGCAGATCCTGAGCCCGGATATCTTCAATCTCTTCGTTGATCTGGCGCAGAGAATGGCTCAGGGTCGCCAGCAGTCGTGCCCCCTCTTCAGTCAACTCCAACTTGCGGGTCAGGCGAATAAACAGACGAAAACCCAACAACCCTTCTAGATGGCGAATGCGGTGGCTGATGGCCCCCTGCGTGAGGTTCATCTCCTCGGCGGCACGAGTGAAACTGAGGTAACGGGCCGTGCTCTCGAAAGTGTGCAGCAGGGCCAGGGTATTCTGTTGTACCAGCATGGATAACCTCGTAATGACGCGTGTTGCGACGCAGGTCATCAGTATGACATTTCTCCTTATGCATTAAACAGGCTAATCCATGCCACCCCTTATTTCGTTTGTCCGCCCGCCAGGCTCCCCCTTTAATAGGGTCTATCCCTGTTCATGAGGTGGACAATGAAAAACGGACTCAAGATTGTGATCATCGGTGCAGGCTCTAGCTACACCCCGGAGCTGATCGAAGGGTTGATCCAGCGTCAGCACGAGTTACCGCTGCACGAACTCTGGCTAATCGACATCGACGATGGCCGCGAGAAAATGGAGATCATCGCAGCCCTCACCCGCCGCATGCTGGCCAAGGCTGGGCTGGCGGTACGGGTTGAAACCCGGCTGGATCGGGAAGAGGCACTGTACGGGGCCGACTACGTCTGCTCCCAGTTTAGCGCCGGCTGCCTGGAAGCTCGTATCAGCGATGAGCGGATTTCGTTGAAATACGGCCTGATCGGCCAGGAAACCAACGGACTGGGCGGCTTTGCCAACGCCTGCCGGACTATCCCCATCGCTCTGCAGATCGCCGCCGACATGGAACGCCTCTGCCCCGATGCCTGGCTGCTCAACTTCACCAACCCGTCGGGCATGGTGACCGAAGCCGTATTGCGCCACAGCAAGATAAAGACGGTTGGGCTGTGCAACGTGCCAGTGATCATGCAAAAAGGGGTCGCCACTCTGCTGGAGAGTCATGACGAGCAGGAATTCATCATGCAGGTGGCCGGACTCAACCATTTCATCTTCGTGCGCCAGATTCAGCATCAGGGCGAGAACAAACTCGGCGAGGTGATTGCCCGGATCGCACAAGGACACGATCCGCTGGTACCGCGCAATATCCCCCCCTTTGCCTGGCCCAAGGATCTGCTGGCCAATCTGGGCATGATCCCCTGTGCCTATCTGCGCTACTACTACATGAGCGACGATATCCTCAAACAGGAGCTCGGAGAGGCCAGCGGCGAAGGCACCCGGGGTGAGGTGGTCAAGACCATCGAACAGCAGCTGTTCGAGCTCTATCGCAACCCGGATCTCACCGAGAAGCCCAAAGCGCTGGAAGGACGCGGCGGCCAGTATTACTCGGAGGCCGCGTGTGAGCTGATGAGTGCCATCCACAACGACAAGCGTATCATCATGCACGTCAACATCCGCAACAACGGCGCTATCAGCGGTCTGCCGGACGAGAGTGCCGTGGAAGTGAGCTCTCTCATCACCAAGTCGGGTCCGCTTCCGCTTAATGTGGCCCCCTTCCCGCAAGACACCTTGCGCCTGCTGCAGTTGATGAAGGAGTTCGAGCAGCTCACCATCGAGGCCGCCATCACCGGCAATCGCCATACGGCTTGGCGTGCCTTGGTACTGAATCCCCTCATTACCAGCGGCCACCGACTGGAACAGGCACTGGACGAGGTGATCGCCGCCCACCCAGATTTGATGTCAGCCTTCCACTAATCTTCACCTTTCTGCAATCCCGCAGGCCACCCGTCTGGTGGCCTGTCCTGTTAAAAATGGCAACGCCTCTTTACTGTATATAAGACCAGTATATACTGGATACATAAACAGTAATGTTGACCCATACAGGATGAGACCATGCTGACCCAGCTGACCGTCAACAACTTCGCCATCGTCAAGTTTCTCGAACTCGATTTGCAACCGGGCATGACCTGCATCACAGGCGAGACCGGCGCCGGCAAATCCATCGCCATCGACGCCCTCGGCCTGTGCCTTGGCGAGCGGGCCGAGGCCAGCATGGTGCGCCCGGGGAGCGACAAAAGCGAAGTCAGTGCCCGCTTCCAGCTCGATGGCAACCCGGCCGCCCGCGCCTGGCTTGCCACCAACGAGCTGGAAAACGAAGGGGAGTGCATAGTGCGCCGGGTCATCTCCGCCGAGGGACGCTCGCGCAGCTACATCAACGGGGTGCCCGTGCCCCTCACCCAGCTCAAGAACCTTGGCCAGCTGCTGGTCAACGTGCATGGCCAGCATGCCCACCAGCTGCTGCTCAAGCCGGACTACCAGCTCGCCCTGCTGGATGGCTATGCCGGCCATCACCTGCTGCTCGACGAGGTACGCCAGCACTACCAGCAATGGCGCCAGCTGCAAAACGAGCTCAACCGATTGAAAGCCGAGCAGCAGCAGCGGGAGGCCCGCCGTCAGCTCATCGAATACCAGGTGCAGGAGCTCGATGAATTTGCCCTGCAACCGGGGGAGTTTGAAGAGATAGAGGAAGAGCACCAGCGCCTGGCCAACGGCACCGAGCTGATGCAGAAGTGCGGCTTCTGCCTGGATCTGCTCTATGACAACGATGACACCACCATCGCCGGCCTGCTGCAGGTCGCCGTCGACAAGGCCGAGGGACTGGTTGGTATGGACAGCCGCCTCAATCCGGTGCTGGAGATGCTGAACAATGCTCTCATCCAGGTGCAGGAGAGCCATAGCGAACTGCGCAGCTATCTGGATCGGCTGGAGCTGGATCCCGAGCGCTTCAACGAGCTGGAGACCCGCCTCTCAAGAGCGATCAACCTGGCCCGCAAGCATCATGTCAAACCGGCGGATCTGGCGCTGCACCATCAGGAGCTGGCCTGCGATCTCGCCCGCCTCAACTCCGATGAGGAGCGCCTGGAAGGGATGGAAGATGAACTGGCCGCCGCCCGCCAGGCGTTTCTGCAGTCGGCCGAGGCCCTGAGCCAGAGCCGCCAGCGCTACGCACAGGAGCTGGCTGCCCAGGTGACCACCAGCATTCACGAACTGGCGATGCCAGATGGCCGTTTCGCCATCGAGGTGCGCCCCGATGCCCAGAGCAGTCTCTCGCCTCTGGGGATCGATCGGGTGGAGTTCATGGTCACTACCAACCCGGGCCAGCCCATCCAGCCCCTTGGCAAGGTGGCCTCCGGCGGCGAGCTGTCACGCATCAGCCTCGCCATCGTGGTGATCAGCGCCCGCAAGGTCTCCACTCCCACCCTGATCTTCGATGAGGTAGACGTGGGGATCAGCGGCCCGACCGCCGCCGTGGTAGGGCGCCTGTTGCGCCAGCTCGGCGAGTCGACCCAGGTGATGGTGGTCACGCACCTGCCCCAGGTAGCGGGCAATGGCCACCAGCACATGGTGGTGAGCAAGCATACCGATGGCAAAACCACCGAAACCCAGATGTGTGCCCTCGATCAGTCGGCCCGCCTCAATGAACTGGCCCGCCTGCTGGGGGGCGATCAGATCACCGACATTACCCTGGCCAATGCGCGCGAGTTGTTGCGGGCCTGATCTCCTACACGACTCATCCTCCTCCCTGCACCATGACGACCCGCACCAAGGGGGTGTCATGGTGCCTGTTCACAACGACCCTGAGTCGCCGGATCACCGACCCAGATCAATGAAAGTGCGAGTAAGGCCAAGCAGGCAGCAACATCCAAGGGGGTTCAGGTTGCCTTCATTTCCGGGATTTCGCATAGTACCCGCCCCCTTTTTGGGTATCCCATTGTGAGGCTTTGTCTATGATCCACGTTTTTGGTCACAAGAATCCTGATAGCGACAGTATCTGCAGCGCCCTGGTCATCGCCGACTGGCTCAAAGCCCAGGGGCGTCAAGCCACCCCATGGCGCCTGGGCGACCTGCGCACCGAAACCCGTTTCATCCTGGAGCAAGCCGGCGTTGCCGAACCCGAACTGCTGACCCGGGATCTTGCCGGTGAAGATGTCTGGCTGGTGGATTTCAGTGATCTGGAACAGGGCCCCGCGACCCTGGCACAGGCCAACGTACTGGGCCTGGTGGATCACCACCGCCTCGGCACCCTGATCACCCAGTCGCCGCTGGATGCCTGGATCCGCGCCGTGGGCTGCACCTGCACCATCGCCTTCGAGCTGCTGAGCCAACAGGGTCAAGTGACCCGCAGCCAGGCCCGTCTGATGCTGGGTGCCATCATGAGTGACACCCTCTGCCTCACCTCCCCCACCACCACAGAGCAGGACAAGGTCACCTGCGAGCGCCTGGCCGAGCTGGCCGAGGTCTCTCTGGCCGAATTCGGCCAGCAGCTGCTGATAGCCAAGACCGATTTGAGCGGCTTGACTCCGGCCCAGTTGCTGCAACAGGACGAGAAAGCGTTCCAGGCCGAAGGTTGCAGCTTCATCATGAGCCAGATCGAGGTGGGCAGTGAGCAGCAGCTGGCCGAACATCTCCCGGCACTGCAGCAAGAGATGGCCGCGCGCGTGGCAAGCGAAGGGCTCGACTTCTTCGTATTGATGGTGACTGATCTTACCGCTGCCGCCAGCCGCATTCACTTTACCGCCCATCCCAAGGTCCCCACCGAATCTTGCTTCCATCCGGGCTTCGTCAGCCGCAAGAAGCAGGGCCTGCCCTGGGTCATGGAGCTGCTGGCCAAGGCCTGAGCCACAGCCTGAACTCTCCCGAGCCCTGCCTGATGGCGGGGCTTTTTTCTTTCAATCCCCGTCTATCAGCTTCCCCTTCCCAATTACTTCGCTTACTGACAGATAAGCGCATAATTTTGCTTACATATTTCTGGCTGTTCATTGGCGAGGCTTTGCTGCAGGATACTCGCGGCACTTCTCTTATTCCGTTTTCAGTCAGGTGATCCATGACCCCAAGTCCCAAGCGCACAGCCCTGGCGCTCTCTACCCTGTTCGTCGCGGCCCTCATCGGCTGGCTGGCCTGGCCAAGCCAACCGGCCACCGAGATGCTCACCGCCAAAGTCACCCGGGAAGACATTAGCCAAACCGTACTGGCTAGCGGCGTGTTGCAAGCCATCGAGCAGGTGGATGTGGGAGCACAGGTTTCCGGTCAGGTGACCCGCCTGGCCGTCGAGGATGGCGTTCAGGTCAACAAGGGAGATCTGCTGGCCGAGATTGACCCTCTCATCGCCCAGAACAATCTGAAAACGGCCGAAGCCGAGCTCGCCAGCAACCTCGCCCAACTCAAGATCAAGCAAGCCCAGCTCAAACAGTACGAGCTGGCCTGGCGCCGTCAGGTAGAGATGTTCAGGCAGGAGGCCAGCTCTCGCGCCGATCTGGAGAGTGCAGAAGCCCAACTCGCCGTCACACGCGCCGAGATGCAAAACAGCCAGGCGAATATCGACAGTGCCCGTATCAAGGTGGAGCGGGCCCAGACCGAGCTGGGTTACACCAAGATCCTGGCCCCCATGGATGGCACCGTCATCAGCATAGTCACCCGTCAGGGTCAGACCCTGGCCGCCAGCCAGACGGTGCCAACCCTGCTGAAACTGGCCAATCTCGACACCATGACGGTCAAGGCCCAGATCTCGGAAGCCGACGTTACCAAGGTGAAAGCGGGCATGCCGGTCTATTTCACCCTGATAGGCGATCCGGACACCCGATATCAGGGCACCCTGCGAGCCGTGGAGCTGGCCCCCACCAATATCAACGAACAGGTCACCACCACCAGTACCACCAGCAATGCTGCCGTCTACTACTACGCCCTGTTTGATGTGCCCAATCCGGATCATGCTCTGCGCGTGGCCATGACCACCCAGGTAACCATAGTGCTCGGCGAGCGCAAGCAGATACTCACTCTGCCGCAGACCGCGCTCGGCAAGCAGGTGGCTAACAACGAATATGAGGTAACCCTCGTCAGGGACGGCGCTCCCGGTGAGACTCGCCGCATCAAGACCGGGATGAGGGACGAGATCCGCATCGAGGTGGTGAGCGGGCTGATGGAGCAGGACGAAGTGCAGCTCAACCACGGCGCGCCCGTAGCGGACAAAGAAGAAGGCATGATGTTATGAGCGAGCCGCTGAACCAGCCGCCCCTGATCCAGCTAAAAGGGGTCGAGCGCCGTTACCAGAGCGGCGAGCAGGAAGTTACCGTGCTCCATCCCCTCGACTTGACCATTCAGGCTGGCGAGATGATCGCCATCGTCGGTGCCTCCGGCTCCGGCAAGTCGACCCTGATGAATCTGCTTGGCTGTCTCGATCGGCCCAGCAGCGGCCAGTACCTGTTTCGTGGCCAGGACACGGCGACCCTCGATGCCCTGGCACTGGCGCGCCTGCGCTGCCATCACTTCGGTTTTATCTTTCAGCGCTATCACCTGCTGCCTCATCTGGACGCAGCCGCCAACGTGGAGATCCCCGCCGTCTATGCCGGCACAAAACGTCAGGCTCGTCAGGCCAGATCGAAGCAGCTGCTGGAGCGACTGGGTCTTGGCGAGCGTCGCCACCATACCCCAGGGCAGCTCTCCGGCGGCCAGCAACAGCGAGTCAGTATCGCCCGGGCGCTGGCCAATGGCGGCGAGGTGATCCTGGCCGATGAACCGACCGGTGCGCTGGACAGCCAGAGCGGCAAGGAGGTGATGGCCATCCTCAAGGAGCTTCATGCCCTGGGCCACACCATCATACTGGTCACCCACGACATGGGGGTCGCCAACCATGCGGATCGCATCATCACCCTCAAGGATGGCTGCATTCAGCAGGACAGTGGTCAGCGCGAACAGGCTTCCCCATCGACCATCCCCCTCCCCGTTGCCAGTCAGGGAGGAGCCAGCCTTGACTGGGATCGCTATCGGGAAGCTGGCCGGATGGCACTGCATGCCATGCTGGCCCACCGGATGCGCACCTTTCTCACCATGCTGGGCATCATCATCGGCATCGCGGCGGTCGTCAGCGTGGTGGCCCTCGGCCAGGGAGCCCGCACCAAGGTGATCGAGCAGATCAATGCGATGGGAACCAACACCATAGAGATCTTCCCGGGCAAGGGGTGGGGAGATGAAAAGATGGCCAGCATCCAGACCCTCAACCAGGGGGATCTCGATGCCTTGCTGGGACAACCTTATCTGGCAGGTGCCAGCCCGGAGATCATCAGCTCGGGACAACTTCGCTATCGCAACAAGACCAGCAGCGGCAACGTAACCGGGGTTGGCAACGACTACTTCAAGGTCAAGGGCATGACATTAGTAAGTGGTCGCTTACTGGAATGGCGAGACATACAACAGCGTTCGGCGGTAGCAGTGGTCGATCAGAAGAGCATTCCCAGCCTGCTCGGCAAGGATGATCCCATCGGCAAGGTGGTACTGGTTGGCACCCTGCCGGTACGCATCATTGGGGTCGTCTCCCAGGAGACCGGCTTTGCCCCCAGCAGCCAGTCGGTCAATGTCTGGCTCCCCTATAGCGCCGTGATGAGCCGCCTCATCTCCCAGCGCCACTTCAGCCAGATCACCATACGGGTCAAGGATGGCATCCAGCCGGCGCTGGCCGAACAGGCGGTGATCGAGCTGATCACCAAGCGCCACGGAGTGAAGGATTTCTTCACCTTCAGCAGCGACAGCATCATCAAGTCGGTGGAGAAAACCACGGCCACCATGACCCTGATGGTCTCGGCCATCGCCGTGATCTCGCTGATCGTCGGCGGCGTGGGGGTGATGAACATCATGCTGGTCTCCGTGGTGGAACGCACCCGCGAGATCGGCATTCGCATGGCCGTGGGGGCGCGTCAATCGGACATCTTGCAGCAGTTCCTGATCGAGGCCGTGATGGTCAGCCTGCTGGGGGGCATCTTCGGCGTCGCGCTCGCGCTCGGCATTGGCGTGGTCTTCTCCCTGCTGGTCGACACCATACAGATGCAGTTTTCGCTCTTCTCCATCCTGATGGCCTTCGGCTGTTCGTCACTCATCGGGATCCTGTTCGGTTATCTGCCAGCGCGCAATGCGGCGCGGCTCGACCCCGTGGTCGCACTGGCGAGGGAATAACAATGTACAAATTATCCTGGTTGGCCCTGTGCGTGGCCCTCGGCGGCTGCAGCCAGCACAGCAGCTATCAAAGACCCGAGCTGGCTATCGCGCCCCAGTGGCAACAGGCGTATGACACCCAGCAGTTGGCACAATCAGGGGCCTGGTGGCAGGGATTCCATGACCCTCAGCTCGACCGCCTGGTCGAGGCCGTGCTGGCCGCCAATCCGGATATGCACGTCGCCGCACTCAAGCTCAAAAACGCGCAGCTTGGCGCAGAGCAGGCAGATACCAACCTCACCCCCTCGGTCACTGGCAGCCTTGATGCCAGCGCTAACAAGAACCTGAAGACGGGGAGTTCCAGCAGCACACTGGGGCCCGCTCTCGGCCTCAGTTATGAGGTAGACCTGTGGGGCAAGCTGGCATCGGTGCGGGATCAGGCAAGCTGGGAGGCGGCCGCCAGCGAACAGGATCTGGCCAGCACCCGTCTGATGCTGATTGGCAAGACGCTGGAACAATACTGGCAACTGGGTTATCTCGGCTCGGCTATTGCCCTTGGCGAGCAGCAACTGGCCAACCTGGTGCGCACCGAACGGTTGACCGAGGCCAAATACCGCGCCGGCGCCATAACCCGGCTCGATCTGGCCCAGACTCGTCAACAGGTTGCAGGCAAGCGCGCCGAATTGGCGTCGCTGAAAACCCAGCAAGAGCAGGCCAGCAACGCCCTGAGGCTGCTCTTGGGGCGTAACAGCGGCCCCTTGGCGTATGCCCCCGCCAGTCTTACGCTTCAGCCCATCCCCGAACTGGCTATCGGCATCCCCGCCGATCTGCTGGCCCGTCGCCCGGATGTGAAGGCGGCGGAGCTGCGACTGCGCAAGACCCTCGCCAAGGGGGATGAGATCCGCGCCAGCTTCTACCCGTCGCTGACCCTGACCGGCAACGCCAGCACGGCGTCGGACAGGCTGGCTCAGGTGCTGCAAAATCCGGTCGGGACGCTGGGGGCAAGCCTGGCTCTTCCCTTCCTTGAGTACAACAGCACCCGGCTCGCCATCGACAGCTCAGCGCTTGAGTACCAGATCGCCGAGACCGAGTTTCGCAAACTGCTCTATACGGCGCTGGTCGAAGTCGAAGACAATCTGGCGGCCCGCCACCATGGCCAGCAACGACTCGCCTATCTCCAGGAACAGCTGGGTTATGCCAACGAGTCTGAACGGTTGGCCCGAGCGCGCTTCGAGGCGGGCGCCACCGGTGTGCAGACCTGGCTGGATGAGCAGAATCGCTTGTGGGAGGCAGAACAGAGCCTGCTCGCCCAACAAAAAGAGCTACTCAACGTGATGACCAGAATTTACCAGGCCATTGGGGGCACAGACGCCCCACTCGCCCAATAAACATAAGGCCCCGCGTTGTTGCCAGATCGGGGCCTTATTATTGCCACTCCCCCGCACATTACTCATTATCCTTGGCGAGTGTGCCGGTTCTTCAACATCCCATCCTTTTTTCTTCTACCAAACCCCATCAAAAAAGTCAGAGATAACGTGCAATAGACGCAAGCGCTAATGGCTACGAATGTACAGCCTCTTTTGTCTCCTGCAAAACTACATGGTTCGCCGATACCGGAACGCATCATGAAATTAATCACGACACAGATATTTATCCTGGGGAGGAAAAGCCGAAAGAAAAGGAATGCAGAGGAGTCAAGAGAGAATCAAATAACGAATAGAGACATCGGTTAACATTAATAACGCACAAAAATAATGCCGCTCAAAGGCGGCATTATCAGATTGCTTGGCGCAACGAATTAGATCAGAAACTCGCTCAGATCTTTGCCCAGTGCAACTTCAGCTGCAATGGCTTTAGGCATACGGCCCTGGCCAGTCCAGGTTTTTTCCTGGCCATCTTCTACATACTTGTATTTGGCCGGACGCGGAGCACGCTTGCTCTTGGTGGTACCAGTAGCAGCCGGAGCAGCCGCAGTAGCCAGCAATTCACGGGGATCAATACCTGCTTGCTGCAGCATTTCGGTGAATTCATTCAGTTTGCGCTGGCGCTCTTCCTGCTCGGCACGCTCCTGCTCAACAGAATCGGCGCGCTCTTGATAAACCAGATCAAACTTCTCTTTAGCTTCCAGCAGCTGCTCAAACGGCAGCTCACGAATAGCGGCACGCAGACTGCGAATGTTCAGCAGAACTTTCAGAAACTCGTTCATTATTTCCTCACAAAAAATCGATCACAGGGATAACAGTTTCAGAATAGCATGGACAATTCATAACGACATACAGTTTTTCTGTATTAGAGTCCATTTTTACCATAGTCTATCGACAGCAACCACGATTGATAACAAAACCATAGAAAGAAAAAGCTCGGCGTCAATCAGAAATGACCATCGGATTCATCGCAAAGCACACTATTACATACTCCATTAATACTCCATTCAGCATAGCCATAGGGGCGCTGAAGCAATGCAACAACAGATGCCAAGCAATCATTCGCCCTAGATAACACAGCTCCTTTTTAACATCACCAGCATATTAAACACTTGTGTTTTGCTCATCTCTGATTTGCATGCCGCTATTGCAAGGCAGAACTTCAATATATAGCAACCAAATGAAACCCTGGCAATAACCTATTAAAATCAATCCGTTGAATACTCACCCACTCCTTTTGGGGTAACCTTTGCGATTAATGGCAGGCATCAAGCATCATTACCCGACACAGCCATCCCGACCAGAAGAATATGACAGCCGCCCCTCAAGCACGACAACAAAAAAGCCTGCTCTTGACAGAAGCAGGCTTTGGTAGCTCAACAATTACTTTATTTAGCCCTGGCGTCACTTTCAGCAGGCTGATCAACGCCGGTGATCACC
Organism: Aeromonas sp. S18(2024); assembly: GCF_041402525.1. Classification (NCBI taxonomy): domain Bacteria; kingdom Pseudomonadati; phylum Pseudomonadota; class Gammaproteobacteria; order Aeromonadales; family Aeromonadaceae; genus Aeromonas; species Aeromonas sp. S18(2024). The sequence continues at coordinate 86,736 of NZ_JBGLQV010000004.1, read as the reverse complement.
GACTTGGCCGCTGATTTTGTGAGCAGAGGATCATCAGGATAGAGTTGCAGAGCTTCCCGACGCATGGTGTTTGCTTCATCCATACGCCCGAGGGCATTAAGGGCAACCACCATGTTGGCGTAAATATTGGCCCGTGGTGTATGTCGTACAAAAGCCTGCCCCCACTCCAGATAGGCCTCCAGTTCAGCCTTGTTATTGGTTTGCAGACCCACCATCAACCGCACCGAATTGACATCAAATTCAACCCGAGTCAACCACGCCATGGGATTGACGATATCCAGCAGCAGAGTCGGTTCTTTATAGCCCCCTCTTTCATACTTGGTCACCACCCAGGCGGTATGCAGAGCTGTTAGCATAAAGGGAACAACCAATAAAGGGATGGTAACCGCCATAAAACGCAGCAAGAACCAGGGTCGATAAACCCACTCCCACCAAGTTGTTTGGCTTCTGATTGCTACATTCGCTTCTTCTACTTCTGCATCAATTAAATAGATCAGCGTTAATAGCAACCACCATGATACGATGGCATGGTAAAAAGGATATTCTGTCTGGGAATGAAGCAGAACAGGAGTCACCAGAGCCAGCATGGCCATGGCATTTTTCCCCGGTGCACACGAAAGACGCCATAACAACGCGCCCCCCATTATCAGCATACCGAGCATAGAAGCGAGTCCTCCCTCCACAGCCCAATACAAGAATTCATTGTGGGGATGGTCCAGGTTGTACTCAATTTGTACCATGGCCGGATTCATTGCTTTATCGGCCATATAATGATGGAGAAAAACGGACTCGAAACTACCGTAGCCCCATCCTGTCCAGAGTTGTTCACTCACCAGCTTCAATGCGTAGGGCCAGTAAATAGAGCGCATTCCGCCAGACTGGTAGATCTCCAACCCACGCTTTTCTCCTGCCATCAAATACTGGGATAAAAGTCCCAAAATGATGGCCAGAAACACAAGACCTAATATGAGTCCAAGCTTTCGTTGTTGCCTAAGTTGTGGCAGCAACATAAGCAGCGCCAACAATCCACTCAACTGGCCTACTCGAGATTGCAACACTACCAACAGCAATACAGTTGAGAATATGACACTGTAACGCAAACCCATCAGTACTCGTGAGTCATCACTTCGTAACTCCAACCAGATCGCCAGAGCCATCCCCGTTGCCATAAAACTGGCCATCACATTAGGTTGCTGGAAAATACCGTAGGGACGATTTACCTTGGTGTCATACCCAATCCAGTTTCCGGGAGTCAGCAGATAAAACTGAACAAGCCCAAACAGGGCCTCTATCGCTATCGCAACCAATATGAGATAAAGCAAGCTATCACGCTGCGGGCGCGTCAATCTCCACTGGTAAAAGCCAAATAGAAACAGCAGGCCAGCAAATAATCCCAGTAAACGGGGAATGGCATAGTCTTTCAGCTCAAATCCCGGATAGGACATGGGCAACAACAGCAGCAAAGCCCCAGACCATAGCGCAGCCTGCAATGGAGAAAAAGTGATATGTTGACGCAGAGTCACCTGCCACAACCCTATTCCGATCATAAGGCTGGCAAAAATCCATCCCCAGGCATTAAAGGGCAAATAGAGTCCAGCACCACCGGGATTGTGCATAAAAAAATGCATACCAAGTAACCAGTATGATGAAAATAAAATCCAATACAAGCTGATCATATATTATTTCCGTATATTCAACGAGCCCCGAATCCTGTCAACATTGTCTTAATAGTTTTAAGTACTATCAATAGATCAAGCCACAGAGAAAAGTTCCTAATATAATAAAAATCATATTCTAATTTTATACGAGTACTATCTGTGTCTGCTGAGTAACCATGCATCACCTGAGCCCAGCCACTTATACCTGGACGGACCATATGACGATACATATAGAATGGTAACTCAGACTCAAATCTCTCCACAAAAAGGCGCTGTTCAGGTCGTGGACCAATCAAGCTCATATCACCCTTAAGGACATTGAAAAATTGCGGAAGTTCATCAATACGATATTTACGAATAAAATGACCAACACGAGTCACTCGGTTGTCAACCTTCTGAGCAAAATTTGCACTTTCTAATGATGAACTCTCATACATACTACGAAATTTATATATTACAAAGTCTTTATTACCAAGCCCAACTCTCTTTTGCTTAAAAAAAACTGGACCAGAACTTTCCAGCTTTACTAATATTGCTATTATAAGTAGCACCGGTATAAAAAGGGGGAGTGAAATTATAACAACAAAGAGATCCAAAAACCTTTTTGAAATAAAATAAAATAATGATGGAATAGCGGAACCCAAGTCATTTTCATATAATTGTTCAACGCTCACTCGGCCTGTTAATGATGCATATATAGTTTTACTATGATAGATAGGTATCCCTAACAAAACGAAATCAGTTAATAACTTTTGCCATTCACTCGTCAAATCAGAAGAGTGAAAGTCAGCAATTACAGCATTACCACAAAACAGAGATGAATCAGGTTTGTGCAGAACATTCCATTCAACAGCAGTCAAGGCACACAGTTTTTGATAGTTGCCAACTGGGATGATAGAATACTTGATCTTGCCAAATCGTGTTCCTAAGTAATAAATAGCCCCGCAAGATACTAAAGCCAATATATACGAACTTATAATTACTGGCCTACTATACTCAAGACGAAAGAGCAACAACACCCCTAATAATATACCATACACAGCTGTTACTGTTGGAATCATATAAGATAAGGCATTAACACCAGGATAGCAAAGCACTCGACTCAGGAAAAAACCAGCAGTAATACATGTTATAAAGATGCCCAAAAGTGTATTCACTTTTACATCGTCAAGGAAACTCCAAAAGCCCCCCCCCCAAAACAAAAATGCAGGTAGTAATGTTGACACCAAGGATGTAAAAAAAAATATTATTGTATAATTAAACATTACTAGGTCATACCAACGACCACCATATGGATGATAGCTATTATTTATCATGGGAAACTCATTCTTGTTATCAATCATCGGGGTGAGCATCACCGATATACTGAGCCAATATATCAAAATATATGCCAATGATTTTTGTTTCATCAAATCTGGCGCTGACTAATTTCCTCCCAGCATTACCCATCAAGGTTCTTTGAGCTGTAGTCATCCGTATGAATTTCATCATCGCATGAGTCAATGATGCAACATTTCTAGCTTGACAGAGTAAACCGGTTTTTTCATGTAGTAGTACATCTCTACATCCAGGAACATCGGTAACAATAATAGGCTTTGCCATTGCAGCAGCTTCGATCATAGTTCTTGGCAATCCTTCGCGATAAGAAGGTAACACAATGCAATCACTTTCCATTATTATAGGCCTAACATCGTGTGTAGTACCGAGATATTCCAGCACACCTTCATTGATCCATTCATGCAACTGCGTATATCCAATTGCTCGTGGATTATCAGCCTGAAAGTCGCCTAACAATTTAAACTTTACATTTGGATGATTAATGTGAATCTGCTTTGCGGCAGCTACATATTCCCCAACCCCCTTATCCCATAATAGCCGCGCAATGAGCAAAAAACTAACCGAGTCATCTTCAGCATATTTTTTTGCAGGAGAAAAAAAACTCAAATCGACGCCCTCGCCAGGCAATAAAAGAGTCTTTCCTTCATCTACCAACTGCTTCGAAACAAATTCAAGACGATCATCTTCATTTAAAAAAATGACTAACTGAGGATATTTAAAAGCGAATTTATAAAGCAACCTTACTACTTTAGGCACCCAACCATTATTCATAAAGGCATATCCCAACCCTGTGGTTATAGCCAAGGTAGGTATGTGACAAAGATGTGCTGCAAAAGAACCATATACATTGGGTTTTACCGTATAATGGATAATTAAATCTGCATTAACCCTTCTATATATCCTCACGAAATCAAATATTAATTTTAGCTCGACAACTGGGTTGACGCCTTTAGGAGACAGTGCCAATGGAATAAATGAACACCCCAAATCACAGAGCAAAAAAACTGTATTATCAGGTGGAGCGACGATAGTTATTCGATATCCCTTTTGTATAAGTGCAGATAATAATCCACGGCGAAAATTCCACATTGACCACGCAGTGTTGCTAACCATACAGAGATGTTTGCTCATGAGTAGTCCTGGTACAAAGTTAACCAACGCAGACAAATAGCCTCTATTGAATAATGGTTAATAATCCTAGTCCGAGCCTCTTTGGTCATCACCTCTCTCTCAAGTGGGGAGAGCATTATAGCCTGCTCAATTGCGGTAAATAGCTGCTGACTATTTTTAGAGGGGACAAGCAATCCAGCAGAGCCAACCACTTCCCTCACTCCACCACAATCGGTGGCAACCACAACCCGCTCAGTAGCCATAGCCTCAGCCACAACTAAACCAAACCCCTCCCAAGCTGATGACAATACAAATATATCTGCCGCACTCATCCAATTTTCAACATCATAGCGCAGCCCCAAGAAATGAACTCGCTCGCTAATCCCGTGTGCGCTAGCAATTGTGGTTAAATATTCTCTTTCCTCACCATCACCTATAATTATCAACTTAATATTATTGAATCTCGAAGATAACATCGCAAATGCAACAAGCAGATTTTTATAGTCCTTGGCAGCGGTCAGTCTGCCTACCGAAATTAACAATATGTTATTGTTATCAATCCCAAGCTGAGAGCGTAATTTATTTCTGACTGCTGCGTTAAAATAAAAACGCTCCGTATCAATACCGTTATACATAACTTTTATTCGCCCGGCAGATACCGAGCCTTGTTTAATAAAAGCCTCAACAGCCTCTTGGCTTACATTTGTGTTAAGATCACATAATATTTCGGTAAACCTGTATGCCAATATCCGCCACCCGCCTCCCTCATTAACACTATGCGCAGAGCAGATAAGTTTCGGAAATGACACAAATAATCGTAATATGCGAGCAAAAATATTAGCATGCACCATATGGCTATGTACCACATCCGGTTTATATTGATTAAGTAACCTAATCGCCTGCCAGTATGCTTTGAAAACACTAAATGGAGTTTTCCTCATCTGCAGTGAAACGATGTCTACTGCAGCCGAATGTGGGCGATTTCTAATTTCACCGGTCATCGAGATAATTAATATATGGTGGCCCAACCTAATAAATTGGTCTGCCAAATCGCACACTTGTCGTTCAGCGCCACCCATACCAAGACCTGTGATTATCATCGCAATTTTCATGCTATTTCTTCAACCAACAGTAAAGAATACACTGAAGACTTCTGATACATGCTTTGACCTTGCCAAACAATCGAGAATCTCGGATCACTTGGTCTCGATAAAACAAACCAAAACCACATGGATTACTTCTTAGATTTTTTTTAAAATTTGAGGTGTAACCATCAGGAAGATATTCACATAAGTATATTGCCTGATCTACATAGAAAATTATCTTACCTATATCGGCAATTTTATTCCATATATACAACTCTGGTACGAACTTTTCACTCGGGAACTCTGGAAAAGGACACTCGCGCATAACATTAGTGCGAAAAACATAAGCCAAGTCACCTTTTAATATATTCCCTGCCATGATGGGGTGCATTACCATTGACTTGCTCAATGCTGTACCGGAGATACCAATTATATGGCCAGATAACGTTGCTTTTCTAAAACACACTCCAACGAATTCCGAGCCAATATGATCCATAACATCATATAACTTGGCGACAGCATCACATGTTAATAAGTCATCACTATCTACAATAATAATCCAATCACCGGTCGCATGAACCACACCTTCATTTATGGCACGATGCTTCCCTCCGTTTTCTTTATAAAAATAATTGATTGAAAAGTCAGATTTAACTCTACAGTCAAAAATAAACTCGGCGGTACCATCAGTGCTACCGTCATCGATTACGAGCCATTCAAAGTCCCGCCTTGTCTGCTGACACAAACTGTCATGCAGCCTTGGTAAAACATACGCTCTATTATAAGTTGGCGTCATTATTGTAATCATTACAAGACCTTACACACGCAACCTTTATATTGATGAATGAAATATATAAATATAGTAGCAATCATCATCAAAAAAGCATTAATTATGTAAACGACGTATATGTCATCGGAACAAAATACTTTTAGTAACAGCCAATAGTTGAATGCGCTTATAATTGATAAAAACAACCACTTGCACATTATTAAAAAATATTTCTTGTCACGGTATAGTCGTTGCATAAAAATGCTATCCACAGCGAAAAAAGAAAGTGCAGGTAACATCATAATGGCTAATTCTGCAGCTAGCTCATAATGTTTACCAAATATAAAATAGACTATTTCATGTAGCCATAGCCAACCCATTAATTGCAAGACACATGAAACTAATAGCACACCTAAACACACAGTTTGTATTTTTTTAACTGTGCGCCCATATAACATCATTGGCGCGATCGACTGCACAACTATACCGAGCACAAGTACGCCCTGCTCGAGCATTTGACTAGCCACACCATACATGGCTAGTTGTTCATACCCTAAGTAATGCTCGATGAAGAAACGATCAACCCTCATATAAATCAGCATCAGCATTAATGGTACCCAAAGTGCACCACCTCTACTTAGCATTACCACTGCCACTTTTTTATGCCAATCCCAGATGCCACCTCTAAAATAAATAACGCAACTCAGAGAAATAGCGAAAAAAATTGCTTCTATTACTCTGGTTGAATAGATGATAAAATAAGATGAAAATAAAAAAGCGAGGCTTACCAAAAGCACCCTTAATAATAAAATTGCAAGACGAATAGCAACAACAATACCTATGTTTGTGGTAGCTTGATAGTAGTTGACAATGGCTGAAAATGGTTCATTAAAAAAGAGAGAGAATGCCAATAGCGTCAGCATTAATTTTACATCTTGATCCGTGATAATAAAATTAGCGTAGAATAATGTGACCAGCAAAGCAAAAAATGCGAAAAGTAGACGAAAAATAAATACTGAAGATAGTATCTTCCAGCGCAAATGAGGATGCCTAACTAATGCCGGAACAACAACTTCCGAGCCGGCAATCAATGCAACTGATGATAATAAAATGACGGTATTGAGTGAATATAGCCATTTCCCATATAGGGATACACCTAGTAAATGACTAATTATCCCCTCGCAAAAAAAAACCAACCCAATGGTCACCATTTTTTCAAATAATAGAATACTAACATTAATAATAATTGCGGCATATTCTCGATAAAATGCCACAACTTGGGCTAATCGCATCCAAGTTGCCTCATTATAGAAACAGGTAACTCAATTTCTAGCCAGCAAAAAATGTACATTATCCACCGGTATATTCACAACATTATCAGCAATCGTATGCTGCTGTTTTGCAAGCCACACCAGATCACAAATACCATCCGTTGGCTCGAATGCAGCAGGGGCATGCAGCAAGATCTCTCGCACTTGCTGGTGATCAAAACGGTGGCAGGCCTCATCCAACGAGGTCAGCAAGGGGCGTAGTCGCGACCAGGGCAGCCAGCTCTCTTGTGCCATCATGATCCTTGGGTGTTCGGTTCCTCTGGCATCATCACCAATCAATAACTCTTCGTAGAGTTTCTCACCTGGCCGCAAGCCGGTCACCTCGATGGCAATATCGCCATCTGGCCGCAACTCATCACGCAATGTCAGGCCGCTCAGGCGGATCATCCGCTGAGCCAGCTCCATAATCCTCACCGGTTGCCCCATATCGAGCACAAAGACGTCCCCCCCCTCCCCCATGGCGCCAGCTTGGATCACCAGCTGGGCAGCCTCAGGGATCGTCATGAAGTAACGAATGATATCGGGGTGAGTCAAAGTGATGGGGCCTCCCTTATCTATCTGCTGTCTGAATAACGGCACCACAGAGCCAGAAGATCCAAGGACATTACCAAAACGCACCATACAAAAACGGGTTTGATGCTTTTCACGGGTCAAGGCTTGCAAGATCAACTCGGCCATACGCTTGCTAGCCCCCATGGTATTGGTCGGCCGCACCGCTTTGTCGGTGGAGATCAGCACGAAAGTCTCCACCCCAGCCTCAATGGCAGCCTGTGCCGCATAAAGCGTACCGAATACGTTGTTACGCACTCCTTCAATGATGTTTAACTCGACTAGCGGAACATGTTTATAAGCAGCTGCATGGTAGACCGTCTGGATCCGAAAACTCTGCATCACCGTCTTGAGGCGATGCTGGCGCTGCACTGACCCCAGTAACGGCACCAGATCCGTTTCGATTTCTTCACGCTGACACTGCTCCCGCAGGGTCTTGTGCAAGACATAGAGAGCGTATTCAGATAGTTCGAACAGTACCAGGGTGGATGGCCGGCAGCGCAAGATCTGGCGACAAAGCTCAGCACCAATGGAGCCACCGGCACCGGTCACCATTACCGCTTTGCCTGTGATATTGGCCTCCATCAAATGTCGTATTGGTTCTACTGGGTCTCTGCCCAACAGATCATCGATGGATACCTCGTTGAGCTGATCTATGCGCGCAGAGCCATTGACCAGATCGGCCATCCCCGGGATAGAGAGCACTTCGCAAGAGAGGGGCTCAAGTGCATTGATCACCTCTTGACGACGCGCTCTGGTGCTGCTCGGCATGGCCAACAAGATCTTCTCTACCCCATGATGGTCAATTAAGGTTGGTAATTGGGCACTGTTGTAAACGGTACAACCCTGGATCACTAGCCCCTGTTTGGCTGGATCGTCATCGACAAAGGCGACGGGATAAAATTCATTGCCTTGCAACAAGGCCATTTGCAACTGACGGCCCGAAGAACCCGCACCGTAGATCAACACCTGGGTACGAGCCAAACGGGTGGTATTAAGTAGCGCCCTGAAAAACAGCCGCACACCGCCAACCAGCAACACCAGAAAAGAGAGATAGATAACCGAGACCGTTCTGGGCAGGAAGATATCGAAATAAAACGCAGAGAGAACAAAGAAGCAGGTTGAAAGCAGCGCCCCGAGGGAGATTGTCCAAAGCACACGAAAGCTGACATATCGGAGCACTGCGCGATACAGCCCCAACCTGACAAATACACTGATGCTGACAATGATAATTGCGCCGAGCAACGTCCAATGAGGGAGGCTCTCGATTGGCCAGCCATGCTCGAGCCGGATCCAGTACGCCCCCCAATAGCTGATAGTGATAAGCAGTATATCGACGGCGACAGATACGGCACGTTTGCTGTTGCGCGACAATGAACCAAGCAAGGTCAATAGCCGGTTCCCACCGGGTATACGCATATTTCTCATTCTGGTACTCCAGCGTTCAAGTGATACGAAATAAACGCTAACGGCAAGTAGGCAATGACGAGGCCGATTACCCCATCAAACTGACCCAATACAATCATGGCTGCGATCGGCGCAAGCCAGAGGCTATTTATAAGAAGCACAGCCAATGTCACGTTTCGATGGCTCTGCCAACGTCTCGCCAGATATTGATAACCATGAGTACGATGAGCCTCGCTCAGACGACATTTCAGACGATAGCGATTCAGCAACGTCCAGGTCGCATCAACCACAAATACCCCGAGCATGACGAGCCATGCCCAGAGGTACTGAGGAGCAGAAGTTGCATCGAGCAGCATCAGGGAAGCCAGCATCAAACCAAGAAAACCACTGCCACCATCCCCCATAAATATCTTGGCCGGCGGAAAATTCCAGCACAAGAAGCCCGCCGCCGACATCCCCAGTAGCAGGGTCAAACTGGCAGATGACCACTCCCCCCCAACCAGAAAATGAAATAACGCCATAAATAGGCAGACGACAACGGCCTCGCCGGCCGCCAAGCCATCAATGCCATCCATAAAATTGTAAAGATTGACAAACCAGATCACCCCAAGCCAAGCCAGTAGATAACCGAACCAAGCGAGATCCAGCTGCCAACCAAAGAAAGTCAGCGCTGGCAAACCATCAACCGCAGAGACCACCAAAGCTGCCGCCATGCTCTGCACAATCAGGCGGGTTCGGGGCTTGAGAGAGATGTGGTCATCGATAAAACCAACCAATGCAATGCCCAGAGCCGCAGCCCATATCAATGCAAAGCTGCTCTGGGATATGCCAGAGGGCAGTGGGATCAGGGCGACAAACAACGGGGCTGCCAGCAGAAAGGTGGCCACTATAGCCATTCCACCCCCTCTCGGAGTGGGCACCTGATGTGAACTGCGATGATTGGGTTGGTCAAGCAAGTGGGTCTGGGCGTAGCACCTGAGCAGGCCGGTCATGGTGATTGAAAGAAACAGACAAAATATCGACAACAAAACAAATGCCAGCATCAATACGACTCACTATGGGAAGATGCCATCAGAGATAGGGTCTGAGAGAGCGAATAGGGTGCCGACCATTGTAATCGGCACTGAGCCTTAGCGGTATCCATTTCCAACGAGCCATAAATACGTTGTAGCTTGGCATCAATCCCCAAACAGCGGCCAAACCCTCTTATCACTCCTGGTGGGAGATAAAACAGCCGACAGCTAACCCCTTCTGCATCAGCAATCGCCGCCAACAATTTCGACGTGGACACTGCAACCGGATCTGCGACCAGAAAGACCTGGTTCACTGCGGCAGGGTGCGCCATCGTATGGGCAATGAAGTCACATAGATTAGGCAGCGCCAACAAACTACGCGCATTGTTCAAACGGGCAAAAGGGAGCGGGATCCCTTTGTGCACCCACGTCATCATGCTGGCAAAGTTAGCCTTCACTCCTTCCCCATAAATAAGAGGAGGACGAATAATGGTTACAGCCATATCGCACTCTTTCGCGAGCGCCATCAGCCCCTGCTCCGCCTCATACTTAGAACGTCCATAGGGATCTTCTGGCGGACTCTGCACATGCTCATCAAATGGCTTGCCTGGCTCGGTCTGCTCGCCGTTCACTTTGATCGAGCTGATAAAGATGAAGCGCTTTACACCAGCCTCAGCCGCCTGCCGGGCAAGAGCTAGGGTGCCTTCTGTATTCACCGCTCGAAAAGCCGCCAGGGGATCTGTCGCGGTATCCGACATCACATGCACCCTGGCAGCACAGTGAACAACCACATCCACTTGTTGCAATTGGGCTGTCCAGTTGGCATCCGCAGTCAAAGAGGGAGCCTGAACATGGTAATAAGCCAGCGGGTGACTTCGGACAGCGCCTTTAACATTCGCCCCCAGCGCCAGCAAGTGTTCACAGACCGCCTTGCCTACAAATCCGCTGGCTCCTGTGACCAAGACTGTACTTTTGATATCTGCCATTACCACCAACGCCAACCGTGAATATTGAAGAAAGTCACCATGGAACGCCCAAACATCCAGATATGGCGCCAACCTTTGCGGGATGCATGCCCACCATGATGAACGACCTTCACCTGAGGGACATAAGCAATACGGCTGATCTTTCCAGCCCGCAAACTGATGTCAAAATCTTCAAAATAGAGGAAAAAGCGGGCGTCAAACCCTCCGAGCTGCTGCAATACATCTGTGCGAAACAGCATAAAACAACCACTGACAATGGGTGGGTCCCACAGCACGTCATGATTGTTGAGCTGATCTGCCATCTCATATTTCGCCAAGCGCGTCTGGAATAACTTCTTCACAAACGCGGGCGCAAAACCACGCAGCAGTAAATCAAATACGGTTGGATAGCGTTTGCAAAGCCGTTGTAGCTCACCATCTTCCCATGTAGCGAAAGGCGTCAATAATCCGCAATCTGGATTTTGTGCCATGAATTCCAATCCACACACCAAACCATCCGCTGCTATGCCCAAATCGGGATTAAGAATCAGATGATAGTCGGACGTCTCTGTTTGCAATGCCAGATTGTGCCCACAACCAAAACCTGGGTTATCGCCATGCTGAATCAATTCAAAGGCATGATGCCAGATGCCAGCCAACCATTGTCGATCAATATTCAGCCGTGCCAACGGCGTATGATCTACCAGTGTTAGCCGCACACTTACACCAGCATCAATAACAGCCTTAGACATCGCCAATAGTGTTGACGCTAATAACGCCTTATCCGGCTCATAGGTTACAAGACTGATCGAAACTGAAACCGAGGTCACTTATTACCATCCTTGAGTAACCATCCACCTTGGTTCAGATAATCCAAGACCTTGCAGGCGCACTCTTCTGCGGACAGTTCACCCGCATCCAATACGAGTTCCGGATTTAATGGAACCTCATAAGGTGAATCGATACCGGTAAAGTGCTGAATGCTGCCTGTTCTTGCTTTTCGATATAACCCTTTGGGATCACGTTGCTCACAGACTGAAAGGGGGGTGCTGACATGAATTTCAATCAACCTGGCTCCCAATCGTTCTCTGACTAAAGCCCGATCATTGGCGAAAGGAGAAATAAACGCCGTCGAAACAATCAGACCGGCATCAGCCATGAGAACAGCGACTTCAGCAATCCGCCGGATATTTTCCACCCGCTCGGCATCACTGAATCCCAGATCACCATTCAGCCCATGGCGAATATTATCCCCATCCAGCACAAATCCGTGATAGCCCATAGCATAGAGTTTTTCATCAACCAGATTGGCGATGGTTGACTTGCCTGACCCACTTAATCCGGTAAACCAGAGCACCGCGGGTAACTGATGCTTTTGTTGTGCTCGTTGTGCTGGCAATACCTGATGATCATGCCATGTCAGATCATTCATAAGAAACTAGCCTCATCCGGGAAAAAATGGGAAAAAGAGAGGAACACATGCTGCAACCACAGCAAGATAGAGCAAAGCCAAAGGCAGTCCCAATCGTAAAAAATCAACTAGACGATATTCACCCGCATTCAGTGCCATCAGATTGGTCTGATAGGCATAAGGATTGACAAAACTGCAACTGGCACCAAATGCTACCGCCATCACAAATGGAAGTGGCGACACGCCCAATCCCTGCGCCAACGCCAAGGCAAGAGGGGTCATCATGGCGGCAGTGGCATTATTGGTCACCATTTCCGTCACCAGCCATGTCGCAACCAACATGCCCACCAATGCCCAATGAGGTGAAGCACCTTCCAGATGAACCTTGACCAAATCCGTCACTACTCCCATCAAACCACTGGTTTCCATCGCTTTTGCCAATGCCAGAGCTGACATCACGATCAACCAGAGCCCCAAAGGAAAACGTCGCCGCAGTTCATTCAAGGTCAACGTACCTGACAAAAGTACAATGCTCAGGTAACAAACCATGGATTTAAACAGAGCTACCCATCCCAATGCGGACAGGGTAATCGCCAGCAAGAATCCTCCAATCATCAACCATTCGGTCAGTGGTTTGATCGTCGCAGACGGCCTGGCACCTCGTATAATCAGAAAATTTTTGGTCAGGTTGGCACGCCCCAAAAAATCCCTCCCGGTTGCCAGTACCAAAAAATCGCCACCACACAATATCTGCTCGCCCATGACGCCGCTCAGCGCCTCTCCATTGCGACGGATAGCCACCACGGCAGCATCAAATTTGGCCCGAAAGTCGGACTCTTTTAGGCGCAATCCGCAAAGAGGAGAATCTGGCAAAATCAATACTTCAGTCAATTCGTCTGCATTCAATCCCTGTCGTTGCGCATAGCTGGCTAACCCTTTAAAACGGCCCAATAAGCCAATCGAGGCCGGATCTCCCGAAAAAAGCAGCCGATCGGCTACCACCAATTGAGCATGTGGTGGTACGGGGCAAATTTTTTCACCAGACCTGACAATTTCGACCAGAAACAGACGCTGCAGATGACGTAATCCAGCTTGGGCAATAGTCTTGCCAATCAGTGGCGAATCCGACTCGATACGGCCTTCCACCAGATAGTGCTCCACCGACTCCGCATTCAATGGTGCGGCCGGTAGTTGGTCACGACGCCACCACAACCAGATAATACCCACAATGGCCACGGCCACGCCGACCGGAAAAAAATCCGTCAGATGAAAGCCTGGTAATTTCGCCTCAATCATCATTGAATTAACAATCAGGTTGGTCGAAGTACCAACCAGTGTCAGCATTCCCCCCATCGACACGGCATAGGTCATCGGTAGGATTAATCGACGAGCGGGATGATGAGTGACGGAACGCAGAGGGCCGAGCAGAATTGATACAATTGCGGTATTGTTCAACAAGGCTGAGCTGGCAATGCTGCTCAGCATTACTCGCCACCAACAACGTTCAAAGTTCAGCGTCAACATCCAGGCAGCAGCACGTTGTAACAGCAGCGTTTTTTCCAGTACAAATGCGGTGCAAATCAACAACACCAAGGTGATCAGGCCGTTGTTCGCGGCACTGGCCAGTAATGCCTCACTGCTGATAGCACCAGGCAAATAGAGCAGCATCAACACTAGGCCGAAAATACGATCAGCCTTGTCCTGCCAACGGGCAAGCGCCAGAAGCGCGCCGACAAAAACCAGCAGCACCCACCATGCCATCATCGTCATCAGAGCAAATCCTTCAGACTTTTTGCCCCCCAATGAGGGAAGTGCTTGCAAATTAATGCATTAAGCTCAATTTCAAATTCACTGAACTGATGTGTCGACTGAGGTTCTTCACTATGCGCCTGTACGATCATGGCGGCTCCCATGGTGGCGTTCGTCAGGCGATCAACCAAAATCAACGCTCCCGTTTCGTGACATGTGGCATAGGAATCGACCGGTATCGGCATGGTGAACCGGATCTGGCAGTGCGCTATTTCGTTAAGCTGCAAATGCACCGCTGGATGATGGGAAAAATCTTCGATATCAACCCGATAATCAATGCTCTCCACAAATCCGGCAAGAGTACGAGTACCAATTCTTATCTCATATTGCCGATGGGGCTGCAGCGGCGTTTCATGTAACCACACCAACATACAACTGACCTTCTCCGCAGAACACCAATGTTCATCGGCTGGCGCCAGAATATCCCCCCTGCTGATATCAATGTCATCATCCAGCGTCAGCGTCACCGCCTCGCCCATGATGGCGCTCCTCTTATCACCATCAAAAGTGACAATACGAGCGACCCGACTCGCTTTGCCGGACGGCCATACCCGCACCGGATCACCGACCCCGATTCTTCCCCTAGCCAGCGTACCGCAATATCCCCTGAAATCCGCATCGGGACGGTTCACATACTGTACCGGAAAGCGAAACGATCCCATGTCGAGCGGGGCGATGCGCACCGTTTCGAGCCAAGAGAGCAGACAAGGCCCCTGATACCAGGGCATCTTGTTACCGGGTTCGACGACATTGTCACCGCGCAAGGCAGAAAGCGGAATAAAGGTAATATCAACAAATCCCAGCTCAGCGGAAAACCGGAGAAAATCATCCCGAATCTGGTCAAAACATGCCTCGTCATATGCCACCAGATCCATCTTGTTGATGGCGACCACAATATGCCGAATACCCAACAGAGAACAAATGAAGCTGTGACGACGGGTCTGCGCTTTTACCCCACTGCTGGCATCTACCAGAATAACCGCCAGATCGCAGTGAGAAGCCCCGGTCGCCATATTTCGGGTGTACTGCTCATGGCCCGGCGTATCGGCAATGATAAACTTGCGACGATCGGTCGAAAAATAACGATAGGCAACATCGATGGTGATCCCCTGCTCGCGCTCGGCCTGCAACCCGTCAACCAATAGCGCCAGATCCACTTCTTGGTCTGTGGTATTAAACTTGCGGGAATCACGTTTTATTGCTGCCAACTGGTCATCATAAATTAACTTTGAATCGTGCAGAAGACGACCAATCAGGCTACTCTTGCCATCGTCCACACTCCCACACGTCAAAAAGCGCAATAGCGATTTATGTTCGTTGGCGGCCAGATAGGCCTCAAACTCGTTCACTGTCGCTCCCCCTGCCATCTTAGAAATACCCTTCCATTTTTTTCTTTTCCATCGAGGCAGACTGATCCGAATCGATGAGTCTCCCCTGCCGCTCCGATGTTCTGGCCTGCATCATCTCGGCAATAATGGTCGGCAAGGTATCCGCTTCAGACTCGATTGCCCCGGTCAGGGGATAACAGCCCAAGGTACGGAAACGTACTGTTTTTAACATGGGAGTTTCGCCCGGCAACAGGCGCATCCGCTCATCATCGACCATGATGAGGGTTCCTCCACGTTCGACCACCGGACGGGGGGCTGCATAATAGAGCGGAACTATCTCAATTTTCTCGCGGTAGATATATTGCCAGATATCCTGCTCGGTCCAGTTTGAAAGCGGAAAGACCCGGATACTCTCGCCCGAATTGACTCGGGTATTGTAAAGATTCCACAGCTCAGGCCGCTGATTTTTAGGATCCCAACGGTGCTGCGCATCACGAAATGAAAAGACCCGCTCTTTGGCTCGACTTTTCTCTTCATCTCGCCGAGCCCCCCCAAACGCCGCATCAAACCGGTATTTGTTCAGTGCCTGCTTAAGAGCCTCAGTTTTCATAATATCTGTATAAGAAGAGCCGTGATCAAACGGATTAATTCCCTGCCTCCGTCCCTCTTCGTTGGTATGCACCAACAACTGAAAACCATGCTCGGCTGCCATACGGTCTCGAAACTCGATCATTTCACGAAATTTCCAGCCTGTATCCACATGTAACAAAGGAAAAGGAATCTTGCCCGGGTAAAACGCTTTACGAGCTAAATGCAATAATACAGAAGAGTCCTTGCCAATGGAGTACAGCATTACCGGATTTTCAAATTGAGCAACAACCTCCCTAAAGATAGCTATTGATTCAGACTCAAGAGCATCAATGTTTAATTTCATTTTTTAACCATAATTTTTTAGCGTCAAAGACTGAGGTCGTAAACCGATAAAATCTTTTCTATTAACATATGAACTTACATAGTACACGTGGTCAATTCATGTATGAAACATGTCTAACCATGCATAAAGTATGCCTGCAAGAATAAAACTTAAAAATCACTTATTAAGCCAAGAGTCATCAACACTTAGCCATTTATAAAAACGTTCTATTCCAGCAACAAGATTAATTTTTGGATGCCAACCTGATAAAGCTTGAGCTTTATTTATATCCAATATATTTACTGGTATATCGAATGCCCTTGAATCCAAATAATTTACAATAGCACGGCAATGAGTGACATCTTCGATTGTTGAAATGATCTCATTTAAAGTATGGCCCGTACCAGAACCGATATTAAATAAATGTTTACCATTTGAAGGCTCCAATGATAAAAGAAGAGCTTCAACTACATCCGAAACGTGAATGTAATCTCGAACAACAGAGCCATCCCCCCATATTTCAATAGTTTCGCCACGTAGAATTTTACCGAGAAAAACTGCAATTGCACCTTGTTGTGAAAGTGTCCGCTGCCCCTCCCCATAAGGATTGGCAAGGCGTAATACTGTATAGTCCAATCCATGAAGATGATGAAAAAGAGCAAAATATTTTTCAATCGCGAGTTTAGTTATACCATAGGAACAAGTAGGATCAGTAAGGTGATTTTCCGGTATAGGTAGTTCCATTGGTGTACCATACACAGTACCGCCGGATGAGATAAAGATGACTTTCTGCACTCCATTATCTACTGCATGCTGTAGAAGGCGGATTGTGCCAATCAAATTACTCTCAACATCGAAAACTGGATCTAAATTAGATGATTTAGGCAGTGTCGTTGACACCAGGTGATAACAAAAATCACAATCTTTGATCGCCTCTGCCACATCAGTTTCGCTAGAGAAATCCCCTTCAAACAGCTCAAAGTCAGGATGCTGAAAGAAATCCGCCATCACCGAATTAGTATGCGGACGTTCAAAACAGCGAACCTTAAAACCAAAATCAAGCAGGGCCTTTACCAGGTGAGAGCCAATAAAACCAAGCCCCCCTAAAACCAAGCAGCGCTTTCCCATACCTTGAATATTAGTAATGCTTGATATCATAACACTCTCGTTAATTGTAAAAATTAGCTGTTGGTGAGACATGAACGATAGACCGTTTCATAGCTATTGGTCATCGAATCAATCGAATACTTACTGGATGCAGATGCTACATGTGAGCAGATTTCTTGATATTTATCTGATTGATTCGCCAACGCTGCAATGCATTCGCCCATTTCTTTCGGATTAAGCTCCCATTTATCCAACTCCAATAATTGACCAGCGATGCCTTCTGGAGAGCTTATCATATTTGCAATCTCTCCAACATTGCTGGCAAGTATCGGCTTACCCACCAGTAAGCAATCAATGACAACAAGTGGAGCGCTTTCCCCCTTAAATTTGGAAGGCAATAACCCTAAATGTGACGATGAAAAGTAGTCACGAATATTTTGGCGAAAACCAAGAAAATGAATTGTATCAGAGCTCATAGATTGACACAATCTATCGTGCTCTGGACCATCACCGATCAGCAAAAGGTGTATTTTTCTAACTGAACACATATTTGCCAAATTAACAGCATGAATAGCCTCTTCCCACCCTTTCTCAGGGATAGCTCTTGCGACCATACAAACAACAAAATCGTCTTTGTATATCTGTAGAGAAGATAGGTCTACAGGTTCAACTGTCGTCACAGGCAAGGCATTGTTGATTCTGGTTAACGATTTTGCACTCTTGATGGATTCTGGTAGTCCTTGGAGATTTTTCTCTGCTGTGTAGACAAAATGATTGATACGGGACATGAGTAAAGGCGTCACGGCTTCACGCTGGGCTGACGACATCATCTCATACATACCGTGCATGGAAATAACATGCTTTATATCTTGACAACCATTCAATAAACTAGCCAAGGTTAGATCTACCCATGCATGATGAGAATGTATTATCTCAATTCCCATATCTTCAAAAGCAGCTCGAACCATAGTCATGTTAGAGAGCTCCAATAAAGGAATGCCAGGATCCAACATATTTAACACACCAGGCTCAGTCACACGTTCTTTACAGTTAAACACTGTTACCGCATAACCATTTTTCTTCAGTTGATTTGCCAAAATGATAGGAAACGTCTCGCCACCACCGGATACTAAGGCATAAACAGCCATAACAATATTAGGCTTGCGCTCATAGGTGAGCGGCCAAATTCGCTCGCAATCGTAAAGTTTGTGAAATTGAGACTGTAAATTACTTCCCCTCAAACTACACCAATGATTATAAAGTACATCATACTGTTTACTCAAAACACTTCTATCTATTTTAAAGTATTGAACAAGATATGAAGCCACAACTTCATGTTCTAGATAATAGATATCGTGTTTCTGTGCAGTTTGTGACGTACTAGCACTATGCTGTCGATAATAGTTGGTTGCAACAGGAGTATAAGAGACCAAACCACCTCTGATGAGTGACAGATAAAAGACCCAATCACCACACATACGTAAACTCTGCCAACGCTCATCATCAAGCAAAGAAAAATTATGAGGTTTCCTGAAGACAGCACCACTAACGTTTGGTACCAGATTTTTAACTCCCCAACCTGAAGAGACAAGAGAGTGTGCGGATCTAATAAATGGCTTACTCCAGTCATGCATAGCCAGATCGGAAAGATATGAAGCCAGTGACCAAACTGGCTCACAAGACTCACCGGAGACAAATTCTACGTTACAAAAAGAAAGCATAACTGCAGGATTATTAAATGCCTTTACCTGCTCAGCCAGAAAATCATCCGAACAAAAATCATCACTTTCTGCTATCCAGACAAGCTCACCATTAGCAATATCAAGACCTTTTTTCCACTGTCGAAACACACTTCCAGAGTTGACAGCATTAAAATTACAAATAGTTCGATTAGGAAAGCGTGATGAAAAATCTGTTAATATCTCTGTGCTATTATCACTAGAACAATCATCAAGTAAAATCACCTCAAAGTTTTTATATGTCTGTCGATATATGGACTCCAATCGCTGTTTAAGGTAAGGAGCATGATTGTAGTTCGGAACAATGATCGATACTTTAGGATTGAATTTTGTGCTTTCAGCAGATTCTATCACATAAATATTGTCTCCATCCTTATTAAGGGGGGAGGCCCTCAGCCCCCCCACCAAAATATTTGCCCGACGGCGTACTCCATCAAGGCCCTCTCTTCGCCAGACACTGAAAACACGATTAATAGCTAATGCAGGCGAACTTTGATAATATTTTATAGTACGAAAAACAGCATAAATAAGATATACAATAGAACGCTTAATTTTACACAGTTCTTGATATAACATAATTATCTGCTAACTCCACAAACATTAGTCAGAGCACATTGATTCACCCCATTAGCCAAACCTAGAGGTAACAGACGCTCCATAGCATGTAGAATAGAACCATCGTAGGGTAGTGGCTCTTCGGGATAATCATCCCAACTCAACTCCATATTCAAGAAATTGATTAACGCATCAACTCTTGCCCAAAACATGGTACCGACAGGAAAAGTAATACTATCAGGAATTTCTTTAATTCCCAGACGCTTTGCTAAAACGGTAGCATAAGGTTTATTTTCACACCATCCCACTACATTCGGGTCATCAGGGAAAACCATTCCAACTGTTGGTGTATTACTCATGAACCCTAATATACGATCCATCATCGCCCCCGACTCACCACCAAGTAAATTATCCAACAAAAATTCATACCAATTAGCCCCCATCGATGAATCTTCAACGTCGGCAGTCTTTTTTGTATGTAAATGTCCGACAAAATCATAATTACTTTTAATTCTAGAACCAAAACATGAAAAAAATGGTCCAATATCACGCCCACGATTAGGAACTATTTCAATTGATATGACTTTTCCATTGTATCCAGCAAGTTGACGAGAAACCTCCTCAAGACATTTTTCACTAGGTACACTAACAAAAAGGTCAGGTCTAACAATGTTATTTTGTAGACGCTCGATTATTAAAGGGAGGAGATCAGGATAATATACATGCAAATGCAAAGCAATCCTGACACTATTAGCAACAGGTAGTGGCAAATCAGTATTACGGATTACTGGGTACAACCATGGCCCTTGTGGACAACCTGAGCGAATATAATGGGCTAACGGATCTGATTTCAACAAACTTCCACCATGAAAATCACGGTACACTTCAGGGTTAAAACCAGCAAATGGTTTACGTCTTCCTATACCTGTGGCCCAGGATCGTACGTATTCTCGGACTATCTCTGTAAGAGACCGATTTAACTCAGTGGGTAACGCACAAAAATTTATATCTAGCAATTTTGAATCTAAAATATCTCTAACATCCTGCCTTTCCTGTTCAACCTGCACAGTAACTGTTTCAGCCAAGTTTTGCAGATTTTTTACATAGTCCTCCATATCAAAAATCGAGCCCGCAAGATTTTTACATTTTTTTGATACATTATCATAATGCATTGAGTCATTAGCTAGCTTATATACTTTATCAGCTAGCATTTGTGTATCAATATATTCAGCCACGCAATCTTCCTTGAGATTGCCCTCGGTTAGAATATCTGCAATACCTGTAGCCTTATCGAAACACAAAACTGGAAGCCCTTCATTCAGAGCATCAATAGCGACATTTGGAAGCGGATCTAGTCTTGATGTCAACAAAAGAAGGTCAGATTCTTTATAGACAAAATCAATTTCTGATGTTTCATCTAAAAATGTAATATTTTTTGATAAACCAGCTCGTTCAATTTGATCGGCTAAATATACGCTGTAGTTCACATCATTTTTGGGGTCATAACCTTTGCCAACCCAGACAAAGTGTATATTCCGTGGACTACCCATTCTGAATAATCGAGATGCACACTCAATAAATAGATCAACACCTTTTCTCAATTGCACATAACCAGCCCCGAGAACAATGAAAGGTTTATCATTCAGGGGATTAGGCCAAAGCGCACTAATAAGCCTACTTTTCTCTAATGTTTTTATAGTTTCATCGACTACCTCATTAGGTAAAATACAGCGTCCCTGAGGCAATACATGAGCAAAGCGCTCTCCCAGTTCAGGATGTTGATCAAGAGCGCTCTGAAGAGTTAATCTAGCAGAAAAGACAGCCTCACCTGACCATAAAAAAGCATCACGAAATGCATTATAAGGGCGAGTGTAAGCAGCAAACTCGTGTAACAATGTGATGCTAGGAATAAATCTCTTCGCTAAAATGGGCAAAACAACTCTAGATTCAATGCTATTTACTAATGCAAATTTAAAATCGCATTTGTTGACAATATCTTCAATAACAATATTTGCAATAGCATTGTTATATCGCATATCACCTTGTTCAATAACTACAGCGCCGAGTTCTCGAATTGATGATATAAGTGGACCTCCACCTAATATTAAAACTAAAACATTATATTGTTTTTTCAATATTCTAACTAAGTTTAGACTTAGTATCGGAGCCCCTGTACGCGAAGCTTCATGACTTACAACAAGCACGTTTTCTCGGCTTGGGTCAAAATCTGTACTTACTGAACCAAAGTGACTCACTTCGGGCATACATGGAATTCTCCCCTCAAGGCGGCCATGCAGTAAATAGTGTTGTTTAGGGTCTATCCCTGCATTAGCGATATCAGGATAAGCCTTTAAATAGAACTCAGGATCAAATTCAGATAAAGAATTTTCAATTATACTATGTTGTTGTAATGTATTATGTTCTTCTTGATTATTTATAGAATCAAAAATATCTTTATCGGCATTATTAAAAACAATGTTAGAAGAAGAGTTATTTTCACTGCAATTATAATTAAATGAAAGTTTTCTTTTTGTGTGCTTTATTTTACTACCAATCAGACGCATAGGCCTTGTTAATTTCCAACTAGTAGATTTAATGATTTCTGATACTACAAACTCACTGTCAGCAACAGCTTTATTAAGACTATCAATTTTAGAGTTTCGTTCATAAATAGCTTGATTGAAAAATTCAAGTTTACTTTCATAATCAGAAATTAACTCATTCAAAGAATGGATTTTAATTTCACGCTCTTCAATCTCTTGATGAAGGCTAGTTATCTTAATATCACGCTCTTCAATCTCTTGATGAAGGCTAGTTATCTTAATATCACTCTCTTCAATCGATTGAACAAGCCCAGAAACTTTATTTTCATTATCAATAGAGATTTGATTAAAAATATTTATTTGACGAGCACACTCTCTAAGATTCTCATTGAGCATGTTAATTTCTATATCTCGTTTATTAATCTCTTCAGCAAGATTATGATTTTTATTTTCGTTAACAACAGCGACCTCATTAATTTCATGAATTTGACGTTCAAAATCTTTTAATTGCTGACTCAAGATATTATTTTGTACATCACGCTCATTCATTGACTGCCTAAAGCTATTAATAAGTGATTTATTCTCAGAATCTATCTGCAACATCTTAATTTTAAATTCATTAAAATCGCTAATTCTTTGATGACGCCCACGGATAAGCTTAATTGCTTGATATGCTACAGCCCATTGCTCTGTGGAAAATATTGCTTTACTCTCTGGTAATTTCGTCTCATAGCCAAATGTTTCAAAATCAAGACCATACAAAGCACAAATTAATTGCTTACTACGCTCTGTCACAAACTCAGATAAATATGGAATCATACTTTCGTTAGAGCGATGATCTCTAAATGGCGTAGGAATATATGGACCAAGCCAATCAGAAAGACTCTGATTTATTTTTTCAACCTCTTCAATCTTAACTAAGGATGAATAATTAATTATGTCCGGCCGAAGTAAATTTACTTGTGGCGTCCAATGAAGATCCAGAAATGTTGGGGTTTCATTTGCTGCAATATGCTCTAAAAAACTTTCAAATGCCCCAGCTATGTCACTCATATTTTTAATAGGATAATGGTAAAAATCACTTGAAATATATGGTGATGATTGTAAAGGCTCACGTAATAAAATTTTTGATTGCCAAGCTGAAAATATTCTCTTGTAAGGATTGCGAACCAATGCGAACCTAAAAAATTCATCTTGAGTCAAAGCATCAGAAAGATCATTTAACTTTAAGCCTGTTACGTTAGGAGCGATTCTATGAAACACATCATGAATAACTAACTCTGGATCAGATTCGAAGCTGTCACTTGTGTTACGAATTTTTTCTGATAAACCTTCCAGTGAAGCAATCCACCATTTTAAAGTTGTACATGCCACTTTTGGCGTCGCCACATATAAAAGTTTATGCTGCTCAGAGCGATAACTATTCCACTGAAGATAATTACCAAGTTTTATTTTGTCTTGTTCAGACCAGTCATCAATATTCACAGAAACACCCTATTACATATCTGGAAGATTATTAGCTACTTATACAACTACATGGCCATATTTCAAGGCTCAAGTATGATTTGCATAAAAAGTATAAAAGTTATATCTGAAAACTGCATCTACGTAGGTACGTAGGAAGTTCAATGATAATTACAAATCAACCATTGATTTTTACAGCAGGTTCCGCTTCACGCAAATCCACATAACCAAAAGAATGGATTGCTTCTTCTCCAGGGTTTACCCTAAACATGATTGCATCAACAATACGATGTGCACAATGAGGTTCTGTACTCGACCAAATACCACCACCTGAAAAATATACGCCAGGCAACAAATCCATACGAAATGTAAATTTCATTTCAAAATTCTGACCAGCTCTAACTCTCTCCAGATAATGTCCTTCTTGTGGGAAACGTTGTCCAGTAATTTCCATTCCGGAAACTGATTTAATATGTATTCCAAAGTAAACGCCGGAAAAATCTTTTAAAAATTGGCCTGAAACAACGAAGCTGTACGTATTGCTCGATTGCAATATATTTACACTTTCATTATCATTGTTAATGATTCTTATAGCATTAATTATTGCACCTTGACTAGGGTAAACCGTTGTTGTCTCAGGTATCAGCCCAGGATCATAGGCGTCAGTGAGTTTATTGTTTTTAACTTTTGTTTTGATGGTTACATTTGAGCATTCATTTTTTTCTTCAATATTAACTTCCTGACTATGACTGAATATCTCATCGGCTAGAAGCTCCCTAATCAAACGCTCCCGACTATCAACTGAAGCATATAGTATTTTTTGATAAATACGCACAACAGAAGGTGAGTCACCAAACATTAGCTGGTTACCATGATCAAGCAGAAGCGTCCTATCGCACAGTTCAACTATGCTGGCAGAAGAATGTGATACAAAGAGTATTGACGACCCCTTGCTCTTGAGCTCCTCAAGTCTAGCAAAACACTTTCTTTGAAATTTTTCGTCGCCTACAGCAAGAGCCTCATCGACCACGAGTATATCTGGGTCAACCATGGCCTGAACAGCAAATGCCAAACGAACAGTCATCCCACTGGAGTAAGTTTTTACTGGCCTTTCAATAAACTCACCAATGTCGGCAAAATCAGCAATATCATCAAAGCGCTCGTCTATCTCTTTATTGCTCAAGCCTAATACAGCGCCATTAAGATATACGTTTTCTCTGCCAGTAAATTCCGGATTAAAACCAGAACCAAGCTCCAATAATGCGGCAATACGCCCTTTAGTATTAAGGCTACCCGAAGTTGGATTCAACGTACCACAAATCATTTGTAACAGAGTTGACTTGCCACTGCCATTACAACCGATTATACCAACAGTTTCTCCTTTTTTTACTTCGAAATTTACATTTCTAAGAGCCCAAAACTCTCTATAATAATTTTGGCGCTCTACAACTCGCACCACACTTTGCATTCGGGGGAAAATAAACTGTTTTAAGCGGTCACGTGGCGTATCGTACACTTCATAACACTTACTAAGATTTTCGACTTTAATTGCAATATCAGAGAACATCCGCAAATCCTTTTCTAGTTTTTTGGAACCAAGCAAAGCCAAGCCAAGCAAACAACATTGCAACTAACCAATATAATAGTAATAAAACAGGATCTGGAAACTTCCCCCAGTAAAGAACATCACGGGCACTCTCAATGACTTGGGTTAACGGATTAAGGAGAAGCAAATCTCTATATTTTTCGGGTATAGCACTCATAGGATAAAAAATTGGGCTCATAAACATCAGAGCAGTAGTGATGAGACCAATGAATTGTGAAACATCACGTAAAAATACGCCCAATGAGGCAAGAATCCAGCTAAGCCCCATAATAAAGAAGATAAAGGGTATAATCACTAGCGGTAGCAGCAGAGCAGTCCAATGAGGAATACCTATCAATATGACATATGCAACAAACCACACCAAAAGACTCAAAGCCGCATGATAGGTGGCTGAACAAAGATTGACAAAAGGGAGTATTTCCAGTGGAAAGACAACTTTTTTTACATAGTTAGGATTTCCTAGTATCAATCCGGGCGCACGATTAATACATTCAGCGAACAGATTAAAAATAATCAGCCCAGCAAATAGAATAAGTGCAAACTCAGCCTTTGATTCATTTACCGTACCCCAACGAGCCTTGAATACTTCACTAAATACAAAAGTATATATTGTCAACATAAAGAGAGGGTTTAGAAATGACCAAAATAGCCCCATCGTTGAGCCGCGATAACGCCCCAACACCTCCCTTTTTGCCGAGGCATTAATAAGAGAACGGTTGCGCCATATGCAGGCTATTGTTTCAATGGGTGTTGCAGGAAAATTACGCATTAAAATTACGGCTCCGTATTTGTAAATTCTTGATAATATATTTTATTATCTGCACCCTATCGAATATAAAGACTGTTCTTCATAGTTTTTTTAACAGCACGGCACCAAGCAAACTTAGATTTCCAGCAAATGTCTGGCGATAGATACCACTGCGTTTAACATAAAATAAACGAGACAGTAGACCATCTTCTCTTATCTTTGCAAAGTCAGCCAATCGCTTTTGATTTTCAACAGTAAGACTTGGTTCCATATTCGCTAGAGCCTTAATATGCATATCATTCCAAGTTTTGAGACGTCCACGAAAGTGTTTTTTCATTCTAAGAAGTCTGGCGTGCAAAGAGTCGTCACTACCAATAAGATTGGCCGTATGCTGGCGATAGCGAACGGTTGGCTTTGAATCGTAAAAAACTATTCCTCCACAGCCAGTCACCACCAAATATGACCACCAGTCATGAATGATGATAGATATATCATGGCCAGTTTGGCGCAATAACTCTATTGCAACCTTATTTAAAACCATTGTATTTCCACTTGCTATATTCTGCACAAGTGCATTAGAAAAACTTGGGGCTTTCTTATTTATTGTGGAAAGACCTATTTTATTATTATTTTCATCGACTAACAATGTGCTAGAGCAATATAAGGCTGGTGTGTTACTTTTAATCTTTTCTAGCCAATTTAGTGCATTTTCCAGCTTAGACGGAATCCAAATATCATCTTGATCTGAAAAAGCATAATAATCTGCTTCGATTGCCTTATTGCATATCAACGACATAAAATTTTTTGTTACACCTTGTCTAGGTCCTTCAACAATAGTAAGTTGGTTTTCTTTCCATTTATTTTTATATTTCTCTAATATAGACTTGGTATTATCTGTTGAGCCATCATCGGAAGCAATGACGGCCCAATTATCATAAGTTTGCTCTTCAAATGATATTAATTGTTCTTCAAGAAATTTTTCACCATTACAAGTACATATTAATATTAAAACATTAGGACTTTCATTTTGATTGAAGATATGCATGGATTAATAACCTATGAATATCACTACATTAGTGGCAACGGTGCTCAGCAGCTTGACTATTTGACATGCTATTAAAAAACAATACGAATTTGGCACTTATCATTGTTCACCATCTAATCATTGATATCTATAACTGCTGCTTTTATTATCAATGCCAGTCAAATGCGTAAATATGTTCAAAATAACTCCGCTACTTCAAAAGTACTAGACTGTGTATCTTTGGTGGATAATAGGGGGCCTGGAGAGGTTATAGGCCAAGCAATAGCTAGACGAGCATCGTTCCAAAGTATACTTCTTTCTGCAGATGGCTCGTAGTAATTTGTTGTTTTGTAAAGAAATTCCGCTGTATCCGTTAACGTCACAAATCCATGTGCAAACCCTTCCGGGATCCACAACTGCCGCTTGTTGTCACCTGACAGATGAACACCAACCCATTGCCCAAAAGTCGGTGAGCTTTTGCGGATATCTACAGCTACATCAAAGACTTCACCCGAGACACAACGTACAAGCTTGCCCTGGGCATAGGGTGGCAGCTGATAGTGCAAGCCACGTAACACTCCTTTTGAAGACTTGGAGTGATTATCCTGCACGAAAGTCACCGGATATCCTACCGCCTCTTCAAACAACTTGTGGTTGAAACTCTCAAAGAAAAAACCACGCTCATCACCAAATACTTTTGGTTCAAAAATAAGCAAGTCAGAAATTGCTGTTTTGATTACATTCATCTGGCTACCCACATTTAATTCAATCTTTATGGAGGGAGCATCTTCCCTCCCCCCATATCACATCAGGCTTTGGCCACCATTCTTAATAAATATTGTCCATACGCATTCTTTGCCAATGGCGCTGCAAGTTCACGAACCTGATCGGCATTAATGAACTTCTGGCGATAGGCAATCTCTTCCGGGCAAGCCACTTTCAGCCCCTGACGGGTCTCGATGGTCTGAATAAAATTACTTGCTTCAATCAGGCTTTCATGGGTGCCGGTATCAAGCCAGGCATAGCCACGGCCCATCATGGCCACCGACAGATTGCCTTGCTCCAGGTAGATACGGTTCACATCGGTGATTTCCAGCTCACCACGCGGCGACGGCTTCAGGCTCTTGGCGATTTCCACCACGCTGTTGTCGTAGAAATAGAGGCCGGTCACTGCATAGTTGCTCTTGGGCTCCAACGGCTTCTCTTCCAGTGAAATAGCGGTACCTTGCTTATCAAATTCCACCACCCCATAACGCTCAGGGTCATGCACATGGTAAGCAAAGACGGTGGCGCCACTCTCTTTGGCTGCGGCCGTCTCCAGCTGTTTCTGCAGGTCGTGGCCATAGAAGATGTTGTCACCCAGCACCAGCGCACAGGGGTCTGAGCCGATAAACTCTTCACCCAGAATAAAGGCTTGCGCCAACCCGTCCGGGCTCGGCTGTACCTTGTATTGCAAGTTCAGGCCCCACTGGCTGCCATCACCCAGCAATTGTTCGAAACGAGGGGTGTCTTGCGGGGTGCTGATGATCAAAATGTCGCGAATGCCCGCCAGCATCAGGGTGCTGAGCGGGTAGTAGATCATCGGTTTGTCATAAATGGGCAGCAGTTGCTTGCTCACTGCCATGGTGACTGGATAGAGACGGGTGCCGGAGCCACCGGCCAGAATAATGCCTTTACGTTTGGTCATAATGCTTGTTTCTTATTTTAAATTTCAAAAGAGAGAGTGGCTTGAGGCCGCACCTTTACTGTTTTATCCCTGCCAGCCAGGGTGGCATTCAATACATCCCTGGCCAGTGATTTACTTGCCTAGGATCTCGGTCAACATCCGCTCCACGCCGACGGTCCAGTCCGGCAGCACCAGATCGAAGGTGCGCTGGAATTTGCTGGTATCCAGGCGGGAGTTATGTGGGCGTTTGGCTGGGGTCGGGAAGGCGCTGGTCGGCACGGCATTGAGTTGCGTGACCGCCAGTTCAACACCTGCCTCTCTGGCGTTGGCAAACACCAGCTGGGCGTAGTCAAACCAGGTGGTGGTACCGGAGGCAATCAGATGGTACAACCCGGCGACCTCAGGTTTGCGCTGCGCCATACGAATCGCATGGGCGGTGCAATCGGCCAGCAACTCGGCACCGGTCGGGGCACCAAACTGGTCATTGATGACCGACATTTCGCTGCGCTCCTTGCCAAAACGCAGCATGGTCTTGGCAAAATTGGCGCCGCGGGCAGCATAGACCCAACTGGTGCGGAAGATAAGATGACGGGAGCAGAGTGCTGCACCTTGTTCCCCTGCCAGCTTGGTTTCGCCGTACACATTCAGCGGTGCGGTCGCATCGGTTTCCTGCCAGGGGCGCTCACCACTGCCATCGAACACATAGTCCGTGGAGTAGTGAACCAGCCAAGCTCCCAATACTTCCGCTTCTTTGGCGATCGCGGCCACGCTGGTGGCGTTGAGCAGTTCGGCAAACTCCCGCTCGCTCTCGGCTTTGTCTACCGCAGTGTGGGCTGCCGCATTCACGATGACATCTGGCTTCACCTGGCGCACCGTTTCGGCCACGCCGGCCGGATTGCTGAAGTCGCCACAGTAGTCTGTCGAGTCAAAATCGACGGCAGTGACCCGGCCCAATGGAGTGAGCGAGCGCTGCAGTTCCCAGCCAACCTGACCATTCTTGCCAAACAGCAGAATATGCATCAGGCACGCTCCCCGTAGTTTTGCTCGATCCAGGATTGATAGGACCCGCTCTTGACGTTGTTGACCCACTGCTGGTTATCCAGATACCACTGCACTGTCTTGCGGATACCTGATTCAAAGGTCTCTTGCGGTTGCCAGGCGAGCTCGGTGCTCATCTTGCTGGCGTCAATGGCATAGCGGCGATCGTGACCGGGGCGATCCGCCACATAGGTGATTTGGTCGTGATAGGAGCCGGCCTTGGGCACCATCTCGTCAAGCAGATCACAGATGGTATGAACGACGTCCAGGTTCTGTTTCTCGTTATGACCGCCGATGTTGTAGGTCTCGCCGATGGCACCAGTGGTGACCACGGTATAAAGCGCTCGGGCGTGATCTTCCACATAGAGCCAGTCACGGATCTGGTCACCCTTGCCGTACACCGGCAGCGGTTTGCCATCCAGCGCATTGAGGATGACAAGCGGGATCAGCTTCTCGGGGAAGTGGAACGGGCCGTAGTTGTTGGAACAGTTGGTGACTATGGTCGGCAGGCCGTAAGTACGGCGCCAGGCTCGCACCAGATGGTCACTGGAAGCCTTGGAGGCGGAATATGGACTGCTGGGGGCATAGGGAGTGGTTTCGGTAAAGAGCGGCAGTGACACACCGGGGGCGACTTCATCCGGATGGGGCAGGTCGCCATATACCTCGTCGGTGGAGATGTGGTGGAAGCGGAAGGCCGCCTTGCGTACCTCGTCCAGACCGTTCCAATAGGCGCGAGCCGCTTCCAGCAACATATAGGTGCCAACGATATTGGTCTCGATAAAGTCGGCGGGGCCAGTGATGGAACGATCGACATGGCTCTCGGCGGCAAGATGCATCACAGCATCTGGTTGATGTTCAGAAAACACCCGATCCAGTTCACCGCGATTGCAGATATCCACTTGCTCAAACGAATACCGCTCACTGTTAGAAACACTGGACAAGGATTCCAGATTACCTGCATAAGTGAGTTTATCGATGTTAATCACGGAATCATGGGTGTCACGAATGATATGGCGCACCACAGCAGAGCCAATAAAGCCTGCGCCACCGGTAACGAGTATTTTCATAGGTATGTTATCTCTTGCGAAGAGTTGATATGTGATAGGTGAGGGCTGAATGGGACAAAAACATTGAAGACATGCATGAAGTTTATTCAACATTTAAAGCTTTGACATTATTGAACTACAGCAAAAATCATACCGATATCTGGTAATCATCTTGGCTACCGCCCCTGAGTTACAGCCCCCAGTTTGCTGCTTTTAACCAAATTGTCTCTGCTGTTGGTCATCGTGTCCTCCAGCATCTCTTGTTGTCCTGACTGTCGGTACGCTCCCCCCCCCCCTCGAGTATGCGCAAGAGGATTCTCATGAGGAATTTGATACCCTCAACAGTCTCAGCCCGATTGGAGTCCGGATTCTATCCCGTTTCAGACCAAACTGAACAGTAAAAACTACTCACTATGAGGGTTTTCAATAAAGATTCGATAGAGAACATTTTCATTTGAACAAACTTGACGCACATGCCACAAACAACCGCTATTGATAACCAATTGATACCTTAATCAGAGCAAAAAACAGGGCAACCCTGAGGTTGCCCTGTTGAAAGACCAATTAAACCTGACAGGACTGACGATTTATTAGCCACCTGTCAGTTCAAACCAACTAGCATCCATCAGTCATGTTTCGTCTCACCCACCGCAGCCAAACGCACCTCTTTTGAAGAATGTTTGGTGAAGTAGCGCATAACCAGTACGAAGAACAGCGGCACGAAGAAGATGGCCAGGACGGTAGCACTGATCATCCCCCCCATCACGCCGGTACCAATGGCGTTACGGCTGCTGGCGCCGGCACCGGTACTGATCACCAGCGGCAATACGCCGAGGATGAAGGCAAGAGAGGTCATCAGGATGGGGCGCAGACGCAGACGTGCAGCCTCCACCACCGCCTCACCAAGCCCCATCCCCTTGTCATAAAGTTCCTTGGCGAACTCGACGATCAGGATGGCGTTCTTGGCCGACAGACCGATGGTAGTGAGCAGCCCAACCTGGAAGTAGACGTCGTTCTCCAGCCCGCGCAAGGTCGCGGCCAGAATAGCGCCCAGTACCCCGAGCGGCACCACCAGCATGACTGAGAACGGGATGCTCCAGCTCTCGTAGAGGGCTGCAAGGCAGAGGAACACCACCAGCAATGAGATGGCATAGAGCGCAGGGGCCTGTGAGCCGGCCTGACGCTCCTGGAAGGAGAGCCCGGTCCACTCGATACCCACCCCTTCTGGCAGCTGCTTCACCATCTGTTCGATAGCCGCCATGGCATCACCGGTACTCTTGCCGGGCGCGGCTTCACCGACGATCTCCATGGCCGGCACACCGTTGTAACGCTCGAGGCGCGGCGAGCCAAAGCTCCACTCCGTCGTGGCAAAGGCAGAAAACGGCACCATCTGGCCGGCGCTGTTGCGCACATACCACAGCTTGAGATCTTCCGGATTCATCCTGAAGGGGGCATCGGCCTGCATGTAGACCTTCTTGATCCGGCCTCGGTCCACGAAGTCGTTCACATAAGATGAGCCCCAGGCCGTCGACAGGGCGCTGTTGATATCCGAAATGGAGAGCCCCTGCGCCAATGCCTTCTCATAGTCGAGCTTGATATCGAGCTGGGGAGTATCCTCCATCCCGTTCGGGCGTACCCGTACCAAGTTCGGATCCTGCGCCGCCATGCCGAGCAACTGATTACGTGCCGCCATCAGCTTGTCGTGGCCAAGTCCTGCACGATCCTGCAAATAGAAGTCAAAACCGGTGGCAGTCCCGAGTTCCGGGATCGACGGCAGGTTGAAGGCAAAAACTTGTGCCTCCTTGATGCTGAACAGATACCCCATGGCGCGGCCAATGATAGCATTGGCGCTGCGATCCGGGCTCTCCCGCTCACTCCAGTCCTTGAGCTTGATAAAGGCCATGCCCGCGTTCTGACCGCTACCGGCGAAGCTGAAGCCCGCTACCGTCAGCACCGACTCCACATTGTCCTTCTCGTTCTCGAGGAAATAATCGCGCATCTGGGCCAGCACCACCTCGGTACGCTGCTTGGTCGCACCGACCGGCAGTTGCACCATGGACATGACGACCCCCTGATCCTCCTCAGGCAGGAAGGAGGTGGGCATCCGCATAAACAGCACACCCAGCACTACCAGCATGGCGCCATAGATGAGGCTGTAGCGTACCCCCTGCTTGATCACTTTGCGTACCCCGTTCTGATAGCGGCTGGCACTGGCATCAAAGGCCCGGTTGAACCAGCCGAAGAAGCCGCGCTGGGCCGCAAACTCGCCATGTTTCAGCGGTTTGAGCAGGGTGGCACACAAGGCCGGCGTCAGGATCAGAGCCACCAGCACCGAGAGCACCATGGCAGAGACGATGGTGAGCGAGAACTGGCGATAGATGGCACCGGTCGACCCGCCGAAGAATGCCATGGGCACGAACACCGCCGACAGCACCAGAGCAATCCCCACCAGGGCGCCGGTGATCTGATCCATCGACTTGCGAGTTGCCTCCAGCGGGGAGAGATCCTCCTCGCTCATCAGGCGTTCCACGTTCTCCACCACCACGATGGCGTCATCCACCAAGAGGCCGATGGCCAGCACCATACCGAACATGGTCAGGGTGTTGATGGAGAAACCGAAGGCTGCCATCACGCCGAAGGTACCGAGCAGCACCACGGGCACAGCGATAGTCGGGATCAGGGTGGCGCGGAAGTTCTGCAGGAACAGGTACATGACGCAGAACACCAGGATGATCGCTTCGATCAGGGTCTGCACCACCTCCTCGATGGAGATCTTCACAAACGGCGTGGTGTCGTAGGGATAGACGATCTCCATGTTGGCCGGGAAGTACTCGGAGAGCTCTTCCAGTTTGGCCTGCACCTTCTCGGCGGTATCCAGCGCGTTGGCACCGGTCGCCAGCTTGATGGCGATGGCGGCGGTCGGCTGACCGTTGTAGAGCGCATCGGCATCATAGCTCTCACCCGCCAACTCGACCCGTGCCACATCTTTCAGACGAACCTTGGAGCCATCCTGATTCACCCGCAGCAGAATATTGTTGAACTGCTCGGGGGTTGAAAGGCGGGTCTGCCCCATGATGGTGGCGGTGAACTGCTGATCCTTGACCGCAGGGGTGCCTCCCAGCTGGCCAAAGGCCACCTGGGCGTTTTGCGCCTTGATGGCGGCCTGCACGTCACCCGGGGTCATCTGTACCCGGTTGAGCTTGTGCGGGTCGAGCCAGACTCGCATGGAGTATTGGCTACCGAACAGGGTGATCTCGCCCACACCGTCCAGACGGCTCAGGGGCTCCTTGATGTTGGAGACCACATAATCCGCTAGATCGTCGTTGTTCATGCTGCCATCGCTGGAGATGAACGCCGCCACCATCAGGAAGCTGCTGGAGGTCTTCTGGACCCGGATCCCCTGCTGCTGCACCTCTTGTGGCAACAGCGACATCGCCTGTTGCAGCTTGTTTTGCACCTGCACCTGGGCAATATCGGGATCGGTACCCGGCTGGAACGTCAGGGTCACCGACACCCGGCCGGCGGAGTCAGACTGGGAGGACATGTAGAGCAGGTGATCCAGCCCCGTCATGTTCTGTTCGATGATCTGGGTCACCGAGTCTTCCACCGTCTTGGCGGAAGCGCCGGGGTAGCTGGCGGAGATGCTCACCGCCGGTGGCGCTATGCTCGGGTACTGGGCCACCGGCAACTTGATAATGGCCAGGCTGCCCGCCAACATGATCACCAGCGCAATCACCCAGGCAAAAATGGGTCTGTCTATAAAAAATCGAGCCATGAAGTGACTACTCCATCCTACTTGTTGGCCGGAGTCTGGGCGGCAGACACAGTGGCCGCCTGCTCAGTCGGGTTGACCTCGGCACCCGGACGCACTTTCTGCAGACCGGCGACAATCACCTTCTCGCCTGATTTGAGGCCGGACTCCACCACCCAGTTGCTGCCGACGACCCGGCTCAGCTGGACATTGCGCAGCTCGACCTTGTTGTCGGCTGTCACTACCAGCACGGTCGCGCCGCCATTGGGGGTACGGCTCACGGCAGTTTGCGGCACCAGCAGCCCCTGGGCCCGCTCACCCTCCTGCAAGGTGGCGCGCATGAACATACCGGGCAGCAGCAACTGGTGAGGATTGGGCACTATGACCCTCAGAGTCACCATGCCGGTGCTCTCGTCCACGGTCACATCGGAGAACTGCAGTGAACCTGCTTCCCCGTAACTGGAGCCATCCTCCAGCTGGAAGTTCACCCTGGCTCCCTTCTGCTCGTCCTGGGTCAACTTGCCCTCGGCCACCAGCCGCTTGAGGCGCAGCAGATCGGCGGTGGACTGGCGCACGTCCACATACATGGGGTCGAGCTGCTGAATGGTGGTGAGTGCACTGGCCTGCTGGGCAGTCACCAGGGCCCCTTCGGTCACTGCGGACTTGCCGATGCGGCCGCTGATGGGCGCCGTGATCCGGGTGTAGCCCAGATTGATCTCGGCGGTGCGCAGGGCTGCCTTGCTCGCCATGATCTCGGCCTGGGCCTGCTTCCAGCTGGCATCGGCATCATCGTAATCCTGACGGCTGATGGACTTGACCTTGAGCAGTTCCTGATAACGTTTGGCCTTGAGGCGGGCGCTACGCTCATTGGCCTCGGCCTTGGCCAGATTGGCCTTGGCGCTGGCGACTTCCGCCTGGTAGATGGCCGGATCGATCTGATAAAGCAGATCGCCCGCCTTCACGTCGCTTCCTTCGGTAAAGAGACGCTTGAGCAGGATACCGCTCACCTGGGGGCGAACTTCGGCGATGCGCAGTGCTGCGCTGCGGCCGGTCAATTCTGTGGTCAGTTGCAGCGGCCCGCTTTGCAGCGTGACGACATCGACCGCAGCCGGAGGCATGCCCCCCTGCCCTTGCGGCACCCCGTCCTTGTCACCACAACCTGCCAGCAGGCCCGTTGCCAGCAAGGCAAGGCCCACCGAACGAGCAAGAATATGTTTATGCATGAAACACCTTAATCTCAGCCAGTCAATGAACAGGCAGGGCCAGACGGCCCCGTTGGAAAAAAATTGGAAGATGAGGCAATATACATACATTCATAAATGTATGTAAGTGACTTTTTGCTTATATCGAGGTGCATCACCCCATGGCCAGACGAACCAAAGAAGAGGCGCAGCAGACCCGTTGCCATATCATGAAGACCGCACTGGCGCTCTTCTGTGCCCAGGGATTGGCCAGAACCAGCCTGACCGATATCGCCAAGGCCGCCGGGCTGACTCGCGGTGCCATCTACTGGCACTTCAAGAACAAGGAAGAGCTTTTCTTCTCACTGTGGAAGGAGTTGTGCGAGCCGCTCTCCCACCAACTTGATGCCTGCATCTCCGAGCAGGAGCCCGATCCCCTGGGCAAGCTGCGAACTTTTCTCAAAGGGGTCCTTGTCCGTATCACCACGGATCCGGCTCACCAGCAGATGTTCACCATACTGTTCAATCTGGAATCGCTCGATGGTGAGACGCTCTCTTTGCGCGAACACATCCGCAGCGAGTCGGGCAACTTCTTTCAGGATCTGGAGACGGCCCTCACCAATGCCATCCACAAGGGGCAATTGCCGGCGACCCTGGATCTGAAGCGGGCCACCACCCTGGTGCACTGCACCCTGGATGGCTACATAGTCAACTGGCTGCACTTTCCGGCCAGAATTGACCTTATAAAGGAAGCAGACTTCCTGCTCGACAGTATCTTCGCCATGTTGCAGCTGGTTGACGGCCCGGCCAGCACCCGCCCATAACCTTCCCCTGACGCCACAACCTTTGGCTGGTCACAGCCAAGTTTGCTAGAGTATGCCCCCCTTTGTTGGAGGTCCCCCAGTGTCACACCCCGTCACCCCCTTGTCGGCGCCACACTCTGCCCAAGTGCAGACGGTGTGCGCCCACTTTCTCGCCGCCCTGCCCAAACAGGCTCACCTGCTCAACGCCAATTGCGGCAGCGGCGAAGATCTGGCGCATTTTCGCCAACAGGGCCATGTGGTGACCGCCTGCGATCCCAGACTGGTACAAGCCAAGCTCGCCTCGCAACAAACCGGACAAGCGGTACGCGTCTGTCATATCGAGCAGATACATTCAGTGCTGCCCTATGACGGCATCTGGATCAGTGGCCAGTTTGGCCACCATGTTTCCACCCTTACCACCCAATTGCAGCGATTGGCAAGCCTGCTCAAACCGGGGGCTCTGCTGGGCATCCGGTTGCCACAAGATGATATGACCCAGGCAAGAGACAGGATTCATCTGGTTATCGAGCAAGCAAGCCTGCCATTAGTACCGACTCACTGTCAGCCCCCCTCTGCTGCAGGGCAACCGAAACCCCTTCTCTACCTGCAGCGGATCCCGCAACCCATTCCCTAACGAATTAATTCATCACATATTTCCGGCAACTGAGTCCAAAGGGTTCCACTCTGTGTTTGTGGTGATTGACAATATTTAACTCTGAGATTTAACGAAATAGGCAGACATAGCACGGATTTAATGTTAAAAAAACACGATTAATATAGAAATTAAATAACAAACCAGACAATACATATTCAGGCGGATTTTATTATGAAACTTGTCCTCAAACTCATTGCTGGCATCCTTGCCGGCCTCTTGCTCGGTCTTTACGCCCCTGAGTGGGTGGCGCGCGTGCTGTTCACGGCCAAGACAGTCATAGGCCAGCTGATCACCTTCACCATCCCGCTCATCATCCTTTTCTTCATCATGAGCGGCATCGCCAGCCTGCCGAAAAACTCCGGCAAGCTGCTGGGCAAGACGGTTGCCCTCTCCTACGGCTCTACCATACTCGCGGGTTTGTTTGCCTTTACCGTGGCTGGCCACCTGATCCCGCAGCTGACCAGCGCCGCCGAGCCCACGACCGAAACCGCCACCAAGCTCGCCTCCTACCTCAATCTTGAGATCCCGCCGCTGTTCGGCGTAATGTCCGCCCTGGCCGCCGCCTTCGTGTTCGGCATCGGCATCAGCGCGACCCAGGCCACCGATCTGCGCCGGGTTGTTGATCAGGGCCGTGACATCATTGACCGTCTGCTGGCCAAGGTGATCATCCCGCTGCTGCCCATCTACATCGCCGGCGTCTTTGTCGAGATGACCGTCGAGGGCACCGTCTTCGCCACTCTGAAGACCTTTGGCGTGGTGCTGGTGATGGCCATCCTGATGCACTGGATCTGGCTCTCCGTACTCTTCATCGGTACCGGTCTGGCCCTTGGCCGCTCACCGGTCACCCTCATCAAGAACATGCTGCCCGCCTACTTCACAGCCCTGGGCACCATGTCCAGCGCGGCCACCATCCCGGTCGCCCTGCGCTCAAGCAAGAACAACGGGGTGAGCGACGGCATCGCCAACTTTACCGTGCCCCTGTGCGCCACCATCCACCTATGCGGCTCCACCATCACCTTGGTGACCTGCGCCACCGCCGTGATGTTCCTCTCCGAGCATCTGGCGATCCCGGGCTACGGCACCATGCTGCCCTTCATCATGATGCTGGGGGTGATCATGATCGCCGCACCGGGCGCACCGGGTGGTGGTGTGATGTCTGCCCTCGGCCTGCTCACCTCCATGCTCGGTTTCGGTGAGGCCTCCATTGCCCTGATGATCGCCCTCTACCTGGCGCAAGACAGCTTCGGCACCGCCTGCAACGTGACCGGCGATGGCGTCATCGCCCTGTGGGCCGACCGTTTCGCCAATGGCAGTGAAGCCACCGGAGTGACTCGCCAATCTGAAGCCGCGTAAGCAACCGGCGAAAATCCCGACATGCCCCACGGGCCCAAACTTCGGTTTGGGCCCGTGTTGTTTCTCCCTCTTCATGCATCTCTCTTCCCTCTTCGCAACGACGTCATCCATGACTCAATCCGACAAAATAATTGGCATATGCCACTTACAGGCGTATAAATGGCATATGCTAATTAGGAGCCACCATGCCAAGACCCAAGATTGCCCGCCAGATCTGTGGCCGCCCCGCCAACAGCTGCTTCAAACCCAATGGCCGCCCCATGCACCAACTGGAGCAAGTCGCCCTGGCGGCCGATGAATTCGAGGCCCTGCGACTGGTCGACCTGCAGGGGATGCAGCAACAGGAGGCCGCGCGGGTGATGGGTGTCTCCCGCCAGACCCTGGCCAATATCCTGAAAAAAGGCCGTTACAAGGTGGTGGAATGTCTGAGCTTGGGCAAAGCGCTGATGATGCAGCCTGCCGAGCCCGACCAGAAAACCAGTGGAGAAGATCGTGATGAACCATGAAACAACCCCCGGCAATAGTGCCATCATGCTGAGCCAGGGCCTGCTGGCCGGCCATTTCAGCCGTGCCGAGCAGTTGCAAATCCTGAGCCCTGCTGGAGCCGTACTGGCCACTCTGGCCAATCCGGCGGCCACGGCCGGATGCGGCGGCAAACAGGCACTGCTGGCGACGCTGGCCGAACATGGCGTCGGCCAAGTGATGGTGCGCAACATCGGCCAGCAGATGCTGGGTCGCCTGCTGGCTGCCAGCATCCGGGTCATGCAGTGCCGTTCGGGCCGTTTGCCCCTGCCTGCACTGCTGGCCCCCGCCAACTTGATACCGCTGACAGAGGCAAGTCAAGGCCGTCCGTCACGACACCATCAAGCAGCACCATCCATCCACGGGATCCGTCCCGCCGGCCAACAGTCGGGGGTACACGCCTGCCGGCGAAATAGCGGGGCGGCACATGACCATTGCCGCAATACTCAAAACAAGGGCCGGGGAGTTGATCACCCCTGCTGCCACCACAGGGAGGAGAAATCATGTCAATCTGGCTGTTGAGCCTGCTCGCCTCATTTGTCCTTATCGTCGCCATGGGCACCATCATCTGGTGGCGTCAGTACAAGCTGGCACAAAAGCGGGGGGATAAAGAGGTACGCCCCTGCGGCTGCTCGAGCGCCTGCGCGGATCACCTGCATCAGATAAGCGAACCGCCGCCCAAACCCTGATGTCCCCAAAGGTTATCGGGCAACCGGCACAGGCCGTATAGAGAAAGGAGAAGGGGGCACCTGACAGTGCCCCCTTTCATCATGCCGGATTGGCCTGCTCTACCGTTTTTCCAAGCGTGAAGGCCGGATCCTGATACTGCTGATGGATGGCAAGAAAGGCCGCTTTGTTATGCAGCGCCGCCGCAACACAAGCCGGGTCAAACTGACTGCCGGCATACTCTTCCAGATAATGAAAGGCCGTGTCGAAATCCCAGGGCTCCTTGTAGGGGCGCCTGCTGGTGAGGGCATCAAACACGTCGGCCACCGTTACTATTCGTGCGGCCAGCGGGATGGCCTCGCCGATCAGCCCATAGGGATAGCCCGTGCCATCGAAGCGCTCATGATGATGGGTGATGATGTGCTTCAACATGTCGATGTGATGAATGCCATCGAGGCCGAACTCCTTGATCATCAGCGCTATCATCTCCTCCCCCTTGAGGGTGTGGGTCTGCATGACAGCAAACTCCTCCGGTGTCAGCTTGCCCGGCTTGAGCAAGATGGCATCGGGCACCGCAATCTTGCCGATGTCGTGCAACTCCGAAAAGAGATGAATGAACTCCACCTCTTCATCGTTAAGATCATGGCTCGGGGCCAGGGTCCTGGCGATCAGGCGGGCATAGGCCGACATCCGCCGCAAGTGGTTGGCCGTCTCCTCATCCCGATAGCGGCTGAACTCCCGCGCCGTGGTCAGGGCCCCGTTCAGGGTCTGAATTGAGAAAAACTCCACCGCTATGATGGCCGCCAGCATCTGGGCATAGGCTGCCAGCTCGTTGCACAGGGGAACACTGAAATAATCCGGCTCCCTGGCATCGCAGAATAGAAAGCCAAACAGCCTGTCATTGAACAGCAGCGGCTCGGTATAGCTGGAGGCAAACCCCGCCTCCAGCAGCTTGCGGCTGTGCTCCGCGGGGGAGCCTTTTAAGGATGCCAGGGTATCGAGCACGCGGGATTGCTGATGAGTGGCCAGATAATTCAGGGAGGGCACGTCGCTCAACTTGATCTCGTACTGCATCAGGGGAGAGGGGCCGTCGGTGCTGTGGCTGAATGTCTTGAGCTGATCCGTATGCTGATCGTAGATCGCAATGGCCACCCGGCTCAGCTTGTCAAAACGCTGGCGCAGGGTGGCGTGCATACTCTGCATGCGATCACCAAATGAGTTGTCCATTCCTTCCCCCCATCCCTTTATCTGCTGGAAGTATAGTGAATCTACTCTACTCTCCCGGCTCAAATAACATATGACTCAACAAGATATCTGTGCCACCGGGTCGTCACGGGGAACGCGCGCCGTGCCGTTATCACCCCGGATGACAGAGATAGTTCCGCTCCAGTGTGTCAGCTGTATAGTTTTTGGTTAGCCATTTAGGTAAAATCCGCGCCCTTGAAGTAAAGCCACCTAAGAGTGATTGAGCGATGTCCAACACAAAACAGGCCCCCAAAGTAGGATTCGTCTCCTTGGGTTGACCCAAAGCAACAAGACCAATCCATGGCTAATACTGTCAGTAAGGCTTGTGCTGGCGGGCTCCCATCACTGTACCGGTGCCGGAGTTGCAAGCTGTAGTACTGACATGTTGCTCAACACAGGATCATATATCCCGTTACCTAGGAGGTGTTCGTCCGTTCAACCATCAGGATACGCCCGAACTCGCTCAGGCTGTGCTCGACCTCCTCAGCCGCATCGAGCATGGGATCCTGACTGAACGCCTAGGCTAGGATGTTATGTTGGGTTTACCGATATTAAAGAGGTGCTTAATGACGTCCGTCTCTATGGAGACTCATAAGGCGATAAAAACGCTAATTGGCGCCGGTTATAATCCAAAGAAGCAGAGGCTACGTTGGCATTACTTTACGAGGATGAGCGACAAATAAG
This sequence comes from Aeromonas sp. S18(2024), assembly GCF_041402525.1. Lineage (NCBI taxonomy): Bacteria > Pseudomonadati > Pseudomonadota > Gammaproteobacteria > Aeromonadales > Aeromonadaceae > Aeromonas > Aeromonas sp. S18(2024). The sequence goes on along the minus strand of NZ_JBGLQV010000004.1, from coordinate 44,654 downwards.
TCCACCAATACAGCAAACCGCGAGAAAGACCCGAATGCCCTCCATCATGTCAGAGACTTGTTCACTTTCTTAGCTCCTGAGGTATCGGCCATTGCTGCTTAAAATCCATAAATTCGGCAACAAACGAAACCATAATGCTCTTAACAAATTCATCATATACGGATTGATTGATAGTGACATGTACGAATGACTCCACTCTCAAAGAATCTCCTACTGCGGCTAGGAAATCCGCATCTTGAAAGGTTAGTGTCACTGTGCCACTTTTTTGATTCTGGCTCAGAACGATCTGCTGATTGGACATTTTCTACCTCGAAATGATGCTTATATGCAGTGTCATTATATGCGTGTACTCACAGCCGTGTACAGCACGCCGTATAACGTAGACCATAGATCCTCTAGTGAGGAGATAAAATGGATTCTGACGAGTTTGAGCTGGCGATGCTCGCAACTGCATTCGGTAAAAATGTACGAGAGCTGCGGTCTGCACGAGGTATGCAACAGGAAAAACTAGCACTAATTGCTGGTATAGACCGTGGTCATATGGGAAAAATCGAACGTGGGGAAACTAGGGTAACCCTGGAAAAAGTTTATCAGATCGCCAAGGCCCTAGGGGTCTCGCCTGCATCATTGCTGCCATAACCATAGCTGTTGCTCTAACCAAATGGCCTGCCAATAAACTCGAACATGCCAAACACCTAACCTTATAACTGCATACAAACCACCCAAGTCTGGTCTGGTCTGGTCTGGTCTGGTCTGGTCTGGTCTGGTACAGTTTCAGCCAGTGCCAGGCGAAACCACATTCGTTGTCATCAGAAGCATCGTCCAGACGGCCAACTAGAAACCGGCAGGTTTCTCAATCCCCTCATTGTTGACCACAACAAAACCATTGAAAACAATAACCCTGAGCTTGGGGGCATTCTGAAAATATCGATGATACTGAGGTTGGTGTACTCAGACTCGACTGCACAGGCATTACACAGCGTATCGAGCGCTGAAATTAATTTAGCTCGACCGGTATGAATCGCTACACCGCATCGTACAGCATCATCCAATCTGCCATCTCAAGCCCTATCCATATCACCAAAAAATGTATTCTGGCTCATAGTTAGCCAGTTCTGAGTGTGCAGCCAAGCTGGGCTGGCTAACATTTCGTTTTAATCATATACACAACCCCGTAGCTCTCATTTCTACTCTGCCACCAGTACAGCGACGAATAACTATGGGGAACGATCCTACCGGCTGAAATAGATAGGACTGCAACGCAGAGCGAAACGGCGTTGGAGCACTCTTGCATCCTAGGTCACATATTTTCATGTCAGATACAATCATAGGTAGAGACATTGTGCAGTCATCTTCGTTTTACCATTTACAACGCGGGCAGACAGCCCACTTTTTGCTTGATATAAAGAGGGTTCAAGCAAGCAGGCGTTGTGATTCTCTATAATCTAAGAGATTTTGTTGTAAAAATAGAAAGTCACATGCAAATCAATAACTTATTACTATATGATTTGTTGACATTTTTTTAGCTAACCATATGTTTTTTATGATGCTTTTGTTTTTACAACAAAATGTCCTTCCAACTTAGTCCCTTACACCATAATTACAACAAATCAGAGAAATACAGTCATAGTTTTTCCGATTCAGGAATTAAAGAATATAGCTAAGTGTCTAATTTTAATTGATTATTCATCACTGTTGTAAACTTCATGTATTGTTGTTTAATGCTGATTGTAACCTAATCAATCTTTGCTTCATTGCCAATTTTAAAAATCATGAAACCCCTCGTAAAACTCACAAAAAACCAAAAAAAGACATTGATATATAAGAAATTTTAAATAAGTCAAAAGCTATTTTGCGGTAATTTTCGTTTTGGTGTGGCGATTGATGTTTGCAGCACTATAATGAACAAAAAGACCAGTTGTTGTATTTTTATGGAGTGGCAATTATGAGCATTAGGCAGTTGAGAGAACGGATCATTCAAGGCATTGAGAGTAGCGACAAAACTGAAAGTGCGCGTTATAGGCACCATCAGACAGCACTCAACATGTTACTGAAAACATCAATTGTGCAGTCCGAGGATGAGCTGGAAACTGCACTGTTAGAAAATCGCAGTGAAACAATAGAAAAGCTGAAAATGACCTTGGCACGTCAGAGCAGGAGTGATACGCGAGGCCCACTGACACGAGTGCGTCGGTTGGCAGAGTTCTACGCTCAAATAAACAACATAGATTTCAGCAAAATGACTTTTTGTGAGGCTCTGGCAGCAGCAGTTCAGAGGAAATACGGTGAGCGTCTCTGGCTCGATGAGGTCACTCCTAAGACGCAGAATAATATTAAGAAAAGCTTCATTACATACAGAGAAGTAGCACGTGAAATTATCAACGCGTCATTATCTAACTGCCCAGAGGCATGGCCAATTCTGAAAAGTAGCCCACAAGCGATTGGCAGCGCAACAAAAGTTTTGCGCGATTATATGATGGGTACATCACACCCTGCCGAGCGAGTACCTGATGTTCGCATCAATTTCATTGAAAGTTATTTTAATTTACCAAAAAACTTGTTGTTAGATAAAATTCATAGAAAAGTTGACCATCAACGCAGAGGAAAAAATCGGTCAGATCTTGATCTGTCGGCTATCAATCGCAGCACATTCATTAGCTCGTCACTGAATCCAAATCTACAGAAGGTTTATGATGAGTATTGTGAGTATAAAATAAATAAAAAACAACCAGCGATAATAAACATTTCTGACGAGCTTAGGTCAGATCGACGCTATGAGATACGAGCAAAAGTCAATGAAAAAAACAGAAGAAACAATGAATGGACAATCAACGCGAAGGGCGAATGCGGCTCTGCTATCGCATTTAAAAGTCAGCTACTTTCATTTCAACATTTTTGTCATACTGAATTAGCTATTGATTACATGTCTGTTAGCAGTTATCACTTGACAATACCTGAGATTATGCAGGCTATGGCTGAATATTCGGAAGGACTGCAAACGGGTACAAGCCAATTCTCTAGAGTGCTAAATTTTGTAAAACGAGGGTCGGATTCGAAGGGCTACCTAAGGTTTTGTGCCGATCGTGGTAACAGAACAATCGAGGAGTTTTTTAAAGACCTAGATTTTATTATCGAGGAATATCCTAATTGGTTTAAGATGGCAGAGAAAGGCATCAACAGTCGCGGCCAAGCGGGCAAGAAAGGGAAACTGAACATTCAATTCTTACTCAACATACCTGCGTCAGATCGCCGAAATGCGGTTTATAGGGCCAGCCAGTGGTTATTCGATAAAGCAAAAGTATACAAGACCAATGCTGAGCAAAAAAATTTACTTTCGAATAACACAGACGATAAAAAACTAGAGCTGGCGCATAGAAAAAGTGCAGCATCTCAGATTGGCCGTGCGTTGCAGTATTTTAGAGCAGGACTGATACAAACAATCAGTTTTTATCAATCTCCACGCAGCGCAAACTGGACTGAATTGAAATTTTACCCTAATGCGACATCACAGAACAAAAACTATGCAAGTATAACATATCATCGTCAGCGTAACCGATTCCAACTATATATCCCATGTTTTGGTACATCGATGGTTAGTGACGATAACACAAAGTACAGATATCTTAAAAACGCAAATGCAAAAAATAGCGTGGATGTTGATGTTGAGTTACCAGAACAGCTTACCCCGCTGATCAAAGAGTATTTGAACATAAGGCGCAGCTATATTGAGTTTGATCTCATGACCTTTGCGGGCGTTCAGTCAATTGACGATATTGATATATTTTTCCCTTGGCGTAGCATTCGACAAAGCCAAGTAAACAACGAGGAAAACCTTAAAATAAGAAGTAAATATATAGAAGTATCATCAAAACTGTCAGATAATTTCAAATCACTGACATATCAGGCCTATCTGATGACGATGCCTCATGATAAACAACATGGTATCAACATTCATGCGTTAAGACACCTTGTTGCAGAAACGCATCTCGAGGAACATCCTGGTGATTTTATTGGTGCAGCAGCGAAGCTCAATGATGACGTGGAGCAAATAATTAAGACCTACGGTGATAAGGATAGAGCTAAAGCGATGCGCAGAGTATCTGACAATGAAACGCTGGACTTCTCATTTACGTTATAATAAGCAGTAGAGAATATTTATACAGTTCTAGTTATCACCTGACACCGACCTAAAATCGGTGTCTTGTTTACGCTACTTTCGTGCGCCCTTCCTTTGGTATCAATATCAGAGCCTTCCACCGTACTGCATCCATCCCCCCTCCCTGATTACCAGCCCGCTCCTACGCACCCTCTAAAGCTCAATGAGCTCACCTGGGGAGTGGTCATACATCTAAATCCAATTGGAACTTGACGAAGTTCAAAACAATCAAATGTAAGTGTATGATTTTTCATGAAAGTGTTGTAACTACTGATGTAGTTAAAGCATCCAATTTAACTGAATAAACTGATGTGCTTTTATACATAGATCCATTTGTGGGTAGGATAGAGATGGCAAGAATCCTGATGACTCGCGCCCTTGACGACAACGGCCATATAGTTGATGTCAAAGAGGTTGTGAGTGGAAAAGCATGCAATTGCACATGCATCGGTTGTCAGGGAGCTGTCTGGGCAATGAAAGGGCCAATTAAAGCCCATTATTTTGCTCATGAGCCTAATTCAATCGAACAGAACTCCTGTACCTGGAAGCCGGAAACGGAAATACATATCCTAGCTAAAGAGGTTTTAGCAACGGATAGGCTGTTGTTACTGCCTATTGGAACTATAAATCCAATACATCAAAATATATCCTTTGATGAGATGGTATGGTAATCCCCCCGAAAAACTGAGGTGCTCATAAGTAGAATTTTCTCGTATCTTGAACGCAGGAGGTTCTACATGAAAACATCACGCTTTAGCGATGCACAGATCATCGCCATCCTCAAGCAGGCCGAGTCTGGTTCACCCGTCCCTGAGCTCTGCCGTGAGCATGGCATCAGCTCCGCCACCTTCTACAAGTGGCGCTCCAAATTCGGTGGCATGGATGCCTCTCTCATGGCGCGCCTCAAAGAGCTGGAAGAGGAAAATCGTCGCCTTAAGAAGATGTATGCCGAGGAGCGCCTAAAGGCTGAGATCATCTCCGAGGCGATGGCAAAAAAGTGGTGACGCCATCTGCCCGCAGGGAGATGGCGACCAAGGCTGTGGCTCATTACGCCATTTCTATCCGTCTGGCTTGCCAGGTGTTCAAGGTGAGCGAGGGTTGCTACCGTTATCAGCCCGTGCTGGCTGATGAAAACCAGGAGATTGCCGACTGGCTGCTGCGCCTCACCGCCAACCAGCGCAACTGGGGTTTCGGACTGTGCTTCCTGTACCTGCGTAACGTCAAAGGCTTTGGCTGGAACCACAAGCGGGTCTACCGGATCTATCGGGCGCTAGAGCTCAATCTGCGGATAAAACCCAAGAAGCGGCTAGTGCGGGCCAAGCCGGAGCCGTTGGCAGTCCCTGACCAACCGAATCACTGTTGGTCGATGGACTTTATGCATGACCAGCTCAGCGATGGTCGTTCGGTGCGGTTGTTTAATGTGATCGATGACTTCAATCGCGAAGCACTGTGCATCGAGGTGGATTTTTCCTTGCCTGCCTCGCGAGTCAAACGGGTGCTGGAGCAGGTCATCGAGTGGCGGGGCAAACCAGCCGCAATCCGCTGTGATAATGGTCCGGAATACATCAGCGAAGAGCTCAAGCAATGGGCGCAGCAGAAGAGGATTGCGCTGAGGTATATCCAGCCAGGCAACCCGCAGCAGAATGCCTACATAGAGCGATTTAACCGCACTGTGCGTTACGACTGGTTGGGCCATTACCTGTTTGAGTCACTGAATGAGTTACAGGAATTTGCCACGAACTGGCTGTGGGTTTATAACCATGAGCGGCCCAATATGGCGCTGGGCGGCTACACGCCGAAACAGCGCTTGGCACAGGCCGCATGACCTCTACTTTTGAGTGCTCCAAAAAATGGGGGGATTACCCTCCTGTTGGCAACTTTTCCGAAATGATTTACTCCCATAATAGACAACAATTATTATCTTTACAGCATCAGTATTCATCTTTGAGTTCAAAGCATGATGCAGAGGTTAAGAGGCTTAATGCAGAATACAACGCGATAAAAAATACGAGTCAATCTGAGCTAAGTGATATGCAGCGAGTAATTCAACAATCTCGGCATGCAGAAGGCAAGGCTAACGCAATTTTAAAAAGATGGGAGAGAGTATTAAATGAAAAAGAGTCGTCCATTTTAGAGGCACAGGAAAAGATAATCCTATTGGAAGACCAATACAGAAGCTTCGAAATAGAATTGAAAGACCGCCTCTATCATATACAAGATGAAATTACTCAAAAGCAAGACCTACTAAGCGACCTTCTCAATTTAGATGAACTTAAGGCAGAGTTTTATTCACAGGTTGATGATGTAAATATAACCATTAAAGCCAAAGAGGCTCAGCTTGATGCTAATGAAGTCGAAATACGCAGGCGTTCAGCTTCCTTAGATTTAATACAGAAAAATTTAAATGATAGCCTCATCTCACTACAAGCACGAGAAGATGCCTTAACAGAAAAATCCAAAGACTTGGCAAACATCGTGGATATTAAATCAAGAGAGCTGGCTAAAGTAATGTTTGAGCAGTTGCTAAAAGAAAAGTCAAATGAGATTAAAACACTGGAAGAAAAAGAAAGGAAAGCAAGAAAAGATATTGATGATTTAAGAAGAAAATATAGTTCATTTATCAAAATTCCATGATTTTCATATACAGCTCGTGCAGACATGGTTCTCACCTGAAAACCGCATTCTATTCAACCACAGACTGATAGCACCTGACCTCAAGAGCACGCCACATAGCGTACAAGTTCTATGGGTCTGCAAGAATGTAGTTCCTCTACCTGCCACGTAACTACAAATAGTTATTATTTACTGAATTATGTGATCGTAGATCCTCTACATCGTAATTCAATGTGATATAAATCACTGTCGTGAGTGGATTTATTTGATGCGTAGCAAGAATTAAACAATGAATAAAGGATTGTTAACATTGCTTGATATTGGTCAAATGCGTATTTCTTAAATTCCTGCAAAGCTAACCATCTAGGGACACAATGGATGGTTGATGCTATGTCGGGTCACAAACAAGAATTTCTAATTTCCAGACGGGGCTTTTTGCTCGGCGCTAGCGCCTTAGCAGCTTCGTCAATCTTCACTCCCAATGCTATTACCATGGCAATGGCCAAGGCTGGCATGGTGTATCGACCCGGTGAGGGGGAATGGCTTCCCTCCACCTGCAATGGCTGCACCTCATTTTGTGCCAAGCAGGTTTATATGCTCGATGGCAGAGCACTGCATATCAGGGGCAATGAGCACTCCAAGGTGCATGGTAAATCCAGTTGCCCAAGACAATACCTCGCCCTGCAAGAACTCTATGATGCCGACAGGCTCAAGACTCCGCTACTACGTACCAACCCCCAGAAAGGTCGGGGCATAGACCCTGGCTTCAAGCCCATCTCTTGGCCAGAGGCGATCAACCTCATCGCTGACAAGTTGATGGAGTTAAGGGCCAATGATGAAACCCATCGCTATGTTGCATTGCGGGGCCGTTACTCGGAATTGAGCGATGTCTTGATCAAGAACTTTACCGCAGTGCTGGGATCACCCAACGCGATCACCCATAGCTCCCTCTGCGCAGAAGCCGACAAGTTCTCCAGTTTCTTTACCGAAGGGGACTGGGGATATCGCCAATACGACATCCAAGATACCCGCTATATCCTCTCATTCGGTGTCGATCCGCTCAGTGCCAACCGTCAGGTCTCCTACTACAGCTCCGCCTGGGGAGACATGCTGGATAAGGCTCAGGTTGCCATTGTAGACCCTCGCTATTCATCCTCTGCTGCCAAAGCGGATGAGTGGCTGCCCGTTATTCCAGGACAAGATGGCGCCCTTGCATTGGCACTGGCCCATGTGATCTTGACCGAAGGGCTCTGGCATAAACCATTCGTTGGTGACTTCACCGACCCTGAGCAGCGCTTTGTCACCGGGCAGCCAGTGAGCGCAGAGCTTTTCGCCGAGCGTCATACCCATGGTCTGGTGCAATGGTGGAATCTAGAACTGAAAGATCGGACACCCGAGTGGGCAGCACCAATATGCGGAATCCCTGTTGAGAAAATTCGCCGGTTGGCGCACAAGCTTGGGGATGCGGCTCCCAGAGTCCAGATTTGGCGCTCCAGAGGCATCCAGATGCAACAACGCGGTGCTTACATTGGGCTTGCCTGCCACGCATTGAATGGCTTGCTCGGCGCCGTTGATAGCAAAGGTGGAGTCCTGCAATACAACAAGACCTTCCTGACTGATTTTGCGTCTGGCAAAGAGTATGCGGATGAGATCGCCAAGCATGGCCTCAAGAAGGAGAAGATCGACAGAGTGGGTCGCTTGGAATGGCCCGCATTGAAAAAAGGGGAGAGTGGTGCCGGTGTCATGACCAACGTGGTGGCAGACAGCATTCTGGAAGAAGACCCCTACCTTCCCAAGGTATTACTGGGCTATTTCAATAACTTTGCCTTCTCGGCCCCCGGTGCCGGTCGTTGGGAAAAGGCGCTGGCGAAAGTCCCCTTCGTGGCTCACGTTTCGACCCACGTCAGCGAATTCAGCTGGTTCTCCGACCTGCTGTTACCCGCTCCCCATTTCATGTTTGAACGATGGGGCATTCAGAGCACCTCGGGTAACCGCCACTCTCAGGTTTCAATCACAACACCGCTAGTTACTTCGCTCGGCAATGACATTGGGGATGAGACTGGCCTCCCTTGGCTGTTAGCAGAGGCTCTGGCCAAGCGTGGCTATGATGCCCCGCTGCGCTATTTCCAGGAGCAATTCAAAGACCCTGAAACCGGAAAGAGCCCCGCCAATCACGCAGAGCTGGGGTTGTTTGCCACCAAGTTGATGACGCAACCACTGTGGGATCCTGCGCAATATACCAATGGTGATCGCTTTGACGGCTGGGAGCACTTCAAGAAGATCGGAGTCTGGAACTCATCGCCATACTCTTTCGAATCTCGCTGGAGCAAGATGAAAACAGCAACTCACAAGTTCGAGTTCTACAGCGAAACCCTAAAAGTCGCACTGGAAACTCATGCCAGTAAGCATGGCAAGTCGGTCAATGAGGTGATGAATGCGTGTCACTACACCGCCGAAGGTGAACTTGCCTATGTTCCCCACTACGAGCCGCCATTCCGATTCGGCGATGTCGAGGCCTATCCCATGTTGTTTGTCGATCACAAGTCGCGCCTGAACCGGGAAGGCCGTTCGGCAAATACCACCTGGTATCAGCGCAACCGGGATTTGGATCCAGGGGAGAAGAAAAATAAAGACGTGGTGAAGATCAACCCGCTTGATGCCAAGTCATTGGGGTTGAGCGAGGGAGATCTCGTCAAACTCACCACCGTACAGGGCAGCATTACCTGTGAAGCGACATTGTTTGAGGGTGTCCGGCCAGGCACGGTTGCCAAGGCCTTTGGTCAAGGGCACTGGGCCTATGGACGAACTGCCGCATTGGAATTTGGCAAGCTGCCACGAGGTGGCAATAACAACGACATCCTACCGCCAGCTCACGAGCATTTGTCGGGGTCTGCTGCATATTACGGGGCGATTGGTGTCCGGGTTGAGAAGGTGTAGGTAAGGAGACAAGTCAATGCGTTATGGAATGGTAATTGACCAACAGAAATGTGTTGGTTGCAGTGGCTGTGTCTTCGCTTGCAAAGCGGAAAACAACACCACACCCGATATTAACTGGTGCGACAAGATCATCAAGTCCGAAGGGGTCTTCCCTGATGTGAGATTTGAGTACATCTCCACCATGTGCAACCACTGTGACAATGCGCCCTGTGTCAACGGCTGCCCTACCAAAGCCATGCATAAGGGCGAAGGGGGACTGACACTCCACGACCCCGACAAGTGTATTGGCTGCAAGGCCTGCATGGTGAATTGCCCATACGGTGTCATCAGCTTCAACTGGAATAAACCCCACGAAGAGTGGCAGCGGCTAGATGGGGTTTTGCCTGCTGGCACCTACACCCCCAAGACCATGCTGGAAGCATCTGGAGGTGAGGGATGTCCCAACAGTAACCCCGAGCGTGGCAACACCTATCCAGTATTGCGGCATCGTGGCAAGGTGGAGAAATGCACCTTCTGTGACCACCGTCTGAAAGTGGGGCTCAATCCTGCTTGTGTCGATGCCTGTCCATCACATGCTCGGGTTGTGGGCGATTTGGATGACCCTAACAGTGAGGTATCTGTCCTGATCCGCCAATTTGATGGCAAACCGTTGAGAGCTGAATTAGGCACTCAGGCCAAGGTTTTCTATATCAGACAATACACACCAACCCGCCGGGTATAGGGAGGCGCTATGACTAATACATCCAGGATGACCCTGTTACTGGCGGTGGCTGGCTGTCTTTTCGGTGGTTTTTTCGCTATTGAAGAGTGGTTTTTCCACTCTTCATTCAAAACCAACGACAGCATGATCTGGACGCTGCCACTGATCACCTACATTTTTCTGGCATTGATGAGCACGGGGGCATCCATCTTGCTCGCGTTGGCTGAGATATTGGATGATGACTGGCTGAAACAGAACAAGAGGCAGTTGCTGCTCACCGCCATAGCCCTGTTGCTGGGAGCGTTCACTGCACTGGCGACAGAGATGGGGTCACCCTTTAGCATCATCTGGTTGGTCTTGTCCCCGAACGTGATGTCCCCTATCTGGTGGATGGGAACACTCTATTCCATTGAGCTGGTGTTGTTACTGCTTAAGTTCTTGGCTGAATGGAAGGGAGTACACCTTGCGAAAGGCCGTATGTTGGCCTGGAGTACCTTGGTCATTGCCTGTCTGGCCTCGCTGACATTAGGGTCGGTGTTTGGCACTGTCGTGGCCAGAGCCGCATTTTCAGGGGCGCAGTCAGCGCTGTTTACCCTTGTCTGCGCCATGGTCAGTGGGGTCTCCATTATCGGCTTGCTGCAAGTAACCCGCGCATTCAATCCACGCTTATGGGGTATTTGGCGGCTTGCAGTGATAGCCCAGATTATCCTGCTCTCTGTACTCTGGGTTTACAGCATCAGAAACAGCGGTGTGGGAAACGGTATGTGGGTACAGGGCTGGCTGCCACTCGGTTTTGTCATCGCCTTGGCGCTGTCATTCATGAATGTGAAAGTGGCCATGCTGGTGACCTTGCTCTGGTCTTTCCTGGCTGAGGTTGCCTTTGTGACCAGCGGACAGTTGGTGTCTCTTGGGCCAAAATCGACCTGGTTTGGTACTGTACAACACTATGTTCCTAACCTAGCTGAGATCGGTATTCTGGTCTTGGGGATTTCAATGGCTGCGTTGTTGTTCCAGCTGATGGGGTTGTTCATCAACACCCGCTCATCAATAGCCAAGTAATTTTCCCGTGTAAAAAAGGGCCTTCTGTTTCAGAAGGCCCTTTGTCATTTATGCAAACAGTAGTTGGGTCAGGTAGCCCATCATGACGGCCATCCCCAGTATGACGGTCAGGAACGCTACAATCATAGGTGTTCTGAACATCGACTTGAGTAGGATCACCTCGGTCAGGCTGGCTCCTGCACTACCGATAATCAGTGCCATTACGGCCCCCATACCCATTCCTTTGCCCAACAATACCGATGCCAGAGGGATAACGGCTTCTGCCCGGATATAGAGTGGAATACCCACAATGGCGCTGAATGGGATCGCCAGCGGGTTGTCTGCCCCGGCGTGTGCCGCTATCCACTCGGCGGGGATGAAACCATAGATAAATGACCCTATCAGCACCCCCAGCAACAAGTAAGGCAGCACTTCTTTGAATTGTTGCCAGGCATCGATACGCGCTTTGGCAAAGGCAGTGAGAATGACTGGGGCCTGAGTCAGTGCCGCAGTGCCATCTGCACAGCAAGAGACAGTTGATGCAGCCTCATCGGGTTGCGCAGCACAGCAAGATGCCTGAGCCTTTAGCGGTTTGATGGACTTGATAGCATTGCTTGAGCAGCAAGCTGTTGCGCTCACACTACCAGGTTCACTTGTCGTGGTGCCACAACCGGTGCCACAGCTACTTTGCTTGGCCTCTTTGGGGTCAATGACATGACGCTCAAACCCCAGCATGTCCAGCAACATACTCGCCAGCACAGAAACGCCTGCTGCAATCACGGCATACAGTACCGTCACTTTCCAGCCGAAGGTGGCCCACATCAGGCCGACGATGATCGGGTTGAGCAGCGGCGAGACAAACAGGAAAGTCAGGGTTGGCCCAAAACCGGCTTTGGCAGACAAGAGTCCGCGCAGCATGGGGATGGTTGAGCAACTGCAAAATGGGGTCAATGCCCCCAGTACGGCAGAAATCAAATAGCCTCTGCCTTTTCGTGCTCCCAGCATGGCTTGGATTTTGGCATCGGGGATCTTCTGGCGGATCAAGCTGACCCCAGCACTGATCACCAGAAACAGCACAGAAAGCTCGAAAGCCAGGAACAAAAACATCTGAGATGCATCTGTCAGCATGGTTAACCAGTCATTCATCTTCATGTCCTCTTTGTTTACTATATTTCTAAAATAATGGAATTATTGAGGCGGTCAAGATATTTCTGGTATTATCGAAATATACGTCATCGAGAGGAGTGATCTATGCAATTGGAAGAGGTTGCTAAGGCATTGAAAGAGCTGGGTCACCCGACTCGTTTGTTCATTTTCAAGCATTTGGTCAAAGCGGGAGAGCAAGGCCTGCCTGTTGGAGAGTTGCAAAAGCAGCTCGCCATTCCCGCATCGACCCTGAGCCACCACATTGCCGCACTGGTCTCGGTGGGTCTGGTCAAGCAGAACCGGGAGAGCCGTACTCTGCTGTGCGTCTCTCAATACGAAGTGCTGGAAGAGATCATCGCGTTTTTCCGTGAAGAGTGTTGTGTAAACAGCACCTGTACCTAAATAAATCAATGGCAAGGTCTGGGTGGGTTGATCATTTCAACTATTCTTGTATAGTTGTACTCATGAAATGAATGAAGAGGTTCAAATGAATAAAGATACAGCCACTAAAGTCTTCGAGTCTCTCGCATCCGGTATCCGCCTCGATGTATGGCGTCTGCTGGTCAAGGCAGGGCTGGAGGGTATGGTCGCTGGCCAGCTTGCCAGTGAACTGGATATCGCCCCGAACACTCTTTCATTCCATCTGAAAGCCATGCTGCATGCAGGCCTTGTCTCGGTGGAGCAAGAGGGCCGTTTCTTGCGTTACCGCGCCAATATTCCCCTGATGCTCGATTTGATCGGTTACCTCACCGAAGAGTGCTGCTATGGCAATCCAGAACAGTGCTCGGATATGCGCAGCACGGCCAATTGTGCTGCTGAGGTCCTTCCGCCTGTTCATATCTGCACTAACAAGGAAGGTTGCTCATCATGAATATCTTGTTTCTATGCACCGGCAACTCGTGCCGCTCCATTCTGGCAGAGGCGACCTTTAACCACCTGGCCCCTGCCGGTTGGCATGCCATGAGTGCCGGTAGTCAACCAACCGGTGAGGTGCATCCCCGTTCACTGGCGTTATTGACCAGCGAGGGTATCGACATCAGCGGATTGCACAGCAAATCCTGGCATGAGCTGCCGGTGACACCCGATGTGGTGATCAGCGTGTGTGGTAACGCGGCCAATGAAACCTGCCCTGTCTATTTGGGGCCTGTATTGCGAGCCCACTGGGGCGTAGATGATCCCGCCCATGTAACCGGCACCGAGGAACAGATAGCGCTCGCCTTTCACAACGCATATTCGACGCTGAGAAAGCGTATCGAAGCCCTCTTGTCGCAAGATGTATCCCGTTTTTCCAATGATCGCGAGGGGCTAAAAGCAGCTCTGGATGCGATTGCCACCGAGATTAAGTGAGGAAGAGACCATGAGATTGATACAAGTATTCGACCCAGCCCTGTGCTGCTCCAGCGGCGTATGTGGCACAGAAGTTGACCAAAACCTGGTGATCTTTGCCGGTGACGCCGAGTGGCTTAAGCAACAGGGTGGCTCTTTATACCGATTCAACCTGGCACAACAACCCCTGGTCTTCGCTGAAACTCCGGCAGTGGCTTCCTTCCTGGAACTGACTGGGGAAGAGGGATTACCGGTGACCCTGGTTGATGGCCAGGTGGTACTCACCGGTCGCTATCCCAGCCGCGCTGAACTGATCCGCTATGCAGGACTGGAGCTACCGAAAGCACCAAAAAGTGATGGTGCCGAAGGTGAACAACCAGACGCTGAGTCCAACAAAGCCGGTGCCATCAAAGGGATCGTCAAGAGTGGATGCTGCTCCGGCAGCAGTGGTTGCTGCTAAGCGTCATCGTTTGGTTGGCAAGATCTCTGTTTGCTTTATTGCCTCGTTCTTCCTGATAGGAGTCTCTCATGTCCCCGTTGCTGAACTACTCGTTTCTCAATGATGCGCCCCCCTTTCTCTTCTTCACCGGTAAAGGCGGGGTGGGTAAAACATCGCTAGCCTGTGCCAGTGCGGTTGCTTTGTGTGACAGTGGCAAACGGGTACTGCTGGTCAGCACGGATCCGGCTTCAAACGTAGGCCAGGTGTTCGACACCCAGATAGGGAACCAGATTACCAAGATCCCGCAAGTCGATGGGTTATCAGCACTGGAGATTGACCCGCAAGCCGCCGCACAAGCCTATCGCGAACGTATCGTTGGCCCTGTGCGCGGCAAGCTGCCCGAGAGCGTGGTACGCAGTATTGAAGAACAGCTCTCCGGTGCCTGCACTACAGAGATAGCCGCCTTTGACGAGTTCACTGCGCTCTTGACCGACAGCAGCCTGGTTGGGGAATACGACCACATCGTGTTCGATACGGCACCGACCGGCCACACCATCCGTCTATTGCAATTGCCAGGGGCATGGAGCGAGTTTTTGGAGCAGGGCAAGGGCGATGCTTCTTGTCTGGGGCCATTGGCCGGATTGGAAAAACAGCGCAGCCAATATGCAGAGGCCGTTGCAGCCCTCTCTGATGCCGGGAAAACGCGGCTGATCCTGGTCGCCCGTGCGCAAGCCTCGACCCTGCGGGAAGTGGCGCGTACCCATGACGAACTGGCGACCATCGGTCTTGCCAATCAGCAACTGGTTATCAATGGCATCTTCCCGCAAAGCGAGCTGGTTGATGACCCCTTGGCAACTGCCGTATGGCAACGTGAGCAGCAGGCTATGGCTGATATGCCAGCGCTGCTGGCAAGTTTGCCACAAGACAGAGTGCCGCTGCTGGCGACCAATCTGGTGGGCGTGGACAGCCTGCGCCAGTTACTGGGTGCAGCATCGGTCACTGGAACTGATGAGGTTGAGAGTGTAACCACTGAACCACACCCCGGATTGAAGCAACTGGTCGATGAGCTGACCAACGATGGCCACGGGCTCATCATGCTGATGGGCAAGGGCGGTGTGGGTAAAACTACCCTGGCGGCGGCCGTGGCGGTAGAGCTTGCCAGCCGGGGGCTGCCGGTTCACCTGACCACCTCAGATCCCGCAGCCCATCTGGGAGAGACCCTGGCTGGAGCCTTGCCCAGCCTGGAGGTCAGTCGTATCGATCCCCACGCCGAGACCGAGCGTTACCGTGCCCAGGTACTGGCCACCAAGGGGGCAAGTCTGGATGCCCAGGGCCGTGCCCTGCTGGAAGAAGATTTGCGATCCCCCTGTACCGAAGAGATCGCCGTGTTTCAGGCCTTCTCGCGCATCATTCGTGAGGCGGGCAAGCGCTTCGTGGTGATGGATACCGCCCCCACTGGCCATACCCTGCTGCTGCTCGATGCGACCGGTGCCTATCACCGAGAGATAGCCCGCCAGATGGGGGGTAAAGGAATGCACTTCACTACCCCGATGATGCAGTTGCAAGACCCGAAACAGACCAAGGTGATGATCGTCACTCTGCCTGAGCCCACCCCGGTACAGGAGGCGGCCAACCTGCAAGCCGACCTGCGCCGCGCCGGTATCGAGCCCTGGGCCTGGGTGGTCAATCACATGCTGGCTCCGACCAGTATCACCTCACCACTGCTGGCCCAGCGAGCGTATCGTCAGCAGCCCCATATCGAAGCGGTCAAGCAGGAGCATGCGAAGCGTTACGCCGTGGTGCCCTTGCAAGCTGTCGAACCGGTGGGAGTGAAAGCGCTGCAAGATTTATGTCGCCCCATCCACAAGGAGATGTGAGATGCAACCTCCGTTCAATGTGCTCTTCCTCTGCACCGGTAATTCTGCCCGCAGCATCATGGCTGAGGCGCTGCTCAACCGGCTCGGTCAGGGCAACTTCAATGCCTTTAGTGCTGGCGTCTCCCCGAAAGGGGAGATCCACCCGATGACCCTGGAACTGCTGGCGCAACACAATCTGGACACCAGCACCTTGCGCAGCAAGAGCTGGGAGGAGTTTGCCCATCCAGATGCCCCCAAGATGGATTTTATCCTGACGGTATGTGACCTAGCGGCAGGAGAGCAGTGCCCTGCATGGCCGGGGCAACCCATCACCGGCCATTGGGGCTTTAGTGACCCGGCAGCTGTAATAGGAAGCGATGTTGAACAATGGGCTGCGTTCAACAAGGTTTATCACGAAATCGGCAACCGGCTGAGGATCTTCCTGAGCCTGCCGCTGAACAAACTGGATCGCATCTCGCTGCAACAAGCGATGCGAACCATCAACCACTCTTCACCCACCTAACGTTCTCAATGAGACATGGAGTCGCTGTTTATCATGCACCCGTTTGACATCCTGAACCTGGATAATGGCGCCCGCCTTATCTTCACTCCCTGCCCTGGCACCAAGGAGGCTTCCTTGCAAGCGTCCCTCAAGACCCTGCAAGAGGCTGGGGCTGATGCGGTGGTCACCATGATGCCTGATGCCGAGCTTAGCGAATTCAAGGCTGATGCCTTGCCCGCCGAGTGTGAGGCGTTAGGACTGGCCTGGTTCCAGCTGCCGGTTGAGGACGATTGCTCTCCCGAAGCACCGTTTGCCACCGCCTTTGCCAACCACAAAGCGGATCTGCTGGCGCGTCTGGCGGCGGGCCAGACTCTGGCCATTCATTGCCGTGGTGGCTCGGGACGTACCGGGCTGATGGCGGCCATACTGCTGCTGGAATCGGGCTATGCCCCTGCCAGGGTTAAGGCCCTAGTGCAAGGGTTGCGTCCCAAGGCGTTGACCCTGACCCCTCACGTCAATTACCTCAACACCCACTACGCATTCGCCGGTTAAGGAAAACAGCATGACCATCAAAGTAGGTATCAACGGTTTTGGCCGCATGGGCCGTCTCTCATTTCGCGCCGCCTTCGACTGGGCGGATGTGGAGTTTGTGCGTATCAATGACCCGGCTGGGGATGCCGCCTCCTTGGCACACCTCATCACCTTCGATTCCGTCCATGGCCGCTGGCATCATGAAGCCAGCAGCGAGGGGGATGAGATGGTGATCGGTAACCATCGCATCCTCTGCACTCGCAACAAGGAGATCGGTCAGACTGACTGGTCTGGTTGTGATGTGGTGATCGAGGCTTCCGGCAAGATGAAAACCAAGGCTCTGCTGGGTGCCTATCTGGAGCAAGGGGTGAAGCGGGTCGTGGTGACAGCTCCTGTCAAGGAAGAAGGTGTCCTCAACGTAGTCATGGGGGTCAACCACCACCTCTACGACAAGGCGCTGCACCCTATAGTGACGGCGGCCTCCTGTACCACCAACTGCCTGGCGCCAGTGGTGAAGGTGATCCACGAACAACTGGGCATCAAGCACGGTTCCATGACCACCATTCATGACATCACCAACACCCAGACCATCCTGGATGCACCCCATGCCGACCTGCGCCGTGCCCGCGCCTGCGGCCTGAGCCTGATCCCCACCACCACGGGTTCTGCCACCGCCATCACCCACATCTTCCCCGAGCTCAAGGGCAAGCTAAACGGTCATGCGGTGCGGGTGCCGCTCGCCAACGCCTCCCTCACCGATTGCGTGTTCGAGGTGAGCCGTCCCACTACCGAGGCCGAGGTCAATGGCTTGCTCAAGGCGGCTGCGATGAACGAGCTCAAGGGGGTCATGGGCTATGAAGAGCGCCCCCTGGTGTCGGTGGATTACAAGACAGATCCGCGATCTTGCACAATCGATGCGCTCTCCACCATGGTAATCAACGGCACCCAGGTGAAGATCTACGCCTGGTATGACAACGAGTGGGGCTATGCCAACCGCACCGCCGAGCTGATGCGCATGGTCGGTCAAATGGACAAGGCGCAAGGATAACCCGCCATGGCACTGACCCGACTCTCCCCCGAGATCCGCCAGTATCTGCTGGTGACCGGCAACTACTGGGCCTTTACCTTGACCGATGGCGCTCTGCGCATGTTGGTGGTGCTCTACTTCCATGGACTCGGTTACAGCCCGCTGGCCATCGCCTCCCTGTTTCTCTTCTACGAGATCTTCGGCGTGGTGACCAATCTGGTGGGGGGCTGGCTCGGGGCTCGACTCGGGCTCAACCGCACCATGAACATAGGGCTGGCCCTCCAGGTGCTGGCACTGGGCATGTTGCTGGTGCCACCACTCTGGCTGACGGTGCCCTGGGTGATGGGAGCGCAGGCGCTTTCGGGGATAGCCAAAGACCTCAACAAGATGAGCGCCAAAAGCTCCATCAAGTTGCTGGTACCGGGGGAGGCTCAGGGTCAGCTCTACAAGTGGGTTGCCCTCTTGACCGGTTCGAAGAATGCCCTGAAAGGGATGGGCTTTTTCCTTGGTGGCGCCCTGCTGACCCTGCTCGGGTTTCAGGGGGCCGTGCTGGTCATGGCACTGGCGTTGGCGCTGGTGTGGTGCGTCAGCATGCTTACCCTGAAACGGGATCTCGGTAAAGCCAAGAACAAGCCCAAGTTCAGCGAGCTCTTCTCCAAGAGCCGCGCCATCAACTACCTGTCGGCGGCCCGCCTGTTCCTGTTTGGGGCCCGCGATGTCTGGTTTGTGGTGGCATTGCCTGTTTACCTCGCAGCTAGCTTTGGCTGGGATCACTGGTATGTGGGGGGATTCCTGGCGCTCTGGATCATTGCTTATGGCGTGGTTCAGACCCAAGCCCCCCGCTTTACCGGCAAGCGAGAGGGTCGTGTACCCGATGGCAAGGCTGCGATGCGCTGGGCGCTAGTGTTGGCACTGACCCCGGCCCTGATTGCCCTTGCACTCCACTATGAGGTGCATCCGGCCATCAGCCTGGTGGGCGGTCTGATGGTGTTTGGCGCCCTGTTTGCCATCAACTCTTCTCTGCACAGCTACCTCATCGTCAGTTATGCAGGAGCTGATGGCGTGTCGCTCGATGTGGGCTTTTACTACATGGCCAATGCCTTGGGCCGCCTGCTCGGCACCCTGCTCTCCGGGCTGGTTTTCCAGCTCTATGGTCTGGAGGCCTGCCTCTGGATCTCCACCCTCTTTATTCTGTTGGCGGCGTTGATCTCTGTCGGTTTGCCACGCCATCAGTTGAATGTTGGTAACGAGGGTCGCTGATCCTCGTCTTTTTGATGGGTCTGTGACCCTTTGGAGTTTTTATGTCAGCACAATGCAATGCAGCCGAAGCGCCTGCTATCGGTTTTTTTGAACGTTATCTGACCGCATGGGTGGCAATCTGCATTCTGGTCGGGATTACCTTGGGGCAGGTATTCCCTAGCATTTTTAAAGCGATTGGAGCAATGGAGATTGCTCAGGTCAACTTGCCGGTTGGTCTGCTGATCTGGGTCATGATCATCCCCATGCTGCTCAAAATCGACTTCTCAGCGCTACATCAAGTGAAGGGGCATGTAAAAGGGATTGGTGTGACCCTGTTTATAAACTGGTTGGTCAAGCCCTTCTCCATGGCCTTCCTTGGGTGGTTGTTCATTCGTGTGTTGTTCGCCGACATGCTTCCTAGCGATCAGCTTGATAGCTATATCGCCGGACTCATTTTGCTTGCTGCCGCACCTTGTACCGCCATGGTGTTTGTCTGGAGCAGACTGACGAATGGAGACCCCTACTTCACGCTGTCTCAGGTGGCCTTAAACGACCTCATCATGGTGTTTGCGTTTGCCCCCGTAGTCGGTCTCTTGCTGGGTGTTTCCAGTATTACCGTACCGTGGGACACCCTGCTTATCTCTGTGGTGCTCTACATCGTTATTCCGGTCATCATTGCTCAGCTCATCCGCAAAGCCTTGTTGCGCCACGGTCAAGCCAGTTTTGATGAGGCAATGCACAAGATCCAGCCTTGGTCTGTTGCGGCGCTGCTGCTGACACTGGTACTGCTGTTTGCCTTCCAGGGCAATGCCATCATTGAGCAACCCTTGGTGATTGCCCTGCTGGCCGTGCCCATCCTGATCCAGGTTATCTTCAATTCTAGCCTGGCCTACTGGCTCAACAAAAAAGTGGGAGAAAAGCATTCGGTGGCCTGTCCGTCAGCCCTTATCGGTGCATCCAACTTCTTTGAACTCGCCGTTGCAGCCGCCATCAGCTTGTTCGGTTTCCATTCCGGTGCTGCACTGGCAACCGTGGTCGGGGTATTGATCGAGGTGCCTATCATGCTGCTGGTCGTGAAAGTCGTGAACGCCACCAAGCCATGGTACGAAGGTAAATCCGCGTAATCCTTGGACTACATAGGCAATAAAGGTAACGATATGACCGTAATAACCATTTACCACAACCCGGCCTGTGGCACTTCCCGCAATACGCTGGAGCTTATCCGTAACTCAGGCGTTGAGCCTACCGTTATCCACTATCTGGAGACACCGCCGAGCCGCGAAACTCTCGTTGCCTTGATTGAGGCTATGGCGATGCCGGTACGTGACTTGCTGCGTAAAAACGTGCCGCCTTTTGAGGATCTTGGGCTGGCCGAGGGTAGATTCAGCGATGATGAGTTGATTGACGCCATGCTGGCTCATCCCATCCTGATCAACCGTCCCATCGTGGTAACCCCGCTTGGCACCAAGCTGTGCCGTCCGTCAGAAGTGGTGTTGGATATTCTGCCGGATCCTCAGCAAGGCGCCTTCACCAAGGAAGATGGGGAACATGTGGTGGATGCACAAGGAAAACGCATCAAGTGACCGAATCCACGGGGGCGCCACCTTGCTTGATGACTGCATGGCAGCAGCATGAACATGAGGTCTATGGGTGGCTAATCAAGCAGTCTGGCAACCCGATGGATGCAGATGATCTGCTACAAGAGACCTTCTTACGGGCGATCCGTCAGCAGGGTAAGTTCTGTGCCATTGAGAATACCAGGGCTTGGCTGTTTGAAGTCGCCAGACATCTGGTGATTGATAAAAGCCGCAGGCAACGCCCGTTGCTGCCACTATCTGACGAGTTGGCCATGCAGCAGGGTGAGCTCGATGCGGTCGACTCCTTGGCGGGCTGTTTGCCCAGAGTGCTGGAGAAGCTAGCTCAAGCTGACCGGGATATTCTCAGACACTGTGATTTGGATGGCATGAAGCAGGCGGATTATGCCGCCCAATACGGTCTGACCCTCACCGCCACCAAGTCGCGTTTATTGCGAGCTAGGCAACGCTTGCGTCAGCAGCTCTCTCTGGACTGTCAGGTCAGGCTGGATGAGACGGGTCGGGTGTGTTGCTTCACCCCGGCTGCAAAGTAAGCTATGACCCATACTCAGCAAAAAGGCCAAGGTTTTCACCTTGGCCTTTTCTTTATTTTTTCTTGGCTTCGGCCAGGTACTCATCCAAGGTTTCTTGGTTGGCTGCTTTAATGGTCATGCCATTGGGGCCCGCCCCGATATTACTGAACTGTTTTGCCGGTTCGCCATGTTGCTTGAACTCTTCCAGCTCTGGCGAACCTTCTTTAAAGACCCATAGCCGCCCATCTTCCACTTCGGTCACAAAACCGGGCAGGTTGAATTCGCTCGCAAAGGCGGCGGTGCTAAGCAGACTAAAGCCCAGCAGGGCGGCGGAAGCGACGATTTTTTTCATGTTCATCTATCCATGTTGATCGATTAATTCTTATTAATCATCGCCGGGGAGTATGACGAGAATATGACAATGCCTGGGTCAGGTTGACGTGGTTCAGAAAATTGAAGTGCATCCTTTTCGCTGCTTGCGCGTCTTCCTCGTGACGTGCTGCGCTCGTCTGATGAGGATATGAAGATCGCTGTTCGATATGAGGGCTGGGCAACCACGCCTTGAGGTTCGTGAGTCAATAATCAGGATCGTATGATGAGTTCTTTCGACATCCAGAAAGCCAAAGATGATGCAGTCGAGTGGGCATTAACCCACGGTGTAGCCTTTAAAGAATCGCTGTATTCTGCTGTGCATACCCCATTTACCCTGGCGCCGACACCGATCAGCCAACGGGACTACCAGCATTTGAAAAGTGCGGCACAGACCTTAAGCAAACTGATTTATGCCGTCTCAGAGGATCATGGCTTTTTACATGATGCCATTCATCCCATTACGGCGGGCGATCCCTTCTTTTCAGCCCTGCTCAGCATGCACCAACAGATACACTCATCAGCCACCAAGCCACCCCGGCTGCCATTACTCATCATGCGCAGCGACTTTATGGACGACCAGCGCGATGGCCACAAGCTGATCGAGTTCAATGGTATCGCCGCAGGTATGGGGCCATTTGGTCAGCGGATACATGAACTGCACCGCTATCTGCAACGGCAATGGCCTGCTGCGTACATGCAAGAGCCGCATCAGGCAATGGGTGAACTTGTCAGTAATCATGCCATTGAAGGATTGTCAGCAGGCATTGCCGAGGCCACCTTCAAGATCAAGCGTGAGTTTGGCGACCCCGGCCCGGCAAGGTTTCTGATGATTGTGCAGGAACATGAAAACAATGTGTTTGATCAACACCTGCTTGAGCTGGCACTCCAGCGCAAAGGGATTGAGACGCAGCGCAGAACCTTTCGTGAACTTCATAATCAACTGAGCACGGGCGCTAACAACAGACTGCTCCTCGATGGTGTCGGCTCCCTCGATACCGTCTACCTGCGGGCCGGATACCAATATTCAGATTATGAGGCGACAGACCTCAAAGAGCAGAGATGTTGCCAGGCGCTGATGGCGACCCGTGTGGTGATTGAGCGACATAGAGTCGCCGTCAATGCCACGGTCGCCCAGCAATTGGCGACCAGCAAGCGAGTACAAATGCTGCTGTCACGTTTGGGAGAAGAGGGATTCGCTGCATTTGGCTTGACCCCGCAAGAGGCTGACACGGTAAGAGGCGTGTTGGGTGAAATGCATCCTGTGACCCCTGATAGCCTCCACTTTGTAAAAGCTGCGCCCTCCAATAGTTGGGTACTTAAAAACCAAGGAGAAGGAGGTGGGCATTGTCTGTTTGGGGCAGACATCCTGGCAAAATTAGAAACACTGGAGCCCCAGCAATATCAGGCTTGGTCACTAATGGGCCGATTACATCCCGTTCCCAGACCGATGTCAGCCTGGATAGTACGCAAAGGAGAGCTGCATCGGGTGACGGACTTGATCAGTGAACTAGGCATGTTCACCGTTCAGATAGATGGCAATCCTGGTTGCGCCGAGCAGAGCTTTGCTGGATACCTGATCCGTAGCAAATCAGCCGGATCGACAGAAGGGGGCGTTCATAGCGGGCAAGGCGTCCTTGATTCATTGGTATTCAGTGATTGATGAAGGGGCTGGGGGCGAACCATGAGCTCGCGGCGTTAGCAAAAAACAAAAGATATGAGCATCTTTTGCGGACATGCCACGTCTTCTGGATAACACCGATGTTGATGGAGTCATTATGTTTCAGATTTTCACCGACCTAGCCAGCTGGCTGGTCTACGAGCAATTGGGCCTGAGCCCGCAAACCAAGCTGGGGGATGCGCTGCATTTCTTCGTGGAGGATGTGAGCAAGATCTTTGCCCTGCTGCTGGTCATGATTTACATCGTGGCCATGTTGCGGGCCTCCCTGAATGTTGAACGGGTGAGGGATTATTTGGCGGGCAAGCACAGAGGGTTGGGCTATCTTCTTGGCTCCGGCTTTGGTGCCATTACTCCCTTCTGCTCCTGTTCGAGTATCCCTGTGTTCCTCGGCTTCACCTCAGCCGGTATCCCGCTAGGGATTACCATGGCCTTTCTCATCACCTCACCGCTCATCAACGAAGTGGCCGTCTTGTTGCTGGTCAGTCTGCTGGGCTGGAAGTTCACCCTGATTTACGTGGTAGTTGGCATGGCGGTTGGCATGCTGGGTGGGGCGTTTTTGGACAAGATAAAGGCCGAGCGTTGGCTGGCTGATTTTGCCGCTGAGGCCCTCAAGCAGGGGCAGCATCAGCAAGGTGATATCGTCCAGCAGCATACCGATGCCCCGAACCTCTCGCTGGCCAAGCGTCATGCCTTTGCTAAAGATGAAACCCTCACCATCTTCAAACGGGTATGGATCTGGGTCATTGTCGGTGTGGGGCTTGGTGCCGCGCTTCATGGCTTTGTGCCTGATGGCTGGATTGCCTCACATCTTGGAGCAGGCCAATGGTGGTCAGTGCCTGTGGCGGTTCTCATCGGCATTCCCCTCTACTCCAACGCCACCGCAGTGATCCCGGTGATGGAGAGCTTGATTGTCAATGGGCTGCCGATTGGGACGACACTGGCATTTTGTATGAGCACAGTAGCGGCCAGTTTTCCTGAATTTATTCTGCTCAAACAAGTGATGAAGTGGCAGTTACTGGGCACCTTGCTGCTGGTGCTACTGGTTTCCTTCACGTTGGTTGGGTGGGTGTTTAACTTCGTATCGCCGTTAATTTCTTGATGAGGAATATGAGATGAAAAATGTAAAAGTGCTCGGCATCGGCTGCGCCAACTGCAAGAACACTGTTCAACTTATCCAGCAGGTGGTGGATGAGCTTGGTGTGTCAATTCAGCTTGAGAAGGTGGAGTCATTGCCCGAGATAATGAAGTACAAGGTGATGTCTACGCCAGCAGTCGTCATCGATGACAAGGTAGTACATGCCGGTGGGATACCTGCCAGAGAGGCGGTGCAAAGCTGGTTCTGATACACGCAGGGGCAGGTTATCCCGCCCCTGCTACTAAATTACCTCAGCAACAGCAGAGAGGCTTTGGTCGTTTTCAGTATCCCCGCTGTCGTGCTTCCCACAATGAACTGCCTGATCCGTGAGTGACCGTAAGCCCCCATCACTATAAGGTTGCAACCCACCTCTACCGCATGCTGGCAAACCACTGGCACCACATCCCCTTGCAGCAGTATTGCTTCAACCCTGATACCAGCTCAAGACCTATTTGGCTTGTGCATGCGGGCGTTTGGGCTCGTCACTTGCTGACCATCACCCAGTCACATTCCAGCCCCTTGAGTTTCGGGCGGCATAGTGCATGAAAGCCCAACAGTACCACCACAATGGAATTCTTATGGGTGTGCATGGCGTTTTCGATAATTATCGTTCTGTCAGGTATAACTAACCGCTCTTGGTAGAAAGTTTATTTCTGAAAATGCATATTTATAATTCCGCCCTTGGCGGAGAATGCAACCAGATATTTATTGCTTTCATCAAGCGTGTACTATTTCTACTTTTCTAGAGTGTATTCATTGCTTGATGGTCTTCTCAAGGAGTATTGATTTTTATGAAGATGGATTTAATTTCTACATTCCATGTTTATATTTAACTTGGAAGAGAAAACAAGGTGGGAAAGTAAAACCTGGTTTCTCTTCGCTGCGTCGCAGCGGAATGTTGAAATGGAAAAATTAATTTATAGCTCTCATAATTAGTAAATGGACAGTTTTCCGAATTTTTCAAGTGGGGTAAATGAAATAAATTTCAAAAAATGATGAGATTGGTTGTTTTTGAAGCATTCTGTGGGGGTTCGCCTACCACAACCCTCGATTTAGTTGCACACCCCATGCTGAATCCGTCCCACCAAATTCACAACAGCCTGAACCCCCATTGGTGTAGCCAACAACTTAACTGGGGCTACGCCACCTAGGCCCCAGGCGGTGCGGTTTAACCACGACAGTGTCTTGACGGTATCGTCCCTGTGAAAGGCGAGAACCGCATCGAGGGCCTGTGCAACTCCGTATACCCTGGCACCCTGAGATATTGATAGGGGGGCTGTAATCCGCAGCTTGCGGGCCAGTGTACTCCGGCTAATACCAGCCCACTGGCAAACCATCCCCACATCAGTCTTCATCAATTCAGCGAGCCGATAGAGTATGTCCGGTGCTACGCCAGCCACGATCCATTGATGTGCTCCTAGTGGGTCACGAGGAATACCAAGACCTTCTAGGAGACGGTTCGGAGTAACTGCGTCACTACTAGGATGATAGGTTGCATAGGGCATCATGTAGCACTCCTCATTGTACAAACACGACCTCTCATGAGCTATCCTACCCCAAACTGTCGTTTTGAGTGGAAAATTAACAACCAAATGCCCCTACATTGAGGAGGGCTGATGACCGAGTTGGTCTGTACTGAACCAGGTTTAGGCATTGAGCTGGGGACTACTTTTCAGGTTCTATCGGAGAACGGCTCTGAATGGGAAATCCTGTTGGGGAATGAATACCGAAGGGTCAACAAACGCAGCGGGCGCGTTACAGGTTGGAAAACACCTCCAAAATTTGAGTGCAAAGACATCCAAAAATAACATATCAAATGAGTGCTCAATGCTGGTTATGCCAGTAATAATGTTGACTAGCGGCTTCACCTTCTCATAAAATCAAGACATAGGGAGAGTCGCTACCCTAAGTGCGAAGTTGAAACAAGGGAGAGTCGCTACCCTGAGTGCGAAGTTGAAAAAAATGCTGAAACCCTGCCTCGTTGCGGGGTTTTTTGCTTTCTGGAGACATTGATGTGTAGTGGCCTAGTCATCCGGTAATCCCCCCGAAAAACTGAGGTGCTCATAAGTAGAATTTTCTCGTATCTTGAACGCAGGAGGTTCTACATGAAAACATCACGCTTTAGCGATGCACAGATCATCGCCATCCTCAAGCAGGCCGAGTCTGGTTCACCCGTCCCTGAGCTCTGCCGTGAGCATGGCATCAGCTCCGCCACCTTCTACAAGTGGCGCTCCAAATTCGGTGGCATGGATGCCTCTCTCATGGCGCGCCTCAAAGAGCTGGAAGAGGAAAATCGTCGCCTTAAGAAGATGTATGCCGAGGAGCGCCTAAAGGCTGAGATCATCTCCGAGGCGATGGCAAAAAAGTGGTGACGCCATCTGCCCGCAGGGAGATGGCGACCAAGGCTGTGGCTCATTACGCCATTTCTATCCGTCTGGCTTGCCAGGTGTTCAAGGTGAGCGAGGGTTGCTACCGTTATCAGCCCGTGCTGGCTGATGAAAACCAGGAGATTGCCGACTGGCTGCTGCGCCTCACCGCCAACCAGCGCAACTGGGGTTTCGGACTGTGCTTCCTGTACCTGCGTAACGTCAAAGGCTTTGGCTGGAACCACAAGCGGGTCTACCGGATCTATCGGGCGCTAGAGCTCAATCTGCGGATAAAACCCAAGAAGCGGCTAGTGCGGGCCAAGCCGGAGCCGTTGGCAGTCCCTGACCAACCGAATCACTGTTGGTCGATGGACTTTATGCATGACCAGCTCAGCGATGGTCGTTCGGTGCGGTTGTTTAATGTGATCGATGACTTCAATCGCGAAGCACTGTGCATCGAGGTGGATTTTTCCTTGCCTGCCTCGCGAGTCAAACGGGTGCTGGAGCAGGTCATCGAGTGGCGGGGCAAACCAGCCGCAATCCGCTGTGATAATGGTCCGGAATACATCAGCGAAGAGCTCAAGCAATGGGCGCAGCAGAAGAGGATTGCGCTGAGGTATATCCAGCCAGGCAACCCGCAGCAGAATGCCTACATAGAGCGATTTAACCGCACTGTGCGTTACGACTGGTTGGGCCATTACCTGTTTGAGTCACTGAATGAGTTACAGGAATTTGCCACGAACTGGCTGTGGGTTTATAACCATGAGCGGCCCAATATGGCGCTGGGCGGCTACACGCCGAAACAGCGCTTGGCACAGGCCGCATGACCTCTACTTTTGAGTGCTCCAAAAAATGGGGGGATTACCATCCAAGACTACCTCTTAAGTTAAGAGGGGCGAAGTGTCTGGATCCTCAAGGGGCAAATCTAAAATTTCTTATCATCGACTCATTCTGTGAGCCAATGATATTGTCCTATCGGCTCATTTCGTGAGCCGATCAAGATCGTTCATCGGCTCATCTGGTGAGGTGGTCTCAACGCTCACTACCACCTAGATTTAATTTTTGGCTACATAGTTTCATATAAGATTGGAGCTTGGTCACCAAGCGACTCCAAACGCGATTTCGCTCACGTCTTTTTGAATAATGCTATTTCTATAATCGTCTTGGTGCCAAAAACAGTGGTGCTAATACTGGGGTTGAGAGATAATTTCACTGATATAAAAATGTGATACATGAGGATAAAAATGAACGATTTTTTGAAAACCTTGTTGAATATCCGTAGTCTGCGAGCTGCATTGCGTGAGTTGTCATTTGAGCAACTGGTCGAAGTTAAAGAAAAATTTGATGAGGTTTTTGCTGAGCGTGAGCAGCAAGAAACCAAATTGAGAGAGGAATCTGCCGAGCGCCTGCAAAAATTGGCTGAGTTTACCGCGATGCTGAAAGACGCTGGCATCGATCCGAGTGAGCTTGTTGGTACTGCCGCTCCGGCGAAGGCTGACGGTTCAGCTAAAGCGAAACGCGCACCTCGTCCTGCAAAATACAAGTACACCGAAGGCGGTCAGGAGAAAACCTGGACTGGCCAAGGTCGCATGCCCAAGACCATCGCAGAAGCAGTGGCTAATGGTCGTGCATTGGAAGAGTTTTTGATCTAGTGCTGAGAGCCCATGCCAGCTCGGCGTGGGCCTTTAATTCTATCTGTAGTAGGAGCACCGTATGGGGAGGACATTGGAGGATATGATTTCATCCGAATCACCCGAGGTTGTCCAGAGAGCCAAGGCTCTTGCCGAAGAGCAACTGGTACGTCTCAGTGTGACCAAACTGCTTTCAAATCTCGGGCCTGGTGATGTTCCTGCAATAGATCCCGATGTTCTCGATAGTTTGTTATCACTCAAAAGATTAGTTGAGAGCCATGACTGTCGGTTAAGTCTATTCGTTCATATGCCTGACGGCACACATCATGGCGTCAACATTTAACTAAATAGCATCATTTGTACACCAATCGCAGCTCTCATCTACCAGATGAAATTAACGCCCCATGGCGATGCTTTTTCAAACTCCCTCGGTGTGCAAGCGGATCTGATAGCGTGTATTGCGTCCGCCACCAGGTAATTTCTCAATGCACCCCCTACCCACCAATTCGGCCAGATGGCGTGTAGCCGTCGCCTTGCTGACTCCGGCGACTTTTTGATATTGGCTGGCGTTGATGCCATTTTCAAAACCTTGTTGGCCGCCATCCAATAAACGGTTAATAACCTTGGTTTGCTCTGGACTCAGACCATCATGACAGTGCTGCAACCAGAAATGTTTTTTGGCAAGAGAACGATCAATAACCTGTAATGCCAACTCTATGGAGTAATCCAGTGTGTCGAGGAACCAACAGATCCAGGAGGTAATATCTAGCGAGCCCCTCTGCGCTGACTCAAGCGCTCGATAGTAGTCACCCCGCAGCTCTAGAATGGCAACTGACATGGCATACAGCCGGATGCTGTGGCTGTCAGCCTGTGACAGCGCGAGATCGGTCAGTGCCCGCGTGAGCCGCCCATTGCCATCATCAACGGGATGCAGGGTCACGAACCAGAAATGGATGATTGCGGCACGAAGAAGCGGATCCATCGTGGGGTCATGCCGAGTCTGGTTAAACCAGGGGATGAACTCGGCCAGTTGATCGTCCAGAGTTGCTCTGGGCGGTGCCTCAAAATGCACGGTGGGGCGATCAACACGCCCAGAGACAACCTGCATCGGCTCATCTCCTCGCAACTGCCCTACGTTCACTGGCTGCACCGACCATTCGTTGGCGGGGAACAGCCAACGATGCCATTGGTAAAGTCGTTCAATTGTCAGTGGTTGTTCATGGTTGTCGATGGCATCCAGCATCATGGCCGCGAGCCCCTCTGAGCGCTCTGATACTGGATAGGACTGAGTTTGTGGGCTCCCTAACCGCCTAGCCAGGGATGAACGCACGGATTGTGCATTGAGGCGTTCGCCTTCGATAGCGGACGAGGCGATGATGTTAGCCAATAACGTGTCCAACGTTTGGTCGGGGTTCCCCAACCTGGAATGACTACCGATTAGAATTCCCTGCCTGCGTTGCACCTGCCGTAATCTGGGCAATATCTCGCTATCCTGCCAACGAAAATGGGGCCAGTCGGCTTGTTGCCAAATCCAAAATGGTTCCATTATTTCCTCATCCAACGTGCTAGGGTCTCAATAATGAGCCGACCTATCCCATCATTCGGCTCAACATTTGAGCTGAATATAACACATGCAGCACACTATCAGAGCAAGTAATGAGGATGCAGCTCTAGCCCGCAGAGCTTCAACATAACTACATATCTGGAATGACGTGCAATACGCATTTCATAAGCTTTTCTAGCCTCATTCATCGCCGATATATGTTGGCCTGTGCCCGCTCATACTGCACAGTGAGTGGTTCTACCAAGGCAGGTGACCCGTGGAGAAAAGACCAAAGAGTAACAGTAACTTGGAGCAGGGTTAGCTGTTATCAGAACAGTTCATTTTGGCAACAGCGCCGTAGAGTAGCCGTTACAGTGTTCTTTTTACGCTCCCCATTGAAGTGAGCACAGAATCCCCGCATATTGTGTACGGTTCTAATGGAGGCTCCATGAACGACTCTAACAAGCAATTCAAAATCCTGTCTTTGAACGGTGGAGGGGTGCGTGGTCTCTTCTCAATTACCATTTTAGCGGAACTAGAACGGGTTCTGGCTGAGCGCAACAACAATCCTGATTTGGCCATCGGTAATTACTTCGACATGATCACCGGGGCTTCCATCGGCGGAATAATTGCCATTGCTTTGGCTGATGGTCAGAAAGCTAGAGACTTGCAGGGCAAGTTTCACAAAGCAGCTCCAGATATTTTCCCTCGCCAGAGTTGGGTGCCCAATTGTGTTCGAAACATATACCAGCTAGGTAAGCTGTTGCTGAGCCCCCTCTATAAGGCTAACAACCTGGAAAAAGCAGTGACTGAGATCGTGGGAACCGGCAAGACGGTCAGATCGCTAAAACGACGCCTGCTCATCCCAACGGTCAACCTGAGCACAGGTCGCCCTTTGTTCATCAAAACCTGTCATAACTCCCTGTTCACCCGAGATGATCAATTCACCTTGGTTGATGTAGCCATGGCTACATCTGCTGCCCCCACCTACTTCCTACCTCACTATATCGAGTGGCAGAGTGCGTATTTTGCCGATGGAGGCTTACTAGCAAACAATCCATCATTCGTCGCCTATCATGAAGCGCTGAATTATCTGGATGATGAGGAGTTTAAGGGTATAACAGCAAACGATATCAAAATTCTTAATATTGGAACCCTCTCCAACGATTTTTGTATCAATCCCAATAACATCTCTAGGTGGTTCCCTGGGTACTTTGGCCTTTGGGGCGGTGGAAAGGCACTCATTGAGACAGTCATGTCCTCCTCGCAGAAAATGCACGGGTTCATGGCCGGTAAGGCACTAAATCGAGAAGGCATGCCCCCTTGCTATTTCTCGCTTGATGAAACCGTGCCTGATCAACAGGCTCGAGTCATCTCGTTAGACAATGCGAGCGAAGAGTCACTGAAAGCACTTGTCGCGTGGGGAAAATCTGTAGCAACCACAGCTACTGGCAAAAAAGCACTTATCGAGACTTTCTTTAGCACGGAGGCTCCAGCCTTCATTCACCCCACCGACCGTAAGGAAGCGTCAGAATGAAATGGTCAGCACATCTATATCTTACCAATACCAATGACGGTCTCATGAAAAGACTGGAGCCTACCAGCACCGACAAGGCTTCTCTCGAGAAACTTAAGGACACGATCAGAATTCGGACAAAGGGTGTATTCACAGAAGCAAAAGATGTCGTCAAAATGCTGGCCAGCCGTTCTCGGAGCTCAACGAATATCCAACTCGTAGAAAGTGCAATTAGGAAAACCAACCTGCGCTATCTTGACAATGCAGATGTCCAGCGAGTTGTGAAACTGCTCTTGGATATGAGTGATGACGCACGCGGAGCCTTCTTGAATACAGAGCCAAGATTTTGGGTTCAAGGAAGTTACAAGTACAAAACACTGAACAAGCCATATCATAAACCGCCACAACAGATGGACATTGATGATGGTACATACATGCCTATGGATATGTTCAAAGAGCAACCGTTAGTCGGCCATGAGCTTCTTCTCCTACTTGTAGATGCATCGCTAGCATCTTTGGCAGAAGAAAACTACAACTGGAAAGCATTAAAGAAGCCTACTTGTGGACGTATTGTCATCGAAGATAGAAATGTGCATGTAGATGTGCCCATGTATGCAATCCCAAGAGATCAGTTTGAAACTCGAGAAGTGGCATTGAACTCTGTCGCAGGGATGGATTCACTGAATGAAAGTGTTCTCAGTAAGTCAGCCACTCGAAAGCTTGATGAAAATTGTGTTTACTTGGCTGTCAGAGGAAAGGATAAGTGGATTAAGTCAGATCCAGAAATCGTTGCGCGTTGGTTCAGGAGCGCAGTAGCGCGACATGGTGACCCTATGCGGCAGGTCTGTCGATACCTGAAGGCTTGGCGAGATGTGCAGTGGAAATCTCCTGAATTATCCTCCATAGCTCTTATGAAATGCGTCGTTGACACCTTTGATAATACACCTATGCCTGACACAAAAGATCATGGTGAACTTTTGTTAAAAGTAACAGAACAGTTGGCCACCAAGTTAAGGGATGGAGTGGAAAGTCCAGATGCCTCAGATGAAGGTCGCTTGTTGTTTCCCAAGGAAAAGATGGATGATAATACGGTTCAGAGCATTATCTCGAAAGCAGAGACTCTGCACGAAGAACTTAATCGAGCACTGAATAGGCTCTCAACAAAGAACGAAGTACTGAAAACTCTAAATGGACTTTTTGGTGACAGTGTTGTAAACGAAGAGCTTATCAAGCCTTGGGTTGCCATACCTGCATACCAACAACAACGACAACCTCAACGACAAAGCCAAATGACCGATTCAATGACGAGTGGTTGATAGTGACTATCCATAACTTGTTATTACATAGCGGCTTTCGATATGTCGAGAGTCGCAACATCACCGGCCTACCAATTTCTCTACCGAGAGAGTGTCCAGCCTATATAAAAGCCTACCAAACACAGGCAGGTGAATTCATTATTGCTGTAGTTAGGCCAAGAGAAGATCTTAGTCGCTTGCCGGAAACTTACGTTATCAGTCGCCCTGCCAACTTAATCGGTATGGCCTTACCTCACATAAGCAGTTTCCAAAGATTATGTTTGGTGAACCAGGACACTGCCGATTGGGATCCCCAACACCCACCTGCTGTAATTACCATGTTAAACAGCCTGATCCAGCAAGCATTGGACAATGCCGTAACAGCTGGCCATCAACGGCAAGAGGAATTTCAAACCGAGTTTGTGAACTACTGGAATGGGGTCGTGGATGCTTACATTTATGGTGATGCAGGCAAGCTGTCAGGTACAAAATTCTCATACAAGTCGCTGAAAGTGGCAACCTCAGCAGATGGACAAACAGACAAAGAATATGTTGTCTTCCACAACGCTGGGCAAAGGGATGACTGGTTTAGGTTACGAGGAGAAAAACCGGCTGTGGGCATTGATGGCGACGTGACCGTTGTCAGAGTTAACAACACTGCGATAGCACCAAGTAAATGGCCGCCTCAATCACTCAGGGAAGTCTTTGATTGGTTAAAATCTGCTGACCTCCCTGCTCATGACTCACTGGCCAATGGAATACTCACCAGGCTCACCAAGGGCAGGCAAATGGTGTTGTTCGATATTTCGAACGAAGGCATCATTGGCTTTGAAGTCTGCTTCAGTAAAGCCACCCAGACGATCCTGAAACACCGTACAACGGAACGAGCTAAATCTAGGGGAGGTAAACACAAACTAAAGCTCGGCTCTACCCTTCCTATGCTCAGATCAAAATCCGCAACGACCGCATTCTCTCGCTTAAATGTGAGCTCGATAAGCGACCAAGAGCTTCAACGGCGCAACAGACCTGTTTTCCTTGATCTTGAGAACAAGCAAATCTTGATAATTGGCTGCGGCACCATTGGTGGCTTTGCTGCTCAGCTGCTTGCCAAGGTAGGAGCAGGGCGTGGCAATACCGGTCGGCTAGTTCTCTGTGACAGTGACATTCTGTCTCCAGGCAATCTGAGTCGGCATGCTCTCCCAGCCACTTATATCGGTTGGAATAAAGCTGAGGCCCTAAGTAAGCTAATAAAGCGTGACTCTTTGGGCAATCCAAGAATAGATGTCAAACCTTATCGTTTTGAAATGAATGAAGATAATATTCGTGGCTATGATATTGTGATCGATGCTACTGGTCACGCCCCAACAGGTAAAATGCTCAGTTACTTGGCTCGAGCTTCTACCCAACGTCCTCCCTTCATCATCCACGGCTACAATGATGCTTATGGTCAAGCGTCTGTTGTTATGATCGACGATGGAAAAGCCTGTTATGAATGTGCCAAGCGTCTCGAGATCCTCAAGGAGGTCGATAGACCTGTAGCTCCTCATCGAGTTTCCTGCGGCAGCATTTTTACACCCTATGATGCTAGCGTCAGCACAATTACTGCCGCACTAATTCAAGAGGCCGTGCTGAATACTCTTCAGGATAAGCTTCCCTGGACCTATGCTCAACACTCGACAGGTAATGTAATTCATCATAAGCGTAGAAAGCTGAAAAAATTTGGAGAATGTAGTGTTTGTTCCTGACGTCAAGGCTGAGCTGACCTTGAGTAATAGAGCTGGTGGACTAATAATCGTTGAGACTGCGGTACTTCATATTTTAAATCGATATCGGCAGTTACATCACAGTCAACCTGAGCAAGGAGGTGTATTTATTGGAGAAATTCGGCCACCTCATATAATAATAACTCACGTTACAGAACCTAGTCCCTACGACCAAGCATCGCGTTTTGGTTTTGTACGTAAAAAACAACACCATCAAGTTATGGTTGATCAACTTTGGCACACATCAGGAGGCTATCTTACTTACATAGGTGAGTGGCATACCCATCCTGAATCGAATCCTTTGCCCTCTGCCACTGACGTATCTAGTTGGCGTAAAGGCTTACCTAAAAACAGCACATCCATAGTAGCGATCATTGGTCAAAAGACTGACTGGTGGGGCTACTGTGAGAATGGTCGCTGTGAAGCATTGAAGCATATACTAATTTGAAAGATACAGTGGTATCTGAAATTTTAAATTCCTAACTATTAAGATGCACTAGGGGAAGGTAATTTTAACCATTTCCCATATTTACCTTGCTATGCACAGCTCAAAAAATGTTGGAAGCAGCTATAGGGTAAATTCATATGGTAGTCATCGAGCAAGCTACAAGACACTCATAGTCTAAGATGCTATTTTTAAAGAAAAATACAACGTTTTCTAGAGAGAATTGAAACACCTAGAGTTCGTTCCCGCAAGTATGCCTGCTGGAAAGGAACTGCGAGGTTAAAATAACAGGCCGGAGCTAATGAAAAACTGGATTTATTGCTGCTGGGTGGCGCTACAGCAAGCATTAGAAAATACTAGGTTGGGTATCAAAAAATATGTAGAGAAATTGGTGGTTTAGTTGAATCTCATTTCCATTTTGGTGGATTCTATCAGTCTTGCAGCTTGCGCTGCATGGGGCCACCACAAAATTTCATTTTTTTTGCTCATTCATATGCATGATGCTACACATCATGCCGTGAATATACAGCATTATTTATCTTAGCAGAATAATTTAGTGGTTTTACATATCAACCATTAGCAATGGCAAAAAGCCTTATCACTAACCGGCATATTAATTACTGGATTTTAGGAACCCAAGTTTCAAATTTTTCAATAGCAGTACGCATTTCCTCAGTCATAGGCTTCTCCTTTAAAACCTTTACTCTTTGATTGAGATATAGTTCATCAGAAATTATAAAATCAGTGCCATTCACCAAGTCTAACATTCTAATTAACTTTCCATCTTTATCGATACACTCGAAGTTATTGACAAATTTATTGTAAGCCAGGAATGCTTCCTCGTTCTCCTGCTGATGGTGCATATCAAAACCGAAGTCGGAGATATACTTATTGTCAATAACAATACCATCGGTACTCATTCCACCAAACAACTCAACCTGAATATAGAAACAGCCAGTAACAGAATGCACCTTTATTGATTTTACTGTCTTATATATTATATCCCTTACCTCGTTCCTTATATCAGCCTGATTGTAGTCAATGTAGTTTGGTGGTATCAGCATATATATATCTGGGTTAATAGAAGCCTCCGCATGACTAATCTCAATGGTCAATTCTTCATTTAACTGTTTACGTTCCCTAGATAATTTATCTAGTCGTTCAGTCAACAGAATATGTATATCTCCCTCTGTGGTAGCTCCCACAGATTGAATCATGATTTCTATTTTTGAACTTATCGATTCTATTTTATTTTTAATCGAAGCAACTTTATTCTCATTTGTATTTTTTTTAGGCTGAAGTATCACGCTGCCAATCAGCAACATTAGTGCATACTCAAAATATCTATTATCAAATGTTGCAGCTGTGCAGCTTTTCACCGAAGTGTCTGACCTTCCGCTGCATTTATAACGGAGCTTTTCATCTTTTTTTCCGGCTTTACTACGGTAGACCTGTAGTGAACTGCCACAGTCCCCACAAGTGGCTATACGCATTCCAGTAACAATGCCCGCAGCGTTTTTCATCTTACTAGTAAACTGTTTTTTTTCACTACGCACTCGCTTAGCTTGTGCAAATTCAGCCTCAGTGCAAACAGCGGGATAATAATTTACCAACAGATGCTCGCGACCATCAATATGAATTATTTTTTCGCCTAAAACTGCACGATCACTTATAATCTTTTTAATAAGATTTATTCCCCACCCCTCTTTATTAGAATTTTGAGCTATTGTAGGGGGGGTATAGCTTTCATCTAAATGCTTTTTAATTGCTATATGCCCCCTCCCTTCTCGAATCATCATAATCATTTCTTTAACTATAGAGAAATAATATGGATGAGGGCGTACAAACCCAGTTGTCGTATCAACCCAAAATTTATTTTTACCGAAGCCATTAATTGCAGCTGGATAACCATCTGCATCGCACTCACCATTTTGATGACGCTTTAATGCAACACGAGCTGCACCAGTAACCCGAGCAGAAAGTTTATTTGTATAATCATTGCTGCTTTCAAGTTTAACTAGTGACAAAATCGCGGATGCAAGATTATCTTTTTGATATACTGCCCCATCAATCCATGTATAAACAACAATATTGGCTGCGAGAATACAGGTTAAGAACTCACTGGCTCTTGTTAACGCTAAGCGAGAGAAACGATCGATGTTTTCCATGGCCAATACAGAGCCGGGTGCAATATGACCTGAACGACTTAGTTCAATAAACCTCCCCAGACATCCATGTTCAATGTTTTCCCCCTTACTGGCTGACATTCCGTTATCTGACATATAGATAACGGGCATGTTACTATATTTTAACTTTGTTGCATCAACCAAAGCCCCCTCAGTCTGACGTTGTACGCCAGTTTTATTACCGGCGGCCTGCTTATCCGTACTTACACGACTATACAGATATAGTGTTGGTGCAGACGACCTTAAATCCATAACATCTCCAAAAATTGATTCTATGACGAGGCTATATATGCTAGATACACAACTATACTTGTACGCCACCGGTACAGTTGAATTAAATTAAAGCAGACATGTCTAGACCAGATACCCAGCTACGACACAATCACTTAGCGCCGTTCATTTTCTGAACACAAACACTATTGCCGACACACGGTATATAACCACTAGCAAACATTTAAATGGAAGGTTATATCCAAAAACACTAGATATCAA
This sequence comes from Aeromonas sp. S18(2024), assembly GCF_041402525.1. Classification (NCBI taxonomy): domain Bacteria; kingdom Pseudomonadati; phylum Pseudomonadota; class Gammaproteobacteria; order Aeromonadales; family Aeromonadaceae; genus Aeromonas; species Aeromonas sp. S18(2024). The sequence goes on along the minus strand of NZ_JBGLQV010000004.1, from coordinate 6,615 downwards.
CCCCCATCAAAAAATAATCACCTCATCAGAAATAAACTATCCATACTCTCTATTATTAATTTCCACTTATATATTTCAGGCTAGGAAGTAGCAAGGAGAAACGAGGGTTCGCAGTCATACTGCCGTAATAATACCACCACCATGGCGATGTCTTGTTCTTTCTCAAGATACGCTTGCTCAAGCGCGAAATGAAGGTTGCGCATATTCGGTGTAGATGACGATAGACTCCAATGATAAAAAGATACTTGACCAAAGTCCGTGATGGTGTGGCACCGAGAACATGATGGTCAGCCGATGAGTTTGGTCAAAATAAGCAGGAAGAACGTGACCACGTAAACATATTAATTAATTATATTGAATGTCACTTCTTTGACCAACTGGCAAGTAAGGAAGAACGGCACATTTCTGCTTTCTGCTTTCTGCTTATCAGTGATAAGCGTACTTATTGCATGCCCCATGCATAATAATCTTTAATATACAAGAGAGACTTTCATATTTTCTCTTCAATAAAAAGCCTGCGAGGGGTAGTAAAACTGGTTTCTCTTCGCTGCGTAGCAGCGGAATGTTGAAACGCTAAAATTTTATTACCTCTCTTATTATTAGTAAATGGACAATTTTTAGAATTTTTCAAGTGGGGGGATGTGAAAAAAAGTTAAAAATCACCTCCCTTGACTAAATTACAACCAACAATGCTGGTTTTTACCTATCCCCCCCGTCGACTTATTACTTATTGACAAACCCCATGCTCAATACAGACTATCAGATCGACAATTACCTGTGCCCCTATCGGTGTAGTCAAGAGTTACTCTGCTTACGAGCAACTCCTGGTACTGGCAGCGAAGTTCGCGGCAACCAGCAGGATGATCAGCACCAGACTGCGATCCATGACGCAGGTTGCAATCAAATCGGCACTGCCTAACTGTTTAGTGTAGATCTCCCCCTCATGCTGTAGGCTGTAGACACTGGCATGAGGAATTCGAGTCAGAACTCGTGACCGAGGACACTGTTGTTGATGATCGCATCGTCATCACCTCTCAAGAAAAGACACAAAATATCGCGCATTGAAATCTAATATCACAGGTTAAAAAATGCACACATCACTTCTTCCTCTTTCCTGCTCATCAGGTATAATCCGCAATCTTTTTTTGCATTAGTGACCAGCGATCCTCTATGACCGTCAACCGTTTTGACCCTAGCTCAGACAGCCTGACACCTGCAACTACGCGGGTTCAGCCATCGGACGACCAACCTGTCCAACAAGCGACTTCCAGCATTATTAGGTCTCACCATCCAAGGATTGGTTTTGTGAGCTTGGGTTGCCCCAAAAACCTGGTCGATTCCGAGCGCATCCTGACCCAGCTGCGTACCGAAGGGTACGACGTGGTGCCCAGCTATGACGATGCCGAGCTGGTCGTCGTCAACACCTGCGGCTTTATCGACAGCGCGGTGCAGGAGTCCCTGGAAGCCATCGGCGAAGCCCTGGCCGAAAACGGCAAGGTGATCGTCACTGGCTGCCTTGGCGCCAAAGAGAACCAGATCCGCGAGATCCACCCCAAGGTGCTCGAGATCACCGGTCCCCACGCCTATGAAGAGGTGCTGGGCCACGTTCACAAATACGTGGAGAAGCCGCAACACAACCCCTTTACCAGCCTGGTGCCGGCCCACGGCGTCAAGCTGACCCCGCGTCACTACGCCTACCTGAAGATTTCCGAAGGCTGCAACCACCGCTGCACCTTCTGCATCATCCCCTCCATGCGCGGGGATCTGGTGAGCCGCCCCATCGGCGAGGTACTGGCCGAGGCCAAGCGCCTGAAAGAGGCCGGCGTGAAGGAGATCCTGGTGATCTCCCAGGACACCTCCGCCTACGGCGTGGACGTAAAACACCGCACCGGCTTCTACGACGGCATGCCGGTCAAGACCAGCATGGTCGCCCTGTGCGAAGAGCTGGCCAAGCTCGATATCTGGGTGCGCCTGCACTACGTCTACCCGTACCCGCACGTGGATGACGTCATCCCCCTGATGCGCGATGGCAAGGTATTGCCCTACCTCGATATCCCGCTGCAGCACGCCAGCCCGCGCATCCTGAAGCTGATGAAGCGCCCCGGCACCGTCGAGCGCACCCTGGAGCGGATCCAGAAGTGGCGCGAGATCTGCCCCGAGATCACCCTGCGTTCCACCTTTATCGTCGGCTTCCCGGGCGAGACCGAGGAGGACTTCCAGATGCTGCTCGACTTTATCGACAAGGCGGAGCTGGATCGGGTCGGCTGCTTCAAATACAGCCCGGTGGAAGGGGCCAAGGCCAACGAACTGCCGGATCCCGTGCCCGAAGAGGTACAGGAAGAGCGCTTCCAGCGCTTTATGGAGCTGCAACAGCAGGTCTCCGTCCGCAAGCTCGCCCGCAAGGTCGGCCAGGAGATGACCATCATCATCGACGAAGTGGATGAAGAGGGTGCCACCGGCCGCTCCGCCGCCGATGCCCCCGAGATCGACGGTCTGGTCTACCTCAACGGTGAAACCAGCCTCAAGCCCGGCGACATGGTCAAGGTTCGCATCGACGAAGCCGATGAATATGACCTGTGGGCCAGCCTGATCGGCTAACCTCCTCTCATAATAAAAAGGCGCCCTCGGGCGCTTTTTTATTGCCTGACTATCGGTGGCGATCAGTTAGGATTGCAACCTGATGCGACAGTCATCCAAGGCGAAGCCAAGAAATCCCTCACATCAAGGCCGGTAACCAAATACCGCTTTGCCCATCAAGCTCCACCGATAACCACTCTCGCCAGCCATCAACGAGCAAATAATCACCAGCTGATAACTTATTTATTGATCCCTGGCCGGTTTTTATCGACTCCCTGTTTTGCTCCCCCACCGTCTTGGTTAATATGACCCACTTGGCAACCATTCTTGCAGAGACACATCTGTGCAACCGTTTAGCCATCCACCACATCGCCGGATGACCACAGCAGGCTGGAGGCTGTAATCCACGGGCGGTAGCGTGGGCTTTGCTTCCAGCAAACAATATGAATTCAAACCTAAATACCAAATAATTATTTAAATAAGTAGCAGTGATATAACCTTCATTAAAAGGTGGGTAGCTCATAATGAAAATAGATACCAACAACATTAAAGATGTTGATTTAAAAAACCATCTTCATTTTAAAATCGTCATTGTTGGGACTTCAAATAGAAAAGGTAGTGGGAGAAATAATTGCTCTGGCTATAACATCAACAAACATATATTCAATGGGATGTCTGTTGACGAGTATCAAAATATGATTATTGAAAACTTCTCTAAGAGTGATCCTCAATACTCTTTAACCAAACACTTAAAATATGATATTGAAAAAGGTTTTATTGAGCTTCATGGAATATAAACCTTAGTTCGCAATGAACATTTTACATATTTTAAATAAGTTTAAATTAATTCTTCCTTTTCATTAAAGACAGGGCCGTTTTTGTGAAAAAACAGAACTTTAATATCGCCGTATATATAGACATGGAAAATGTCTCATCTCTCGACTTTATCCTTGAAGATTTAATGAATTCTTTATTAAGTTCAGATGAAGGATTAAATAGTATTTTTGCAATAAAATCAGCATATGGTAACCAGTCTACGTCAAAAAAGACGCTAAAAGAACAAATCATAAACCATAACTTTACGATTTTGGATACACCAAAAATAGGAACAGAGAAAAATAGAGCTGACCTTTTTATCAGCTTAGATGCTTTTGAAACATTATATTTAGGAAACCCACAAATTGATCGCTATTGTTTTCTTACTAGCGATTCTGATTTCACTGTCATTGGTGATAGGCTAAGGAAATTTGGAAAAGAGGTTTGGTTAATTTGCAAGCGTAAGGATAAAGATAGAGCAATTCTTGCTAAATCTTTTGACAACCTAATTTTTCTAGAGGATTTTTCAACTAAAAACACTATTAAGATTGAAAATAAAATTGAGCGATTGTTTGTCGCTGCGATCAAAAACATTAATAGAGATAAATTACCTACAAATGTTTCCATCGCAAATTCTAGTATGAAAACTATAGATCCAAGTTTCGATATTTCTAAAACAGAATATAAAGTATTCATGAATTTAGTCAGAGAAATGAGTAAAAATGGGTACATAAAATATGATTCTCTCCCATCAGGCTTAAATCGTCTCACGGAAATATTAATTTAAGAGAACCAGCTGACCATAACGATAATAGACAAGGATCCCGCCGTTATGTTTGAGTACGTCGAAAAACTACAAGCGCGCATCGCTACCATGGTCAGCCAGAACGAAGCCGGGATCCGGCAGGCGGCCCACTGGTTTGCGAGGCCATCGTTCACAACAAGATGATCCATATGCTGGGCACCGGGCACTCCCATATGGTCGGGCTGGAGGGGTTTATCCGTGCCGGTGGCCTTGGCAATATCAACGCCGTGCTCGACTCCACCGTCACCACCGCCGATGGTGTCCTGCGCAGCTCGGCGCTGGAGAAGCTGCCGGGGCTTGCCGCCATCCTGTGGGAGGAGCAGCCGATTGCGCCGGGGGACCTGATGGTGGTCATCTCCAATTCGGGTCGCAACGCTCTGCCCATCGAGTGGGCCCAGCTTGCCAGAGCGCGCGGCCACAAGGTGATCGCTATTACCTCAGTGGCGCAATCGGCGCAAAACCCGAGTCGTCACCCTTCTGGCCAGAAACTGATGGAGCTGGCCGATCTGGTACTGGACAACTGCGTGCCGCCGGGCGATGGCCTGTGCGAAGTCAATGATCGGGTCACCGGCGCCTTCTCCTCCATCTCCGGCATGGTGCTGATCAATACGCTGGTTGTCGAAGCGCAGAAACTGGCACTGGCACAAGGAGTCACCCCGCTTATTTTCTCCAGCCAGAATGTGGATGGCTTTAATAACGATGATGTTTACCGCCATTTCCAAGGGCGATTGAAGTCGATGTAAAAATCTATATATAGATTTTTTAAATTAAACCATCAACAAAAATTGAGATCACATAGTGGCAGATTATATAAACAAAAACATCCTTAGCCAGGCTTATATTCATGTTGAGCCGAGAGGAATGGAAACCGATGAACAGTTAGAGTCATTCAAGGAAAGTTTAAGAATGTTTTCCTTGACTCGTACTGAGTTCTTTTTATCTGAAGGTCTTGAGATCAATGTTGAGTTTGAAGATGGTTCAATAAAAGCTCGTGTGACTGTAATTGGCACACTAATGCTTCTACTTCAAGGTATTAGTTCTTATAAAGACTTCAGAGAGGGCCTTCAACTTCTGTACTATGATGCAAAATGGCTATCGGATGCCATCATATCGGAATCTTTATATCAAACTAAGGCAAAACATCATGATGTAATCAGAGTGGAGGCTAGAACTGGAATCATTGGCTCCATTCATAAAGTTTTTAATAAGTTGGAAAGCATTAAACGTGGAGCAAAAGGAGCTATGCTCGCCACTGATATTGGCGATAAAATTGATGATGCGCAAAATGAAATATTAAAGTTAATGGATAATATCTGTGATTTAGCTGATAAGGATTTAGTCGCAAAAGAATGTATTGCTTTGGTTAAGGAGCTACCAGAAACACCTGTACCATCCAAAGATAAAGAAAATAAAATTTATGCTATAGATGAGTACAGACGCAAAAAAGCAATTCTAATCGGCGCAATAGAAATCCATCTAATGGCTGATGAATAAAATCAAATTATCTATAACGCAGATGTGCGGTGATACCTAATTTGACAATAAATCTTGATAGCCCGTAGGTTCGAATAGCGAAACGTATTCGGACATTCGCGTCATCACCTCAACTTTCCAGCATCCAGATATCTGTTCCAGAAAAGAGCGCTCATAGATGAAACGTATTCTGATTATTGGCAACTCGGGATCGGGCAAGAGCTGGTTGGCAGCTCGATTGGCTGAGGGGTTAACTATCCGCGAGGTCAATCTCGATACCATCGTCTGGCAGCCGGGCGGCTTTAACCAAAAACGGCCCCAGCATGAGATTGATCATGCCATTCAAACACTTGCTCAAGAGCCATCATGGGTGGTCGAAGGGGTATTTGGTGCCCTGGCCGAGCAACTGCTTGATGCCGCCGATACCCTGCTTTTTCTGGATCTCGACTGGTCTGTATGCCGTGGTTCACTGCTATCGCGAGGGTCACAAAGCGCCAGGCAACGGGATGCAGTGACAGCGGAAAAGAACTTTCAACAACTGCTGGTGTGGGCATCGGAATATGGGCAGCGAGCCGGCAAAAGCTCCCGCCAATTCCATCGCGAGCTGTTTGATCGATTCCCAAACGACAAGCACCGTTTCACGACTCGCACAGAGGTAAATAGCTACCTCACGCAACTGATCACTCATAGCTAACGGGGAACTGGGTGACACAACACGAGCTGGCAAAGATGGGAAGCGCTTAGGTCAATATCCACATGCTGGATGGCACTCCCTGCATCAGAAAAAGCGGAGCATCACCGGTCGAACGCCATTTCTACCAACGCGCAGCCCCTGTAGTGGTCTAATCATCCCGGACACCATTTTAGGTGGTACAGTCGCCACCCAGACCTGAGGTGTTCAATGACAAGATTACGTCGCTCATTTACTGCCGAGTTCAAGCTGG